>JBPOHK010000098.1:0-47820 GCA_052035645.1 Pseudomonadota bacterium
TTCAGGCTGTGACGGGCGGACCCGATGAACGCGCGGCGGAGACGCTCAGCGCGCCTCCGCCGCCGCGAGCTCCGCGGCTTCCTGGTCGGTGAAGAGGCGCGAACGGGTGAGGAACCGCCGGCCGGTCGGGTTCTCGAGCGAGAACATGCCGCCCCGGCCCGGCACGACGTCGATGATCAGGTGGGTGTGCTGCCAGTACTCGAACTGCGCGCGGCTCATGTAGAACGGCACGCCGCCGATCTCGCCGAGCTGCACGTCGGAGTCGCCGACCAGGAACTCGCCGCGCGGATAGCACATCGGCGAGCTGCCGTCGCAGCAGCCTCCCGACTGGTGGAACATGAGATCGCCGTGCTGCCCGCGCAGCACGGCGATCAGTTCGAGTGCAGCCTCGGTGGCCGAGACCCGCTCGACCATCAGAAGAACCCGAGGGCCTTCGGGCTGTAGCTCACCAGCAGGTTCTTGGTCTGCTGGTAATGGTCGAGCATCATCTTGTGCGTCTCGCGGCCGATGCCGGATTGCTTGTAGCCGCCGAACGCCGAGTGCGCCGGATACAGGTGGTAGCAGTTCGTCCACACGCGGCCTGCCTTGATGCCGCGACCCATGCGGTACGCGCGGTTGCCGTCGCGGCTCCACACGCCCGAGCCGAGGCCGTAGAGCGTGTCGTTCGCGATGTGCAGCGCCTCGGCCTCGTCCTTGAACGTGGTGACCGACACCACCGGGCCGAAGATCTCCTCCTGGAAGATGCGCATCTTGTTGTGGCCGCGGAACACGGTCGGCTGGATGTAGTAGCCACCGGAGATGTCGCCGTCCATCTTCGCGGCGCCGCCGCCGGTGAGCAGCTTCGCGCCTTCCTTCCTGCCGATGTCGATGTAGGACAGGATCTTCTCGACCTGCTCGGTCGATGCCTGCGCCCCGATCATCGTGTCGGTGTCGAGCGGGTGTCCCTGCCGGATGGACTGCACGCGCTTGACGACGCGCTCGAGGAACTTGTCGGCGATGCTCTCCTGCACCAGCGCGCGGCTCGGGCAGGTGCACACCTCGCCCTGGTTGAGCGCGAACAGCGTGAAGCCCTCGAGCGCCTTGTCGAAGAAGTCGTCGTCCTGGGCCATTACGTCTTCGAAGAAGATGTTCGGGCTCTTGCCGCCGAGTTCGAGCGTCACCGGAATCAGGTTCTGGCTCGCGTACTGCATGATCAGGCGGCCGGTCGTCGTTTCGCCGGTGAAAGCGATCTTGGCGATGCGGTTGCTCGAGGCGAGCGGCTTGCCGGCCTCGAGGCCGAAGCCGTTGACGATGTTCAGCACGCCCGGCGGCAGGATGTCCGCAATCAGTTCGGCAACGATCAGGATGCCGACCGGCGTCTGCTCGGCCGGCTTGATCACGACACAGTTGCCCGCGGCAATGGCCGGCGCGAGCTTCCATGCCGCCATCAGGATCGGGAAGTTCCAGGGGATGATCTGGCCGACCACGCCGAGCGGCTCGTGGTAGTGGTAGGCGACCGTCGTCTCGTCGAGCTCGGCCAGCGTGCCTTCCTGCGAGCGCACGCAGGCGGCGAAATAGCGGAAGTGGTCGATGGCGAGAGGGATGTCCGCGGCGAGCGTCTCGCGCACCGGCTTGCCGTTGTCCCAGGTCTCGGCGACCGCAATCATCTCGAGGTTCGCCTCGAGCCGGTCGGCGATCTTGTTCATGAGGGCCGCGCGATGGGTCGGCGAGGTCTTGCCCCACGCCTCGGCGGCCGCATGCGCCGCGTCGAGCGCCTTGTGGATGTCCTCTTCGGTCGAACGGGCGACCTGGCAAAAGACCTTGCCCGTCACCGGCGACGGGTTGTCGAAGTACTGGCCCTTGACGGGCGGCACGAACTTGCCGCCGATGAAGTTGTCGTAGCGCGGCTTGAACGTGACCTTGGCGCCGGGCGTGCCCGGATCTGCGTAGCGCATCGTCTGTCCCCTGGTTTCGAAGTTGTGATTTGCCGAGCCACCGCACTGCTGCGGTGCCGCACGGGCAGACATTCCCAGTGCGGGCTTGGGTATCGAGCTGTCCGCAGGAACGTTAACCCTTCCGGCGGCGGCTAGCCAGCGCCGGCCGCCATGGCGACCGCCTCCAGCGTCCCGAGGCTGACGCCCGCCCGCAAGCCGCCGTCGACCGCGATGGCCTGGCCGCTGACGTAGGCGCTCTCCCGCGCCGCCAGGAAGTGGTAGACGCCCGCCAGGTCGTCCGTCGTGCCGACCCGGCCGAGGGGGCACATGCGCGTCGTCAGCGGCACCTCCGGGTGGTCCTGCGGCAGCATCGGCGTGAAGACGCTGCCCGGGCACACGGCATTGACGCGGATGCCGCGGGGCGCCAGCTCGACGGCCGCCGAGCGCGTCAGGCTGAGTACCGCCGCCTTGGACGCCGAGTACTGGCTGTAGCCGGGAATGCCGAGGTCGGCCGCGATCGACGCCGTGTTGATGACGGCGCCGCCGTCCCGCATGTGCGCCGGGCCGTACTTCAGCCCGTGGAAGACCGCGAACGTATTGATCGCGAAGATGCGCTGCAGCTCCGCGCCGGTCGCGTCCGCGATGAACGGCCCGGTGTTCTCGATGCCCGCATTGTTGACGAGGACGTCGATCTCCTCGTCGAGCACGGCACGCGCGTCCGCCAGTGCGCGCGCGACCTCGTCCTCCTGCGCGCAGTCGGCGCGCACCGCCGCCACGGCGCCGATCTGCCGGGCCAGCGCGGAGGCGTCGCGCCGCCCGACGATGACGACGCGCGCACCGGCGGCCACGAACCTGGCCGCCACGGCTTCGCCGATGCCCGACGTGCCGCCGGTGATCACGGCCGTCATGCCCTTGAGTGAAAACATGCGCGCCCCCTCCCCGGTCAGTGCGTGTGGTACTCGACGGTCACGCCGTACGTGCGCGGCTCGCCGACGACCCACTGGTCCCAGCCGAACGACGCGAGGTCGAAGCCGGCCACCAGGTACTCCTCGTCCGCGAGGTTGCGCACCCAGGCCGTCACCGTCGCGTGCTCGTCCGGTGACGTCCAGGACACGTGTGCGTTGGCGACGGTGTAGGCATCCTGGCTCAGGATCGGATCGTTGTTGACCGAGAAATACTGCTTGCTCTGGTACTTCGCGTCGGCCTCGATGGCCCAGGCGCCGATGCCCGTCGGGATGGTGTAGACCGCCATGGCGTTGACGTTCGTCTTCGGCGCGCTCGGCAGCGTGCCGCCGCTCAGGTCCTGGCCGAGCGGCGTCTCGAACTCGTCGAACTTCGAGTGCGTGTAACCGGCGCCGAGCTGCACCGTCAGCGCGTCGACCGGCCGCCAGATCGCCTCCAGCTCGATGCCGTAGAGCGTCGAGGCCGCCGCGTTCGACAGCTGCTGCACCGGGACACCGCTGCTGCCGGAGGCGAGCACGAACACCTGCTGGTCGGTGAAGTCGTAGTAGAACGCCGACACGTTCAGGCGCAACTGGCCGCCGAGCTCGGACTTGAGGCCGACCTCGTAGCTGAGCAGCGTCTCCGGATCGACGAGGCTCGCCTCGGTCTGGTCCTGCACGGCGCCGCCGTTGTAGTTGCCGCTGTTGAAGCCGCGGGCCACCGAAGCATAGGCGAGCACGTCGTCGGACACCTTGTAGGACGCGGACAGGCGGCCCGACACGTCGTCCCAGGACTTCTTCTCGCCGAAGTCGATCGTCTGGACGATGGCCCGATCGACGATCCTGCGATTGACCAGCAGGTCCATGTTGCCGATGTCCGACACGTCGAGCAGCCACGCCGCGTAGTCGACGTCCTTGGTCTCATGGGTGTAGCGCAGGCCCGCGGTCAGCTTCCAGCGCTCGGTCACGGCGTAGTCGACGTTGCCGAACAATGCGTAGCTGTCGGTCGTCATGGCAGAGACCTGTCCGAGTCCCTCGGGCACGTCGGTGAGGCCGCCGGAGAGCGCCCCCGGGCCGAACCCGGGCACCGGGAAGCCGACGCTGCTGTCGAGGTCTTCGTGGAAATAGTAGGCGCCGGCGATCCAGCTCAGCGTGCCCTGCGGCGAGGTCAGGCGGAACTCCTGGCTCGTCTGGCGCGGATTGCCGTAGTAGTTGCCGGTGATGACGTAGTTCGGGCTGGCGTCGGCGTCCTCGTGCACCTTGGACGTGTTCTCCTCGAACGAGGTCACCGAAGTGAACGTGAAGGCCGGCAGGCGCCAGTCGACGTTGATCGAGGCGCCGGTGGAGTCCACGTGCGTGTACTGCGACTTCACGTCCCAGGCGCCCTCGTGGAAGTCGGTCGAGTCGGCATAGCCGAAGAAGTCGGTGCAGCCGCTGCCGAGACGCGGCCGCGTCGGGCAGGGACCGCCCGACGTCGGGTCGACGAGGCCGACCTGCTTGTAGGGCAGCAGTTCGCTGCGGTCGCGGCTGCCGTGCGCCTTCAGCAGCACGTCGACGTCGTCCATCGGTTGCCACAGCCACTGGGCCCGCCAGGCGAGCGCGTCGACCTCGCCGTCGTCGGAATGCAGAAGCTGGTTGTGCTGCAGTCCGTCGCGCGACTGGTACGAGACCGCCACGCGCGCCGCGCTGTGCTCGCCGGTGCCGAAGCCGATGGCGGCCTCGGGGTCGAGCTGTCCGTAGCTGCCGGCCGTGAGGCTGAGGTCGGCCGTGAAGCCGACGCCGACCTCCGGGCGATTCGTGATCAGGCGGACGAGTCCGCCCGTGGTGTTCTGCCCGAACAGCGTGCCCTGCGGGCCGCGGGCGATCTCCACGCTGGCCACGTCGAAGATCTGCGAGCCCTGCACGGCCGGCGAGCCGAGGTAGATGTCGTCGAGGTAGACGCCCACCTTGGAATTCGCATTCGGGTTGAACTGCGTCGAGCCCACGCCGCGGATGAAGAAGCTCGGCGAGGTGTGCGCGAACGAGCCCTGCTGCGAGAGGTTCGGCGCGAGGCCGACGAGGTCGCGCGTCTCGGCCACGCCCATGTTCGCGAGCTGCTCGCCACTGAGCGCGGTGATCGAGATCGGCACCGTCTGCACCGATTCGACGCGCCGGGTTGCCGTGACGGTGATCTCCTCGAGTTGCCCGCTGCCGGACGCCGGAGTGTCCTGCGCCGCGGCGGCCTGCAGGGCCGCGGCCACGCCCAGCGCGAGTGCCAGGGCGGTCTGCCGCTTCTCATTCCGGTTCATGCGTGACCCCTTCGGTCGAGTGACCATGTCTAGTGGCTGAGTTCGTTGAGGATGTAACGGGCGACCGCCAGGCGGACGTCGTCGGGCAGGTAGTCCTGCGACGGCATCTCGGGATAGTCGGGCCGCTTGTGCGTCGGCTTCGCGATGAAGTCCGCGAGCTTCTGCGCGTCCTTGCCGTAGAGCGCCTTGATCACGACCATCGGCGGCCCGACCAGCTTGGAGTTGTAGGTGTGGCAGCCGGTGCACACCGCGAGATAGGTCAGGCGACCCTTCTGGTCGGCGGTGAACGGCGCGGCAACCACCGGCTTCGGCGTGCGCATCGTCGCGACGGCCGCCGAGGTCG
This sequence comes from Pseudomonadota bacterium, assembly GCA_052035645.1. Classification (GTDB taxonomy): domain Bacteria; phylum Pseudomonadota; class Gammaproteobacteria; order Steroidobacterales; family Steroidobacteraceae; genus RPQJ01. The sequence continues at coordinate 5,486 of JBPOHK010000098.1, forward strand.
CGCCCGCCGCGCAGTCCGCGAAGTTGCGCGTGCCGAGGGTGGTGACGGTGCCGCGCTCGGCGATGCAGTTGTCGCGGCCCTTGCCCGTCGAGAGCACGTCGACGCCGCGCTCGACGCCGGCGATGTCGAGCAGGTCCTTGAGCGTGCCCTGCGGCTTGCCGCCGTTGCCGATGAACACGTTGCGCAGCACCTGCGTGCCGTCGGGGAACGGGTCCATGCGGTCGTCCGGCGTCGTGACGAGGAAGTTGGTCTCGGAGACCATCACGCCGATGCCGTCGTTGTCGCGGATCAGGTTGCCCTCGACCGTCGTGTGGTCCGTGCCGAGCACCAGGATGCCGAGCCCGGGCGGCGCGCCGGCCGTGATCGCGCCCGGCGGGGCGTCGTTCTTGCGGTTGTTGCGGGCGACGACGTTGTTGCGAACGATCAGCCGGTCGGACACCTTCACCGGCAGGCTCGGCAGCATGGTCGTCGCGATGCCGATGACGTTGTCGTGGACATAGTTGTTCTCGATCAGGATGTCGTCGGAGTTCTCGCTCTCGATGCCGATGATGCTGTCGTAGGTCTCGTTGTGCACCACGTCGACGTTGCGCGACATGCCGACGTAGATCGCCGCGTCCTCGGAGCCGTACACGATGTTGTGCGCGACGAGGCCGTTGCTGCCGAACTGCGGGAAGATCGCGTAGAAGGTCGGGCCCTCGACGACGTTGTAGACGATGCGATAGTTGTTCGCACCTTGCGTCATGATGCCGTTGCCCTTGTAGCGCCTGACCCAGAGCCGCTCGATCGTGACCCCGTGCCCGGACACCAGGACGCCGTCGTTGAGCCGGTTCTCGCCGTCGAGCACCGGCCAGCGGCCCTCGCGCACGATGCCGCGCAGCTCGATGCCGTCCTTGTCGATGAACACCGTCTCGCGGTAGAGGCCGGGCTCGACCTCGATGCGGTCGCCGGGCGCGGCGCGCTTGACGACCGCCTGGATCGACTCGCCCTCCTTCACGACCCAGGCCGCGGCCCAGGCGGGCGCAGCCAGCAGCGACGCGCAGGCCGCGGCCAGCGCCATCGCGCCCGCCCTGAACGAGAGTGTGCGGCGCATGGGTCAGTACTCCTTGCCAGTGATGGGATCGACGCCGCCGTGCATGTTGGCGGCCGTCGGCTTGCGCGCGAGCAGCTGCGGGTGCGCCTTCAGCAGCACGTCCCGCTTGTCGGTCAGCTTCTGGGCGAGCGTCGCGTCCTTGAGGCGCGTGGCCAGGTCGCGGGCGTTCTTCAGCTCGTCGGCCGCCGTCTGCAGGTCGGCCGGGTCGGGCTCCACGGCGAGCATCTCGGCGAGCCGCGCCTTCGCCCGCGCCGGCTCGCGGTCCTGGGCGTAGACGTAGGCGGAGTAGCGCAGCAGCGAGAGGTTCTTCGGCGTCTGCGCGTGCGCCTGCTCGAGCAGCTTGACGGCCTTCACGCCGTCCCCGCCCGCGAACTCGGGCAGGTCGTAGTACACGCGCCCGAGCACCCACAGGGCGTTGCCGCCGAGGGCCTTCGGGTCCTTCGCCACGGCCCGCTCGAGCAGCGCCTGCGCGGCGCGCGTCTCGGTGATGACCGTCTTCGCGTCGGCCACCTTGGTCGGCCAGGTGAGCTTGTAGAGCGCACGGGCGGCGAGGATGTCGGCATCCTCCACCGGCAGCGCGGCGAGGCGCTGGTCGATGGGATTGGCGTGTCCGATGGCGTGCTGGATCCGCGCCGACCACTCGGGCACGCGGATGCCGTACAGGTCGAAGTCCCACAGCAGGTTGACGTGCGAGATGTAGGCGACGTTCGCGAGCAGCGAGAGGACCTGCGTGGCCGGATCCGCCGCGGCACCCTCGGCGGCGGCGGACATGAGGTCGGCCGCGCAGCCGAGACTGTTCTTGTCCCAGACCGCCGCCGACAGTTCGGCGACGCGCGCCTCGAACTGCTCCGGCGCGGGCATCGGGCAGTCGTAGACCGCGTCGGCCGCGGAATCCTCGACGCGCGACGGACCCGCGGCGAGGGCGACGGTGGCCGGCAGGAGCAGCAGCAGGACGCCGCAACCGCGCCAGCGGGCAGGGGACAGGGCCGGCTTCATGGGGTGGTTACTCTCATGGGTGGAGCCTCGGAACGACGGGCAGCCCCGACGGGACGGCCGCAGGGACCTGCGGCGCCATCGAGACGTCGGTGAGCGTGGCCAGGAACGCGAGCAGGTCCGCGACGTCGCCCGGCGGCAGTTCGGCGCGCGTCATGTGGACGTGCCAGTGGATCTGCACGCCGGCGCCCGGCGGCACGGCGTGGCCGCGCGGCGCGTTGTAGAAGTCGACGACCTCGGCCAGCGTGGCGAACTGGCCCGCCTGGAAGTAAGGCGCCGTGAGCGCGACGTTGCGCAGCGTCGGCACCTTGAACGCGCCGTCCAGGGTCGGGTTGCCCGGCGGCAGCGCACCCGCGCCCCGGTCGTACGGCTGTCCGGGCACCGCCGGCGCGCCGACGGCGGCGAGGTCGTCGCTCGCGAACAGTGGCGGCACGTGGCATTGCGAGCAGCGACCCACGAAGCCGCGGAACACGTTCCAGCCCCGCACCTCGGATTCGCTCAGCGCCTGCTGGTCGCCGTGCGCGTACCGGTCGAAGCGGCTGTTGAGCGACACGAGGGAGGTCTCGAACGCCGACAGCGCCGTGGTCACTTCCTCGAGCGTGATCGGCCGGGACGCGGCGCGCCCGAAAGCCTCGGCGAACAGCCGGCGATACTCGGCGTTGTCGCCGAGCACCCGCGCGACGTGCTCGGGCGTGCTGCCCATTTCGTCCGGCGCGAACAGCGGCCCGGCGGCCTGCGCCGGCAACGAGGCCGCGCGGCCGTCCCAGAACAGCCGCCCGAGGAAGCCGACGTTCCAGAGGCTCGGCGTGTTGCGCGACAGCGCCCGGCCGTCGTGCCGCGCCGGTCCGATCCCGGCGCCGCCCACGCCCATGCCCGTCGGGCGACCGTCGCCGTAGGCCAGGTCGGGGTGATGGCAGTGCGCGCACGAGACCCGGCCGTCGCCCGAGAGCACGGGATCGAAGAACAGCAGGCGGCCGAGGTCGATCTGCCTGGGCGTGTACCGGCCCGTCATTTCGGGCAGCGGCGCGCGCAGGCCGCCCTGCCCCGGCGCCGCCGTGTACCACTGGTACAGGCTGACGAGGCCACAGCGTCCGTCCTCGCCCAGATCGAAGCTGGGCGGGCACTGCGAACTCAAGGCAAAGGACGCGGCCAGCGCCTGGCCGGCGACCAGCAGGGACGCGAGGCTCAGTGCGACGCGGTGCATGGCCGGGAAGCGGAGCCCGCACAGTCGCCGGGCGCGGCGGCCACGGCGGTTCCGGGCAGCGACACGGCGTGGGCGATCACGTCGCGCACCGCCTGCTCGCCGGCCACGGTCGCGGCGATGCCGCGCATCGCGGCACCACGCTCGTCGTTCGCCGCGACGCCGCGCCGCCCGGCGGCAAAGGCCGCGAACTGGCGCTCGAGATACCAGTCGGACATGCCGGCCAGTCGCGGGGCATCGAACGCCGCGCCGCCCTCGCCGTTCGCACCGTGGCAGGCGGCACAGGTCGCGTAGGCCGCCTGCCCTGCCTTCGCGTCGGCGCTGAGCGTCGCCGGCGCCGTCACCTCGGGCATCGCGCCGACGTAGGCGGACAGGCGTCCGATGGCGGTGTCGTCGAGCATGGCCGCGATCTGCACCATCTGAGCCCCGAAGGCGTCCCCGGCCGCGGCGCCACGACGACCGTCGCGGACATCGGCGAGCTGGCGGCCGATGTAGCGTGGATCGAGGCCGGCGATGCGCGGCGCGCCCAGCTCGGCGTTGCCCTGCGCGTAGACGCCGTGGCAACCCTGGCAGATGTCGAACTCCTGCGGCCGCGGCGGGGCCGCGGCGCCGGCCGCACCGGCCGCCGTCAGCAGGAACGCCGCGCATAGAGTCGCGGCCGTGGCGCCCACGCGCCCCGCACGATCGCCGATCACCTGATTCTCCCCAACCGGCGGCGTCGACGCCGCTCGTGCAGCCGAGTATGCCGAATCCGGAATGCTTTGCAAACGCGAACTCGCCATTTGGCGAGTTCGCAGCGCGACCGCCGGCACTTGATGCGGCGCAGCGAGCCCAGGGCGCAGCCGCAATCCAGCGGCAGGAGTTGTTAAGATCGGACGACGACGACGGGCCCGAACAATGAAACGCGAGCGACCCCTTCCCCCCTCCGCACGCAGCACGCAACGACGTGGCGACGAACGCCGGCAGCGGCTGCTGGACGCGGCGCAGGCCCTGCTGCAGGCGCGGGACTTCCGCGACCTCACCTTCGTGGCGGTCTGCGCCCGGGCCGGCATTCCCCACGGTTCGGCGCGGCACTTCTATCCCGACCTGGAGGCATTGCTGCGCGGCCTGCTGGCGGAACTCGGCGCGCGTCACGACGCGTGGCTCGCACGGCCGCTGCCGGCCAGGGCCACCGGCTCGTGGCGGCTGCTGGTGGAGTGCCTGATCGACCGCTCGGCGCGCTACCAGCGGCGCAATCCGGTGCTCGCGAAGCTCACCATCGGCGGCTACACGCCGCCGGAACTGAAGCGGCTCGACCGCGATGCGGATTTCGACCGCGCGCGCTTCCTGATCCGCCGCCTGGACGAGTGGTTCGTGCTGCCCCGCCACCGAGACAACCTGCGGGTCGCGTACTACTCGATCGAAGCCGTCGACACGGCCTTCATGCTCTCGATGCGGGAATTCGGGCGCCTCACGCCGTGGTGGGTCCGGCAGGCGAAGCGCACCGCGAACGCGGTGCTGGCGGCCCACTTCGGCCAGCAACTGTTGCCGCGCCGCCGCGGCGGCTGATCCCGCCCGGGATCGCACCCCGCCCGCACGCCGGGGTCGATTTTTTCACGCGAATCCGCCTGCCCGGCCGCCGGCCGGCGCGGCAACCTGCACTCGTCCGAACCCGTCGACGGAGCAGGTCGCCATGGAATTCGAAGTCGCTGTGCTCACTATCGTCCTGTGCGGCGCCACGTACGGGCTGTACTGGCTGATCGACCGCCTGAGGGGACCGAAGTGACGGCCCTGGAGTGGAGTGCGCTCGGCCTCGCACTCGGGCTGGGCGTGTACCTGTTCGTCGCCTTGCTGCGACCGGAGAAGTTCCAGTGACCCTCCCGGGCGCCCTGCAGATCCTGCTCTACCTGGCCGTGCTGGTCGCGCTCGTGCGTCCGCTCGGCGCGTACATGGCGCGCGTCTACCAGGGCGAGCGCACGTGGCTGACGCCGGTGACGGGATCCATCGAGCGACTGGTGTATCGCGTGTCCGCAGTGGATCCCAACGCCGAGCAGACCTGGAAGCAGTACAGCCTGGCCGCGCTTGCGTTCAACGTGCTGGGCGTCGTGGTCGTGTACGTGCTGCAGCGCTGCCAGGCCTGGTTGCCGCTCAACCCGCAGGCACTGGCGAACGTGACCCCGGACTCGGCGTTCAATACCGCCGTGAGCTTCGCCACCAACACCAACTGGCAGGGTTACGGCGGCGAGACGACGCTGAGCTACCTGACCCAGATGCTCGGACTCGCGGTGCAGAACTTCGTGTCCGCCGCGACCGGCATGGCGGTGCTGGTCGCGCTGATTCGCGGCTTCGTCCGGCGCGAATCGGCGTACGTCGGGAACTTCTGGGTCGACCTCACGCGCGGCACGCTGCACATCCTGCTGCCGCTGTCGATCGTGCTCGCCATCGCGCTCGCCAGCCAGGGCGTCGTGCAGAGCTTTGCCCCCTATCGCAGCGTGGACCTGCTGGAGCCCGTCACGGTGCGGGTCCCGGTGACGGATGCCGGCGGCCGGGCGATCCTCGACGCCCGCGGCGCCCCGGTGACGCAGGCGCAGGTCATCACGCAGCAGACCCTGCCGCTCGGCCCGGCCGCGAGCCAGGTCGCCATCAAGCAACTCGGCACCAACGGGGGCGGCTTCTTCAACGTCAACTCGGCGCACCCGTTCGAGAATCCGACGCCGTTCAGCAACTTCCTCGAGATGCTGGCCATCCTGCTGGTTCCCGCCGCGCTCTGCTACACGTTCGGGCGGATGGTCGGCGACACGCGCCAGGGCTGGTCGGTGCTCGCCGCCATGCTCGTCATCTTCGTGCCGCTCGCCATTGGCGGTTACGCGGCCGAGCAGTCCGGCAATCCCCGGCTGGGTCCGGCCCTGGTCGACCAGGCGGCCTCGGACTCGCACGCGGGCGGCAACATGGAGGGCAAGGAGGTCCGCTTCGGCATCGCCGGTTCGACACTCTGGGCGTCCGCGACCACCGCCGCCTCGAACGGCTCGGTGAACTCGATGCACGACTCGTTCACGCCGCTCGGCGGGGCCGTGCCCCTGTGGCTGATGCAGCTCGGCGAAGTCGTGTTCGGCGGCGTGGGCAGCGGCCTGTACGGCATGCTCATGTTCGCGATCGTCGCGGTGTTCATTGCCGGGCTGATGGTCGGCCGGACCCCGGAATACCTCGGCAAGAAGATCGAGGCCTACGAGGTCAAGATGGCCTCGCTCGTGCTGCTGATCCCCTGCTTCGTCGTGCTGCTCGGCACGGCGGCGGCCTGCATGGTGCCGGACGCGGCGGCCAGGGTCGGCAACCCCGGGGCTCACGGCTTCTCCGAGATCCTGTACGCCTTCAGCTCCGCCGGCAACAACAACGGCAGCGCTTTCGGCGGCCTCTCGGCGAACGACCCGTTCTACAACCTCGCCCTCGGCGTCGCGATGTGGCTGTCGCGGTACTGGTTGATGCTTCCGGTGCTGGCGATCGCGGGCAGCCTCGCGGCCAAGCGCAAGGTCGCGATCACCTCGGGCACGCTGCCCACGCACACGCCGCTGTTCGTCGCAATGCTGGTCGGCATCGTCCTGCTCGTCGGCGCACTCACCTTCGTACCGGCGCTGGCCTTGGGCCCGGTGGTCGAACACCTGCAGATGGTGACCCCATGACCGACCGCGACCCGCCCCGTGCCACGGCCGCTCGCCGGGCCTTCGTGACCCGAGACCTGCTGCTCGCGGCCGTGGGCGATTCCTTCCGCAAGCTCGACCCGCGCGTCCAGGCGCGCAACCCGGTGATGTTCGTGGTCTTCGCGGGCAGCGTGCTGACGACCGCGATCGGCCTGGCCGCGGCGTCCGGGCTGCAGCGCGCCGCGGGCGGCGCCGCCTTCGTGCTGTCGATCGCCGGGTGGTTGTGGCTCACGGTGCTGTTCGCGAACTTCGCGGAAGCGGTGGCCGAGGGACGCGGCAAGGCCCAGGCGGCGGCGCTGCGCTCGACGCGCCGCGAAGTCACGGCCCGGCGCCTGGCGGGTACCCGACGCACCGATGCCCACACGCCGGTCCCGGCCAACAGCCTGCGCAAGGGCGACCACTTCCTCGTCGAGGCGCGGGACATCATCCCGGCCGACGGCGAGATCGTCGAGGGCGTCGCCTCGGTCGACGAGAGTGCGATCACCGGCGAGTCGGCCCCGGTGCTTCGGGAAGCCGGCGGCGATTTCTCGTCGGTCACGGGCGGCACCCGCGTGCTCTCGGACTGGCTGGTCGTGCGCGTCACCAGCGACCCGGGCGAGTCCTTCCTGGACCGGATGATCGCCATGGTCGAAGGCGCCCGGCGCGGCAAGACGCCGAACGAGATCGCGCTGTCGATCCTGCTGGCGATGCTCACCCTCGTGTTCCTGCTCGCCACCGCGACGCTGGCCCCGTTCTCCGCATACGCCGTGCAGGCGGCGGGCGCCGGCCAGGAGGTTTCGATCGTCGTGCTGGTCGCGCTGCTCGTGTGCCTGATTCCGACGACCATCGGCGGCCTGCTCTCGGCGATCGGCATTGCCGGCATGGATCGCATGGTGCGGGCCAACGTGATCGCCACCTCGGGACGCGCGATCGAGGCGGCGGGCGACGTCGACGTACTGCTGCTCGACAAGACCGGCACGATCACGCTCGGTGACCGGCAAGCCACCGCCTTTCATCCGGCGCCCGGCGTGGCCGAGCAGGATCTGGCGGACGTGGCGCAACTCGCGTCCCTCGCGGACGAAACGCCGGAGGGACGCTCGATCGTCGTGCTGGCCAAGCAGCAGTTCCAGCTGCGCGGCCGCGACCTGTCCACCCAGCCGCACACCTTCTACAGGTTCTCGGCGCAGACTCGCACGAGCGGCGTGGACTTCGAGGGCCGCCGGCTGCGCAAGGGCGCGGCGGATGCCGTCCGCTCGTTCGTGGAGGCCGAACATGGCGCGTGGCCCGCGGCCGTCACGCGCAGCGTCGACGACGTCGCGCGACAGGGCGCGACGCCGCTGGTGGTGGCCGACGGAGCGCGCGTCCTCGGCGTCGTCGAGCTGCGCGACGTGGTCAAGGGCGGCATCCGCGAACGCTTCGCGGAGCTGCGACAGATGGGCATCCGCACGGTCATGGTGACCGGCGACAACCGGCTGACCGCTGCCGCCATCGCGGCCGAGGCCGGCGTGGACGATTTCCTCGCCGAGGCGACGCCCGAGAACAAGCTGGAGCTGATCCGCAGGTACCAGTCCGAGGGGCACCTGGTCGCCATGTGCGGCGACGGCACCAACGACGCGCCGGCGCTGGCGCAGGCCGACGTCGCGGTCGCCATGAACTCCGGGACGCAGGCCGCCAAGGAGGCCGGCAACATGGTCGACCTCGACTCGAACCCGACCAAGCTCATCGAGGTGGTCGACGTCGGCAAGCAGATGCTGGTGACGCGTGGCGCGCTGACGACCTTCTCGATCGCCAACGACGTCGCGAAGTACTTCGCGATCATCCCGGCGGCCTTCGCGGCGACCTACCCCGCGCTGGACGCGCTCGACGTCATGCGCCTCGCGAGTCCCGAGAGCGCGATCCTCTCCGCGGTCATCTTCAACGCGTTGATCATCGTCGCGCTGGTGCCGCTCGCGCTGCGCGGCGTGAAGACGCGCGCCGCGTCGGCCGCGAGCCTCTTGCGGCGCAACCTGCTCGTCTACGGTCTCGGCGGAATCGCGGTGCCTTTCATCGGCATCAAGGCGATCGACGTGCTGCTGGTCGCCTTCCACCTGGCCTGAGGTCACGCCATGCTGCGCAATATCCGTCCGGTCCTGGTGAGCTTCCTGGCGCTGACGCTCGTGACGGGCGTGGCGTATCCGCTCGTCGTCACCGCCGTCGCGAGGATCGCGTTTCCGTCGGCGTCGACGGGCAGCGTCATCGCACGCGACGGCCGCCCGGTCGGCTCGTCGCTGGTCGGCCAGGCATTCTCGGCACCGGGTCACTTCTGGGGCCGGCCGTCGGGCACGGGGCCGCAGCCGTACAACGGCGGCGCGTCGACCGGCACCAACACCGGCCCCACCAATCCGGCCCTTGCACAGGTCGTGGCACGGCGCGTGGCGGCGCTGCAGGCGGCCGACCCGGGCAACGCCGCGCCGGTTCCGGTCGACCTCGTCACCGCCTCGGCCAGCGGCCTCGACCCCCACATCTCGCCCGCCGCGGCGTACTACCAGGTGTCGCGCATCGCGCGCGCCCGCGGCCTCGAGGCCGGCAAAGTGCGCGAACTGGTGGCGCGGCACGTCGAAGGTCGTACACTCGGGCTGCTGGGCGAACCTCGAGTGAACGTGCTGGAACTCAACCTCGCCCTGGACGATCTGCGTTGACGTGATCGACCCGACGCGACCCGACCCGGACCGGCTGCTGGCCGACGTGCAGCGCGAGGAGGCGCGCGCCGCGCGGGGCCGGCTGCGCATCTTCTTCGGCGCCTCGGCCGGCGTGGGCAAGACCTACGCGATGCTGGAGGCGGCGCGCGCGGCCCGGGCAGGCGGCAGCGACATCGTCGTCGGTTACGTCGAACCGCATGGCCGGTCCGAGACGGAGCGACTGCTCGACGGACTGGAGCAGTTGCCGACGCTGGGCGTGAGCTATCGCGGGGTGACCCGACGCGAGTTCGACATCGACGCCGCGCTGCGCCGTCGCGCGGGCATCACGCTGGTCGACGAACTGGCGCACTCGAACGTCGTCGACGGCGACCCGGCGCCGCGCCATCCCAAGCGCTGGCAGGACATCGACGAACTGCTCGCCGCCGGTCTCGACGTCTGGACGACGCTGAACGTGCAGCACCTCGAGAGCCTGAACGACGTGGTGGCGGGCATCACGGGCGTCCGGCAGCAGGAGACCGTGCCCGACCACGTGCTCGAGGACGCGGAGATCGAGCTGATCGACCTGCCGCCCGACGACCTGCTCGACCGGCTGCGCGCCGGCAAGGTCTACCTTCCCGAGCAGGTGGGCGCCGCCCTTGAGCGCTTCTTCCGGAAGCCGAACCTGCTGGCGTTGCGCGAACTGGCGCTGCGCCAGACGGCCGATCGCGTGGACGCTGCGGCGCGCGAGTACTCGGGCCGCGAGCGGATCTCGCAGCCCTGGCTGGCACGCGATCGATTCATCATCGGGGTCGGTCCGGGCAGCCAGGGCGAGGAACTCGTGCGGTTCGGCAAGCGCTTCGCCGACGCGCTGGATGCCGAGTGGACCGTCGTCTCCGTCGAGACACCTTCGATGCTGCGGCTGGACGAGGAGACGCGCAATCGCCGGATCGAGGTCCTGCGCCTGGCGGAGACGCTGGGGGCGGAAGCCGTCACGCTCGACGGACCGACCGCCGCCTCTGCGCTGCTCCACTACGCGCGTACCCGCAATGCCACCCGCATCGTGGTCGGCGAGCGCAGGCGCCGCGGCCTGCGGAGGTTGCTGGGTCGCTCCACCGTCGACGAGCTCGTCGCGCGCGCCGACGGCATCGACGTCTCGATCATCGCCGCACGGGCGGCCGGCGAACCGGCCCGGCGGGCGACCGGGCACCGGCTGCAGCCACAGGACATCCGCTGGGATCGCTACGGCTGGGCCGTCGCGATCGCGGCGCTGTGCACGGGCATCGCCTGGCCGATGGCGGAGGCGTTCGAGCTGACCAACATCGTGATGGTGTACCTGCTGGGCGTGACCGTGGCCGGCCTGCGACTCGGCCGTGGCCCGTCGATACTGGCATCCCTGCTGGGCGTGGCGGCGTTCGACTTCTTCTTCGTGCCGCCCAGGTTCACGTTTGCCGTCTCCGACGTGCAGTACGCGCTGACTTTCCTCGTCATGCTGGTCGTATCGCTGACCATCGCGACGCTGGTGTCGAACGTGCGCCAGCAGACCCGCGTGGCAGGCGCCCGCGAGCGCAGGACGGCGCTGCTCTACGCCATGAGCCGCGAGCTGGCGGCGGCCCGCGGCCCCGACAACCTGGCTCACATCGCGATCAGGCACGTCGCCGAGTCGTTCGGGAGCCGGGTGGCCGTCCTGCTGCCCGACGAGACGGGCTCGCTGGCGTCGCCCGCGCAGCAGGACGGCGATTCCCGTCTCGCGAATCCGGACGTTTCGATCGCGCAGTGGGTCTACGACCACGGGAGGCCCGCCGGCCTCGGCACCGACGCATTGCCGGGCACCGCTGCGCTCTACCTGCCGCTGGCCGGATCGGAGCGTACCCTCGGTGTGCTGGGGGTCCTGCCGTCCAACGAGCGGCGCGTGCTGCTGCCGGAGCAGCGGCACCTGCTGGAGACGTTCGCGGGCCAGATCGCGCTGGCGCTGGAGCGCAGCGTCCTCGCCAGCGCCGCGGAGTCCGCCCGAGTGATCGCCGAAACCGAGTCCGTGCGCAACACCCTGCTCGCGTCCATCTCGCACGACCTGCGGTCGCCGCTCGCCGTCGTCAAGGGCGCCGCGACCACGCTCGCGGACCCGGCGCTTTCCCTGGCACCCGAAGCACGCACGGGTCTCGCGCAATCGATCGCCCGGCGAGCCGACGAGATGTCCGCGCTGATCTCGAACGTGCTGGACCTGCTGCGCCTGGAGTCGGGCCGGGTGCCGCTGCGCCGAGACTGGGAGTCGCTCGAAGACCTCGTCGGTCTCGCGTTGCATCGAACCGAGGCTTACCTCGGTCGTCGCAAGATCGAACTCGACCTGCCCGCGGACCTGCCGGAAGTGCACGTCGATGCGGCCCTCGTGACGCAGTTGCTGACCAATCTCCTCGAGAACGTGGCGCGACACACGCCGGAGGGCACGATCGTCCGCATCGCCGCCGTCCCCACGCCCGGCGCGCTGCTCGTCCGCGTCGAGGACGACGGCCCCGGCCTGCCCGCGGGCGACCCGGACGCCCTGTTCGCGAAATTCCAGCGCGGCCGGGCGGAGAGCGACATCCCGGGTGCCGGGCTCGGGCTCGCGATCTGCCGCGCGATCGCAAACGCCCACGGTGGCAGCATCCAGGCCGAGAACCGGCCGGAGGGCGGCGCCAGGTTCGAGGTCATGCTGCCCCGCGAGGCGCCGGCCGCATGACCGAGGCGATGTTCCGCGTGCTGGTGGTCGAGGACGATCCTGACATCCAGGGCGTGCTGCGGACCGTGCTCGAGGCGGCCCGTTATCGCGTGGTGATCGCCACCACGGCGGCGCGCGCGCTGATCGAGACCCGCAGCCACCAGCCGGACGTCGTGCTGGTGGACCTCGGCCTGCCGGATCGCGACGGCCAGTCACTGATTCGCGAGATCCGGGCATTCTCCGCCGTGCCGATCCTCGTCCTGTCGGCCCGCACGCTGGAGGCCGAGAAGATCCAGGCCCTCGACGGCGGGGCCGACGACTACGTGACCAAGCCGTTCGACGTCGGCGAACTGATGGCGCGGGTGCGCGCGGCCCTGCGGCGCGGCTCGCAGGCGTCGGATCCGGTTCCGCTCCTGCGCATCGGCGAGGTGACCGTGAACCTGGCGACCCGCGAGGCATCCTCGCTCGCCGGGGCACCGGTCCGTTTCACGCCGCTGGAGTTCCGCGTCCTCGCCTGCCTGGCGCACAACCTCGGCATGGTCGTGACCCGGGACCAGCTGATCCGCGAGGTGTGGGGACCGGATCGCGTCACGGACACGCGCGGACTGCGCTCCTACGTGAAGATGCTGCGCCAGAAACTCGAGCCGGATCCGCGCCGTCCCCGGCACCTCGTGACGGAACCCGGCATCGGCTACCGACTGGTCGGCGAAGCGTAACAACGCCGGCAGGGCCCGGGACGCAGGTCAGGCCGGCGACGGGTCGAGCCGCACCGTGGAAGTCGGGTAGGCGAACTCCACGCCGAGCGCGGCGAAGCGCTCCATGATCCGCAGGTTGATCGACTGCTGCGCGTCCATGTAGCGGTTGTAGTCGGCGCTGAGCACGTAGTACACGCACTCGAAGTCCAGCGAGTACGCGCCGAGGCGGGCGAAGTGCGCGCGATCGAAGCGCACGCCGGCCTCGGCGTCGATGATCTCCCGGAGCACCGCGGGCAGTCCGGCCAGCACGGTGCGGTCGCTCTCGTAGGTCACGCCGACGGTGAACGCCACCCGGCGTTCCTGCATCCGGCCGTAGTTGCGCAGGCGCCCGGCCAGCAGGTCGGCGTTCGACATCACGATCTGCTCGCCGGAGAGGCTGCGCAGGCGCGTGCTCTTGATGCCGATGTACTCGACCGTGCCCATGTGCTCGCCGACCACGAGGAAGTCGCCGATCACGAAGGGCTGGTCGAGCGCGATGGAGAGCGAGGCCAGCAGGTCGCCGAGCACGTTCTGGACGGCCAGCGCGACCGCGATGCCGCCGATGCCGAGGCCGGCGACCAGGGCCGTGATGTTGATCCCGAGGTTGTCCAGCGTGAGCAGGACGACCATGACCCAGACGGCCACGCGCGCCAGGAAGCGCAGGATGCCGATCGACCCGGCCGCAGCACGATCCACCTCGAGCGCCAGCTGGCGACGACGGTCCAGCCAGGCCGCCGCGGCCGTGGAGGCCCACAGGCCGCACTGCCAGAAGAATGCAATGGTCGCGACCCGCTCGACCCGGGCGTCGCTGCGCGCGTCGAGCGACAACGCGGCCGCGCCGCACCAGGCCGCGATCGCCAGCATGAACAGCCAGGACGTCCGGCTCGCCGCCTGCAGCGGGATCTCCAGCACCTCCTGCCCGGGCGTGGCCGCGTACCGCCGGTACTGCCGCCGCGCCGCGTGCCGCAGCAGCCAGAGCGCGAGCAGCACCGCCGCCGACACGAGCAGCGACTCCGGCAGGCCGGGCAGGAGCCGGGCCAGGACGGCGGCCAGCTTCGTCGAACTGAATTCGAACACCGGGGACAGCCACGCAGCGACGGGGAGAGCCGTCCAATCTAGCCCGCGTGCCCCTGGCGCTGAACTGAGAAATGCTCACATGTCCGGCGCACGGCCGGTCACGTCCGCTCGCGGCTCCGCCGGCGCGCGCGCGAGGGCGCCGCACTGCGCGGGCGATGGCGGTCCAGCGCCGCCGCGAAGCTGCGCCGGAACGTCGCCGCCTCGCTCAGCAGCCAAGTGCGGAACGCCCCGACGGTGGGCAGGCCGGCCTTGGGCTCAGGCACGAGCAGGTGGTAGGCCACGTCCATCTCGATCACGGGCGCGTGCGCGATGCGCAGCCTGCGCGCGGCGAGGTCCTCGACGGCATAGACGAGCCGGCCGAGCGCGATCCCGGCGCCGGACGCCGCGGCCTGCAGCGCGAGGTGCCCGTCGTCGAAGTGCATTCCGCGCCGCGCGTCGACCTGCGCGACGCCGGCGATCCGGAACCACTCGCGCCAGCCGGTGGGCCGGCCGGCCCGCCGCATCGAGTCGTCGTGCACGAGCGGCAGGCGCGCGATGTCGGAAGGCCGCCGCAGCCGGTGCTGCCGCAGGAAGGCGGGCGTGGCGACCGGGGCCATCCACTCCCGGAACAGCTCCGCCGACTGCACGCCCCCGATGCCGCCGCGCCCGATGCGGATGGCCACGTCCACGTCGTCCTGGTCGAAATCCACCGGCATCGGGCTCGCGACGATGCGCAACTCGATGCCCGGATGCTGGCGCTGGAAGCGAGCGATGCGCCCCACCAGCCAGCGCGTGGCGAACGCCGGGGTGGCACTGATCGTCAGCGCCCCGCTCTGCCCGGTCGAGCGCATCATCTCGACGCCCTGGCCGATGCGCTCGAAGGCCTCGCGCAGGTTCTCGGCCGCCGCGCCCGCCTGCTCCGTCAGGACCAGCCGGCGAGTCGTGCGACGGAACAGCGTGACCCCGAGGTACTCCTCGAGGCCGCGGATCTGGTGGCTCACGGCGGCCGGCGTGACGTGGAGTTCGCGGGCCGCGCGCGTGAAGCTGCCGAGCCGGGCGGCGGCCTCGAAGGTGCGCAGCGAGGTCAGTGGCGGCAAGGATCGGGGCATTCGTGAATTTCCTTCATGAATCGCGTGACGATTTCTCGCTACGCGGTGGAGGCGGCGGGTTCATAGACTACTCCCTACGAGACGGGCGATCGCCGGGCGCCGACGCACGAACCGGCGGAGGCTTTGGCGCGGCGATCGTCCGATCTCACCAGCACCGCGCCCGACCGCGGGCAGAAGAGTGTGGAGAGTCTCATTCCCGAAGCCCAATGGAGCCTGTTCCTCGACGTCGACGGCACGCTGGTCGACCTCGCCCCCGCGCCCGGCGACGTCCGCGTCGACGCCGCGCTGCGCGACCTGCTGGACCGGGTCCGCGCGAGGCTGGACGGCGCCGTCGCGCTGGTGAGCGGGCGGCAGATCAGCGAGCTCGACCGCCTCTTCTCGCCGCAGGTCTGGCCCGCCGCCGGCGTGCACGGGCTCGAGCGGCGCGACGCGCTCGGCACGCGGCACTTCAAGCACGTGGTCGACGAAGGCCTGCTCTCGATTGCGCGCTACCGGCTGCAGCGCATCGCGGAACGGCTGCCCGGCACGCTCTTCGAGGACAAGGGCATCACCGTGGCCCTGCATTACCGCCAGGCCCCCGAGCACGAGCACCGCGTCCGGCGCGAGGCGCGCGACGTGGCGCGCGACCTCGGCGGCGACTTCCAGGTGCTCGAGGGACGCAAGGTGGTGGAACTGCGCCCGGGCGGAGCGACCAAGGCCGACGCCGTGCGCGACTTCCTGCGCGAACCGCCGTATCACGGCCGCCGGCCGATCTTCATCGGCGACGACGTCACCGACGAGGAGGCGCTGCGCGAGGTCGAGCGCCTCGGCGGCCTGTCGGTCGCCGTCGGCGATCGCGTGTCCGGCATGGTCCGCGTCTCCGGGCCGCGCGACGTCCACGGCCTGCTGGACGACCTCGCCGAGCGCGGCGCCCCGCATCCATGACCCGGCACCCGGCCAGCCTCGAACTCGGCGTCGTCGGCAACTGCGAAGTGGCGGCGCTCGTCGACCCGGACGGGAGCATCGTCTGGGGCTGCCTGCCGGCGCTCGACGGCGACCCGGTCTTCTGCGCGCTGCTGGACGGGGACGCGGACGCCACCGGGGTGTTCGCCGTCGATGTCGCCGACCGGCGGACGGCGAAGCAGGAGTACGTCCGCAACACGGCCATCCTCGAGACCACCCTGCACGACGCGCACGGCAACGCGCTGCGAATCCGCGACTTCTGCCCGCGCTTCCGGCAGCGCGGCCGGATGTTCCGGCCCATGATGTTCGTGCGGATCGTCGAGCCGGTGCAGGGCCGACCGCGGGTGCGACTGAAGTTCCGGCCACGCTGCAACTACGGGGCCTCGACGCCGGACGTGCGCCGCGGGTCGCACCACCTCGCCTACCACGCGCCTGCCGTGGACTTCCGCCTCACGACCAACGCGTCGCTGAGCGCCATCGACGGCGACCGCTGGCTGGACCTGGACGAGCCGCTCGCGTTCATCGTCGGCAACGACACGGGCATCGACGAGCATCCGCTCACGCTCGCCACCCACTTCCTCGAGGCCACCCGCGACTACTGGCAGGACTGGGTACGCACGCTCGCGATCCCCTTCGAGTGGCAGCAGGCGGTGATCCGCGCGGCGATCTCCCTGAAGCTGTGCACGTACGAGGACACCGGCGCCGTGGTCGCCGCGCTGACCACCTCGATCCCGGAGAGCGCCGACAGCGGCCGCAACTGGGACTACCGCTACTGCTGGCTGCGCGACAGTTACTTCGTCATCCAGGCGCTGAACCGGCTGGGCGCCACGCGCACGATGGAGGGCTACCTGCGCTACATCAAGCACACCTTCGGCGGCCACGAGACCCAGCGACTGCAGCCGCTGTTCGCGGTGAGCGGCGAGGGCCACACGCCGGAGACGATCGTCGACTCGCTGCGCGGCTACCGCGGCATGCGCCCGGTGCGCGTGGGCAACGACGCGTTCGTGCAGGACCAGCACGACGTCTACGGCGCCATGGTGCTCGCCTCCGCCCACTCGTTCTGCGACGAGCGCATGACCGCGCCCGGCGACCGCGCGCTGTTCGAGCGCCTCGAGCCGCTCGGACGGCTGGCGACCGAGAACTGGGACCGCCCGGATGCCGGCCCCTGGGAGTTCCGCGGCGCCCGCCAGGTGCACACGTTCTCGGCGGCGATGTGCTGGGCCGGGTGCGACCGGCTCGCCCGCATCGCCGCAAGGCTGGCCCTGCCGGCGCAGGAGGTGCGCTGGCGCGCGGACGCCGACCGCATCCGTGCACAGGTGCTCGAGCGCGCCTGGAATGCGCGGCGCCGCTCATTCTGCTCCAGCTTCGGCGGCGAGCACGTCGACGCCACGGCCCTGCTGCTGCCGGACCTCGGGCTCGTGGACGCACGCGATCCCCGCTTCGTCGGCACGCTGGACGCGATCGAGCGCGACCTCAAGGACGGCGACTGGATCTACCGCTATCGCCACGAGGACGACTTCGGCGCGCCGGCGACGGCATTCACCGTCTGTGCGTTCTGGTACGTCAATGCGCTCGCCGCGGTGGGCCGCGCCGGCGAGGCGCGCGAGCTGTTCGAGCGGCTGCTGGCGAAGCGCACGCGGCTCGGACTGCTGTCCGAGGACATCGACCCGGTCACGGGCGAGCTGTGGGGCAACTTTCCGCAGACGTACAGCCTGGTCGGCATCATCAACTCGGCCGTGCGGCTGAGCCGGTCGTGGGAGGAAGCGATGTGATCCGCAAGGTCCTGGCCCGCTACGTCCTGCCGGCCATGGCGGCGGTCGGCCTCATCGCCCTGGTCGGCGTTCCCTACATCGACCGCATCCTGGCCGGCTGGTTCCGCAGCGACGTGCAGATGCGCGCCGGGCTCGTCATGTCCTCGCTGGAGGAGCCGCTGTCCGCCCTGGTCGCGGGCGGCGACGCCACGCGCGCGCGCGCGTACCTCGAGCGGGTCTCGAGCGACGAGCGCCTGCTCGGCCTCGTGATCTGCACGGCGGGCGGCCGCGACTTCGTGCGCACCGGGCGCGTGCCCGCGAGCGTGCACTGTCCGTTGACCGAAGCCGCCGAGGGCGGCCTCGATGCCTTGGCGTCGGCCCCCGATTCGCTCGAGGTCTCCGCATTCCCGCTGCACGTCGCCGGGCAGCCGGCCTACTCGGTGCTCGTCGTGCACGACCTCGGATTCATCGACCGGCGACAGTCGACCGCGCGCAACTTCATGCTGGCATTCACGGTCATCGCCACGGTGGTGCTGGCGGCGCTGGCGGCGCTCGCCTTCCGCCTGTTGCTGCAGCGCTGGATCCGCCTGCTGGTGGGCGACATCAGCAGCCGGCGCTTCCTCGACGACGCGGAGTCCTCCGGCTCGTCGCTGCCCGTGCTGATGGAGGTCCGCCAGGCGCTGCGCGAGCTGGAGGCCAGCCAGCGGCTGGAGATCGAGTTCCGGGAGAACTGGACGCCGCAGGCGCTGCAGCAGGTCGTGCAGCAGCAGCTGCACGCCTGCCCGATGCTCGTGGTCTCGAATCGCGAGCCGTACATCCACAACCCCGGGCCCGGCGGCACGCCGGTGGTGCAGGTGCCGGCCAGCGGCATGGTGACGGCCGTCGAGCCGATCATGCGCGCGTGCTCGGGCACGTGGATCGCGCACGGCAGCGGCGCCGCGGACCGCCTCGTCGTCGACCGCAACGACCACGTGCGCGTGCCGCCCGACGATCCGGCCTACGACCTGCGGCGCGTCTGGCTCTCGGCCGCGGAGGAAGAGGGCTATTACTACGGGTTCGCCAACGAGGGACTCTGGCCGCTGTGCCACCTCGCCTACGTGCGGCCCGCGTTCCGCGAATCCGACTGGCAGCACTACCAGCGCGTCAACGCGCGATTCGCCGAGATCGTCGCCGAGGAGGCCGGCCGCTCGGAGCCGGTCGTGCTCGTGCAGGACTTCCACTTCGCGCTGCTGCCAAGACTCATCCGTCAGCGCGGCATAAAGGCCACCATCGCGCTCTTCTGGCACATCCCGTGGCCGAACGCCGAGACCTTCGGCGTGTGCCCGTGGAAGCGCGAGATCCTGCTGCACATGCTGAGCGCCGACATCCTCGGCTTTCACACGCGCTATCACTGCCAGAACTTCCTCGCGACCGTGGACCGCTACGTCGAGTGCCAGATCGACCAGGAGCACATGACCGTGACCCACCAGGGCCACGTCTGCCGCGTCAAGCCCTACCCCATCTCGATCGAGTGGCCGCCGCGCTGGCTGGCGCACACGCCGCCCGCGCACGTGGCCGGGGCCGCGGTGCGCCGCCGCTTCGGCATCGCGGACGACGTGCGCATCGGCGTCGGCGTGGAGCGCTGGGACTTCACCAAGGGCATCGTCGAGCGCTTCCTCGCCATCGAGGCGCTGTTCGAGAAGCACCCCGAGTGGCGGGGTCGACTCACGTTCCTGCAGGTCGCCGCACCCTCGCGCTCCAAGCTGCCGGCCTACCAGGCGCTGCAGCAGCAGACACTGGACGAGCTGGCCCGCATCGACGCGCGCCTGGCCACCGGCACGTGGCGGCCGATCGTCCTCGTGGGCGAGCACCAGGAACCGGCCCAGGTCTACGAACTCTACCGCGCCGCCGATTTCTGTCTCGTCAACAGCCTGCACGACGGTATGAACCTCGTCGCGAAGGAATTCGTCGCGGCGCGCGACGACGAGGACGGCGTGCTGGTGCTGAGCTCGTTCACCGGGGCGGCGCGCGAGCTGGTCGAGGCGCTGCAGGTCAATCCGTTCGACGTCGCCGAGACGGCCGCGGCCATCGTCACGGCGCTCGAGATGCCGCGCGAGGAGCGGCGCAAGCGCATGCAGCTGATGCGCCGGACCGTGTCGGAGGCGAACGTCTACCGCTGGGCCGGGCGCATGCTCATGGACGTCGCGCAGATCCGCCAGCGCCAGGCGCTGACGGACTGGACGGCTGCGGCCTGAACCCTGCGTCGGGCAGAGTTCCCGCCAGGGCCGGCTGCCCGCGCAGCCGGCCCCGTGGGTCCCCAGGGTCAGAACTTCACGTTGATCGCCGCATAGATCAACCGGCCCGGACCCGGCACCGGCGCCCCCCAGCGGGGCTGGTTCGGCGCGGGAGGAATGGTCATCGTCGTGCCCTGGCCGACGTACGCGCCGCCGAGCGGCGACTCGTAGTACCGGTCGAGCAGGTTCTCGACGCCGACTTCCGCGCTCCACCGGTCACGCTCGTAGCGGCTGCGCAGGTGCACCAGCCCGTAGCCGGATGTCGGCATCTCGTTGCGCACGGCGGACACCTCGTCCTTCGCCGCGACGAACTCGCCCTCGAGCGAGTTGCGCCAGCCGCGCCACTCGTGAGCGAGCCCGACCGTCGCGTTCAGCGGCATGATCTTGTAGAGGTTGTCGTCGGTGTCCTCGTTGCGCCCGTCCGCGTAGCTGCCCACGAGGCTGGCCGAGAGCCTGCCGAGCCGCTCGCTGCTCGCCACCTGAGCGTCGACCGTGACGTCCACGCCGTAGAGCCGCGCGGACTGGTTCACGTAGCGCAGCACGGTGAAGTTGTCGACCACCGGCACCGCCCTCGGCACGTTGGCCGTGGAGTCCCACTGGATCGCATCGACGTAGTCCTTCACTTTCGTGTACCACGGCGTCACGCGCACGTCCCAGCGCTCGCGCGCGGCATCGTGCCAGTCGGCGGTCAGGCTCACGGTGCGGGCGACCTCGGGCTCGAGGTTCACGTCGCCGAAGTAGCCGTTGCCGTCGCCCACGGTGTTGTTCATGAACGCGGCCATCTGCCAGCTCGACCAGGTGTAACGCTCGTACAGGTTGGGCGAGCGGGTCTTCTGGGCGAGGCCGAACTCGTAGTCCTGTCCGGCACCGGGCGTGAAGCGCACGATCCACGAGGCATCCCAGTTCGCGTCCGACCGGTCGCGAGACTGCGAGTTGAACAGGGCCGCGTCGCGAGTCTGGTTGCCCATGCCGCCGGTCCCGCTGGTCGGGAACGTATTCGTGTTGTAGCCATGCACCGGGTCCGCGTCCGTGGACACGGATTCGAAGCGCAGGCCGACGATGTTCGACCACCGCTCGCCACGGATCTCCCACTCGCCGAAGGCGGCGTAGCGGTCGCGCTGGCCATTGTTCACGTTCAGGAAGTCGTAGGGCCACATGCCGGCGCCCGACGGCGGCCACCAGTCGTCGAGCTCGAAGCCCTGGTACTCGGCACCCACGCGCAGCAGCCCGTTCGAGGCGAGCGCAATGGCCGCCGTCACCGTGGCGCCGGTGTTCTTGCCGTCGGACAGCATCGGCATGCCCGCCGCGCAGCCGACCATCGTGCCGCCAACCATCGCCGATCCGGAAATGGGCGAGCACGGAGATCCATTGACGGCCGTGTCGCCGCCCGAACCGGTCGGCGGCGCGCCCGGGCCGTACCAGTAGCGCTTGTCGGGGCCGAAATCCATCTCGTGCTCGGTGTGCTGGTAGTACACCCGCGCCTGCACCGTGCCCCAGCCGAGGCGGCCCGTGTAGCCGAGGTTGAAGCGGTCGTTGCGGTTGTCGGTCATGTCCATGCGCTGGTTGGCGTAGCCCTCCTCCGGAATGTCCTGGAGGCTGTAGGTGAAGTCGACCAGGTGCTGCCCCGACTGCCAGGCGAGGCGCAGCGCGTGGTTCGTCGCACGGAACGCGCTCGAACCGACCTCGTCCTTCGGCAGCGTGTGCCCGACGCGCCCGGTGAAGGTGTAGGCCTTGAAGTCGTCGCCGGCCTGGTAGTTGTCGGACTCGGTGTACGCGCCGGTGTACCCGACCGACAGGTGCTCGGTTGCGAACGCGGCCGCCACGTTGCCGCCCCAGCCGCTGCCGTTGCTGCGGTAGAACGTGCCGGCTTCGCCGGTGAGCAACTGGCCGCCGGCGCCGGCGAACCGCGGATCCTGCGAGCGCACGACGATGCTGCCGCCGATGCTGTCGCCGCCGACGCTGACCGGCGCCACGCCCGGATAGACGTCGACACCGGCGACCGCGGTCGGGTCGATGTAGGACAGCGGCGAGTTCATGTGGTTGGGGCAGGCCGCCGCGACGTCGACGCCGTCGACCTGTGTGCGCAGGCGGTCGTCGGCGAGGCCGCGGATCACGGGCAGGCGCGAGACGCCGCCGGCCTCGTAGAGCGCGACGCCGGCCATGCCCTTGAGCAGGCTGGCCGTGTCGCTGGTGCGGGCACGCTGGCGCGCGACGTCGGACGGGTCGAGGGTCTCGCCGCCGATCCCGGCGGTCAGGATGCGCCGGGCGCTGACGATGAGTTCTTCGAGTGCGGCAGCGTCGTCGGCCGCCATGCCGGAAGTGGCATGGAGAGCCAGGACGACGCCCAGTGCGAGCGAACGCGATTTCATTTGAGTGGACTCCGAAATTGGCACGGGCGCCGCGGCACGCGGCCCCGCCCGGGGTCCGCGGCATGCGACGGCAGACGCCGGCCGCCCAGGGGCCACCGGCATCGCGTGGTCAGGAAGGGATCAGGCCGGGAGGAGGTTCGCGGGCGGTCCCCGCGCGAGGTGCGCCCGGTAGATTGCGCGGCGCTCGGCCGAGCGCTGCGGGACCGGCGGCGAGAAGTCCGTCGCCAGAGGCGGCGCGACGGCGAGGGTGGCCACCGTCGGAGGTGCGGCCGAGCCGGCCGCGGCGAAGATGCAGGGTGCCTCGTGGTGCTGCCCGCCGGACGGTGCCGGCGCGGGTTGATCGGCCGGGTGGTGCACGGCCATCGGCACCGGGCCGGTCCCGTGGCACATCTTGATGAGGTGGCCGCCGTCGGCCGCGTTGCCGGGCATGAATCCCGGCGGCATCAGCAGGCGCAGCGCGAGGCCCGGCAGCAGCAGCCACCCGACCCAGACGCGAACCTGACGTGTGCGCAGACGGCTGGCCATCAGTCCTTCGATCGCGACTCGCGTCCCCCTGGCGGCCCGGGCCGGGATGGCCCGCCGGTTCCGATACTCGGTCCAGTCTGGCTTGTTACAGGTCGTAAGCACGGACCGCCATCGGTATTACCCCGGATGGGCTACCGGCCCGCCCCAGGCGCGGTGCTATCTCGCGTCGCGGGGATCGGTGACGAAGCCGATCCTGTGCAGTCCGGCGCGGGCCGCGTCCGACATCACCGCCGCGACGCGCCGGTAGGCGATGTCGCCGTCGGCGTGGATGTGCAGTTCCGGCTGTGGCTCGGCGGCAGCCGCCAGGCGCATACGCTCGCGCCACTCGCCCTCGGACAGTGCCGCACCGTCCCAGAACACCGTGCCAGCGCGGTCGATGGAAAGATGCACGCTGTCGTTCCGCACGACATTGACGGAGCTCGCGGCCTGCGGCAGTTCCACCTTGACCGCGTGCGTCAGCAGCGGCGCCGTGACCATGAAGATGACCAGCAGCACCAGCATGACGTCGATCAGCGGGATCATGTTGATCTCCGCGACCGGGCGCGACGGCCGGTGGTCCGTGAGCCCGCCGAAGGCCATCACGCGGCTCCCGGCAGCGAGCGCACGCGCCGCGGCGCCGCGGCGTCGGCCACGTTCTCCGAGCGATTGCCGGTGGACATGAACGCGAACAGGTCGTGCGCGAAGCCGTCGGCCTCGGCGAGCATCACGCGGTTGAAACGGGCGAAGGCGTTGAACGCGAGCACCGCCGGGATCGCCACGGCGAGGCCCAGCGCCGTCATGATCAGCGCCTCGCCGACCGGGCCGGCGACCTTGTCGAGCGTGCCCGACCCGGACAGGCCGATGGCGAGCAGCGCGTGGTAGATGCCCCAGACCGTGCCGAACAGGCCGACGAACGGCGCCGCGGTGGCGATCGACCCGAGCACCGTCAGGCCGTACTCCATGCGCGCCGTATCCTGCTCGATGGCGCGGCGCAGCGCCCTCGTCAGGAACTCGTCGGCACTGCCGGATTCGATCATGCGGCCGCCGCGCTTGTCGCTGTACTGCGCGACGGCGCGCAGTCCGTGGTGCGCGAGGTGCGAGAACGGGTCGGCGACGCCGCGCGCACGCACGAAGTGGCCGACCGCCGTCATGTCGGGCGCGTCCCAGAACATGCGCTGGAACTCCATCGCCGAGCGCCGCATGCGGCGGTTCGACAGCGACTTGCTCACGATCAGGTACCAGGTGGTGACCGACATCGCCAGCAACGCGACGAGGATGAAGTGGCCGAGCGCATCGGTCTGCGCCAGGAAGTGCACGAGTCCGGGAGCTTCTTGCATGGAGTGTCCGTCCGCAGGGGGGCCGTGGCAGGGTCAGGTCTGCGCCCAGCGGCGCAGCAGGTTGTGGTAGACGCCGGTGAGGGCCAGCAGGTGCGGGTCGTCCGGCGCATGCCCGCGCGAGAGTCCCTGGATGGCGCGATCGAGGTCGTAGAGCAGCGTCCGGGCGCCCTCGTCCGCCACGTGGCTCTCGATCCAGAAGAACGACGCGACGCGCGCCCCGCGAGTGACCGGCGTGACGCGGTGCAGGCTGCTGGAGGGATAGAGCACCATGTCGCCGGCAGCCAGCTTGACGGCCTGGATGCCGAAAGGCCCCTCGATCTCGAGCTCGCCACCGTCGTATTCGTCCGGCTCCGACAGGAACAGCGTCGCCGACAGGTCGCTGCGAACGGTGACGCCGGTGCCCGGGACCTGCATCAGCGCACTGTCGACGTGGGCCCCGTAGGTGCCGCCGTCCCGGTAGCGATTGAACTTCGGCGGGTAGATTCGGTTCGGCAGCGCCGCCGCGATGAACGCCGGGCTGGCCGCAAGCCGGCGCAGGATCCGCTGGCCGAGCGTCGTCGCCGGCTCGGCACCGTCTTCGAGCTGCTGGTTGCGCTTCACGGCGCTGGCCAGCGTACCGGCAGTCCTGAGGCCGTCCTGCCACTGCGCGCGATCGAGGACCGCGCGGAACTCGCGTACTTCGTCCCGGGTCAGGACGCCTTCGATGGGGATCAGCACGGGGTCACGCCTCCTGCCGGGACGGATGCGGTGCCGGCCAGGCGAACGTCGTCGAGCGAGACGCAACCGCACAGCGCCATGCACGCCTCGAGTTCCTCGCGCAGCAGGCGCAGCACGTGCGCCACGCCGAGCGCGCCCGCCACGGCGAGCGCATAGACGGGCAGCCGACCGACCAGCACGGCGTCCGCACCGTGGGCGATCGCCTGGAACACATCGGCACCGGAACGGATGCCGCTGTCGAGCAGCAGCGGACAGTCGGCACCGACGGCGGCGCGAACCGCCGGCAGCGCCTCCAGGCTGGCCGGCACCTGGTCGAGCGTGCGGCCGCCGTGATTGGAGACGACGATGCCGGCCACCCCGAGGTCGCGCAGCCGGCGCGCATCTTCCGGATGCAGCACGCCCTTCACCCAGACGGGCAGCGTCGCGCAGCGCATCAGCCACTCGAGGTCGGCCCACGTCGGCGCGGCACCCATCGCATCCCGGAAGATGCGACCGGCGCCGGCCGTGCTGCTGCCCGGCTGCAGCCGGGGATAATTCACCAGGTTGGCCGCGACGCAGTGCGACGGCAGGCTGAAACCCGCGCGCAGCGCACGCGAGCTCGGCACCTGGATGGCGGCATCGACCGTCACGACCAGTGCGCCGTAGCCGGCCGCCTCGGCGCGGCGCGCGAGGTCCAGCGTGTCTTCGCGCCGCGGCTGGAAGTAGACCTGGAACCACTTCGGACCCGAGGCGCTCGCGGCAACGTCTTCCAGCGGACGCGACGACAGGGTGCTCAGCACCATCAGGGCGTCCACGGCCGCCGCGCCGCGCGCCGTCTCGGCTTCGGCGCCCGGATGGACCAGCGCCTGGTGCGCCACGGGGGCGAGCAGGATGGGGTGCGCCAGTTCGCGTCCCGCGAGTTGCAGGCGGGTCGAGCCGGCGCTGACGTCACGCAGCACGCGCGGCCACGAATGCCGACGCAGGAATGCGGCGCGGTTGGCGTCGAGCGTCAGGCCGTCGCCGCTGCCGCCCGCGATGTACTCGAACACGGGCTGCGGCAGGCGCTCCCGGGCGAGCGACTCGTAGTCGCTCGCCCGATGCACCCCGACCGGCAGGGGGCTCGCGGCCCGGGCGCCCGCTTCAGAAGTCATAGTTGAGCGTGACCCGTGCGTTGAACGCATCGCCGTAGTAGAGGAACGTGCCGCCACGATAGCCGGCGAGGAAGTACTCCTCGTCGAAGACGTTGCCGAGGTTCACGCGCATCGACAGGCGCTTGCTGAAGTCGTAGTCGGCGAACAGGTCCACGACCGTGTAGTCGGGGATCGGCTGCGCGTAGCGGCCATCGGCGGTCAGGGCCGGCGCCGAATCCGGCTGGCCGCCGTACTTCCCGCCCTCGTACTTGACCGCACCACCGATCGACAGCGCCTGGGTGACGGCGAACCTGAGCTGGGCGTACGCCGTCGTGTCGGCGAAATTGCTGAGCGTCTTGCCGACGTTCGCCGCCACGTTGGACTCCAGCACCTCGGCATCCATGAAGGTGGCGCCGGCCTGCGCCTGCAGGCGCTCCGTGAGGTTGCCCGTCACGCCGAACTCGACGCCGCGCACGCGGTTCTTGCCGGTGTTCTGCGCACCCGTCGACTCGTACCCGGTGCTGTTCGGCGTCTGCTCCATGACGTCGTCCTTGGTGATCTGGAACACGGCCGCGGTCAGCAGCAGCTTGCCGTCGGCGGCGTTCCACTTCGCGCCGAGTTCGAGGTTCCGGGTCCTCTCGGGCGCGCTGTCGGCAATCGTGACGTCGTTGCCCGGGTCGACGCAGATGCCGCCGTAGCCGCAGCTCGAGCCGACGTCGGATTCGCCGCCGTTGATGTCACTGGCCGAGGAGTAGCCGAAGTACACGTTCAGGTCCGGGCGGACCTGGTACGTGACGCCGAGGTGCCCGTTCACGAGGTCGTCGTCATACCGGTAGCGGGTCTTTTCGAGTGCGTTGTTCTGCGTGGTCGTGTCGAAGTCGAAACTGTCGAAGCGCAATCCGGCGAACACGGTCCAGTGCGTGACGAGGTCCACCGTGTCCATCACGTAGCCGGAGAGGGTCTTGACGCCCCAGTCGATGTCCCAGCGTCCCTGGTCGATCTGCCGGTTCATCAGCGTGCGCAACCCGTCCACCGGCCTGCCATCGGCGCCGGTCGCGCACCAGGCGTTGAGCGTCGTGCCGTTGCCGGTGACGCAGTTCTGGCCCGAGTTGACGACGTCGTAGATGCCGTTGAGCACGGCATGGTCGGAGAACTCGGCGCCGACGATGAGTTCGTGCGCAAGGCCGAAGAGCTCGCGGTCCAGGCGCAGGTTCGTCTGGTTCACCGTGTACTCCACCTCCTGCCAGCCCTGGTGCGTGCTGAGGGTCGTGGTGGCGAAGACGCCGCCCGGGTTGCCGGCGCCGGTCGTCGCGCCGCGCGCGCCGGTCGCGACGTAGCCGTTGTCCGACGTGCCATGGCGCGTCACGTTGCTGAGGTGCGTGGCGGCACCGAACTCGTACTGGATTCTCGCCGTGACGGTATCGACGTCGGACTCCAGGAAGTCCTGCCTCTGCGCGTAGACCGGCACGTCCTTCGCCGGCTTGCGATCCGGAACCGTGCCGACGAGGTAGGCGCCGAGATCCGGGTTGTCCTCGGCATCGAGGCCGTAGTAATCCAGCACGACGTCCAGCCTGTCGGTCGGCGCCCAGGCGCCGGAGAGCGCGACGCCGCGGCGCTCGCGATCGGCGGGGCCGCGATCCGGCACCTCCTCGTAGGAGTAGAGGACGTTGGCACGGACCGCGATGGTTTCGCCCAGCGGCTGGTTGGTGTCGAGCGTGACTCGCACGTGCCGGTCCGTGCCGAGCGCACCCGCGACCTTGGTGAAGTCGTACTCGCTGCTCGCCTGCTTGGTGATCGAGTTGATCGCGCCGCCCGCGGTACCGCGGCCCGCGAAACTGGAGTTCGGTCCCTTGGAGATCTCGACCTGCTCCGTCGCGAAGCTCTCGCGGATGGTCATGCCGGGATCGCGCAGACCGTCGACGAAAACGTCGCTGCGCGCTTCCTGGCCGCGGATGATGTAACGGTCGCCGAAGGCGTTGCCGTTCTCACCGGTGCCGAGCGTGATGCCCGGCTGGGCATCGAGGATCTCGCGCAGATCGGTGGCGCCGGAATCGTCGATCGCGGTCTTGGTCAGCACCGACACGTTGAACGGCGTTTCGGCGATCGGACGCGTGATGCGCTCGTCGCCCGAGGTCTTCGCCTTGTACGGCGCACCGGGCTCGGCGTGCGGGTTGGTGTCGATCGCCCGCTCCTCGATCTGCAGCTTGTCGAGGTCGATCACCTCCGCGGCGAGACCCGCGCCGAAGGGCGCCAGCAGGGCCGACGACACGCTCAGCGCGAGCGTGGTCCGCGCGAGGCCCGGCGCACCGGCGGGCGGATCGGCGCGGAAGCTGGCGGGCAGTCGGACGTTCTTCGGGCGGTGCGGCATGGATCGACTCCGAGGGTCAGTGAAGGGGCGCGGCGTTCAGCGATCGGTGATGAGCGAGTACTCGACGGGGATGGCCAGGGCGAGTTCGTCGCGCTGCATGAAATCGGGGATCGCGGGCAGCGGATCGGCGCGCGCGAGCATCTCCATCGCGGCGAGATCGAGTTCGGTGCTGCCCGAGCCCTGCTTCACGGCAGACGCGAGCAGGCGACCGTCGCGGTCGATCGTGAACTCGAGGACGACGGTGCCCTCGACCCTGGCTTTCTTGAGGGCGCGGGGGTAGGTCTTGTAGCGGTTCAGCTGACGCATGATCGCGGCGAGGTAGCGCCGCAGCTCGTCGGGGGATCCCGCGAGCGATGCCGGGGCGGCGCGGGCAACCGGGCTGGCCAGTGAAGGGGGACCCGCTTCCGCCGCATGCGGCTCGGCTTCCGCAGCGACCGGCACCGACTCGGCGGCGGGGTCCGTGGCCGCCACCGCGAGCTGGGGCGCCGGCTTGGGCGCCCGGGACGTGGGGGACGCAGCCCGCGCGATCGGTGTGGCAGGCAGCTCGGCCGACACCGGCCGCAGGTCCGGCTCCGCCGCCGGCGGCTGCGCCGGGGCGGAAGCCGGAAGGATGATTTCGGCGACGATCGGCAAGGAAGGGGGTGTTTTTTGGGCCATTGGCCGCACGATCAGGACGGCCCCGATCACGGCCGCATGCCCCGCGAGTACCAGCACGAGGCCCCGCCAGTCCAGGCGGCGGTGCGGCAGGAGACCCGGCGGTCCGTAGAATGTGGCGTCGAGCATTTCGGCGTGCGAGGCAGATGCCAGGCAGGCCATCTGCCCGGTAAGGACAGAATCTATCGCGAATGCGAGTCATTCGCAATTAGAAGGGCGATGGTTCGACTAGGTATTAGTGCCTAGGCCCGGCTTGCCTGGATACCGGCACCTGTGCAGCCCGCTCCGCCGTGGTCCACGAGATACGCGTCCACCGCCGCACCGACCGTCGGATGGAAACTGGCGTCGCCGAACCGCTCCAGCAGTTCGAACCGCCGCAATTTGTCCTTCACCGGGTCCTTCATCTCCGCGAACTGCAATTCCACCCCCGCCCGACGCAACTCGCGTTCGAGTTCGGACAGCATGTCGGCGGAGGTGATGTCGATGCTGGTGACCGGCTCCGCTGCAACGACGACCCGGCGTGCAGGGACCGGCGTCGCGGCAATGGCATCCAGAACCCGATCGCGGAACAGTTCGGCGTTGGCGAAAAACAGCGGGGCGTCCCATCGGAACAGCACGAGGCCCGGCACCCGGCTGGCCTGCGGGTAGCGTTTCACGTCGTGATAGCCACGCATGCCCTCGACCCGTCCCAGGATGGCGTAGTGCGGCCGCCAGCCGCCCCACAGGAATTCGATGACGGCGATCACGACGGCGATGCCGATGCCCGGGATGACGCCGAAGACCAGCACGCCGACGAAGCACACCATCGACAGCCAGAACTCCCACCCCTGCAGCCGGCGAATGCGCAGGAGATCCCCGATCTCGAACAGCCGGAGGGCCGACGCGATGACGACGGCCGCGAGCGCGCACGTCGGCATGTGCGCGAGCAGGCCGGGCGCGAGGACCAGGAGCAGCGCCACCACCACGGCCCCGACGACACCGGCGAGTTGCGTGAGGGCACCAGCCGCCTCGGCCACCGGCGTTCGCGAAGAGCTGCTGCTGATGGGAATGCCCTGGAGGAGGCCAGCTGCGAAATTCGCGGCGCCGAGCCCGATCATCTCCTGGTTCGGATCGACACGTGTCCCCGTTCGCGCGGCGTACGTCCGGGAGAGCACGCTGGTGTCCGCGAAAGACACGAGCGCCACCGTCACGCCGCCGACGACGATCGCGCCGAGGTCCGCCAGCCCGACCCATGGCCACGCGAGCGACGGCAGTCCCTGGGGCAGCGTGCCGAGCGACTCGAGACCGGCCGTGCGATCGAGCCCCAGGAGCGCCACGGCGACGGTGGCCGTCGCGACGGCGATCAACAGGCCCGGCACGCGCGGATACCGCCTGAGCAGGAGGATGGCGGCCAGCGTCGCGATCCCGACGGTGCCGGCCGCCGCGTTGCCACGCCCTTCGAGCACGGCACCGATGATCGACACGACGTCCCGCAGCGAACCGCGGCTTTCGATCTCGAAGCCGAGCAGCCTCGGCAGCTGGGCAATGAGCACTGTCAATGCGATGCCGTTCATGTAGCCGTAGCGAATGGGCTTGGACAGCAGTTCGGTCACGAAGCCGAGCCGCATCGCGCCGATCAGCACGCAGACGACGCCCGACACCACCGCCATCAGCGAGGCGATGGCCGCCGCCCGCGCCGGGTCGTCGAACGACAACGGGACGACGACCGCAAGCACGATCGCGGCCAGCGACGAATCCGGCCCGAGCACCATCAGGCGGCTCGGACCGAACCACGCGTAGACCAGCAACGGAACGATCGTCGCGTACAGGCCGTGGATGCCCGGCACACCGTACGCCGTGGCGTACGCGAGCCCGGCCGGGACCAGCATCGTCGCCAGCACGAGGCCGGCGAGCAGGTCGTGCGGCAACCACGCGATCCGATAGTCGCGGAGCGTCCGCAAGCCCGGCATCCAGCGCTCGAACCGGCCCATGCAGCCCCCTCAAGCGGCTTCCCGCATTGTAGGAGTCGGCACGGGCCGCCGACGCGCGGGTTTCCGCAGGCCGGCAGGCGCGTCTCGCGCTCCGCCGGGGCCACGCCCAAGAGCGATCAGGAGGCCGCGGCGTCCCAGAGGTCGCAGGCGGCCGTTCGCAGCCCGGATCGCATCTGTGGCGTGGCGTCGATCTCCAGGTAGGTGTCGTCCGTCGCGTCGTAGGTCGCCCACGCCGGCTGGCCCGAGGTATTGGGATCGCCGGTCGCTGCGAACCGAGTCCAGTACGTCATCATGGCAGACGCGACGGCCTGGTCGTCGGCAGTGAGGAAAGCGGCGACCGAGCTCTGCTCCAGCGTCTGGAACAGATAGAAGAGCTCCAGGCCGTGGAACGCTCCGAAAGCCGACAGCAGGGGCGCGTCCACGCCCTGCGCGAACTCGTAGCGATAGACGGGCGCGAGCAGCGATTGACGTGCGGCGCGTGCGACACGGCGTGCCGGGCAGATGAACTGCCCGTCCGAGGTCATGCGCACGTACGAATCACGTGCCTCGGCATTCGTCGTGCCCGGCGGGTACTCGAGCGCGAATTGCGGCCGCAGCGCCGCGGGCAACGTCAGCTGCAGCAGCGTCACCATCGCGGGGGTCACCGACCCGGGCGGCGTGGACACTGCCGTCTCGTCGCGGTTCGTGCCGACGATCAATGGCACGGCATTGTGGCGCCCGGCCGCGATGCGCTGCAGGGGCAGTTCGGGAACGACGTCGCCGTCGATTGCCGGCAGGAACGCGCCGGACACCAGTCCGGAGTTCAGCGGGCTCTCGAGGCGACTGACGATCGCCTGGGGCGTCAGGCTGCGCAGACAGTCCGCCGTGGTCGCACCGGTGCAACCGACCTCGGCCGCGTAGGCGGTGCTCTTCGCCACCGCATCCGTCGTCGTGGCGGCGATGCAGCCGCCGCTCTGGATCGCCGCCGCGGCAAAAAGGCCGGCCGCGCGTGGCGACGCATACAGCGCACAGGTGTCGAGCCCGCCGGCCGACTCGCCGAACAGCAGCACGCGCGCCGGGTCGCCGCCGAACGCCGCGGCGTTGGCCCGCACCCACTCGAGCGCGAGGATCTGGTCGCGCAGTCCCGCGTTGGTCGCACCCGGCAGGTCCGGGTGCGCGAGGAACCCGAGCGGCCCGAGCCGGTAATCCAGCGTCACCACGACCGCATCCCCGCGCTGTGCGAGCGACGCGCTGTCGTACATCCGCGTGCCGAGATTGAGCTGGGTGGACGTGCCCTGCTGATTGCCGCCGCCGTGCAGGAACACGAGGACCGGACGCGGCGGCGCACTCGACGCCGGGCGCCAGACGTTCAGGTACAGGCAGTCCTCCGAGGCATTCGCGGGATACGTGCCGACGTCGGACCCCTGCTCGTACTCGAGTTGCGGGCAGACGGCGGGCAGCGCCGTCGCGGGCCGCACGCCGCTCCAGCACTCGCGGCGGCGGGGCGGCTCGAAACGCGCTGCGCCGACGGGAGGGGCCGCATACGGGATGCCCCAGAACGCGAGGGCCGCGCCCGATGCCGCGCCCTCGACGACGCCGCGGTCGGTCAGCACCTGCGTGGCACCGGCCGGCGTGGCCGGCGCACAGTCCTCGATGGTCAGTGCGTGCACGGTGCGCGTGCCGAGTCGCGCGCCCGACGGATTGCGCAGCGTGAGGACCAGCGTCTCGCCACCCTCGTCGTCCTCGTCGTCCGCCAGGGGAATCGTCAGCGTCCGTTGCGTGCTTCCGGCGGCGAACGTCACGGTGCCGGTCGAAAACGTGTAGTCCGAGGATGACGCCGTGCCGGACAGCGCGTACTCGACCGAGGCGCTGCCCGAGGCGGCCACGCTCAGTTCGACCGTGACCGTCGCCGACCCGTCGCCTTCGAGCACCGTTTGCGCCGGGTCCGCGAACTGCACCAGCGGCAGTTCGGGCGCCGGACCCGACCCGCCCGACCCGCCGCCACCGCAGGCGGCCAGCAGGATCGCCAGGACAGACGGGGCCCCTCTCCCGCCCATCGCCCTCGTCCGGACAGGAATTCTCATTCTCGCCACTCCCTGCGGCTCGTGCGCCGTACGCCGACAACGCCGCTCAGGGGCTGCCGTTGACGCGCTCCGCGCTCGTCCGGCTCAGGGCGCCGGCACGGCCTCGGGGAAATTCCAGCGGCCGTCGACGATCTCGGACCGCGGCCGGTACAGCCGCACGATGTAGTTCCAGCCCGGCATGATGCGCAGGTAATTGTCGGACTTCGGATCGCCGCCGAAGTGGATCGTCATCGAGCCGTCCGCGTTGCGCTTGCCGGTGACGTTGTTGACCGAAATGGCGTTCTCGGGCGCCTCGAAGTAGCCCTTGTCGTTATAGACGGTGATGGACCAGAAACCGTCGACCGGCACGTCCTTGACCGTCAGCACGTAGGGGGTCTTGCCGTCGGGCACCGGGACCGCGCCGATGACGTACTTGGCGTCCTCGAGCGGGTTGCCGCCCCAGCCCGCCGCCGTGCCGACCAGGTGACGCTCGGGAATGACCTTGTCCTTCGTGCCGAACATGCCACGGCTGTCGGGCACGAAGGGGAACAGGCCGGCGAGCTGCCCGCTGAGCTTCGCGCGCTGCTCCTGGTCCCAGTCAGGCACCTCGAACCGGCCCGGGTCGGCCTGGATCACCTGGATGGCATCCTGGGCCGCGTGCCCTGCCTGCACGTCGGCCGGGTCGTTCGGGTCCATGAACGTGCGGAACAGCACCGCCACGTAGCGCGAGCCCACGCTTTCCTTCGTCAGGGTGTAGCGGCCAGGCGCATAGGCGATCAGCGGGGTGTAGTGGTCCTCGTTGATGACGAGCATCGACTGGAAGCGCCGGCCCGTGTCGGGCTTGACGATGGTCAGCGGCGTCGTGAGATCGAAGACGCCCGCGCTGTACGGCGTGTCCCGGTTCATCCGGATGACGCTCTGCTGGTCGACCGGCGGCGGCGAACGGTCGTTGCAGAGCTTGCCGAAGCAACCCTTGTCGACGTACGTCTTGAAGTAGTGGTCGCTCTCCGCGCGACGGAAGTTGTCGATCGTCACCGGCTCGGCGGCCACCGCCGGCAGCGCGACCGTGCTCGCCAGCAGGGCCCAGATGATCTGCGAACGGGACTTCAGGTGTGTCACGGTGTTCCCCTCGTGAAAGTCTTGCCGATGGCCGAGCGTGGCCACATTCGACCGAAAACCGAATGTTGCCGGCGATCCCGGACGCTGTCCACGACACCCGGCCACCGGAGTCTTCCCGTCGGCCCGTCCCCGGCATATACTGGCCATCATTTCGATAATCATCTAATTATGAAAGAGCAAGCCGTCTTGAGGGCGCTCGCGGCCCTGGCGCAGGCCAGCCGCCTCAGGGTCTTCCGGGCACTGGTGGTCGCCGGCGCGTCCGGCGCCACGCCCGGGGCGATCGCGAAGCGCCTGAAGGTCTCGCCGGCCACGCTGTCCTTTCACCTCAAGGAGCTGGCCAACGCCGGCCTGATCTCGCAGGAGCGCAGCGGCCGCAACCTCATCTACCGCGCCGACTACGCAGCGATGAACGCCCTGCTGGAGTACATGACGGAGAACTGCTGCCAGGGTTCGTCGTGCACGCCATCCGCCACCGCCGGCCGAGCCTGCTGAGACGCCCACATGACGACGCACGTACTGATCCTCTGCACCCACAACTCGGCCCGCAGCGTGCTGGCCGAGGCCATGCTCAACCACCACGCCGCGCGCCTCGGCGTGGACGTCCGGGCCCACAGCGCCGGCAGCACCCCGAGCGGAAGGGTCAATCCGCTTGCGCTCGCCGTGCTCGCCGAGGCCGGCATCCCGACGGGCGACGCGAGGAGCAAGAGCTGGGACGAATTCGCGCGGCCCGGATCGCCGGGCCTGCGCATCGTCATCACGGTCTGCGACAGCGCCGCCGGGGAGGCCTGCCCGCTCTGGCCCGGCGATCCCGTGCGGGTCCACTGGGGATACCCGGATCCGTCCAATGTCGTGGGCGACGAGGCGGCGCGCACTAGCGCGTTCGAGATTACGCGGCAGGCCATCGGCTACCGGATGCTGCAATTGCTGGCCTTGCCGCTCGCGACCATGACCGACGCCGAGCTGCGCGAGGCCCTGCTCGCCATCGGGCGCTCCTGAGCCACGCACATGACGACCGTCGCCGCCCGCCTCTCCTTCCTGGATCGGTATCTCACGGTCTGGATCTTCGGTGCCATGGCGCTCGGCATCGGGATCGGCTGGCTCGTGCCGGGCGTCGAGGACTTCGTGAATCGCTTCAACGTCGGGACGACCAACCTGCCGATCGCGATCGGCCTCATCCTGATGATGTACCCGCCGTTCGCCAAGGTCCGCTACGAGGACCTGCCGGACGTGTTCCGCGACCGCAAGGTGCTGGCGCTGTCGCTGGTGCAGAACTGGCTGATCGGACCCGTGCTGATGTTCTTGCTGGCGATCACCCTGCTCGGGGACAAGCCGGAGTACATGGCCGGACTCATCCTCATCGG
Organism: Pseudomonadota bacterium; assembly: GCA_052035645.1. Lineage (GTDB taxonomy): Bacteria > Pseudomonadota > Gammaproteobacteria > Steroidobacterales > Steroidobacteraceae > RPQJ01. The sequence continues at coordinate 41,187 of JBPOHK010000098.1, forward strand.
TCTCGCGCGCTGCATCGCCATGGTGATCGTCTGGAACGAACTGGCCGAGGGCTCGACGGAGTATGCCGCGGGCCTCGTCGCCTTCAATTCGATCTTCCAGGTGCTGTTCTACAGCCTGTACGCGTGGATCTTCATCACCTGGCTGCCGCCGCTCTTCGGCCTGCACGGGTCCGTCGTCGACATCTCGATCGTGCAGATCGCAAAGAGCGTGTTCGTCTATCTCGGCATCCCGTGCGTCGCCGGCGTGCTGACCCGGGCCGTGATGCTCCGTTACGTCGACAAGGACTGGTACCACCGGCGCTTCGTGCCGCTGATCAGTCCGCTCACCCTGGTGGCGCTGCTGTTCACGATCGTCGTGATGTTCAGCCTCAAGGGCCGGCTGATCGTCACCATTCCGATGGACGTGGTGCGGATCGCGGTGCCGCTGCTGCTCTACTTCGCGATCATGTTCCTCGTGTCGTTCGCCATGGGCCGTCGCGCCCGGGCGGGCTACCCGAAGTGCGCGACACTGTCGTTCACCGCCGCGAGCAACAACTTCGAACTCGCCATCGCCGTGGCGGTCGCCGTGTACGGCATCGATTCCGGCGCCGCGTTCGCCGCGGTCATCGGCCCGCTCGTCGAGGTGCCGGTGATGATCGCTCTCGTGAACGTCGCGCTGAAGTTCAGGCAACGCTGGTTCGGCGATCCCGCCACCGGCACCCAACCCCGGGCGTGACGCCCAAGGAAGCACCATGGGCACCGACATCAGGCAGGTCGTGAGGGAGAAGTACGGCGAGGCCGCGCGCAAGGTCGTGGCCGCACAGGGGAAGACCTCCTGCTGCGGGCCGGCGCCCTCCTGCTGCGACCCGATCACCTCCGATCTCTACGATGCCAGCCAGACGCGGGACCTGCCCGAGGCGGCCGTGCTCGCGTCCCTCGGCTGCGGCAACCCGACCGCGCTGGCCGAGTTGAAGGCCGGCGAGACGGTGCTGGATCTCGGCTCCGGCGGCGGCATCGACGTGCTGTTGTCGGCCCGGCGGGTCGGGCCCACGGGCAAGGCCTACGGACTCGACATGACCGACGACATGCTGGCCCTCGCGAACGAGAACAGGCGCAAGGCCGGGGCGACGAACGTCGAGTTCCTGAAAGGGGAGATCGAGCACATCCCGCTGCCGGACGACTCGGTCGACGTCGTCATCTCGAACTGCGTCATCAACCTGTCCGCCGACAAGGACCAGGTGCTGCGCGAGGCGTTCCGGGTGCTGCGTCCGGGTGGCCGCTTCGCGGTGTCGGACGTCGTCACGCGCGGCGAGATCGAGCCGGCAATCCGCGACAGCGTGCTGGCCTGGGTCGGCTGCGTCGCGGGCGCGCTCGACGAGCAGGCCTACCGGGACAAGCTGGCCGCGGCGGGCTTCACGGCCATCGACGTCGAACCGACCCGCGTCTACCGGGTCGAGGACGCGAAGGAGTTCATCGAGGCGAGCGGACTCGACGCGGCCGCGCTGGCACCGCGGGTCGACGGCAAGTTCATGAGCGCGTTCGTGCGGGCGCGCAAGCCGTCGGGCTGACGGCGACGACGATGAGCGAACCGGCGTACCTGCCCTTCCTGCAGCAGACGATGCGCTACTTCGACCGGCCGCACGACGGTCCGGCGCGCTCGCCCGTCGCCTCACCCGCGGCATGGAAGCGGCGGGACCTCGACGACGGCGCCTGGCGAGTGCGCCTCGACGCCGGCGAAGTGGACGAGCTGCGGCGAGCGGTCGATGCGTGGACGGAGAAATCGCTGCCGCTCGGCTCGATGACGCCGGCGGACTTCGCGCTTCCGACGCTGGGCGCGAAGATCCGCCAGTGGCGGAACGAGGTGAGCACCGGCCGCGGCCTGCAGGTCATCGGCGGCGTGCCGGTCCAGGCGTGGTCCCCGGACGAGGCGTCGGCGTTCTTCTGGGGCCTCGGCCAGCACCTGGGTCGGCCCGGCGCACAGAATCGCCGGGGCGACCTCCTGGGGCACGTGCGCGACACCGGTGCCGACCGGACCGACCGCTACGTGCGGCAGTACCTGACCAACCAGAACATCCCGTTTCACTGCGACGCCGCGGACATGGTCGGCTTGCTGTGCCTGCAGCCCGCGCAGTCCGGCGGGATGAGCCGGATTGCCTCGTCGGTGAGCGTGTACAACGAACTGCTGCGGCGCCGGCCCGACCTCGCGCCGCGGCTCTTCGAGCCCTTCATGCTCGACACGCGCGACGAAGCCGAGGCCAACGGGATGCGCGTGCTGCCGATTCCGCCGTGCCGATACTCGGGCGGCGTGCTGCGCACGTTCTGGCACTCCGAGTACCTCCGCACGTCGCAACGTCACGAAGGCGTGCGCCTGACCGATGCCGAGAACGCGCTCCTCGACCTCTACGACGAGATCTCGGACTCGCCCGAGTTTTGCGTCGACATGTCGCTGGAGCCGGGCGACGTGCAACTGCTCTCGAACCACACCGTGATCCACGCGCGCACCGCCTACGCGGACCACCCGCAAGAGCACCGCAAGCGCCACCTGCTCCGGCTCTGGATCACGTTCTGATCTCGAGCCGGCCGGTCGCCATCGTCCATGTCGGCCACCACGTCCGACACGAGTGCGTCGCCGGTCCGTGACTCGATGCCCGTGGCTGGCTCGGGCGGCACGCAACCCGACGCTCGCTCCCGTCATCAACGCAAGGCCGGCTCGCGCAACGCCTCGACCAGGTCGTGCAGGGTACGGACGATCTCGGGTGACTCGAGCACGTCCTGCAGACGCTGGTGCTGGTCGGGCGGCAGGCTGGCCCGCAGATGGAAATAGTCGTCACCGGTCAGGACGCTGTGCTCGTAGTCGCCGAGATTCACGGCATCACCGCGGGCGATGCGCTCACCGAGGCGCGCACTGAGATAGGCCACCGCGAATCGCAGGTCGCGCTGCGGATCGACGCCGCTGGCCGGCGTCACCAGCATGCGATCGATGGCGCGCACCTCTTCCACGAGGACGTCGGGCACCGCCCAGGCGCGCATCAGCAGGGCGCCGATCTCCGCGGCCGGCACCCCCAGTTGCGCCTGCTCGGCCCACGAGCGCGCGAGCAGGCTCTGGTTCGAAGGTGCGTCGCCTTCGCGCGGCATCAGCGTCGCGGCCGCGAAATGCCCAAGCGAGGACAGCGCCACCTCGGTCACCAGGCCGCTCGCCTCGGGCAGCTGCAGTCGCTGGGCCAGCTTCTGGCTGAGGTCGCCCGCAATCGCGCTGGCAGCCCAGAGATGGTCGAAGCGCTGCCTCAGCGCAGGCGCGTGGGCCTTGAACGACGATTCCATCATGTACTGCAGGCAGATGGTGCGGACCGTGTTCAGACCGAGCAGGGTGATGGCCTGGCCGAGGCTGCCCACCGGTCGCCGCAGGCCGTAGTACGCCGAGTTGGCGCGGGCCAGCACCTTGGCGGCCGCCAAGGGCACACCCATCACCAGTTCGGCCAGCTCGGCCGAACTGGCGCGGGCGACGAAGTCCTGCGACACCAGTTGATAGAAGGCACGCGGGGGCGGCGGCGTCTTCTTCAGTTCGGCCAGCATCTGCTCCCGACGCGATTCCGGCAGGGAGTCCGCCGTCTTCCACTCGAACTCGCGCAGGGACGCAGGCATGACCGGGCGCGGCGCGGCCCGGGCCGCGTCGGGTGGCGCCGGCGCTGTCGTCAGTGCCGCGCCGGTGTCGACCGCAGTGCGTGCCGATCGCGGCCGTCCACCGGATCGCGCCTCGGTCCGCGCCGCCGACGAATCGCCGCCGGGCTTCCTGCGGACGAGTGCATATGCCAGCAGGGCCAGCACGGCGACCAGTCCGAGCAAGTGAAGCGGATTCACCCGGCAACTCTCCTATCGCGGGCACAGGGCGGGAAAGGACGCGGCACACAGGCGACGGACGCAAGCAACGGTCGGTCCCGCCGGCGGAGATCCGTACCACGTATCAGGCCTGGACCGTTGCCCAGAGTATCGGCAGGCACCGAGCGGGATTGAGGCCTGGGTGCGACATCGATCGGCGACGGGAGAACGCAGCGACCGCGCACTCGATGGCGGCCGGTCTTACGGGCGCGGCCGAGCCCCCGCATTGCCGGCTGAATGCCCTGTCGATGTGGGCTCATCCGAGGCGATCCTGTCCTCGGTCGGTTCGATCGACCCGGATTCCAGCACGGTGCTCAACGGTCGGAATCCGGCGACCGACACGATGAGACATCCGTCGTCGCGCAGCCGAATGTCCAGCCGCACCTGCAGGACCCTGGCCATGGCCGCGGCAAGCGACAACCCCAGTCCTGCGTGCGAGCCGCCCGACCCGGCGCCGATCCGGAAGAAGCGCTCGCCGAGCATCGGCACGTCGGCCGCGGTGAGATGGGGTGCGGGATTGACGATGTGCAGTTCCCCGTCCGAACCCAGCGAGACATCGACCCGCGATCGGCGTGGCGCATGCGCGACGGCGTTCCCGAGCAGGTTCGCCAGGAGTCGGCGTACCAGCCCGCTGTCCGCATGCACCCACGCCTCTCCAGGCAGATTGCATTCGATCGTCAGCGCGTGCTGGTCCGCAGACGCCTTCATCCCCGACACCTGACGCCGCAGTTCCGCGCACAGATCCACCGGCTCCGGCTGCGGCAGCTCCAGGCCCGCCTCGTACCGCGCCATGGCCAGCAGTGATTCGACGATGCCCTCCATCTCCCCCGCCGTCGCGCCGATGTCGCGCATTGCGGCGCGAGTCGCATCGACATCGTCCTGGTTTGCGCCGACGTCGGCGAGCAGGCGCATCTCCGTCAACGGCGTACGCAGCTCATGCGCGACATTGCGTGCGTAGCGTCTTTCGCGAGCGATCGCTTCGAGGAGTCGCTCGAGCAATGCCGAGAAACTCTCGGCGACCGGACGAAGCTCCGTGGGCACCGCCCCCAAACGCAGTTTCGTCGGTGGACGCTCAGGGTCGAGATGCTCCAGCTCGCGCACCAGATCGTCCATTGGCCGCAGTCCGCGCATCACCGAGTACCGCGCAATCAGCAGCATCGCCAGGATCGCACCGGCTGCCGAGAGCAGCAGGGCCAGATGAATGCGCTGCTCCAGCACCTCGAGACTTTCCGTTTCGAGAGCCGTGACGACCGTCAGGACCTGGCGCGGATCGCCTGCGGCCAGCGCGAAGGACTGCGCAATGGCACGACCCTGGTGACCATCCGGCAGGAGCAGGTCCCGGTACGTCGCCATGCCGACGACCGAGGGGAGGCGAGGCAGGTCCCGTCCTGCGCTCGAATCGGAGCGGGCCAGGGTCTGCCCGCGAGCGTCCCAGATCTGGAAGTAGTCACGATGCGCACTGACGCGGAACTGGGGCATGAACTCCACGACGCTCTCGGTGCCCCGGTGCGTGATGGCGTACGCCGCCACGCCGTGCATTCGCTGTGCCAGTTCGTCGTCCACGCGATCGTAGAGCTCGCCACGAATGACCAGGTGCAGCAAAGTGAAGCTCAGGCTCAGCACGACGCACGAACCGGCGACCAGTCCCAGCGCGAGCCTGCCGCGCAGCGACGCCCGGATCCGCTCAATCCACGACATAGCCGAAGCCGCGACGCGTATCGATCAGGTTGTGCAGCCCGGCCCGGGCCAGCTTGCCCCGGAGCGTGCACATCAGGGCCTCGATGACCGTATCGGAGGCCATGCTGTTGCTCTCGTAGAGCTGAGAAAAGAGGATCGCACGACTCAGCACGTGGCCCTTGCGATGGACGAGCAGCTCCAGCAGCGCGTATTCCTTGGGAGTCAGCGTCAATACGGCATCGTCGACCCGAGCGACGCGGGCAGCCGTGTCGAGTTGCAGCCGCCCGTGCACGAGTACCGGCGATGCGTCGTCGGTGCGGCGTCTGGACAGCGCCATGATTCGAGCCAGCAGCTCCCCGAATGCGAACGGCTTGACAAGGTAATCGTCCGCGCCGAGGTTCAGGGCGTCGACACGGTCCCGCACCTGGTCGCGGGCCGACAGCACCAGGATCCTGGGCTTGACCTGGCGCGGCCTGAGCTCGCGCAGCACCTGCATCCCGTCGAGCCGCGGCATCACCAGATCGAGGACGGCCACGTCGAACGGCATCCCGTTGATCAGACGCAACGCCTCGAACCCGTCCGCAGCCGTATCGACGGCCATTCCTTGCGTGCGAAGACCGTCCGCCAGCGTCTTGCGGACGCGCTCGGAGTCGTCAACGACGAGGACGCGCATGAAACGAATCTGCTCGCGCACCGGGCTTGACTGCAATCCGTATCGTCAGCAACGGCCCGTTCCGGCACTCCCGGGGCGGGGCGGGGCACCGGTCTCCCCGCCCTGCAACGACGCGCGGGACGTTCCGCCGCATCGTCCGTCAGTCGTCGTTGACCTTGATTTCCGCGCGTTCCGCGGCGAGCACGCCGCCTCCCCACGCGCCCCAGACCTCGACGATCTGCCCAGGCGCCAGGGTGAAGAACTCGGCGGAAGTCAGGCGGATGCCATCCTCCAGCACGAATCGCGTGGCTTCGCCCGTGGCAACCGAAACTGACAGTATCCGGAAGGCCGGCTGATCCGCGGCAAGGTACCGCCCGCGCAGCCGAACGGCGTCCGAGGAATCGATGCGCACGACGCGGGTCGCGGTGACTGCGTTGCTTCCCGCCGGCT
>JBPOHK010000083.1:0-20429 GCA_052035645.1 Pseudomonadota bacterium
CAGGAGGAACTGGCGGTGCTCGCCGCAGCCAACCAACTGACCGCCGCAGGCGGTGCGGGCCCCCGCACGGATTCCAGTAGGATGCAGCTATGAACGCCAAGACCGCGTCCCTGTCCCTTTCGTTCGCCGTGGCCGCGTTGCTGGCCGCGCCGCTGGCCCAGGCGGGCTCGCCCATCGACAAGCGCGCGGCGGCAGACCCTGCCGGGCAGGTCGAGATCTCGAACGTCGCGGGCGCCGTCACCGTGACCGGCTGGGATCGCGCCGAAGTCGAGGTGACCGGCGAACTCGGCAAGGGCGTCGAGCGGCTCGAGTTCACCAGTGCCGGCAAGCTCACCCGCATCAAGGTCGTGCTGCCGAACCGCGCCTGGAACGTCGAGGACACCACGCTGGTGATCAAGGTGCCGGCGCTCAGCAGCATCAACGTCAACACGGTCAGTGCCGACATCGAGGCGCGCGCCGTGCAGGGCTCGCAGCGCCTGCAGTCGGTCAGCGCGAACATCGCGACGGAAGCGGGCAGCGAGGACGTCGAGATCAAGACCGTCAGCGGCGACGTGCGCGTGAACGGCGACGCCCGCAAGGGCATGCTGACGCTGACGACCGTGAGCGGCGACGCGACGGTCACGCGGGTCGCGGGCGAGGTCAACGGCAGCACCGTCAGCGGCAATTTCACGCTCGGCCTCGGCGAGGTGAGCCGTGCGCGCCTGCGCCTCACCAGCGGCGACCTCTCGCTGGCCGCCTTCCTGCCCGGCGACGGCCGCCTCGACGTCGAGAGCATCAGCGGCGACGTGAAGATGCGGTTCGCGCCGCCACTCAACACCGAGTTCGATCTCTCGAGCTTCAGCGGCGAAATCGAGAACTGCTTCGGCCCCGAGCCGCAGCGGACCGACGAGTTTGCGCCCGGCAAGGAGCTGCGCTTCAGCGAGGGCACGGGCGGCGGGCGCGTGCGCGTCAAGACACTGAGCGGCGACGTCGACCTCTGCAAGCTGTAGTCCGCGAGGGCTCGCGCGCGCGCCGGAATCGTGGACAATAGCCCGGGCAGGGGAACTGCCCGCGCGGAGCGCGAGTCTCAAGGTTCTGCTCGACAGGTCGGGGTCCCGATGGCCTTTCTCGCGGAAATTCAGCGCCGGCGCGTCGGCAGGGTCGCCATCGGCTACGGCGCCGTCGCGTGGGCCGTGACCGAGGCGTGCTCTGTCGTCTTCCCGGCGCTGCACGTGCCCGAGTGGGCCATGACCTTCCTGGTCGTCTTCCTGCTGGTCGGCTTCCCGGTCGCGATGGTGCTGGCCTGGGTGTTCGACGTCGGCCCGGGCGGCCTGCACCGCACGGCGCCGCTGCCGGGCGAGGGCGTGCCCGCCGTGCGGGTGCGCCAGCGCGCCGCGTTCGGCATCGCGGTGCTGGTCGGCATGGCGGGGCTCGGCTACCTGCTCTACGAGCGGGGCGTGGGCCGCGCGAATGCCGGGGAGCCGCACAACTCCATCGCGGTCATGCCGTTCACCAACCTGAGCGGCGACCCGTCCAAGGACTACTTCAGCGACGGCATGTCCGAGGAACTGCTCGACCTGCTGGCCCGCGTGCCCGGCCTGCAGGTGGCCTCGCGCACCTCGGCGTTCTCGTACAAGGGCCGCAACGTCGACATCCGCCAGGTGGGCCGCGAACTCGGCGTGGAAACCGTGCTCGAGGGCAGCGTCCGCCAGCAGGGCGACCAGGTGCGCATCACGGCCCAGCTGATCGACGCGGAGACGGGCTTCCACCTCTGGTCCGAGACCTACGACCGCCGGCTGGAGGACATCTTCGCCGTGCAGGACGAGATCTCGCAGGCGATCGTCGACCGGTTGCGCCTGCAGCTCGCGCCGACCGAGCAGAAGCTCGCGCAGCACGACCGGCCGCCCACGCAGAACGTCGAGGCCTACGAGATCTACCTGCAGGGACGGGCGATCTGGAAGCGCCGGGGCGCCGACAACCTGCAGCGCGCCATCGACCTCTACCAGTCCGCCCTCGGCAAGGACCCCGGTTTCGCGCGCGCCAGCGCCGCGCTCGCCTCGGCCTACGTCGTGCTGCCCGGGTACACCGAGGAGCCGGGCGACGAGGAGAAGTACTTCCGGCTGGCCGAGCAGGCGGCGCGCCAGGCGCTGTCGATCGATCCCAACATCGGCGAGGCGCACGCGGTGCTCGCGCAGATCAACGCCGAGCGCGGCGAGCTGCTCGACGCCGAATCCGGCTTCTTCTTCGCCATCTCGCTCGAGCCGAACGAGCCGACCGCGCACCACTGGTACTCGATCCTGCTGCAGGGCGTCGGCCGGCTGGATGCCGCCCTGGTGCAGGCGAAACGCGCCCAGGAACTCGACCCGAGCTCGCCGATCATCGCCGCCAACCTCGCTTCCGTGTACCTGCTCAAGGGTGACGACGACGCTGCCCTGCGCGCGGGCCGGCTCGCGGCCCAGCTCGGCCTCAGCCAGAAGAACGGCGGCGTCGAGGCGCTGGTCGCGATGCGCCGCCGCGAGTGGGACTCGGCGAAGCGCTGGCTGGTCGAGGACGGCATGCCGAAGGAAGTCCGCGAGCTGGTCCCGCGGTACGTCGACGCCGTCGCGAATCCTGCGCTGCGGCCCGCCGTCGTCGCGACGATGCGTGCGTTCGACCCGACGGTCGTGCCCCAGGTCAAGTTCATCGAACCCTACCTGCAGCTCGGCCAGCTGGACCTCGCGTTCAGTATCATCGACGGCGCACTGCGCGAGCCGGCCGGCCAGCCGGGGGTGCGCGTGGACCTCAAGCACGTGTGGGCGCCCGAGGGCCGCGCGCTGCGCACCGATCCGCGCTTCGCGGCGGTGGCCGAGCGCCTGGGGATGGTCGACTACTGGAAGCAATACGGGTACCCGGATGGCTGTCGCGCGGGAACGGATGCACCGATCGTCTGTGGCTGAGCGCGCCGCCGCGGCGCTGGCGATGCTGGCCTGCGCGTCGCCGGCCGCGTCCCTCGAGGTGCGCACCAACGAGGCGAGCTACGCCGACGGCACGTTCCGCGTGGTCTTCGAGGGGGTCCTGCAGGCCGAGCCGACGCAGATCGCGGCGGTGCTGCTCGACTACACCCGCTACTCGACCATCGACCCGCGGATCCGCGAGGCATCGCTGGTCGAGCGCGAGAGCGCCGCCGCGCTGCGCGTGCGCACGAAGATCGAGGCCTGCGCCGGCTTCTTCTGCCGCACGGTCGAGCGCGTCGAGCGCTTCGAGCACGCGCCCGGACAACTGGTCGCCACCGTCATCCCGGAACTGAGCGACATGCGCCACGGCGAGGCGCGCACCACCTGGACGGTCGGTGCCGAGGGCACGCACGTGCGCTACGAGGCGCAGTTCGAACCCGACTTCTGGGTGCCGGCGTTCGTCGGCCACGGCCTCGCGATCCGCGCGCTGCGCGACTCGACGCTCGCGCTGTTCCGCAACGTCGAGCGCGAGGCCAATGCACGCTGAACCGGCGGCCGCCGAGCAGGCCCGGGCCCGGCGACTCGCACCGGCGCTGCTGCGCTGGTTCGACAGCGACGGCCGCAGGGACCTGCCCTGGCAGCGCGACCCGACGCCTTACCGCGTCTGGGTATCCGAGATCATGCTGCAGCAGACGCAGGTGGGCACGGTCGTCGGCTACTTCGAGCGCTTCATGGCGCGCTTCCCCGACGTCGCGAGCCTCGCTTCGGCGCGGCTCGACGAAGTGCTGCACCTCTGGTCCGGGCTCGGCTACTACGCCCGCGCGCGCAATCTCCACCGGGCGGCGCTGGCCGTGGTGCAGCGGCATGGCGGCGAATTCCCGGCCACGCTCGAGGACGTGATGGCGCTGCCGGGCATCGGTCGCTCGACGGCCGGGGCGATCCTCTCGCTCTCCCGCGGGGAGCGGCACCCGATCCTCGACGGCAACGTGAAGCGCGTGCTGAGCCGGTATTTCGGCGTCGACGGCGATCCCGGCGATGCGGCCGTCGAGAAGCGGCTCTGGAGCCTGGCCGAGGCCTGCACGCCGGACGCGCGCAATGCGGCCTACACCCAGGGCATCATGGATCTCGGCGCCACGCTCTGCACGCGCACCCGGCCCGCGTGCCTGCTGTGCCCGGTGGTGCCGGACTGCCTGGCGCGCGAGCAGGGCCGCGAGGGCGAACTGCCGGCGCCGCGCAGGCGCGCGAAGCGTCCGCAGCGCGAGGCGTGGCTGGTCGTCGCGATGCGCGGGGCGCATCGCGTGCTGCTCGAGCGTCGCCCGCCCGCCGGCGTGTGGGGCGGCCTGTGGGGCCTCCCGGAGTTCCCGACGCGCAGCCACGCGCAGCAGTGGTGCCGCGAGCACCTCTCGGGTGCGTCCGCGCCGCGCCCGCTGGAGCCGCTGCGCCATGCGTTCAGCCACTTCGATTACGAGATGCGGCCCCTCGCCGTGCGCTGCCTCGGCAAGGCCGAGTCGCTGCGCGACGACGACCGCTACCGCTGGTACGATCTCGAGAACCCCTCGCGCGTCGGGCTGCCGAAGCCGGTCGGATTGCTGATCCGCCAGGCGGCCGCGGCCGATGCACCGGAGACCCGATGACCCTCAACGACTTCGCGCGCCGCTGGATCGGCGTCGGCGCGCTCCTGATGCTGCTCGGCGTGATCCTCGGGGCGTTCGGCGCCCACCTGCTGGCGGCGCGGCTCGCGCCGAAGGCCCTCGCCAGCTACCAGACGGGCGTCCTCTACCACCTGCTGCACGCGCTCGGCCTGATCGCCATCGGCCTGATCGGCCAGGCGGGAGCCGTGTCGCGACCGCTGCGGGCCGCGGCCGCTGCGATGGCGTTCGGCCTCGCCTGCTTCTCGGGCACGATCTACCTGCTCACGGCCGGCGCGCCGCGCTCGCTCGCGATGCTCGCGCCGGTCGGCGGCCTGTCGTTCATGATCGCGTGGGCGCTAGTGGCGGCGCACGCGTTCGGCGGCGCGCGCCGTTCCTGAGGCGCGCCGGGGCCTCAGCCGCCGGGCGCGTCCGGGTCGACGAATTCCTTCGGCTTCTCCGAGCCGCCGCCGAACAGGAACTTCTCCATTTCCTCGAGCAGGAACTTGCGCGATTTCGGGTCGATGGGCGTGAGGCGGTACTCGTTCAGCAGCATGGTCTGGTGCTTGAGCCAGGCCTGCCAGGCTTCGGCCGACACGCTCTCGTAGATGCGCTTGCCGATCTCGCCGGGGTAGGGGAGACGCTCGAGGCCGGGCGCCTCGCGCTTCAGGTAGGTGCAGAAGACGGTCCGGGACATGACGGCCTCAGGCGAGCGGGACGTGCGAGAGCACGATGCCGTCCTCGTCGGCGAACACCCAGTCGCCGGGCCGGAACGTGACGCCGGCGAAGCGCACGGGCACGTCGCGCTCGCCCTCGCCGCGCTTCTCGCTGCGCAGCGGCATGGTGCCGAGCGCCCGGATGCCCAGGGCGAGCGGCTCGATTTCCGCGCTGTCGCGGATGCACCCGTGGATGATGATGCCGGCCCAGCCGTTTCTCACCGCGGCGACGCCGAGATTGCCGCCGACCAGCGCGCGCCGGCGCGAACCGCCGCCGTCGACGACCAGCACGCGGCCTTCGCCCGGGCTCTCGACGGCCGTCTTGACCAGCGAATTGTCCTCGAAGCAGCGCACGGTGCTCACCTGGCCGCAGAAGGCCTTCTGTGCGCCGAAGGAGCGGAAGATGGGCTCGCAGACCTGCACGCTGTCGCCGTGCTGGTCGCAGAGATCGGCCGTGGCCCTGGGTGTCGTCATGGCATCGCCTCGAACGGCCGGACGCTCCGGCCGGGCGTGATTATGAAGCGGCCGCCGCCGAGCGACCAGCGGACGGGGCACGCTCGCCCCGTCCGCCTTCGATCACGCGTGGACGGTGCTCACTGGATCGTGATCTGCCGCGGCTGCGGCTGCACGACCTTCTGCTTCGGCAGGTGGATCAGCACGACGCCGTCGCGGCTCTCCGCGCGGATCGCCTGCTCGTCCACGTTCTCCGGCAGCGAGAAGCGCCGGGCGAACGTCCCGTAGAAGCGCTCGACGCGGTGCACCTTCTCGCCGTCCGCGGCCTTCTCCTGCTTGCGCTCGCCTGACAGGGTCAGCACGCCGTCCTGCACGGTGAGGCTCAGGTCCTCCCTGCGCACCTCCGGCAGCTCGGCCTTGATCAGGTATTCGGCGTCGGACTCCGTCACGTCGGCGACCGGCGCCCAGTCGTAGGTCGGGTTCGGCTGGCCGGCCGGGCGCGCCTGGCGCCGCAGCGTGTCGGCCACGAAGCGGTCGAAGATGTCGTCGAGGTCCCGGAACGGTTCCCAGTGAATCACACGCATGGTCGTTTCCTCCTGGCCGGGATTGCCCCTGCAATCCCCTGATGCCGCCCTACATGCGAGCGGCCCCCGGGGTTTCAAGGGGGGTCAGCGGGGGTACCAGCGGACCAGCGGCAGCTCGGCCGGCACCCGCGCCGCCGGGTGCCAGGGCACGACCCGCGGGGTGTAGTGCCCGGCCGGGCGGACGGCCGGCACGCGCGCCTCGAACACGTAGCCGCCGGCGGTGCCCGGCAGCGGTCCGGCGGCGGCCATCGCGTGGCACTCGCCCGGGTGGCCGTCCATCGGCTCGGCGTACAGCTGCACGCGCACCGAGCCGGGCGGCAGCGCACCCAGCATCACCTGGACGCGGAACCCGTGCCCGTCCGCGCCACTCGCGACCTCGACGTTGCCCCAGTGGATCTCGGGCCAGTGGCGCCGCACGTCCCGGGCCCAGCCGTCGAGCGCGCGGGCGAGTTCGAGTCCGTGCGCGCTGCGGGCCGCGTGCGCCTCCGCCGCCGGCGCGTACAGGCGCTCGAGGTACTCGGCGAGCATGCGGTTGCTGCTGAAGCGCGGCGTGAGGTGTGCGAGCGAGGCGCGCATGCGCGCGACCCAGGCGCGCGGGATGCCCGCGGAGTCGCGCGCGTAGAACTCCGGCACGACCTGCCGCTCCAGCAGGCCGAACAGCTGCTCCGCCTCGGCGGCATCGCAGGCCGCGGCGTCGGCGTGCTCGAGCCCGTCGCCGAGCGCCCAGCCGAGTTCCGGCGCATAGGCCTCGGCCCACCAGCCGTCGAGCTCCGAGAGGTTGAGTCCGCCGTTCACCAGCGCCTTCATGCCGCTCGTGCCGCTCGCCTCCCACGGCCGGCGCGGCGTGTTGATCCACACGTCCACGCCCTGGACCAGCTCCTGGGCGAGCGCCATGTCGTAGTCCTCGAGGAAGACGGCGCGCGTGCGCACGTCCATGCGCTGCACGAAGGCGGCCCAGGCGGCCACGTCCGCGTGGCCCTGCGCGTCGCGCGGGTGCGCCTTGCCGGCGATGATGAGCTGCACCGGCCGATCCGCGCTCGCGAGCAGCCGCGCGAGCCGCTCGGGCTGCGTGAGCAGCAGGGCCGGGCGCTTGTACTCGGTGAAGCGCCGCGCGAAGCCGATGGTGAGCACGTTCGGGTCGAGCGCGCCGCGCACCAGCCCGAGCATCTCGGCACCGGCGCCGCGCTGGCTGTACTGGCGGACGAGGCGGCGACGGGCGTACTCGACGAGGTCGCGCCGCTCCATGCCGCGGAACTCCCAGAGCTGCGCGTCCGTCAGCCGCGCGACCGCCTCGCTCAGCCGCTCGGGGTCGCCGAGCCAGCGTTCCTTGCCGCAGGCGTCGGTCCACAGGCGGTCGGCCCAGGGCGAGTCCCAGGACGGCACGTGCACGGCGTTGGTGACGTGCGTCACCGGCACCTCGTGCTCCGGCCAGCGCTCGAACAGCGGCGCGAAGATGCGCCGGCTCACGCGTCCGTGCAGCTCGCTGACCCCGTTGATCGTGCCGCAGGTGCGCGCCGCGAGGTAGGCCATGTTGAACGGCTCGTCGGCGTCGTCCGGGTTGCGGCGGCCGAGCGCCAGCAGCTGCTGCGGCTTGATGCCGACGTGGCCCACGTACTCGGCGCTGTACTTCACCAGCAGCGGCAGCGCGAAGGTGTCGAACGCGGCGGCCACCGGCGTGTGCGTGGTGAACACGTTGCCGGCCCGCGTCGCCCATAGCGCGGTGAAGAAGTCGCAGCGCCGGTCGTCCGCGAAGCTGCGCGCCCGCTCGAGCGTCGCGAGCGCCGCGTGGCCCTCGTTCAGGTGGCACACGCCCGCCTCGATGCCGAGCGCGCGCAGCGCGCGCCAGCCGCCGATGCCGAGCACGATCTCCTGCATGAAGCGCGTCTCGCCGTCGCCCCCGTAGAGCTGCGCGGTGATCGCGCGGTCGAAGGGCGAGTTGAGCGGATCGTCGCTGTCGAGCAGGTAGAGGTCGACGCGCCCGACCTGCGCCCGCCACAGCCGCAGGCGCAGGGCGCGTCCCGGCAGCTCGATCGACACGCGCAGCGGCATGCCCTCGGCGTCCGTCACCAGCCGCACCGGCAGGGAGTGCGGCGAGTTGGAGGCGTGGATCTCGAGTTGCGCGCCGGTCGCGTCGAGCATCTGGCGGAAATAGCCCTGGCGGTAGAACAGGCCGATGCCGGTGAGCGGGATGCCGAGGTCGCTCGCGGTCTTCAGGTGATCGCCGGCGAGCACGCCGAGGCCGCCGGAGTAGAGCGGCAGCGCGTCGGTGAGTCCGTACTCCATGCTGAAGTACGCGACGTGCAGCGGTCGCTCCGCGTCGGCCGCCGTGCGCTGGAACCAGCTCGGACGGCCGAGGTACTCCGCCAGCGAGCGATCCAGCGTCCGCACGCGCGCGACGAACTCCGCGTCCTGCGCGAGTTCCCCGAGCCGGCTGCGCGGCGTGTTCTGCAGCACGAGCACCGGGTTGGCCGTCTGCTGCCAGACCTCGGGCGAGAACGCCTCCCACAGCCGGTCGGTCGCGTGGTTCCACACCCAGCGCAGGTTGAGAGCCAGCCGCGCGACGGGCTGCAGCGGCTCGGGCAGCTCGCAGCCGAACTGCGGCATCACGGTCTCGCTCATCGGCGGCTCCGGGGCTGGAAAAGAAAACGGCGCGACCGGTGGGCCCGGTCGCGCCGTCGTCGGTCGAGTGAAATCGCGGCCGTGCTTACGGGCGCTTCACGTAGACCTTGCACCAGCCCTTCGAATTGACCAGGCGCTGCGCGAAGATGTTGCACGGCACCGCCGCATCGCCCGGCTTGCCGGTCGCCTGCAGGCAGTTCGAGCAATTCTGGCCCGGCTTGTAGTTCGGGTTGGCCTTGGCGTCGACCTTGGCCGCGTCCTCGACGTAACCGAGGGACTTCGCCTGCGGCTCGTTCGGATCGACCTTGCCGGCCGCCGCTTCGGCCCGTCCGAGCAGTGCGGTCATGGGCACGGCAGCGGCACCGAGCAGTGCACCCTTCAGCAGGGAGCGGCGAGCAATCGTTTTTTCGGACATCGAGTGAATCTCCAGTTGGGCCTACGGACGGCGCCGCTATCTTAAATCGGCGGCGAACGTTCTGTGCATTCGACAGCGCCCGGCGGGAATGTTTCAATCACCTGGAAATAAATGTCGTATTGAGAATCATTTTCGTTTGCATGGCGCGTGGCTGCGGCATCCTCTGAGATGAGCATCGAAGGCGCCCCCTAGAATCCGCAGATGCCCGAAGCCCGCCGCCAGAGAATCCGGACGATCGCCGGGGTCGTCGTCAGCGTCCTGATCGGGAGCCTGGCGCTGTGGGTGCTCTACCGGACGTTCCAGCAGATCAGCATCGTCGACGTGCTGGCGCGGATGCGCGCGATGCCGCGCGACACGCTGCTGCTGGCCGCGCTCTGCGCCGCAACGGCGTTCGGCGTGCTCGCGCTCTACGAAGCCGCGGTCGTGCGCTACGTGAAGGGCACGATCGGGCGCGCCCGCCCGGTCGTCACCGCGCTGATCGCCTTTCCGCTCGGCCACGCGATCGGCCAGGCGATGCTGAGCGGCGGCGCGATCCGCTACCGCATGTACGCGCCCGCGGGCTTCACCGCCATGGAAGTCGGCGCCACCGTGCTCATGTGCAACCTCGCCTACGGGCTGGCGGTCGGCCTGCTGCTCGACGTCTCGCTGGTGGTGGCGGCCGAGCGGCTCGCACCGCTGTTCCGCGTGTCGGCCGACTGGCTGCGCGTGCTCGGCGGCATCGGCCTCGCCAAGGACGCCGGCTACCTGCTGCTGGTGCTGTTCCGCCGCGCGCCGGTGCGCGTGCGCGGCTGGTCGTTCAAGCTGCCCACGCCGGCGATGACCGCGCTGCAGTACCTGGTCGGCGTGGTGGACGTGCTGCTGATCTCCTCCGTGCTCTACCTGCTGCTGCCCGAGTCGGTCGAGCTCGCCTACCTGCCGTTCCTCGCCGTCTACCTCGCGAGCGTGCTGGTCGGCATCGTCAGCCACGTGCCCGCCGGCCTCGGCGTGATCGAGTCGGTGCTGCTGCTGCTGCTGCCGGGCGTGCCGCCGGAGCAGCTGCTCGCCTCGGTGCTGATGTACCGCGTGATCTTCGAGATCGTCCCGCTGCTGCTCGGGCTCGCGCTGTGGGGCGGGTTCGAGGCATTCGCGCACGACGGCGCGCGCCTGCGGTTCATGCGGCCGCGGGACCGGACGGGCGGCGACCCGCGCGCCTGACGCCTCAGCGCCGTGCGGGCGCCGACAGCCCCACCATCGACAGCACGGAATACGCGAGCGAGCGGCCGCTCTCGAACGCGGCCTCGACGCGCGGCGCGATGCACCAGTCGCCACAGGCGCCGGCGGCGATCTCCTCGTCGATCAGGCAGGGCAGGCCGAGCGGCTGCTCGACCAGCGCGTGGCGCCAGCGGTGCGCCTCGAGGTGCGCCGGGGCGGGCAGCTCGCGACCGAGTGCGGCGGCGAACTCGTGCAGCAGCAGGCTCGCGGCCTCGCGCGCGTCGGCCTCGATGTGCTCGCGCGACCACTGCGGCGAGGCGTGCACGACCCAGCACTGCGGGCCCTCCGGGCGTCCCGCCTTGGTCGAATTGCAGGCGGCCCAGGTGAGCGGGCCCCGCGTCCAGCGCAGCGCATCGCCGTCGACTTCCAGCGGCGACTCGAACGCCATCAGCGCCGACCAGGCCGGCCCCATGCGCACGTCGGTGAGGTGGCGGAACGCGCGGCCGTGGTGACCGAGCAGCGAGATTGCCTGCGGCGCCGGCACGGCGACGACGATGGCGTTGAACACGCAGTTCGGGCGCCCGGAGTCCGTCTGCAGTTCCCAGCCGCGCTGGCCCTGCAGAAGTTCGTGCACCGCGACGCCCGACTGGAGGTCGACGTTGCGGGTGAGCGGGCGCACCAGCGTGTTCATTCCGGGCATGCCGACCAGCCAGTTCTCGAAGGGCTCGCCGAGCGGGCGGCCGTCCTCGAGCACGCGCGGGCGCCAGTCGGCCAGCACGCCGGCCCGGGCGGCCACCTCGGTGAAGCGCAGGAAGGGGCGGCTGCGCGCGGTCAGGTACTGGGCCCCGTGGTCGAACACCAGCGGGCCGGTCCGGCGCGTCGCCAGGCGTCCGCCCAGCGAGCGGCTGCGCTCGAAGACCGTGACCTTCGCATCGGCCCGGGCGAGCTCGGCCGCGCAGGTGAGGCCCGCGATGCCGCCGCCGATGACCGCGATGCGCACGTCGTCCATCGGCGGATTCTACGAAGCGGGCGCGGCCGGGCGCGTGAGGAGGTCCGCATTTTCGCCAGCGGCCGGGCGGCCTAGAATGCCCCGCCCGTGGCCAGGCGGGCAGGCTGGAGGACACCCGTGGGCCGCACTGCCGCATCCCTGCTCCGCGAAGCGCTCGAGGACGTCGGCGTTCGCCACACGTTCGGCATCCCGGGCGTGCACAACACCGAGATCTACGACGAGCTCGCGAAGTCCGCGACGATCACGCCCGTCCTCGTCACCCACGAGGGCGGCGGGGCCTTCATGGCCGACGCGATCAGCCGCAGCGGCACCGGGCTCGGCACCCTGGTGATCGTGCCGGCGGCCGGCGTCACGCACGCAGCCAGCGGCATCGGCGAGGCCTTCCTCGACGGCGTGCCCATGCTGGTGATCGCCGGCGGCATCCGCCGCGACACCGACCGGCGCTACCAGCTGCACGACGTCGACCAGCACGCCCTGCTGCGGCCGATCACCAAGCGCACCTGGCGCGTCGAGCGCCACGCCGACGTGGTGCCGACGATCCACGAGGCCGTGCGGGTCGCGACCTCCGGCGAGCCCGGACCGGTGTTCGTCGAGATCCCCGTGGACCTGCAACTGCTGACGGGCGATGCCGGCGCGACGCCGGCGTTCGCGGGCCTGCCCGAGCCGACGCTCGCGTGCACGGACGAGGACCTGCGTCGCGCCGCCGGACTGCTGCGGGCAGCACGCGCGCCGGCGATCTTCGCGGGCTGGGGCGCCGTCGACGCCTACGACGAGGTGGCGAGGATCGCCGATCGCCTCGGCGCGCCGGTCGCGACCACGCTGCAGGGGCTGAGCGCCTTTCGCGCCGAGCACGCCCTGCACGCCGGCTTCTGCCTCGGCCGGGCCGCGGTCCCGGCCGTCGAGAACGCGCTCGCGGACTGCGACTGCCTGCTCGCGATCGGCACGCGCTTCGCCGAGATCGCCACCGGCAGCTACGGCTGGCAGCCGCCGGCGAACCTCGTGCACGTCGACGTGAACCCGCAGGTCTTCTCGGCCAACTACCCGGCGGCCGTCGGTCTCGAGGGCGACGCGCGGCGCGTGCTGCAGCGGCTCGAGGCGCTGCTCGCCGATGCGCCGCCGGCGACGGCCCGGCGCGCCGCGGTGGCGGCGGCGATCGCGCGCGACAAGGCGGCGTACCACGACGCGTGGCTGGGGCACGACCCGCGCGGGCGCGTCAACCCGGTGCGGTTCTTCGACGCGCTGCGCCGGCACGTGGGCGACGACGCGACGTTCGTGGTCGACGACGGCAACCACACCTTCCTCGCGGCCGAGCTGCTGGCGGTGAACCGCCCGCGCGGCTTCCTCTCGCCGACCGACTTCAACTGCATGGGGTACTGCGTGCCCGCGACCATCGGCGCGAAGTTCGCGCGCCCGGCAGCGCCGGCCATCGGCATCGTCGGCGACGGCGCGCTGCGCATGACGGGGCTCGAACTCGCCACGGCCACGGCCCACGGCCTCGGCGTGGTGATCTGCGTGTTCAACGACGGCGAGCTCGCGCAGATCGCGCAGGCGCAGGAGATTCCCTACAACCGCAAGACCTGCACCGTGCTCGGGCCGCTCGACGTCGCCGGCCTCGCGCAGTGCACCGGCGCGGCCTACGTCGCCGCCCGCGACGACACCGAGGTCGAGCGCAGCCTCGTGCAGGCGCTGGAGATCGCGGGGCGCGGCCGGCCGGTGCTGGTCGACGTGCACGTCGACTACTCGCGGCGCACGCGCTTCACGGAGGGCATCGTGAAGACCAACCTCGGGCGGTTCGACCTCGCCACCCGCACGCGCCTGGTCGGGCGGGCGCTGTGGCGGCGCGTCACCGGCTGAGGCCGTCAGCCCACGCGGTCCTTCAGCCCGGCGAGCACCATGATCCACGCGCTGACCGGGTGCAGGACCAGCATCAAGGTCACGCCGACGGCCACCAGCGCGAGAGAGGGTTGCCACACCGGCAGCACGCACAGCAGGATCCCCGCGAGACTGTCGAGCTGGTCGATCACCCAGAACACGCGGCCGGACAGGCCGACGCCCGCGGCGCCCGGGCCGATGTCGAGCTGGCGCTTCAGGAAGCTGTTGGGCAGTTCGCCCACGATGTAGCCGAGTCCGAGCAGTGCGCCCCAGGCGAGCGGGTGCTGCGCGGCGAACGGGATCGCCGGCGGCAGTTGCAGCACGCGCGCATCGAGCCAGCCGAAGCAGGCCGCGAAGGCCGCGCAGCCGCCGATCATCACCACCGCGCCGCGCCAGGTCTTGTTGGCGCCGAACACGCGATGCCCGCGCCAGGTGGCGCCGAAGTCGAGCGGCGCTCGGCGCAGCGCCGGCAGCCAGTCGCGCTTCAGCACGGCGAGGTGCACGAGGCCGCAGAGCGACACCGGCACGGCGAGCCACAGGAGTTGCGACAGCAGGCGCATGGCTCGCGCGGGGGCGACCTCCCGGTCAGACGATGGGCAGGACGGTCGATTCCTTGATGGCCGTCACCGTGACGGAGGAGTTGATTGACTGCACGTAGGGCAGCTTCGAGAGGTGGTCCAGGAAGAAGGCCTCGAAGGCCTTGATGTCCTTCATCACGACCTTGAGCATGAAGTCCCACTCGCCCATGGTCGTGTAGCAGTCGAGCACCTCGGGCCGGCCGCGGATCGCCTCGGCGAACGCCGCGATCGCATCGCGCGTCTGCGACGTCAGCTTCACGTGCGCGAAGATCGTCACGTCGAGGCCGAGCGCCGTGCGATCGAGCAGGGCCACGCGGCCGCGGATGACGCCGTTCTGCTCGAGGTGCTGGATGCGCCGCCAGCAGGTGGTGGTCGACAGCCCGGTGCGCGTGGCGACTTCCGCCACCGACAGCGCGCCTTCCCGCTGCAGCAGGTCGAGGATGCGACGGTCGGTCCGATCGATATCGGGCCGGGAGGTTTCTTCCATGATTCGGCTCCCAGTGAAACGAACGATTCTCATTGTTGCATTGCAGTGCAACAAACCAAACAATCCTCCCCTGCGCTCGGTAATCTACTCCGCTGACCCCGGGATGTGCCACCGCTCGAGGAAACCATGCCCAGAAAGTCCCGCCTGCACACGCCGCGACCCCATTCGCGGCCCGGCGAAGCGCCCGATTTCAGCTATCTCGAAGTCTCCCCGGCCGGTGCGGTCGCGCGTCCCGACGTCAACGCCCGCGCCCGCGACATCGGCCACCTGGCGGTCGAACTGGTGCGCGTCCTCGACGACGCGCACGTCGCGGTCGGCCCGTGGAACCCGCACCTCGAGGTGCACGACCTGCAGGTCGGCCTGCGCCACATGCTGCTCACGCGCATCTTCGACGAGCGCATGCAGCGCGCGCAGCGCCAGGGCAAGATCTCGTTCTACATGCGCTCGCTCGGCGAGGAAGCCGTGTCGGTGGCGCAGGGCATGGCGCTCAGGCCGCGCGACATGCTGTTCCCGTCGTACCGCAACCAGGGCCTGTACATGGTGCGCGGGCGCCCGCTGGTCGATCTGATGTGCCAGCTGCTCTCGAATACGCGCGACATGTGCAAGGGGCGGCAGCTGCCCGTGATGTACCACTGGACCGAGGGCCGCATCTTCTCCATCTCCGGCAACCTCACGACGCAGTTCCCGCAGGCCGTCGGCTGGGCGATGGCCGCCGCCATCAAGGGCGAGGACGACATCGCGGTGAGCTGGATCGGCGAGGGCTCGAGCGCGGAGGCGGACTTCCACCACGCGATGCTGTTCGCCTCGGTGTACATGGCGCCGGTGATCCTGAACGTCGTCAACAACCAGTGGGCCATCTCCACGTTCCAGGGCTTCGCGGGCGGCGAGCAGCGCTCGTTCGCGGCGCGCGGCCCGGGCTACGGCATCGCCGGCATCCGCGTCGACGGCAACGACTTCCTCGCCGTCCACGCCGTGACGCAGTGGGCGGCGGAGCGCGCGCGCACCGGCGCCGGCCCGACCCTGATCGAGCACGTCACGTACCGCGGCGCCGCCCACTCGACCAGCGACGACCCGTCGCGCTACCGGCCGAAGGACGACTACGAGAAATGGCCGCTCGGCGACCCGGTCGAGCGCCTCAAGCAGCACCTCATCCGCATCGGCGAGTGGTCCGAGGAACGGCACGCCAGCCTCGCCAAGGAACTCGAGGAACACGTGACCGAGAGCTGGAAGGAAGCCGTGCAGTACGGCACGCTCACCGACGGCCCGCGCCTCAACGCCGACCTCATGTTCGAGGACGTGTTCAAGGAGATGCCGGCCCACCTGCGCCGGCAGCGCGACCAGATGCGCGCGGAGCAGGGGAGCTGAGCCATGCCGCAGATGAACATGATCCAGGCGCTCAACTCCGCGATGGACATCCTGCTCGCGCGCGACCCGAACGTGGTCGTGCTCGGCGAGGACGTCGGCTTCTTCGGCGGCGTGTTCCGCGTCACCGACGGGCTGCAGCGCAAGTACGGCGAGCACCGCGTGCTCGACACGCCGATCGCCGAGGGCGCGATCGTCGGCGCGGCGATCGGCATGGGCGTGAACGGCCTCCGGCCGATCGCCGAGGTGCAGTTCGCCGACTACATCTACCCGGCCTGCGACCAGATCTTCAGCGAGCTGGCGCGGCTGCGCTTCCGCAGCGCCGGCGATTTCTGGGCGCCGGTCACGGTCCGCACGCCCTGCGGCGGCGGCATCCGCGGCGGGCAGACGCACTCGCAGAGCCCGGAGGCGATCTTCGCGCACGTCTGCGGCATCAAGATCGTGATGCCGTCGAACCCGTACGACGCCAAGGGCCTGCTCATCGCCTCGGTCGAGGACGACGACCCGGTGGTGTTCTTCGAGCCGAAGCGGCTCTACAACGGGCCCTTCGACGGCGACGCGAACAAGCCGGCCGTGCCGTGGAGCACGCACCCGAAGGGCGAGGTGCCGGAGGGCTACTACACCGTGCCGATCGGCAAGGCCGAGGTGGTTCGCAAGGGCGACGCGGTGACGATCGTGACCTATGGCACGATGGTCTACGTGGCGGAGGCGGCGGCGCGCAGCCTCGGCATCGACGCCGAGATCATCGACCTGCGCACCATCGTGCCGCTCGACGTCGACACGATCTGCAGCTCGGTGAAGCGCACGGGACGCTGCCTGATCGCGCACGAGGCGACGCGCTTCGCGGGCTTCGGCGCGGAGCTCTCGGCGACCATCCAGGAGGAGTGCTTCTGGGACCTCGAGGCGCCGATCCAGCGCGTGGCGGGCTGGGACACGCCCTATCCGCACGCGTTCGAGTGGGAGTACTTCCCCGGCCAGCGCCGGGTGGCCGACGGACTGAAGGCCGTGATGGAGAGCGCATGACCCGCTACATCTTCAAGATGCCGGACCTCGGCGAAGGCACGGTGCAGGCCGAGGTCGTCGCCTGGCACATCCGCGTCGGCGACCAGGTGAAGGAAGACCAGGTCATGGCCGAGGTCATGACCGACAAGGCCGCGGTGGAAGTGCCCTCGCCGGTCAACGGGCGCGTCGTCGCGCTGCACGGCCAGCCGGGCGACGCGGTGCGCGTCGGCGCCGAATTCGTCGTGTTCGAGACCGAGGTGGCCGACACCGGCACGACGGACGAGGTCCCGCAACTCGCACCTGCGCCCGCGCCTGTGCCTGCGCCAGCCCCGGCGGCGAAACCCGCGCCGGCCCCGGCGATGCCCGCCGCGACGTCGCCGTCCGTGCGCGCCGGCGAGGTGCTGCGCAACCCGGTCGAGACCAGCCCGCGCATCAAGGCGTCGCCGGCCACGCGCCGGCGGGCCCGCGAGGCGGGCCTCGACCTCGGCGCGGTGCCGGGCACCGGTCCGCAGGGCCGCATCACGCGCCACGACGTCGAGGCCGCGGTGAGCGGCACGGGTGCGGTCACGGCACCGGCCGCGCCCGTCGCCGGCCCCGCGGCGCAGCGCACCGGCGTGCAGGAGATCAAGGTGATCGGCGTGCGCCGCCTGATCGCCCAGCGCATGACCGAGGCGAAGCGCAACATCCCGCACTTCTCGTACGTCGAGGAAGTGGACGTCACCGAGCTCGAGTCGCTGCGCAGCCACCTGAACTCGAAGCTGCCGAAGGGCGGCAGCCCGCTCACCTACCTGCCGTTCCTCGGCGCGGCGCTGGTGCGGGTGCTCGAGCGCTTCCCCCAGTGCAACGCGCTGTACGACGCCGAGCGCGGCGTGCTGCTGCGCCATGCGGGCGTGCATCTCGGCGTCGCCACGCAGACGCCGGACGGCCTCAAGGTGCCGGTGGTGCGCCACGCCGAGGCCCTCGGCCTGTGGGCCCTGTCGGACGAGATCCGGCGCGTGTCCGAGTCGGCCCGCACCGGGCGGATCACCGGCAAGGAACTCACCGGCTCGACCGTCACGATCACGAGCCTCGGCAAGCTCGGCGGCATCGCCTCGACGCCGATCATCAACGCGCCGGAGATGGCCATCGTGGGCGTCAACAAGGCCGTGGACCGCCCGGTGGTCCTGGACGGCGCCATCACCGTGCGGCGCATGATGAACCTGTCCTCGTCGTTCGATCACCGCTTCGTGGACGGCTACGACGCCGCCGCCATGATCCAGGCGCTCAAGGACCTGCTGGAGCACCCGGCGACGATCTTCATCCCCGGTTAGACTAGCGACTCCGACCCATCGAGACTCCTGCCATGACCACCCAGCAACAGGCCCGGCCCGCATTCGGCACGGTGCTCGCCGACCAGATGTCCATCGCCACGTTCAAGGACGGCCGCTGGAGCGCGGACGAGGTCCGCCCGGTCGCGCCGGTCGCGATGCACCCGGCCGCGCACGTGCTGCACTACGCGAGCACCTGCTTCGAGGGCTTCAAGGCCTACCGCTGGCACGACGGCAGCATCCACGTGTTCCGCATGGACCGGCACATCGCGCGCATCCGCCAGAGTGCGACGCTGCTCTCGCTGCCGCAGCCGGACGAGGAACAGCTCGCGCGCATGATCCTGCAGACCATCGCCGCCAACCGCGCGCAGGTGCCCGAGCCGCCGGGCGCGCTCTACATGCGGCCGGTGCTGTTCGGCACCATGCCGAACATCGGCGCGGCTTCGCAGCCCTCGAACGAGGCGACGCTGATCGTGCTCGCGAGCCCGGTGTGGGATTACTTCGCCGGCGGCATGAAGCCGCTGCGCATCTTCGTCGAGGACCGTTGCCACCGCACCGCCGAGCATCTCGGCGTGGTGAAGACCGGCGGCAACTATGCGGCGGCCATGGGCCCGACGCTGGCGGCCAAGGAAAAGTACAAGGTCGACCAGGTGCTGTTCTGCCCGGGCGGCTCGGTCCAGGAGACGGGCGCCGCCAACTTCCTGCTCATCCGCGAAGGGCACATCCTCACCCGCAGCCTCGATTCGACGTTCCTGCACGGCGTGACCCGCGACTCGCTGCTGACGATGGCGCGCGACCAGGGCTTCAAGGTCGAGGAGCGCGTGTTCGACGTGGCCGAGATGCTGGAGTGGGTCAGGACGGGCGAGGCGGCGCTGTCCGGCACCGCGGCCGTGCTCGCCGGCGTCGGCACGCTGGTGCACGGCGGCGTGGAGCACAAGGTCGGCAACGGCGACGTGGGCCCGGTCACTCAGCGCCTGCGCGCCGCACTGGTCGCGATCCAGAACGGCGAGGCGCCCGACCGCTTCGGCTGGACGCGCAAAGTCTGACGCGCGTGCCCGCGCCGAGTGTCGCGGTCGTCACCGGCGCGGGCAGTCCCGACGGCATCGGCTACGCCACCGCGCTCGCCCTCGGGCGGGCGGGGCACTCGCTCGTCGTCGCCTCGACGACCGAACGCATCCACGAGCGCGCCCGCGAGTTGCAGGCGCAGGGCATCGCCGCCGTCGGCGTGGTCGCCGACCTGACGGTCCCTGCCGGCGTGCAGGCCGTGCTGCAGGCGGCGGAGGCCGCGGGCCGGGTCGAGGTGCTGGTGAACAATGCGGGCATGGCGATCCTCGGCGTCATGGACGAGCCGGGCGACCTCGCCGGTCTCGCGCCCACCGACTGGCAGCGCTCGCTGGAGCGCAACCTCACGACGGCGTATCTCGTCACCCGGGCGTTCCTGCCCGGCATGAAGGCGCGTGGCTACGGCCGCATCGTCAACGTAGCCTCGACCACCGGGCCGGTGGCGGCGGTGCGGGGCGACACGGCCTACGCGGCGGCCAAGGCCGGACTGGTCGGGTTCACGCGCGCGGTGGCGCTGGAGGCGGCGCCGGAGGGCGTGACGGTCAATGCGGTCGCGCCGGGCTGGATCGCGACCGGCTCGCAGAGTCCGCGCGAAGCGGCGGCCGGCCGGCGCACGCCGGTGCGTCGCTCCGGCACGCCACAGGAGATCGCGGCGCTGATCGCCTTCCTCGCCTCGCCGGGCGCGTCCTACGTGACCGGCCAGCTCGTCGTCGCCGACGGCGGCAACTCCATCGTCGAGGATCACAACGCATGAAGACGCCGGTGGTGCTGGTGACGGGCGCGGCGGGCGGCATCGGGGCCGCGACCGTCGCGAAGTTCGCGGGCAGCGGCTGGCAGGTGGTGGCGACGGACGGCAATGCCGCCCGCCTCGACGCGCTGCCCGTGCCGGACCTCGCGGGCCGCGTGGTCGGCGACGTGCGCAGCGCGGCGGGTTGCCGCGCCATCGTCGAGTCGGCGATCGCGGCGGCGGGCCGGCTCGATGCGCTGGTGAACGCGGCCGGCGTCTGGCGCGAGGGGCCGGTCGAGGGCTGCAGCGAAGCGGATTTCGACGCGGTGATCGACGTGAACCTCAAGGGCACGTTCTGGATGTGCGCCGCCGCGATCCCGCACCTCAGGGCGACCGAGGGCGCAATCGTCAATCTCTCGAGCGACGCGGGGCACCAGGGCAACGCGGGCGCGGCGGCCTACTGTGCGTCGAAGGGCGGCGTCACCGTCTTCACCAAGGCGCTGGC
>JBPOHK010000168.1:0-23767 GCA_052035645.1 Pseudomonadota bacterium
GAGTACGATCTGGGTTACTTCGACCGGGACGAGGACCGCGTGGAGCCAGGTCCCAATCCCTTCGCCCCGGACACAGTGTTAACCATGTGTCCGGAATGATCTGTAAACCGTGTGACCGGAATACACCGGCGGGTGATGGTGGGCCGTGATGGGATCGAACCATCGACCAACTGGTTAAAAGCCAGCTGCTCTACCGCTGAGCTAACGGCCCCGGCGAGGGGCGCGAATCATAGCCGATCGGGCGGCGCCGATCACCGGTACCGGGTCGGGTCCGGCAGACTGGCCGCGGCGAAGCCCTCGCGCCGCAGGCGGCAGGAATCGCAGCGCCCGCAGGCCCGCCCGTCGTCGTCCGCCTGGTAGCAGGACACGGTCCGGGCAAAGTCCACGCCGAGCGCCGCGCCGCGCCGGATGATGTCGGCCTTGCTCAGGTCGATCAGCGGCGTGCGGATCCGCAGCGGGACCTCGCCCTCCACGCCTTCGCGCGTGGCGACGTTGGCCATGCGTTCGAACGCGGCGACGAACTGCGGCCGGCAGTCCGGATAGCCGGAGTAGTCGACGGCGTTGACCCCGATGTAGATGTCGTGGGCGCCGAGCACCTCGCTCCACGCCAGGGCGAAGGCCAGGAACACCGTATTACGGGCCGGCACGTAGGTGACCGGGATGCCGCCGACGCCCGGCCCCTCCGGCACCGCGATCGAGCGGTCGGTGAGCGCCGACCCGCCGAACGCGGCCAGGTCGATGGTCATGACGCGGTGCTCGACCGCGCCGAGGTCGCGGGCGACGCGCGCCGCCGCCTGCAGTTCGGCGCTGTGGCGCTGCCCGTAGGCGAAACTCAGTGCGTAACAGGCGTGGCCTGCCTCGCGGGCGATGGCCAGGCAGGTGGCCGAGTCGAGGCCGCCCGAGACGAGCACCACGGCAGGTGAACCCTGGCTCCTCGCGTTCGTCATCGTCTCATCGCCCAGGCTCGTTGCCCCACAGCAGCTTGTGCAGCTGCAGCTGCAGGCGCACGTCCAGCCGGTCGGCGAGGATCCATTCCGCCAGCTCGCGCGGCTCGAGCTGGCCCCAGACCGGCGAGAACAGCACCTGGCAGGGCCAGGCTTCCCGGCCGCGCAGCACGTCCCGGGCCCACTCGTAGTCCGCGCGGGATCCGAGCACGACCTTGAGCTGGTCGTGCGGTCCGAGCACGTCGAGGTTGGCGGACAGGTTGCGGTGAGCCTCGCCGGACGAGGGCGTCTTGAGGTCCACGACCCGGCCGACGCGCGCATCGACCTGGGCCACGTCGATCGCCCCGCTGGTCTCGAGCGAGACCCGGAACCCGGCATCGCACAGCGCCGCCAGCAGTTCGAGGCAGGCTTTCTGGGCGAGCGGCTCCCCGCCCGTGACGCACACGTGGCGGACACCGCCCTGCCGCGCAATCGCGAGCAGTTCATCGACCGTGCGCCACTCGCCGCCGTGGAAGGCGTACTGCGTATCGCAGTAGACGCAGCGCAGCGGACACCCCGTCAGGCGGATGAAGAGCGTCGGCCAGCCGACCGCGTCGGCCTCGCCCTGGATCGAGACGAAGGTCTCCGTGACCTTGAGCCGGCTCACCGACCCTCGTCGTTCATCTTGGCGATGCGCGCCTGCGCCAGCTTCGCCGCGTCCGAATCCGGGTAGGTCGAGATCAGTTTCTGCAGCGTCGCGCGCGCGTTCTTGAACGCCTTCAGCTCGTACTGGCAGTAGCCGGTCTTCAGCAGCGCGTCGGGCAGCTTGCGCGACTCGGGAAAGGCCGACACGCCCTGGAAGGACTTGAGCGCGTTGGCGTAGTCCTGCTGCACGTACTGCGCCTCGCCCAGCCAGTAGGTCGCATTGTCCGCGCGCGGGCCCTTCGGGTACTTGGTGAGGTAGAGCTGGAAGCCGCGCACCGCGTCCTCGAAGCGGTTGGCCTTGAGCGCGGCGAACGCGTCCCCGTAGACCGCCTGCTCGTCGGCGAACATCACGTCCGGGGCCGGCGGCGGCCCGCCGGCGCCCGCACCGGCCGCCGCACCGCCCGAGTTCTCGAGCAGCAGCAGCCGGCGATCGAGGTCGCCGTACAGGTCGCGCTGCTGCTGCTGCATCGTCTCGAGCTGGTGACGCGCCTCCTCGATCTGGCCGCGCAGCGAGCGCAGCTCCTGCCGGGAGGTATCGATCTGCTGCTGCAGTTCGACCAGCGACTGGTTCATCCGCTTCTCGAGCGCCGTGAGTCGCGCCTCGAGCGCGGCGTCCTGCGCCTCGAGTTCCTTGTTGCTGAGCGCGGCCACGGCGGGCGGCGCCGCGGCCAGCAGCCCGAGCAGCCCGAGGGCGATCGACGGAGCGGTGGCGCGTCGCATGGGCGGACCTACTGCAGCTGCACCATGACGACGCGGCGGTTCTGCGCATAGGCCGCCTCGTCGTGGCCCTCGGCCGCCGGGCGCTCCTCGCCATAGCTGACCGTCGCGATCTGCGCATCAGTCACGCCCTGCAGCATCAGCGCCTTGCGCACGGCCTGCGCCCGGCGCTCGCCGAGGCCGATGTTGTACTCGCGCGAGCCGCGCTCGTCGGTGTTGCCTTCGAGGCGAATGCGCGCCGCCGGATAGCGGGTGAGATAGGTCGCGTGCGCCGCGACGATGGGCACGTACTCGGGCTGGATCTCGCTGCTGTCGTAGGCGAAGTAGACCGTGTTCTTGGCGTTCAGCTCCGCGAGCGCCTGCTGCTGTGCGCTCATCGCGGCGGCGCCGGTGGTGCCGGCCGCGCCGGCCGTGTTGCCGAGGCCGCTGGTGGAAGCGTCCGTGCCGGCGCTGCCACCCTGCTGCGCGCCCGGGTCCGGCTGGACCTGAGTGGGCTTGGTGCAGGCCGCGAGGCCCAGGGCGAGGACGGTCACGGCGATCGCATGCATCAGCTTCATGGACATCGGACTCCTGTCAGGGGTTGCCTATCATACCTGCGAGCGTACCGGATCAGGGTCGCGGAAACGGCGACCAGACGGGCTCGCGCACGTCGCCCTTGTCGGCGCTCAGGCGCTGCTGGAACCGCCCGTCGGAGGAGACCATGGCCAGCGCGCCGCGGCCGCCGGCCTGGGTCGCGTAGATGATCACCGCGCCATTCGGGGCGTAGCTGGGCGACTCGTCCTGGCTCGAGTCCGTCAACACGCGCAGGTTGCGGGCCTGCAGGTCGAAGGTGCCGATGCGATACCCGCCCCGGTCGAGCGTCACCAGCGCGAGGCTCTTGCCGTCCGGCGCCAGGCGGGGCCGCGCGTTGTAGCTGTTGGTGAAGGTGAGGCGCTGCGGCTCGCGGCCACCGGCCGCCGCCACCTGGTAGACCTGGGGACTGCCGGCGCGATCGGACGTGAAGTACAGGCTGGCGCCGTCCGCCGACCACTCCGGTTCCGTGTCGATCGCGTCGTCGTTCGTCACGCGCGTCAGTGCCTGGCTCGCGAGGTCGAGCACGTAGAGGTCGAGGTTGCCGTCGCGCGACAGCGTCAGCGCCAGGCGCCGGCCGTCCGGCGACCACGACGGCGCGCCGTTGATGCCGGAGCGCGCCGAGACCCGCCGCCGCTCGCCGGTCGCGAGCCGCTGCACGTAGATGGCCGAGATCTTGCCCTCGAACGACACGTAGGCGAGGCTCTGGCCGTCCGGGGACCACGCCGGGGACATCACCGGCTCCGTCGACTCGAGCACCGTACGCGGCGCATGACCGTCGGCGTCGGCGACCAGGAGCTTGTAGCGCTGGGCGGGCGGTCGGCCTTCGACCGACACGTAGGCGATGCGCGTCGAGAACGCGCCCGGGATGCCGGTGAGGCGCTCGAAGATGGCGTCGGCGATGCGGTGCGCCGTGGCCCGCAGGCCGCGCTCGGTGCTCGCGATGCGCTGCGAGAGCAGGGGCTGGCCCGTGCGCACGTTGAAAAGCTCGTAGGTGACGGCGACGCCCGCACGGTCGGGCTCGACCCGACCGACGACGATGAAGTCCGAGCGCAGCATGCGCCATTCGTCGAAGCGGATCTCCGCGGCCGAGGTCGGCCGCGACACGAGGTCGCGCGACTCGAGCGGCGCGAATCGCCCGCTGAGGCGCAGGTCGTTGGCAATGACGGCGGCGACGTCGGTGGCCGGGCCCGCGCCCTGGCCGCCGAACGGTACGACCGCGATCGGCACCGCGTCGCGCACGCCCTGCGTGATGTCCAGGCGCAATTGCGCGTGCGCCGGACCGGCCGCCAGGCAGACCAGGGCAGCGAGCAGGGCGGCGAGGCGCGCGCGCGGCGCGCTCAGGAACTGCAGCATCATCCAACCTCACTCCGTCGGCTTGAACACGATGACGAGCTGCCGCTGGAACGCGCGCGGGTCGCGCGGGGCCGGCAGCGGAGACGAGTTATACACGGCATTGGTGATCGATTCGCGCACGGCCTGGTCGCCGTTGCAGGCCCCGACGCGCACGTCGAGCACGGTACCGCCGGTGGCCTGGGTCACGTTGAGCGTGCACTCGAGTCCGGCGCGGGCCGACGGGGGGCGCTTCCAGTTGCGCTCGATGGTCTGCACCAGCAGCGCGCGGTACTCGTCGACGACGCCGGAGCGGTCGAAGGCCTCGCCCTCTTCCTCGGCCGCCAGTGCCCGCTGCAGCTCGGCCTCGCGGGCGGACCTGAGCTTCGCGTCCCGGGCCGCCTGTTCCTGCGCCGCCTTGCGCTCGGCGGCCTCGGCCTGTGCCTTGCGCCTCGCCTCCTCGTCCGCCTTGCGGCGCGCGTCGGCTTCCGTCCGGGCCTTCGCCGCGGCGTCCGCCTTGCGCTTCTCAGCCGCCGCCACCTCGCGCGCCCGTGCCTCCTCGATGCGCCGCTCGTCCGCCGCACGCCGTTGCTCGGCTGCTTCGGCCTCGCGCTGCCGACGGGCCTCGTCGGCCGCCCGGGCCGCGGCCTCGGCCTGGACCGCCTCCGCCGGCCGCGGATCGACGGTCGGCTCCGGGGGCGGCGTCGGCTCGATCACGGGTGGAGGCGGCTGTGGGCGGGGCCGCGCGCCGCGCAGCGACGGCGGCAGGTCCTGCACGCTCACGACGGTGCCCTCGATGGCCAGCGTCACGGGCTCGGGTGCCGGGCGCCAGATCACGGCCGCCGAGACCAGCAGCCCGAGCAGCGCGGCATGCAGCACGACGGACCCGAGCAGGGGTCGCGCATGCTCGCGGGCAAACGGCATGGCTCAGCGCGCGTCCCGACGACGCGCGGTGGCGGCCACCGGCTCCGTCACGAATCCGACCTTCTTCGCCCCGGACTGCTGCAGCAAGACCATGCCCTCCACGACCCGCCCGTACGCGACGGCCTTGTCTGCCTTGACCAGCACGGGCCGCTCCGGTTCCCTGCGCAGGGCCGCTGAGGCCACCTCGAGCAGCCGCTCGTCGGTCAACCCCGCCTTGCCGTCACCGATGTTCAGGTAGAAACGGCCCTCGCGGTCCACGCTCAGGAGCAGCGGCTCGAGCTTCTCGGGATCGATGGGCGCGGCGCCGGCGCGCGGCAGGTCGACCTTGATGCCCTGGCTCAGCATCGGCGCGGTCACCATGAAGATGATGAGCAGCACCAGCATCACGTCGATGTACGGCACGACGTTGATCTCGCCCATCAGCTTGCGGCCCCGGGTGCGCGGCATGGCTCAGGCCTGCGAGCCGCCGGCGTGGCGCTGGAAGATGGTCGAGAGTTCCTCCATGAACGTGTCGTAGCGCAGCTCGAGCCGGCTGACCTGGTCCGCGTAGCGGTTGTAGGCGATGACGGCCGGGATGGCCGCGAACAGGCCCATCGCCGTGGCGATCAGGGCCTCGGCGATGCTCGGCGCCACCGTCGCGAGCGTGGCCTGCTGCACGTTGCCCAGCCCCTGGAACGCGCTGAGGATGCCCCACACCGTGCCGAACAGGCCGACGTAGGGACTCGTCGAGCCGATGGTCGCGAGCGTGGAGAGGTTCTGCTCGAGCCGGTCGGTCTCCTTGAGCTGAGCGACCTTCATCGCGCGCCGGCTGCCGTCGACGAGTTGCGCGCCGGTGATGCCGAGCTGGCCGCGCAGGCGGGAAAACTCCCGGAAACCGGCCACGAAGATGCGCGCCATGCCGTCCGGACTGCCGCCCTCGAGCGCCTTGTAGAGCGCCGCGAGGTCGCCCCCGGACCAGAACTGGTCCTCGAACGCCTCGGCGGACGCGCGCGCCTGGCGCAGCACCGTGCGCTTGCGGAATATGATGCCCCACGACACCACCGAGGCGCCGACCAGCAGCGCCATGACCAGCTGCACCACGAGGCTCGCGTGCAGCAGCAGCGTGAAAACGGATTGCTCGCCGATCATTCGGGACCTCGTCCGGGGTCGAACAGGCCGAGGGTCCCGCCGGCCTTCTCGATGGCCGGCGGCGTCAGCCCGAAATGCAGGTACGCGTGACGGGTGGCCACCCGCCCGCGCGCGGTGCGCATGATGAAGCCCTGCTGGATCAGGAACGGCTCGATCACGTCCTCGATCGTGCCGCGCTCCTCGCCGACCGCCGCGGCCAGGCTGTCGACGCCGACCGGGCCGCCTTCGAACTTCTCGATGATGGTCAGCATCAGGCGGCGGTCCATCGGGTCGAAGCCCTGCGGATCCACGTCGAGCAGGTCGAGCGCGGCCTGCGCGATCTGGTCGGTGACGCGGCCCTCGCCGCGAACCTCCGCGTAGTCGCGCACCCGGCGCAGGAGGCGGTTGGCGATGCGCGGCGTGCCGCGCGAACGCGACGCAATCCGCTCCGCGCCGCCCGCCTCCATCGGCACGCCGAGGATGCGCGCGGAACGCTCGACGATGCGCTGCAGGTCGTCCCGTCCGTAGAACTCGAGCCGCTGCACGATGCCGAAGCGGGCGCGCAGCGGCGAGGTGAGCAGGCCGGCGCGGGTCGTGGCGCCCACCAGCGTGAACGGCGGCAGGTCGAGCTTGATCGAGCGCGCACCCGGGCCCTCGCCGATGACGATGTCGAGCTGGTAGTCCTCGAGCGCGGGATAGAGGATCTCCTCCACCACCGGGCTCAGCCGGTGGATCTCGTCCACGAACAGCAGTTCGTTCGGCTGCAGGTTGGTGAGCAGCGCCGCCAGGTCGCCGGGCCGCTCGAGCACCGGCCCGGAGGTCTGCTTGTAGCCGACGCCGAGCTCGTTGGCGATGACGTGCGCGAGCGTCGTCTTGCCGAGCCCGGGCGGGCCGAAGATCAGCACGTGGTCGAGGGCTTCGCCGCGATTGCGCGCCGCGGAGATGAAGATCTCCATCTGCGCCTTGACCGCCGGCTGGCCGACGTACTCGGCGAGCGACTTCGGCCGCACGGCGCGATCGTAGTTCTCCTCGTCGCCCTGGGCGCCCGCGGCGACCACGCGATCCGGTTCGATCATGACCTTGTCCTCGTCCCGCCGCCGCGTCATCGGGCCGCCGCCTTGAGCGCGTGCCGGATCAGTTCCTCGGTGGTGGCGACCGACGGGTCGACGGACTGCAGCAGCCGGGTGACCTCCGCCGGCTTGTAGCCCAGCGCCACGAGCGCGCTGTAGGCCTCCGCCTGGGCGCCGCCGGTCGCGACCCCCGGCCCGCCGCCGCCCGGCGCGAAGTGCGCGCCGCCGAGCGCCTTGAGCCGGTCCTTCATCTCGACGATCAGCCGCTCGGCCGTTTTGCGGCCGATGCCCGGGATGCGCGTGAGCGCGGCGACGTCCTGGGCCTCCACGCAGCGGTGGAACTCGTCGACCGAGGCCCCCGACAGGATGCCGAGCGCGATGCGCGGCCCGACGCCGGAGACCTTGATGAGTTCGCGGAACAGGCTGCGCTCGCGCTCGCTGCCGAAGCCGAACAGCACGTGCGCGTCCTCGCGCACGACGAGGTGCGTGTGCAACTGCACGTCCGCGCCGACCGACGGCAGGCCGTAGAAGGTCGACATCGGGGCCTCGACCTCGTAACCGACCCCGCCGACGTCCACCACCAGCAGCGGCGGATGCTTGGCCGTGAGCCTGCCGCGCAGGTGGCCGATCAACGCCGCACCCCCGGCGTCGCCCGGCCGCCCACCGCCGCGCGTACCTCGCGGGAGTACGCGTGGCAGAGCGCGAGACCGATGGCGTCCGCCGCGTCCGGCCCGAGCTCGCCCTGCAGCCTGAGCAGCGTCTTCACCATCAGTTGCACCTGTTCCTTCAATGCCCCGCCCTGTCCCACCACCGCGAGCTTCACCTCCCGCGGAGCATATTCGAACACGACCGGGCTCGCCGAGTACGCCGCGCAGATGGCCGCGCCGCGCGCCTGGCCGAGCTTGAGCGCGCTGTCGGCATTGCGGTGCATGAAGACGCGTTCGATCGCCACCTCGTCGGGCGTGTACTCGCGCACCAGCGCCTGCACGCCCTCGAAGATCTGCCGCAGCCGCGGCGGGAACTCGGCGCCCCGGGTACGGATCGCGCCGCTCGCGACGTAGCGCGCCTCGCCGCCCTGCCAGTCCACGATGCCGTAGCCGGTGTTCTGCGACCCCGGGTCGATGCCGAGGATCCGCACCCGCGGGCCACGGGTCGCGACGGCTTTCGTCGGAAGCGTCCAGCGCCGGCCGCCGCGAGTTTGGATCGGCAAGTCTGACCCCGAGCAGGAGAGCGTGAAAGGGCGCGGTATGATAGCGCGCCGTGAAATCCGCCGAAATCGACCTCCAGAGCCTCTCGCCCGCGGTGCGCTCGGCCATCGAACGGATCGCCGCCGGGGGCGGGTCCGTGGCCGCCGCGCGCGCCGTCGAACTGGCGGCGATCCTCGCGCAGCTGCAGGTCGACGACGAGGTGCTGCTCGCCGGGCTGCTGCTGCCCCTGCTCCACTACGAAGCCATCGAGGAACCGGCCGCCCTCGAGGCGTTCGGCGAGCCGGCGCTGCGCCTCGCGCGTTCGCTGCAGCGCGCCGGCGACGGCTTGCCCGCGGGCTGGAATCCGGGCGCGCACCTGCGCCCCGAGCAGGCCGAGGGCCTGCGCAAGCTGCTGCTCGCGCTCGCCTCGGACGTGCGCCTGGTGCTGATCCGGCTGGCCGCCCAGCTGGTGCGCATGCGCAATCTCAAGGGTGCGACGCCCGGCGAGCAGCAGCGCGCCGCGCTCGAGACGCGCGAGATCTATGCCCCGCTCGCCAACCGCCTCGGCATCTGGCAGCTCAAGTGGGAACTCGAGGACCTCGCCTTCCGCTACAGCGAACCCGAGGAGTACAAGCGCATCGCCGGCTGGCTGAAGGCCAAGCGCGATGAGCGCGAGCGCTACATCGAGGACGTGAAGCGCGACCTGGCCGCGGCCCTCGCCGCCGCCGGCATCCAGGGCGCGATCTCCGGCCGGCCGAAGCACATCTACAGCATCTGGCGGAAGATGCAGCGCAAGGGACTCGCGTTCGAACAGGTGATGGACGTGCTGGCCGTGCGCGTGATGGTCGAGACCGTGGCGGAGTGCTACGCGGCGCTCGGCATCGTGCACAGCCTCTGGCCGTACATGCCGGGCGAGTTCGACGACTACATCGCGACCCCCAAGGAGAACCATTACCGCTCCCTGCACACGGCGGTGGTGGGGCCGGGCAAGCTGCCCCTCGAGGTGCAGATCCGCACGCGCGAGATGCACGAACACGCCGAGCTCGGCGTCGCCGCGCACTGGCAGTACAAGGAGGGCGGCAAGGTCGAGGCCGGCTTCCAGCAGAAGATCAACTGGCTGCGCCAGCTCCTCGAGCCCGCCGCCCGCGAGGGCGCCGAGCCCGACCTGCTCGACGGCCTGCAGGCAGAGGTGTTCGAGGACCGCGTGTACGCGCTCAGCCCCCGGGGCGAGGTCGTCGACCTGCCGCGCGGCGCGACCCCGCTCGATTTCGCGTATCACGTGCACACCAACCTCGGCCACCGCTGCCGCGGCGCCAAGGTCAACGGGCGCATGGTCCAGCTCGATCACCGGCTCGCGAACGGCGACACCGTGGAGATCATCACCGGCAAGCATCCGCAGCCGAGCCGCGACTGGCTCGTGCCGGCGCTCGGCTTCCTCGCCTCCCAGCGCAATCGTGCCAAGGTCCGCAGCTGGTTCCGCAAGCTCGACGAGGGCCAGAACCGCGAGCAGGGCCGGCAGATGCTCGAGCGCGAGCTCGACCGCCTGGGGGTGCGCGCGCCGACCCTGCCGGAGATCCTGGACGAGCTGGGGATGCCGAACGCCGACGCCCTGCACCAGGCGCTCGGCGAGGGCGAGATCACCCTGGCCCAGGTGGCCGGCGCGATCCAGCGTCGGCTGCACGTCGCCGAGCCGCCGAAGACGCAGCCTCGGCTGCACCCGCGGCACGCGGGCCGCCCGGCCTCGAGCGGACTGATCATCGACGGCGTCGGCGACCTCATGAGCACCATCGCGAAGTGCTGCCGGCCGGTGCCGCCGGAGCCGATCGCGGGTTTCATCACGCTCGGCCGGGGCGTGAGCATCCACCGGGCCACCTGCGCGAACCTGCTGCGCCTGCGCGACCAGCAGCCGCAGCGCGTGCTCGCGGTCGACTGGGGACGGCCGTCGCCCGACCGCACGTTCGCGGTGGCCCTCGAGATCCAGGCCTTCGACCGGCGCGGCCTGGTGCGCGACATCTCCGCCGTGCTGGCGGACGAGCACATCAGCATCGAGACCATGAGCACGGTGACCAACCCGGCCGAGAACACCGCCCGGGTCGACCTGACCGTCAGCGTGCACGGGTTCGAGGAACTGAGCCGGCTGCTGGCGCGCATCGCCAGCCTGCCGAACGTGATCTCCGCCCGCCGGCGGCGCTGAGCCGCCGGCCCGGCCTCAGCGGTTGGGCACGTCGATGGCGCGCTTGTCCGCCGCCAGCGCCGCCTCGTGCAGCGCCTCGCTCAGGGTCGGGTGCGCGTGCATGGTGCGCTGCAGGTCCTCGCTGCTGGCCGAGTACTCCATCGCCAGCACCGCCTCGGCGATCAGCTCGCCGGCCATCGGTCCGATCACGTGCACGCCTAGGATCTCGTCGTCGTCCTGCGCGGCGATGAGCTTGGCGAACCCGGCCGGGGCCTCCATGGCGCGTGCGCGGCCGCTCGCCATGAACGGGAAGCTGCCCACCTTGTAGGCGCGACCGCTCGCCTTGACCTGCTCCTCGGTCTGGCCGACCCAGGCGATCTCGGGCGCCGTGTAGATCACGGACGGCACCAGCTTGAGGTTGACCTCGGAGAACTGTCCGGCGATCAGGTCGGCGACCATCACGCCCTCTTCCTTGCCCTTGTGCGCCAGCATCGGGCCGCGCACCACGTCGCCGACGGCCCACACGTTGCCGGCGCCGGTGCGGCACTCGTGGTCGACCTGGATGAAGCCCCGCGGGTCGACCTCGACACCGGTGCCCTCGCCCAGCAGGTCCTTCGTCCACGGCCGGCGGCCGATGGCCACGACCACCTTGTCGACGGTGACGGCCTGCTCGCCCTTGGCGTCCGTGTAGGCCACGGCGACGCCGTCCTTGCCGGCCTTCGCGGCGCTGACCTTCGCTCCGAGCCGGATGTCGAGCCCGAGCTTGCGGAAGTGCTTCAGGGCCTCCTTCGCCACCGCCTGGTCGGCCATGGGCAGGAACTGCTCCAGCGCCTCGAGCACGACCACCTCGGCGCCGAGGCGGCGCCAGACGCTGCCGAGCTCGAGCCCGATCACGCCGGCGCCGATCACGCCCAGCCGCTTCGGCACGGCCTCGAACTCGAGCGCGCCCCAGGAATCGACGATCGTCTGGCCGTCGAACGGCATCGACTTGAGTTCCATCGGCGCGGAGCCCGTGGCCAGCACGACGTGCTTCGCGACCAGCGCCCGGGTCGATCCGTCGCCGGCCGTGTACTCGACGCGGTTGCCCGCCAGCAGCCGGCCGTGACCCTGCAGCGCCGTGACGCCCGCGGCCTTGAACAGCCCGGCGATGCCCTGCGTGGACGCCTTGACGATCCCCGCCTTGCGCTTCTGCATCGTGGCGACGTCGAGCCCGAGCCCGCCGACCTGGATGCCGTGCGCCGCGAACTCCGCGTGCGCGCGGTGGTAGAGCTCCGAGGACTCCAGCAGCGCCTTGGAAGGGATGCAGCCCGCATTCAGGCAGGTGCCGCCGAAGGCGTACTTCCCGTCGCGGTTCTTCCAGCCGTCGATGCAGGCGACCTTGAGCCCGTTCTGGGCGGCGCGGATCGCGCACGGGTACCCGGCCGGGCCCGCGCCGATCACGATCACGTCGAAGGTGGTTTCGGTCATCGGTGATTTCCTGTGTCTCAGACCTGCAGCAACAGGCGGGCCGGATCCTCGAGCGCGTCCTTGACCGCCACGAGGAACTGCACCGCTTCCTTGCCGTCGATCAGCCGGTGGTCGTAGGAGAGCGCGAGGTACATCATCGGGCGCACGACCACCTGGCCGTCCACCACCACCGGGCGCTCCTGGATCTTGTGCATGCCCAGGATCGCGCTCTGCGGCATGTTGAGGATGGGGGTCGACAGCAGCGAGCCGAACACGCCGCCGTTGGTGATCGTGAAGGTGCCGCCCGTGAGCTCCTCGAGCGTGAGCGAGCCCTCGCGCGCACGGTTCGCATAGCCGGCCACGGCCTTCTCGATGTCGCCGAAGCCGAGCCCGTCGGCATCGCGCAGGACGGGCACGACGAGGCCGCGGTCGGTGGAGACCGCCACGCCGATGTCGTAGTACTCGTGGTAGACGATGTCGTTGCCGTCGATCGACGCATTGACCAGCGGATGGCGCCTGAGCGCCTCGATGCTGGCGCGGACGAAGAAGGACATGAAGCCGAGTCGTGCGCCGTGCTCCTTCTCGAAACGGTCCTTGTATCGCGCGCGCAGTTCGTTGACGGCCTTGAGGTCGACCTCGTTGAAGGTCGTCAGCATCGCCGCCGTGGACTGCGCCTGGACGAGGCGCTCGGCGATCCGGGCGCGCAGCCGCGTCATCGGCACGCGGCGTTCGCCGCGCGCACCGCTGGCCGCCGGTGCCGGGACCGGCGCGGGCGCTGCCGGCTTCGGCGCCGCCTCGCCGCCGGAGAGGTGGCTCAGGACGTCGCCCTTGGTGATGCGTCCGTCGCGACCGGAGCCGGCGATTCCGGCGGCGTCGAGCTTGTGCTCCTCGACCAGGCGCCGCACCGAAGGCGCGAGCTTCTCCTTGCCTTCGGCCGGCGCTGCCGTCTCGGCGGCGGGGGCGGCGGCCGGCCGCGCCGACGCGACCGCGCCTTCCTCGATGATCGCGAGCAACTGGCCGCTGGTGACCGTGGCGCCGTTCTGCACCTTCAGTTCGCGGATCACGCCCGCGGCCGGGGCCGGGACCTCGAGCACGACCTTGTCGGTCTCCAGGTCGACGAGATTCTCGTCGCGGCTGACGCCGTCGCCGGCCTGCTTGCGCCAGGCGACGAGCGTGGCGTCGGCCACGGACTCCGGCAACTGCGGAACGCGAACTTCGATGGTCATGACTTCTTCCTGGTGGCGGGTGCGCGCAGCCGCGCGGTCACGCGCGGTGCGTCTTCACGGGCGTGGGACTTGAGCGCGGCGGCCACGAGCCCCTGCTGCTGCGAGTTGTGCAGCTGCAGGATCCCGGTCGCCGGCGCCGCGGCCGGCGCGCGGCCGGAGTACAGCAGTTCCTGCCTGGGGCCGAGGGCCTCCTGAAGGCGGTGGCGGATCTGGTACCAGGCGCCCTGGTTCTGCGGCTCCTCCTGGCACCACACGACCTCCGTCGCGTGCGGATAGTGGCGCAGCGCGAGCGCGTAGTCCTCGGACGGGAACGGATAGACCTGCTCGATGCGCACCAGCGCGACGTCGCGGATGTCCTCGAGGCGGCGCGCCTCCAGCAGGTCGAAGTAGACCTTGCCCGAGCAGAAAACCACGCGCCGGACCTTCTCCGGGTCGAGGTCGTCGACTTCGTTGATCACGTCCTGGAAGCGTCCCCTGGCGAGGTCGTCGAGCGAGGACACCGACAGCTTGTGCCGCAGCAGGCTCTTCGGCGTCATGACGACCAGGGGCTTGCGGAACGAGCGCAGCATCTGCCGGCGCAGCATGTGGAACATCTGCGCCGGCGTCGAGGGCACGCACACCGAGAGGTTGTTCTCCGCGCAGAGCTGCAGGAACCGCTCGAGCCGCGCCGAGGAGTGCTCCGGCCCCTGCCCTTCGTAGCCGTGCGGCAGGAACATCGTCAGGCCGCAGACGCGGCCCCACTTGGCCTCGCCCGAGCTGATGAACTGGTCGATGATGACCTGCGCGCCGTTGGCGAAGTCGCCGAACTGCGCCTCCCAGATCACGAGGCAGTTCGGATCGGTGGTCGAGTAGCCGTATTCGAAGCCGAGCACGGCCTCTTCCGAGAGCAGCGAGTCCGTCACGCGGAACCGCGGCTGGCCGGGCTTGAGGTGCCTGAGCGGGACGTAGGTCGCACCCGTCGACTGGTCGTGGCCGACCGCGTGGCGGTGGAAGAAGGTGCCGCGGCCGCTGTCCTGGCCGGTGAGACGCACCTCGTAGCCCTCCTCGAGCAGCGTGGCGTAGGCCAGCGTCTCGGCGAACCCCCAGTCGAGCGGAAGTTCGCCGGCGGCCATGCGGCGACGGTCCTCGACGATCTTCTGCACCTGCCGGTGCAGCGTGAAGCCCGGCGGGAAGGTGGTCGCCCGGGCCGCGAGCTCGCGCAGCAGCGGGGCCTTCACGCCTGTGCGGATCTGCTCGGTCCAGTCGACGTCGTGGAACCGGCTCCAGTCCACGGTGTGCTTGTTGCCGATTAGTCCGAGCACGTTGCGGCCCATCGTGCGGTGCTCGTCGAGGCCGCGGCGGTACTCCTCGACCATCGAGTCGGCCTCCGCGCCGCTCAGCACGCCGTCGGCGGCCAGCCGGTCCGCGTAGAGCCGCCGGGTCGTCGGCATGGCGCGGATCTTCGCGTACATGACCGGCTGCGTGGCCGCCGGCTCGTCGGCCTCGTTGTGGCCGAGGCGGCGGTAGCACACGAGGTCGATCACGATGTCCTTGTGGAACTTCATGCGGTACTCGACCGCGAAGCGCGTCGCGAACACGACCGCCTCGGGGTCGTCGCCGTTCACGTGCAGGATCGGCGCCTCGATCATCTTGGCCACGTCGCTGCAGTACGGCGTCGAGCGCAGGTCGCGCGGGTCGCTGGTGGTGAAGCCGACCTGGTTGTTGATGACGAGGTGGATCGTGCCGCCGGTGTAGAAGGCGCGCACCTGCGAGAACTGCAGGGTCTCGGTCACCACGCCCTGGCCGCCGAAGGCCGAGTCGCCGTGGATCAGCACCGGCACGACCTTGTCGCCGCGGTCGTCGCCGCGCCGCTCCTGTCGGGCGCGCACCGACCCCTGCACGACCGGGTTGACGACCTCGAGGTGCGAGGGGTTGAACGCCAGCGCCACGTGCACGTTGCCGCCCGGCGTGCGCACGTCGCAGGAGAAGCCCTTGTGGTACTTCACGTCGCCCGAGCCCTTGAGCTTGCGCAGGTCGTAGTTGCCCTCGAATTCCGAGAACAGGACCGACGGCTCCTTGCCGAGCACGTTCACGAGCACGTTCAGGCGGCCGCGATGGGCCATGCCGATGACGATGTCCTCGACGCCGTGCGTGCCGCTGGTCTGGATCAGGTCCTCCAGCAGCGGGATCAGCGCGTCGCCGCCCTCGAGGGAGAAGCGCTTCTGCGCCGGATACTTCGTCGCGAGGTAGCGCTCGAGCCCCTCGGCCATGGTCAGGCCCCAGAGGATGTTGCGCCGAGCGTCCGCCGGCAGCTGCCGGCGCACCCGGCCGACCTGGAAGCGGTCCTGCAGCCACAGGCGCTCGGTCTCGTCCGAGACGTGCGCGAACTCGGCGCCGACCGTGCCGCAGTAGATGTCCTTCAACTGGGCGATGATCTCGCGCAGCTTGAGGCGCGGCTTGATCGCCTCGTTCCGGCTGCCCGTGTGGAACTCGGCATCGAGGTCGGCCTCGCCGAGGTTGAGGTAGTCGAGCCCGAGCACCTTCGGCACCGGACGCACGGTGAGACCGAGCGGATCGAGGTTCGCGATCAGGTGGCCGCGGTTCGCGTAGATCTGGATCAGGCGCGAGACCGCGCCCTGCTTGGCCGCCGCATCCGGTGCCGGCGTCGGGCCTGGGCCGGGCCGCCCCGGCCCGGCCTGGCGCGCGCGGTCCGTCAGCGCCTCCACCAGCGGACCGTGCGCCACGTCGCGACCCAGCCCGCCCAGGGACGCAAAGTAGGCGCGCCAGTCCGGGTGCACCGAATCCGGATTCGCCAGGAACTGCTCGTACATCGCCTCGACGTACGCGTCGTTGCCGGCCGCCAGTACGGACGCGGGAAGCATTGCTCTGGTGTCGCTCATCGCCTCGGTCGATTCGCAGCGGGAAAGGCGTCGGTTCCGCGGCCGGGCCGCGGAAAAAAGGGTTGCCATTGTAACGGACTCGTTCCAGCCGTTGCAGGCCGATGGGACCACGGCGGAACGATGCCGCCGGGCCGGGCCCTCACGCGGCCGGCGGTCCCGGCGGGCGCAGGGCGATGACCCTCGATCCATGCGCGCCGCCGTCGACCGCGTCGCACGCCAGCCAGGCCGCGAGCCGCCCGGCCACCTCGTCGGGGAACGGCGCGGACTTCGGCTCCGGCTGCTGTCGTACGTGCAGCAGCAGCATTTCCACCACCGCCGCCGGGCCCTCGAGGCGCGGGCAGCCGATCTCGCAGCGCGCCAGCAGGCGCTTGGCGTCCACCGCCACCGGGCGCGTCGTCACGCTCACGACGTCCGCACGCTTCACCTCGCGCAGGAAGTGCACGTGGAGTTCGAGCGTGTAGAGCGTGCCGCTCGTCGCGGCCCGATAGGCCGCGTCGAGGCCGAACTGGTCCATCAGGTCGTCGACTGCGCGGCTCGCGAGCAGCAGGTAGAACGCGTCGCGCAGGTGCCCGTTGAAGTCGATCCAGTCGTCCTGCAGCGGGCTGTGCCAGGGCCGCGGCCGCCAGCTTCGGGTGTCGCTCATGGCCGGCATTAGAACGACGGCACCGGAAAATTGCCAGTCGCCGGCCGGCGCCGCGCTAGACTGCGGCGCACTCGCAGGCCGAACTCGCGGTGCCCGATGGAACACGGTCGACTGCTCGAGCGCCACACGATCGACTACGTTCCCCGGGCCGAGCGCCGGGGCGAGGTCTGGCACCTGTGGCCGGTGTGGTTCTCGGGCGACGCTCACCTCGCGACACTCGCCGTCGGCGTGATCGGCCTCGCGCTCGGCGCGAACCTCGCCTGGACGGCCGTCGCCGTGATCGGCGGCTGCGCGCTCGGCACCGTGTTCATGGCCTTCCACTCGACGCAGGGCCCGCAGCTCGGCCTGCCGCAACTGATCCAGTCGCGGCCGCAGTTCGGCTACCTGGGCGCGCTGCTGGTGTGGGTCGTCGCGCTGGTCGCCTACATCGGCTACAACGCCTTCAACGCCGTGCTCGTGACCGACGCGGCCAGCACGCTCGCCGGGCGCGACCTCGGGCACCGCGAGTCGGTCATCGTCGGCTTCTCGCTGCTCGCCGCCGTGCTGCCGATGGTCGGCTATCACTGGATCCACCGCGTGCAGCGCTGGGTGGCCTACGGCACGATCGTCATGCTGGTGGTGTTCACCGTCGGCGGCGTGGCCCGCCTGCCGCTGCCGCAGGACGCGTGGTCGCTCGGCGCGTTCCCCGCCATTCCGTTCCTGGTGCAGTTCTTCGCGG
This sequence comes from Pseudomonadota bacterium, assembly GCA_052035645.1. Lineage (GTDB taxonomy): Bacteria > Pseudomonadota > Gammaproteobacteria > Steroidobacterales > Steroidobacteraceae > RPQJ01. The sequence continues at coordinate 17,621 of JBPOHK010000168.1, forward strand.
CCGCCGCCTACCAGCTCAGCTGGTCGATCTACGTGTCGGATTACTCGCGCTACCTGCCACCCGACGTGGGGGTGGCCTCATCGTTCTTCTGGACGTCCATCGGCGCCTTCGTCGGCGGCGTCTGGATGATGCTCGTCGGCACGGTCGCGGTCGCGCTGAGCCCGGCCGCCGGGATCTCCGCCGCGCTTCAGGCGGCCGGCGATGCCGTGCTGCCGGGCTTCGGTCCGGCGCTGCTCGCCGTGGCCATCCTCGGCCTGCTGACCATGACGGGCCTCAACTTCTACGGGGCCGCGCTCGCCCTGCTGAGCGTCGCCGACTGCTTCCGCCGCACGCGCCCCGGCGCGCGCGACCGCATCGTCGCGCTCGGCGTCGCCGTGGCACTCGCCTGCGCGATTGCGCTCGCCTCGTCCGCCGACTTCATCCACCGCTTCGAGGACCTGCTCGCCGTCCTGCTGTACCTGTTTACGCCCTGGACGGCGATCAACCTGGTCGACTTCTTCTGGCTCCGCCGCGGGCGGTACTCGGTGCGCGAGATCTTCAATCCCGACGGCATCTACGGTCGCTGGAACGGTCGCGGCCTGGCCGCGTATGCCCTCGGTTTCCTGGCGATGATCCCGTGCTTCAGCACCGGGCTCTACACGGGCCCGGTCGCCCGCGCGCTCGGGGGCGCCGACATCTCGATGCTGGTGGGCCTGCCGGTGGCGACGCTCGTCTACCTGTGGCTGTACCGGGATTTCGACGCCGAGGCCGAGTGGGCCGCCGTCCGCCGCGCGGATGCCGGGCTCGACGACGGCGTCACGGCTCGGTGATCGAGTAGCCCTTCGCGAGCAGCTGCGCCACGAAACCGTCGGGCTTCAGGATCTCCTCGACCGGCAGCACGGCGAGCGTGGCGCGGTTCTGCCCGAGCGCCCGCTCCGCTTCCGCCACCCAGACCGCCTTCAGGCGCGCCGGCACGTCGCCGAAGCCGCGCTCGCGCGCGAGCGAGGAATCGAGCAGCGGGCCGATGCACGCACTGGCGCGCTCCACCGGGGCGAGCTGGCGCAGCCGGTCGACGTCGCCCACGGCCCAGGCATTGGCACGGTCGCGCATCAGGTCCATGTCCGTCTCGAGCCGCGTGATGGTGCGCGCGAAGCACTCGGTGTCGGCCAGCGGCATCGCCTTGAACTCCTTGATCGCGCTGCGGGCCTTCTCGATCCGCAGCGAGAGCTCGGGCGTCGTGCGCCTCACCTTCGCCTTGCGGGCGAGCTTCTCCACGTCCGGCCACACGCCCTCGTAGGGCACGAGACCCTTGCGATCCAGCGCCGCGAGGTAGAGCGCCTGGGCCGCGAAGATCGGCCGCCACTGTTCCGGATCGTCGTCGCCGCGCAGGTAGCGTTCCTTGAGCGGCAGCCAGCGTGCATAGAGATCGGCCGACACGACGTCCTTCAGGAGCGCGTCGCCGGGATTGCGCTTGGCGCCGACCAGCGCCGGCAGCGCCGCGACGCTGCCGAAGAACCCGACGCCGGCCTCGACCGAGGGCGGCTCCAGGACCTCCTGGACCCCGGCGAGCACGCGCTCGACCTCGTGGGAGCGCCACTGCATCTTCTTCGGCAACGGGCTGTAGTTGCCGAGGATCCACAGCACGTGACCTGCCGGATCGCCGTTGCGCGCGACTTTCCAAAGGCCGGGGCCCGGCTGCTCGCCGGTGACGAGGAGTTCCTCGATCTCGGCGGCCGGTTGCGTTGCGGCAACCGCGGGCGACTCCGTCGCGGCCACGGCGCGCACGGCGAGCAGGCAACCCAGCACGAGAGTCAGCCAAGGCCTCATGCGCCCTCCGACGGTGCACCCGCCCAAAAAAAAGAAAGCCCGGCCAGGCGCCGGGCTTTCCTCGATCGTTGCGGTCCGATCAGTCGCGCCGGGACCGGCGAGTCCACCCCAGGCCGAGGAGGCTCAGGCCGAACAACGCCAAGGTACCCGGTTCGGGCACCTCGTTGCCACCACCGCCGCCCACCGTCGTGCTGCCGAAGGTGAAGTCGTCGTACGTCGAGCGGTTCGCGGTGCCCGAGAACAGCACGGATCGAGCGACGCCGGAGAAACCGAGCGAGAAGTCCGCGAACGGGCAATAGTTCGCGCTGCCGTAGGCTGTGCACGCGCCCACCGCGCCGTTGGTCGTCGTGCCGAGCAGCGCCGAGGCCAGCAGGTTGCCCGTGCCGTTGAGGCCGTCGAAGATCTGCACGCCGACCGACTCGCCGAACGGGTTCGTATAGGCCATCGAGAAGCCGGTGTCGAACCCGGCCGCGACGTTCATGTACGGGTTCAGGCTCGGGAAGTACATCGCGCCCAGTTGCGACGTCGGCAGACCCCCGCCGCCCTTGGAGGTGTTGGAGCAGTCGACCGTGTCCGTGTTGAGACACAGCAGCGTGGCTCCGGCGGAGAACGCGACACCCAGGTTGGGACCCACGTTGCCGTTGCTGGCGGCGCCGCCGTTGTAGTAATCGAGGATCAGGATATTGCTGTCGTTCGGGAACGGCGCAATGTTTTCGAAATCGAGCGTGATGACGGCATTGGCCGTCAGTGGCGCGGCCGCGGCGAGAGCTGCGAGCGCCACGATTGTCTTCTTCTTCATCCCCATCTCCCTGGCGTTGAAGTTGATCGGTTGGCTGCAAACGAACTCGACCCACGCGATCCAGCACGAGTCGTGCCAGCTGCAGGAGCCCTTGCGAATCAATCGCTTGGCGAGTTCCGCCCACGGGGTCTGTAAATTCCGTCGACAGGCCGCAGGGCCGGTACTCGCAAGAGAGGTGGCGCCCCGGGCCGGAGTTGAACCGACGACCTACCGCTTAGGAGGCGGTCGCTCTATCCACTGAGCTACCGGGGCGTGGCCGGTCCGGGCGGGAAAGAATATGGTGGAGCGGAAGGGGCTCGAACCCTCCACCATAGCATTGCGAACGCGACGCTCTCCCAGCTGAGCTACCGCCCCACACGAGGGCGCGCATTGTAGCACCGGCCCCGCGAGCCGCAACCTGCCGATCGCCCGCTATGATTCGCGCATGACGCTGCACATCCGCCCAGCCGAGGCACGCGACCTCGACTTCATCGCCTCGGGCAACGCCCGGATGGCCCTCGAGACCGAGCACAAGCAGCTTGATGCCGGGACGGTCGCGCTCGGTGTCCGGGCCGCGTTCGACGATCCCTCGCGGGGCCGGTATTTCGTGGCCGAGCGGGAAGGCCGGGTGGTCGGCCAGCTCATGGTCACGTACGAGTGGAGCGACTGGCGCAACGGCGTGTTCTGGTGGATCCAGAGCGTCTACGTGCTGCCCGATGCCCGCCGGCTCGGTGTGTTCCGGGCCCTTTACGCGCACCTGGAGGCGCTCGCCCGGGCCACACCCGGCGTCTGCGGCCTGCGCCTGTACGTGGAGACGGAGAACCTCAGGGCCCAGCAAACCTACCTGCGCTGTGGCATGGTGAACGCGGGCTACGTCGTCATGGAAACCGACTATTCGCAGGCGGTCCGCCGCCACGAGGAGCAATGACATGCTGAAGAACGGCACCCAGGCGCCGGCGTTCAAGCTGCAGGACCAGGACGGACGCACCCACACGCTGGTGTCCCTGCTCGCCGAGGGCCCGCTGATCCTGTACTTCTATCCGGCGGATTTCACGCCGGGCTGCACCAAGGAAGCCTGCAGTTTCCGCGACCTGCAGGGGGACCTGCTCGGCGCGGGCCTGCGCGTGGTCGGCGTCAGTCCGCAGGGCACCGAGTCCCACCGGCGCTTCGCGGACAAGCACGGGCTCAACTTCCCGCTGCTGGCCGATCCGGACAAGCAGGCCGTGAAGGCCTATGACCTCGACGGCCCGCTCGGCATCGGCGTACGTCGCGGCACTTACCTGATCGGACGCGACGGGGTGATCCTAGACGGCGTCCTGGCCGACCTGCGCATCGGCGCGCACGAGGCCTTCGTGCAGAAGGCCATCGCAGCGGGAGCAAAGAAAAAATAAAACAGATTCAGTATTTTATAATCTGAATCAAGAATTCACTTCGCGTCTGGCCGGGTGGCTGCGGTCGCCCTCGGCGCACCGTAGCGCAGCCGGAACACCCGAGTCTCGCCGGGGCTGGGGCGAACGACCACGTAGATCGAGTCGTACTCGTCCTCGGCCATTGCGACGCTGCTGCCGCTCAGCTGGCGAATCACCGTCGGCAGCGTGGCCGCATAGCCGACCACCACGACCGTCTTGCCGCGGTGCTCGCGGCGGATCCGGCCGGCGAGACCGTCCCAGTCGCTGCCCGCCAGCAGGTTGATCGGCAGCTTGAACTGGTTGGCGACCGGCGCGGCCGTCTGCTGCGAGCGCCGGGTGTCGGCCGCATAGAGATAGTCGACTTTGCGGTCCCCGAGCACGTCGGCCAGGACTTCGCCGAGGCCCGCCACCCGCTTCTCGCCGGCGGCGCTGAGGTCGGGGTCGCCGGTCGTACCGGGCGCCGCCTCGGCGTGCCGCACCAGGACGACCACGGTCGTGCGGGCCCAGGTGCCGATCCAGTAGATGCCCGCGCCGGCTGCGAGCACGCCCAGCATCGGAATGAGCAGCGGCGCGAGCAACGGCCGCCGGCGCATGCGCGTGGTCAGTTCCTTCGCCATCCGACGATGATAACGTCAGGACCGCGCCGTGCGCAGCCGCGCGAACTGCGGCGTGACGCGCTCCCGCCAGCCGGGCGCGCCCGGCACCCGTTCCAGCAGCATCGCTGCGATCCCGTGCCGGGTCGCGAAGCGCCAGCCCTCCTCCGGCCCCAGGACCATCATTGCAGTCGCATAGGCATCGGCCGTCATGGCCGACGCCGCCACCACCGTCACCGAGGCGAGGCCGTGCTCGACGGGCCGCCCGCTGCGCGGATCGATGGTGTGCGACACACGGCGACCCGCGACGATGCGGAAGTCGCGGTAGTCGCCGGACGTGGACACGCTCTGGCCATCGAGCGGCACCACCGTGTAGGCGCGCCGCTCGCCGGACAGGGGCGCCTCCACGGCCGCGCGCCACGGCACACCGTCGGGATTGCGGCCCCACGCGCGCACCTCGCCGCCGAGTTCGACCATCGCGTCGCGCACCTGCAGCCGCTGCAGGCGGGAGGCGATCCGGTCCACGGCAAACCCGGGCGCGATGCCCGCGACGTCGATGCGTACCCCGGCACGATGCTTGCGCAATGCCGGCGGCGCGGCCCGCACTTCGAGCAACGCATACCCGACGTCGTCGCGAGCTGCGTGCAACACCCGCTCGTCCGGCGCGGCAGCCGCGCGCGTGCCGTACCGGCCGAATCCCCACAGGTCCACCAGCGGTGCGACGGTGAGGTCGAATGCGCCGTGCGAGGCCTCGGCCACGCGCTGCGCCTCGGCCACGACCGCGAGCAGGTCGTCCGACACCGGCACCCACTGCGTGTCCTGCAACGCGTTGAACCGCGAGAGTTCCGAGTCGCTGCGCCAGGTCGAGAAGCGACCGTCGACCTCGTCGAGCACCTCTGCGATCACGGCCTGGACCTGCTCGCGCGAGACCTGCCCGGGCAGTCGGGTCAGGGTGACGTGGTAGGTCGTGCCCATGGTGGGGCCCGAGAAGTACTGCGGGTCCGCGGGCCGCGCGCAGGCGGCGAGCAGGGCGACCACGCAAGCGAGGACTGAAGCGGCCAGGCGAAGTCGGCGCGGGAAGGAACTGGGGCAGGTCGGCATGCGCACAGTCTCGCACCGGCAACGGTGGTTGGTCAGCCCGCCACGATGCCGAATAAACCTTCTCTTATTTAATCAGTTACCCGCCATTCCCAGGCGAAACGTGAATAATTGAACGGTAGCGCCCCGCCGGGGCGACCTCGCTCGCGGTCGCGACGAGGTCGTGCCCATCGGCAGGGCCGATGGGTCGAACCCACGAGGCTCGCGGGTTCTCTACCCACCCTCGGCCCAGAAACGAAAACGCCCGCTGTCGCGGGCGTCGTCGTTTCTGGCGGAGAGGGTGGGATTCACTCGGACCGTCGCGACGGGCCGCGCCCCCCCGCGGCCACACAACAACACCCCCGCGGTCGCGGGCGTCGTCGTTTCGGGCGGAGAGGGTGGGATTCACTCCTCGCGCATTGCGCGACTCGCCCCTCCGGGGCGACCTCGCCCGCCTTCGCGGCGAGGTCGTGCACATCGGCAC
>JBPOHK010000004.1:0-94842 GCA_052035645.1 Pseudomonadota bacterium
GCCGATCTGGGCGGGCACGCCGTTGCGCGCCTCGGTGAGCGCGACGCGCACGGCATTGGCGAACGACACGCGGTCGGCGCCGCCGTGGCTCTTGATCACCACGCCGTTCAACCCGACCATGCTCGCGCCGTTGTAGCCGCGCGGATCCAGCCGGGTCTTCAGTGCGTTGAGCGCAGGGGTGGCCGCCGCAGCGCCGAGCTTGCGCAGCGGCGAGCGCGTGAACTCTTCCTTCATGTCGCCGCCGATGAAGCGCGCGAGTCCTTCCATCGTCTTCAGTGCGACGTTGCCGGTGAAGCCGTCGGTGACGACCACGTCCACCTCGCCGCTGAAGATGTCGTCGCCCTCGACGAAGCCGACGTAATTGAGCGGGCGACCCGCGAGGCGCTTGTGCGCTTCCTTGATCTCTTCGGTGCCCTTGATGTCTTCCTCGCCGATGTTCAGCAGCCCCACGCGCGGACTCTTCATGCCGTGCAGGTCGGCGGCGATCACCGCGCCCATCACCGCGAACTGCACGAGGTGGTCGGCGGTGCAGTCCGGGTTGGCGCCGAGGTCGAGCATCACCGTGTGGCCGTGCGTGGCCGGCACCGCCGAGACGATGGCCGGACGGTCGATGCCCGGGATCATGCCGAGCACGAAACGCGCGGTGGCGAGCAGCGCCCCCGTGTTGCCCGCCGACACGCACGCCGCCGCCTCGCCTTTCTCGACGAGGTTGATCGCGACGCGCATCGACGAATCCTTCTTGCGCCGCAGGGCGTCCTGCGGGCGCTCGTCCATGGTCACGACCTCGGAGGCCTCGACCAGCGTGCAGCGCTCGAGGTGCGGCCCGCGCCCGAGCAGCGGGCGCACGACCTCGCCGCGGCCGGTGACGATCAGCCGCAGGTCGGGATTCGCTGCGAGGACGTCGAGGGCGCCCGGGACGGCCGCCTCGGCACCGTGGTCGCCACTCATGGCGTCCACGGCGATGGTGAGCCCGGCACTCATGCTCGGGCGCTGCCGGAAGCGGTTATTCCTGGCCTTCTTCGGCCGCCGGCTTCTCGATCACCTTCTTGCCGCGGTAGAAGCCGTCCGGCGTGATGCGGTGACGCAGGTGCGTCTCGCCGCTGGTGCGATCGACGGAGAGCGCGGGGCCCTTCAGGAAATCGTGCGAACGGTGCATGCCGCGCTTCGACGGGGACTTGCGGCTCTTCTGGACTGCCATGATCTACTCTCCTGTTGCGGTTCACTGCTCGCCCTTGTCGAGCAGCTCGCGCAGATTCGCAAACGGTCTCTGTACCTCGTCGGACGGCGCCGCGACCTGCGCGCGCGCCACCCGCCTGCCGCCCGCCGATTCCCGGCAGCCGGCCTCGTCCTCGTGCGACGGCACCAGCGGCAGTGCGAGCAGCACCTGCTCCTCGATCAACGCCGTGAGCGACAGGCTCTCGGCATCGCCGACGAACGGCTCGTACCCGCCCGCCACCTCGTCGGTGTCGGTCGCCACCACCACGACCTGCTCGCTCTCGCTCAGCGAGCACTCGCACGGCCGCAGGCAGCGCTGGCACTCGAGGACGGCCACGCCCTCGAGTGCGATCTCCACCGTCGTCCGCCCGTCGAAGAACCCGAACCGCAGGCGCGCCTGCACGCGGGTTCCCTTCAGGCCTCCCGATTCGGCAACACGCGAGAGCTGGCCGAGTTCCAGGCTGCGCTCGATCGCGGCAGCTCGGCCCGCCAGTTCCTTTGCATTGACGAGATCCGCCGGGGCGGGCGACATGGGGCGCGTATAATAGTGACGCACCCTCCCCGTGTCAAAGCGTATTCGAGCTTAAACCTTTGTTTTTCAAGGGCCTGATCCTTGCGTCCACCTCGCCCTACCGGCGCAGCCTGCTCGAGCGCCTCGGCGTGGCCTTCGAGTGCGTCGCGCCGCGGGTCGACGAAGCCCCCCTGCCGGGCGAATCCGCGGCCCGCATGTCGCTGCGACTGGCCCGCCTGAAGGCCGAGGCCGTGGCCACCCAGTACCCGGATTGCGTGATCATCGGCTCGGACCAGGTGGCGCTGCGCGGCGAGGACAAACTCGGCAAGCCCGGCTCGGTGGAGCGTTGCCGCGAGCAGCTGCGCCAGTCGTCGGGCCAGGAAGTCCAGTTCCTGACGGCCGTGCACCTCATCGACGGCCCGAACCGGCGGCACGAATCGCACGTGGACCGCACGCTGGTGCGCTTCCGGCCGCTGTCCGCAGCCGAGATCGACCGCTACATCGCCGCCGACCAGCCGCTCGACTGCGCGGGCGGGTTCAAGGCCGAGTCGCTCGGCATCGCGCTGTTCGAGCGCATCGAGTCCGAGGACCCGACCGGCCTCACCGGCCTCCCGCTGATCTGGGTGGCCTCCGCCCTGCGGCGGGCCGGGCTTTCGGTGCCCTAGCGAGGTTCTCGAGCACCCGGTGCAGGTCGGCGTCGAGCGGTGCGCTCACGTTGAGCGGCTCGAGCGTACCGGGCCGCCGCACCTCGATGGCCGCGGCGTGCAGGAACATGCGCTCCAGCCCGAAGGCCTTCAGTGCCTCGTTGCGCTCGCGGTCCCCGTACTTGTCGTCGCCCGCGACCGGGTGTCCGGCGTAGGCGGCGTGCACCCGGATCTGGTGCGTCTTGCCGGTATCGATGATCACTTCCATGAGCGTCGCGACGTTGCTGAAGAACTGCACCGGCTTGAACGTGCTCACGGCCAGCTTGCCGTGCGCGCGTACGGCCACGTGACGCTCGCCGCTGCGCCGCTCGCTGGTGTCGAGCGCCAGCTCGATGCGCTTGGTGCCCAGGTTCCACTTGCCGCACACCAGCGCGAGGTAGCGCTTGTCGGTGCTGCCCTCGCGCAGCTGGGCATGCAGGTCGCGCAGGGCCGACCGCTTCTTGGCCACGATCAGGCAGCCGCTGGTCTCGCGGTCGAGACGATGGACGAGGTCGAGTTCGGGCGAGTCCGGGCGGGCGCTGCGCAGCGCCTCGATCACGCCGTGCGACATCCCGCTGCCACCGTGCACGGCGACCCCGGCCGGCTTGTTCACGACCAGCAGGTCGGCATCCTCGTAGACGATCGCGTCCGTGACGAGCTTCTGCAGCGAGGCGCTGGCCGGCCGCGGACCGCCCGACGGGGGCTCCGGCAGGCGCAGAGGTGGCAGACGGACGCGGTCGCCCGGCGCGAGGCGCTGGTCGGGCCTGGCGCGCTTGCTGTTGACCCGTACCTCGCCCTTGCGCAGCAGGCGGTAGACGTGGGTCCGCGGAACGCCCTTCAGCACCCGCACCAGGAAATTGTCCAGGCGCTGCCCGGCATCGCCGTCGCCGGCCTCGACGTAACGCACCCCACCGGGCCGCGGGGCGTCCGGTTTCGGGTTTTCGACGTCGGGATTGTCGTAAGCCATTGATTCGCCGACCTTCGCTTGTTACAGTCGGCCCCGAGCGTTGCCCGGAGGCCACAGCGGCCCCCGGCGATACGCCCAAGCGAGCGCTGCGAGCTCGGCACCCGAAGGGGTCGGGCCGCGCGCATCTTAGTTGGTTCTGAGATTTCAGACCATCGAACTGCCGTGGACACGTGCAGGTGCCGCACCCCGGGCGGGGGGCGGGCTACGCGCGGAACGCGGCGGGCGATGCCCGATAGCACCAGGATCCGGTCGGGCTCGGCGCAGCCGCAAGGCGCGCGGGGCCGCACACACAGCAGCATGAATCCAATGCAAGCCGCTGCAAGACCCCTCCGCAAGGCCACGGCACCACCCGTCCGGTCGTTCACGGCCCCTGCCTCCGCAAGAGAGAAGGCCGATGAAGAGAATGCTCGTCAACGCAACCCAGGAAGAGGAGTTGCGCGTAGCGCTGGTGGACGGCCAGCGGATCTATGACCTCGATATCGAGATCCCGTCCCGCGAGACCAAGAAAGCCAACGTCTACAAGGGTCGCATCACCCGCGTAGAGCCCAGCCTCGAAGCCTGCTTCGTCGACTACGGCGCCGACCGCCACGGCTTCCTGCCGCTGAAGGAAGTCACCAAGTCCTACTTCAAGGAAAAGCAGCCCGGCCAGGAAGGCGGCGGGCGCGCGATCCGCGACGTGCTCGAGGAAGGCCAGGAAGTCATCGTCCAGGTCGAGAAGGAAGAGCGTGGCAACAAGGGCGCCGCCCTGACCACCTTCATCAGCCTCGCGGGCCGCTTCCTGGTCCTGATGCCGAACAACCCGCGCGCCGGCGGCGTCTCCCGCCGCGTCGAGGGCGACGACCGCGACGCCCTGCGCGAGGCGATGGACTCGCTGCAGATCCCCGACGGCATGGGCGCCATCGTGCGCACCGCCGGCGTCGGCCGCTCCCCCGAGGAGCTGCAGTGGGACGTCAACAACCTCGTCGACGTCTGGAACGCCATCCAGCAGGCGTCCGACAGCCGCCCCTCGCCGTTCCTGATCTACCAGGAGAGCAAGGCGATCCTGCGGGCGCTGCGCGACTACCTCGCCGACGACATCGGCGAGATCCTGATCGACAACCGCGAGGTCTTCGAGGAAGCGCAGGAATACATGCAGCGCTTCATGCCGACGAACCTGCGCAAGCTCAAGTTCTACGACGACCACGTCCCGCTGTTCACGCGCTACCAGATCGAGAGCCAGATCGAATCGGCGTACTCGCACAAGGTGACGCTGCCCTCGGGCGGCAGCATCGTGATCGACCACACCGAGGCGCTGGTGTCGATCGACATCAACTCGGCGCGCAGCACCCGCGGCACGGACATCGAGACCACTGCCTGCAACACCAACCTGGAGGCGGCCGAGGAGATCGCCCGCCAGCTCCGGTTGCGCGACGTCGGCGGCCTGATCGTCATCGACTTCATCGACATGGAGTCGACCAAGAACCAGCGCGCCGTCGAGGACCGCCTGCGCGACGCCGTGAAGCAGGACCGCGCCCGCATCCAGATCGGCAAGATCTCGCGCTTCGGCCTGCTCGAGATGTCGCGCCAGCGCCTGCGCCCCTCGATCAGCGAGTCGACGAACATCGTCTGCCCGCGCTGCAACGGCATGGGCGTGATCCGCAGCGTCGAGTCGATGGCGCTCGCCGTGCTACGCCTGATCGGCGAGGAGGCCCGCAAGGACCGCACCGCCAAGGTCATCGCCCAGCTGCCCGTCTCCGTCGCCACCTATCTCATGAACGAGAAGCGCGACATGCTGGCCGACATCGAGCGCCGCGGCCGCGTCGACATCGTGCTGGTGCCGAACAAGTACCTCGAGACGCCGGCCTACGAAATCCGCCGCGTGCGCGACGACGAGACCGACCTGCCCGAGAATTCGGTCATCAGCCACCAGATGGCGGTCGAGCCGAAGGTCGACCTCGAGGCGATCGCGACCGAGGAAGAGACCAAGGCCCCGCCGCCGCCGCAGCCGGCCGTGACGACCATCGTGCCGAGCACGCCGGCCCCGCCGCCCGCGCCCGAACCGGTGGCTGCACCGGCCCCGGCGCCCCAGCAGGTCGTGATGATCCAGCCCTACGGGCCGCGCGACGGCATCTTCGTGCGCGTCTGGCACTGGCTGTTCGGCGACAAGCGCGCACCGCTGCCCGAGGCGGCGCCCGTCAAGCACGAGCACCGCAAGGAAAGCGAGCGTGATCGCCACCGCCGCGACCGCGAACGGGACGGTGGCCGACGCGACGAGCGTCGCGAGGGCCGCGATCGCGATCGTGGCCGCGACCGCGATGCACGGCGTGACGGCCGACGCGACGAAGGCCGGCGCGAGGAGAAGCGCGAGCAGCCGCGGCGCGACGAGCAGGCCGCCCAGGCGCAGCGCGGTCCGCGCGAGGAACGCGGCCGGCGCGACGGGCAGTCGGGCCAGTCCTCACGCGGCGAGCGGCGCCCGGAGGGACAGCCGAAGCCTACTCAGGCCCAGGCCCAGACCCAGCAACCGACGCGCGAGCAGGCCCCGCGGCCCGAGGCCGCGCCCCGTGCCGAGCAGGGCGCAGCGCAGTCGCCCGCGGGTACGCCGAGGCCCGAAGGCCAGGCTGGACCGGACGGCATGCGGCCCGAACGCGCCGACGGTGAACGTGGCTCGCGCCGCTCGCGCCGCGGCGGGCGTCGTCGTCGCCGGGACGGCAGCGAAGGTCCGGCGGTCGCCGGCGAACCGCGTTCGGAAGGCGCGACACCGGAGTTCGGCGAGGTCGGTGGCGAATCGCGGTCGTTCGACTTCGACCGGCCCGGCGGGCCGGTCGTCGAACCCCCGGTGAGCGCACCGGAGACGTCCGTGCCGATGGTTCGCCCGGCGACCGACCCGGTCGTCCGTCCCGCGTACGAGGTGCAGGTGGCCTCTCCGCCGCCGCCGCCGGCCCCGGTCCGCGAGGCAGCCCCGCCCCCGCCGCCCCCGCCGGTGCGCGACGTCCCACCTCCACCGCCACCGCCTCCGGCGGCTCCGCGCCAGGAGTGGACTCCGAGCCCGCCGACCGACGCGACGCGGGACACGCCGCGCAACGAGCCCTGATCCAGCCGCTGCGACAGGGGGCGAGGACTTCGGTCCTCGCCCCTTTTTCGTTTGGCCGTGCCACGGGTCGTGGTGGACCGTGTCGACCGTTCACCCTGGCTTGACGGTTCCGCGGAAACGTCCCGACGGGTCGAAAGCAGCCGACGACCGAAGGCGTTCGAGGCGACATCGGCATCCAGACCGGGCGACCTGCCGAATCGAACGATGCCCGACCCGGGCTGCAATCCACGACGGCTGTTGCGGAGGACTCGATGGCGAATGACGCAATGCGTGCCGCGACGATCGCTCTTCTGGTTTGGGCGGCCGGCGTGCCGCGCGCCCACTCGGCGGATGCAACGGTCGCCGCGACGACGGACACCACGCTGGCCGCACTCGCCGGCACCTGGGTCGTCGACCTGCGCCCGTCGCCGGAGGCATCGCCGTACGACAAGCCGATGACGATCGCGATCGCGGCCGATCGGTCGGTCAGAGGAACGTTCTACGAGAGCGTGATCGAGGCCGGTCGCGCCAGCGCCTCGAACGGCCGCGTGTGCTTCGCGTTCCAGACCAGCGACGGCGTCGGGCCGTACCACACGTCCGGCTGCCTGGTCGGCGACCGCATCCTCGGGCAGACCTGGGCGGAGCACCGGAAGTTCGTGCTGAACTGGAGTGCCGTGCGGGAGTAGCCGTGGCCCGAAGTGCCCGGGCCCGGACTCAGGCGGGTGCGCCCGGGATCGCGATCGTCTGCCGGTCGCCTCGCGCCAGGGCGATCAGCACGGCGAGTCCGATCAGCACGAGCACGAGTTGCATGCCCAGGTTGCCGACGGACGCCCATCGCACGGGGAAAGCACCGGCGAGGAAGGTCGAGATGTCCCAGATGCCGTGCGCAATCATGGCCGGCCAGATCGACCCGTAGTGGCGACGGAATACGTACAGCATCACTCCGGTGAGGGCGGCCAGCGGCAGTTGCAGCAGCCCGGCCCACCCCATGCCCATGAACACGTTCGGCAGGTGGAACAACCCGAAGCAGACTGCCGTCCAGATTGCCGCCGACGATTCGGCCCGGCCACCCTCGCGCATCGCGCGCAGGAAGATTCCGCGGAACAGGGTCTCCTCGGCGAAGCCGACCAGCACGCCGGCCACCACGATCGCCAGCAACTGGTCGCCGGGCACGGCACCCCAGTCGACGCCCGCGAAATGCAGCACGATGCCGAGCACGAATGCGACCATGCCCGCCCGCATGAGTCGCGTCGTGGGCAGCCGCAGCGGATCGCGCCACAGGTGGTTCCAGCGCGTCACGGCCACGAAGACCAGCAGGACGCCGCTGCCCGCAGCGAGCGACAACACGCCGATGCGCCACGCGTTGGCTGCGGTCTTGAACCAGTCCGCGTACGGAATCCCGGCACTCACCTGGATCGCGTTGACGACCAGGGTGTAGATCAGCCACGCCAGCAGGGCCGCGGCGACCGTCGGTCGGAGCCCCCGGGTTCCCGGCATCGTTCGGTCGTTCATGTCGCTCTTGCTCCTGGCCTGACGATACGGGCCGCAGCCTGCGGCAGCCGCTGCGGCCACGCAACCTTCCCGCCGGAGCGGGACCCGCGACGACGCAATCCGGATAGGCATGACCGGCGGCCGCCGCCATGCTGCATACCCCATCGCCCCAACGACACTCGCGCAGAGGAAGACATCGCATGAGGAAGGCTCTCATTGGCATCGCGCTCGCAGTCGTCGCCGTCGTGCCGGTCGCGCAGTCGGTCCGCGCCGACACGATGGAAGCCACCTGCGAGATGCGCAAGGACGGCGAGAAGCAGAAGGGCAAGTCGGGTCCCTGCACTTTCGGACAGCGCCAGGGCTACATCGACATCGACCTGCGCAACGGCGAGACGCTGCGCCTCAGCCCGGCCGGCGGCGGCGGGCAGTACCGCGACCAGAAAGGCAACAAGGTGCGCCGGGTCGACTCCGGGTCCAGGTCGCAGGAGTTCCGGTGGGACGGTGGCAAGCACCTGACCGTCACGTTCCTCGGCAACGGCTACGGCAGCCACGACTACGGCAACGACGGTTACGGCAATGGCGGCTACGGCGCCGGGGGCTACGCGGCCGGCAAGGAGCGCGCCGACTACCAGCGCGGCTACCGCGATGGCCTCGCCGGGCGTTACGACCAGTACGACCACACCCAGGCCTACAAGGACGGCGTGCGCGCCGGCGAGAACGAGGCGCGCAGCGGCGGCGGCTACCGCGAGCACGACGGCCACGGCGGCGACCACGGTGGCTATACCATCGAGCGCATCGGCAACGGCGACTTCGAGATCAAGTGGAAAGGCGGCGGCGGCTGCATCGCGGACTACGACGCCCGCGGCCGCTCCACCGGGTACACGAACTGCAGCGAGGACATGAAGCGTCGCTCGGACGAGATCGCGCGCAATCGCACGCATTGAGGCGCGCGCCGGGCGTCGCGGCCCGGGTTTGACGGTCGAGTGCGCGGGTGCTGTAGTACCCGCGCACGCCGCCCCCACCAGAGGAGTCATGCATTGAACAAGGGACGTTTCCTGGGCGTACTGGCGGCCTGCCTGGCCGGGCTGCCGGCCGTCGCCCTGGCCGAAGGTCCGACTTTCGACTGCGCCAGGGCGCAGGGCGAGGTGGAGTCGCTGATCTGCAAGGACGCGTCGCTGGCGGCGCTCGATCGCAAGCTGGCGGAGGCCTACAAGGCCGCCTCGGCGAAGGCGACCGGCGACCTCGCGACGCAACTGCGCACCGAGCAGCGCGGCTGGGTCAAGGGACGCAACGATTGCTGGAAGGCCAACGGCCAGCAGACCTGGATCACCGCGACCTGGACGGTCGACACGGTCAAGGCCTGCGTCGACGCCCAGTACCGCCTGCGCACTTCGGAACTGCAGTCGGTCTGGCAGCTGGTGCCGCCGAAGACGGTCTCCTACGTGTGCCAGAAGAATCCCGCGAACGAGGTCGTGGCGAACTTCTTCGCCACCGATCCCGCAACCATCCGGCTGGAGCGCGGCGACCGCACCGTCACGCTCTGGCAGGTCGGGGCTGCGAGCGCAGGAACGTTCGAAGGCCAGAACGTCAGCGCCCGGCACCAGGGCAGCGCACTGACGGTCAGCTGGCTGAACACCGGCACGGGGCAGACCGACGAACTGGCGTGCCAGGCCAGGTAGGCCGGGTGGGATGAGCCGTCGTCGCCGGGATGCCCGTTGGGGACCGCAACCGCGGTTCGCGGCGGCAACCCGGTGGCGCGCGCTGCTGTTGCCCGCGGTGGCCGCCTTCGCAACGGCGTTCGCCTCGGAGCCGGCGCCTCCTGTGGCCCGGCTCGTCCCGCTCGACCTGAAGGTCGGCGACATCCGCCAGTTCGTGCCCGCGGAGGTCCTCGATACGCCGATCGAGGAAGACTTCGAGGAGATCATCGTGAACGGGCGGCGGCCCGAACCCCTGCCCGAACAGCGGGCCGTGCCGCAGGGACTCGGTGCGCTCATCTACGGGGCGAAGAACCCGCTGCAGGCCTGGCGGATCCTGGCGCCGGACCCGAACGTCGTCATTCCCGAGCGCAGCGTGGACGACGTCCGCGATCCGCCCGGCGCCTACCGCGGCAGGATCCTCGCGCCCGGACAGATCTTCGACTGACCGACTCAGCGCCGCGGCGCCGACTGCAGCAGGTGGCTCAGCAGGCCGTTCGACGCGGCCTCGACCAGGTCGAGGACGAGCTCGAATCCGCTCGGGCCGCCGTAGTACGGATCGGGCACCTCGAGCAGCTCCGGCCGCCCGGCGAATTCCATGAACAGCCGCACGCGCGGATGCAGGTGCGCGGGCGCGCGCTCCAGCAGCGCGCTGCGATTGTCGCGATCCATGGCGAGGATGTACTCGAAGCGCGCGAAGTCGGCGTCCTCGACCTGCCGGCCCCGCAGCGCGCCGAGATCGACGCCCCGCCGCTTCGCCGCGGCCACCGAGCGTGGGTCCGGCGACTCGCCCACGTGGTAGTCGTGCGTGCCGGCGGAATCGATCAGGACGGGGAACCCGGGCGCGCGCTGCCGCACGACGGCGCGGAACACGCCCTCGGCCGTCGGCGAGCGGCAGTAATTGCCCATGCACACGAACAGGACACTGGCTTGCGGCGGATTCACGACGCCCATCGATGGCCTCCGGAGGGCGAGAATTAAGCACCCGTGGCCACGACCGTCAATCGCCGGCAATCCGATCCGCGCACCGTCGCGAATCCGGCGTGGTCCGCCCCCCTGTCCGGAGTGCCCAGATGATGCGTGCCGCCCTCCTCGCCTCGATCACCCTCGCCGGCTGCCTGCTGGTACCCGCCGCCGCCCGCGCAACGGACGCCTGTCCGGCCTTCCTCGACCACGAGTTCAGGCGCCTGCACTCCCCGGAAACGGTCAACCTCTGCGCGGTCTCCGCCGGCAAGCCGCTGCTCGTCGTCAATACCGCGAGCCACTGCGGCTTCACGCCGCAGTTCAAGGGGCTCGAGGCGCTGCACCAGGCATACGGTCCGCGCGGGCTGGTGGTGGTCGGATTCCCGTCCGACGACTTCAGGCAGGAAGCCGACGACGAGGCCGAGACCGCGACCATCTGCTACGCGAACTACGGCGTGACGTTCACGATGTTGTCGACGTCGCCGGTCAGGGGCGCGGCCGCCAATCCCGTCTTCGCGGAACTCAACCGGCGGGCGGGCGAACCGAACTGGAACTTCAACAAGTACCTCGTGAGCGCCGACGGCCGCACCGTGCGGCACTTCGACAGCGACGTGAAGCCCGAGTCCAAGGAACTGAACGAGGCGATCGAGGCGATGCTGCGCTGAACCTCAGAACTCGTCGCCGGCCGACAGTTCGCGCTCCATCCGGTCGGCACTGACGGCGACTGCCTCGATCACCACGCGGAGCGAGGCCGCGTCGGAGGCAGCCGGAAGTTGCGCGAGGTACACGACGAGGTAACGGTCCGGCGCCTGGTTGACCTGCCACGCGCCGACGACCATCCGCGCGCTCTCCGTCAGCAGGCGGCGCGCCACCTCCGGCGGCACCTGTCCCTCGCCGCGCGCCCCGAGCGCCCACACGTCGCGGATCTCGAGCTGCGACAGCTTCGTCGTCGCGGAGGCGACCCAGACGACCTGTGAGCGACCGTCGGCGACGTTCAGCACCAGCCGGAAATCCCCCTCGTCCGCGCCGTACTTCAGGCCGGCGGCATCCAGCGCCGCGGCGACGCGGGCGTCGAGCGGTGGCGGCGCGGCCGGCACGGCGACCTCTTCCGCGGCGGCACCCGAGGCCGCCAGCAGCAATGCCAGGCAAGGAACGCAGGCTCGCATGAATCCCGGGACGCCTCTCGGTATGCTCCGAGCCCGTAGTCTAATCGGGATTCCCGGAAAGTGAGGTTGCCGATGGCACGACCGATCGTCCGCATCGCCGCCTGGACCGCCGGGGCCGTCGTCCTGCTGGCGGTGGCCGGGCTCGCCTTCGTCTGGTTCGGGCCGGTCCCCGTCGGCAACAAGCGCGTCCTGATCGACTTCATGCTGGGCCGCGGCATCGCGCCGCCCAACGCCGGGCAGATCGCGACTCTCCTCAAGACGCCGCCGGGTTTCCGGGTCGAGGCGTGGACCACCGACGTGCCGCTGGCGCGCTTCATGGCCATGACGCCGGAGGGCGACCTGATCGTCAGCCGAACGCGCGCCGACGAGGTCGTGCTCGTCGAACGCGACCGCGACGGCGACGGCCACGCCGACGGCGTGCGCGTGCTGCTGCCGAAGCTCTCGCGCCCGCACGGACTCGCCCTGCACGACGGCTACCTGTACGTGGCCGAGAGCACGGCCATCGGCCGGGTGAAGCTCGATGCCGCGCGGGGCCGGCTCGCGGGGCCCTACGAGCACATCGTCACGGGTTTCACCGACGACGGCCATCACTTCTCCAAGTCGATCGGCTTCGGGCCGGACGGCTGGCTGTACGTCGCGCAGGGCTCGAGCTGCAACGTGTGCGTCGAGAAAGACGGGCGCCGCGCCACGATGATGCGCCTGCAACCCGACGGCTCGGGGCTCGCGATCTACGCCACGGGCCTGCGCAACAGCGTCGGTTTCGACTGGGCCCCGTGGGAAGGCGCGCTGTACGCGACCGAGAACGGCCGCGACCTGCTCGGCGACGACTTTCCGCCCGACGAGCTGAACCGCATCGAGCCCGGCCGGTTCTACGGCTGGCCCTACGTCAACGGGTTCAACGTGCTCGACCCGGACGAGGGCCGGGGGCAGGAGGCGCGACTCGCCGAGTCCGTGCCGCCCGCGCACGGCTTCCGGCCGCACAACGCGCCGCTCGGCATGGCCTTCCTGCGTTCGGCGCACTGGCCGGCCCATTACCGGCGCAGCGCGATCGTCGCCCTGCACGGCTCGTGGAATCGCAGCCAGCTCGATGGCTACAAGGTCGTCGCGCTCACCTGGCAGGAGGACGGCAGCATCGTCGAGAGCGATTTCCTCACCGGCTTCCTGACCGGATCGAAGCTGATCGGCCGCCCCGCCGGCGTCCTCGAAGGGCCCGACGGCGCGCTCTACGTCTCGGACGACTACGCGGGCGTGATCTATCGCATCACCTACACCGGATAGTAGCGCCCGGTGCGCCGCATGCCGCGCAGCTTCGTGCCGCAGTGAGGGCAGAAGGCGAGCGCGATGCCGCCGCCGCCCGCGTCCGGCGTGATGACGTTGAACCAGCCGCGCTGGCGGGGCCACCACTCGTAGCGCACGTCGAAGTAGCAGGCGAGCGTGCGCTGCCGGAATGCCTCGCAGCAGAAGACGTGCCCGCGCGGCAGGCTCGCCGTGCCCTCCGGGCAAGGCGTACCGTCGATGTGCCGGGCGACGGGCGGCTTGCGGCGGCTCACGGCCGCACCGTCGCGCGCAGCACCGGGTCGCGGCCGGCGGTCATGAACTGCTCGATGTCGGCGCGCCCGACCGGCCAGCGCGAGTCGTCCGCCCCGAACTGCAGGGCGAAGTGATCGAGGATCTCGGCAAGCGTCCAGGGCCCGAGCGAGGCCATGTAGTCGGGGTGCAGCTCCTGCAGGTCGCGCCAGTCCTGCACGGGCTCGCGCGAGAGCGCCACGCCGTTCGAGCGCAGGTAGAGCACGTGCGCGCGCGTGTCGTGCACGAGCAGCAGTTCCGCCCATTGCACCGCGGGCAGCAGGAAGGTCGCACCGGCACGCGGGTTCCACACGGCATTCATCTCCGTCTCGAGATCGAGGGGCGTCCAGCCGTCCTGCGCGAGAGCGACGATCGCATCGAACGTGGCGCGCGTGGCCGGACGCAGCTCCAGCGTGTGCTCGTACCACTCCGGGATTTTCCAGTACTGCCCGGGCGGGCCCGACGGCGCGGGCGCCCAGGCCTGGAGCACGCCGGCGAGGCGACGGGCCACGTCGCTCGCCTCGGCTGGGTCGGCGGCGGGTGCGAAGACTCTCAGGATCAGGCGCATGGCTGGGGTTCCGTCAGGGCGTGTGGATCGACTCCGTGCATGGACGCGTCCCGCGCCCGGTCGTCAGGCGCGCCGGGCTACAACCCCCAGGTGTCCATGAACCCGGCCGTGTTCGACAGGGCGTCGAAGAACCCGTGCAGCAGGACCAGCGGCACGAAGCTGCGGGTGCGGGCCCACAGCAGGCCGAACACGAGCCCCGCCACGCCCTGCACCGCGATCGCGTAAGCGACGGTCGAGAGCACGGGCGGCGAGGCACCCAGCCCTTCCTGGATCCCGGCGCCCCGCAGGATCATGCCCGGCGCGTGCGCGAGCCCGAAGACGAGCGCGCCGAGCAGCACGCCGCTCAAGGTCGAATTCGTCCACGCGGTGAGCCGGCTCTGCACGTAGACGCGGAAGAAGAACTCCTCCACCACGCCTGCCTCGACGCTCATCCAGAGCAGGCAGGCCAGGAAGCCGGTCATGACGTGACGCGTGGCGTAGTCGCCGCCGAGCAGCTTGTGGAACTGCGAGCCCATCAGCGCCTGCACCGCGAAGGCCGCGGCCGCCACCAGCAGGAAGGCGAACCAGCGCCTGCGGGCCGACGCCGACGGGCGTCCCGTGGCGAGCCAGCCCGGCGGCTTGCGCAGGAGCACGAGGAGCGGCACGCCCACGAAGGCCGCGAGCTTCAGCACGAGGTCGACGGTGTCGCGCAGTCGAGGGTCGGGAGCGGAACCGACGATGGCTTCGAGCAGCGGGCCCTTCACGGCGAGGAAGGCCACGACCCACGCGAGCAGGCCCAGCATTCGCCAGCCTTCGCCACGCTGCCAGGCGGCGGGCCGGCCCGGCATGGGCATGCGCAGGCACGCCAGCGCACCGACCGCCGGCAGGAACACGCCGAGGACCACGGCCGCCCCGATCACGTCCTCGAGCGGGCGTCCGCTCGCCACCAGCACGGCCAGCGCCGCACCGTAGACGGCCACGAACAGCCAGAGCGCCGGCAGTCGCCAGGCGCCGATCACGCGTTGCCCGCGGGCAGGAAAAGGTCGACTTGTCCGCCGGGCGGCGGCAGGTCCATCACCCGGTCGAACTCCAGGCCCAGCTTGCGCAGCAGGCGCTTCGACGGCTCGTTGCCGGCCGAGACGATGGCGATGATGCGCCCGATGCCGAGTTGCCCGCGGCCGTGGGCCATGACGGCGCGACCCGCCTCCAGCGCGTAGCCCTGCGACCAGTACTCCGGCAGGAAGGCGAAGCCGATGTCCGGGTCCGGCAGGAACGGACGCTTCACGAGGCCCGACACGCCGATGGGCACGCCACCGGCCCGCAGTTCCACCCGGTTGAGTCCGTACCCGTGCTGCTGGTAGCTGGCGACGACGCCCCGCGCGATGTAGCCGCGCGCGTCGTCGAGCGTGCGCACGCCGCGGTCGCCGATGTTCGCGATGAACGACGGTTCGTTCACCAGCCTGAGGATGAACGGGGCATCGTCCGCCGTCACCCACCGCAGCACCAGTCTCTCGGTTTCCAGCACGATCACGACGCGCTCCTCAGGCTCTTGCCAGGTAATGCATCCACAGGATGCGGGCCGCCACCGAGCGCCACGGCCGCCAGCGCTCGGCCAGGCTCGACTGCTGCTCGTGGTCCGGCGGCCGGTCGAGGCCGTGGACGTCGCGCAGCGCCGCCGCCAGCGCCAGGTCGCCGCGCGGCCACACGTCGGGACGGCGCAGCGCCATGAGGAAATAGATGTCCACCGACCAGGGCCCGATGCCCGGAACCTCGAGCAGCGCATGGCGTGCCTCGGCGTCGCCGCTGCGGGCGATGCGCGACAGGTCGACCCGGCCGTCGAGCACGCGCTGGGCGAGGCCGTGGCAATACGCGGATTTCTGCCGCGTGATGCCGAACTCGCGCAGTCCCTGCACGCCGAAACGCTCGACCGCTTCGGGCGTCACGCCACCGAGGCGCTCGCCGAGCCGGCGGTACAGCGTACGGGCGGCCGCGATCGATACCTGCTGCTCGAGGATGATGTGCACGAGCGTACCGAAGCCCGGCCGGCGACCCCACATCGGCGGCACGCCGTGGCGACGGACGATGCGCCCGAGTCGCCGGTCGCGCGCGGCGAGGTGGCGCGTGCCCGCCTCGAGCGCCGCGCCGCTCAACGCCCGGGACGGAACCACGGGCTCACCACTCGGTCAGGCCTTCGATTTCGTACAGGCGCCGCCAGCTCGGCCGCGCGCGCACGAGGTCCGCGAGTCGCTTCAGCGCGGGCCACTCGGTGGCGGGTCGCGGCATGTTGCGCGACCAGCGCATGTACATGGTGGCGAGCAGGTCGACGCCGGAAAAGCCGTCGCCGAGCAGGTACGGACCGGCGCCGCGCAGGTGATCGTCGACCGTCTTCCACGCGTGCTCGATCCGCCCCTGCAGCGCCTGGCGCAGCGCGGGCGTGTGCTCGGGCGAGCCGAGGTCCGGCGGATAGAACCAGTAGCGGTAGTTGGGCGCGAGCGAATTGGCCATGAACACCACCCACTGGTACCAGTCCGCGCGCAGCGGACTGCCGACCGGCGGCGCGAGCGCGGCCTCCGGGTGCCTTTCGGCGAGCAGCATCAGCAGCGCCGCCGCCTCGCCGCAGGGCTTGCCGTCGACCACCAGCGTGGGGACGTGGCCCCGCGGATTGATCTGCAGATACGCGGCGCTGTGCTGCTCGTCCTTGTCGAAATCGACCTTGACCAGGCGATGCGGCGCCCCGATCTCGAGCAGCGCGAGATGGACGACCATGCTGGCCGTGCCGGGCGAGTAATACAGCGTGTACATTCAGGCTCCTCGATGTCGGCCGGTTCCGTGCGGCAACGTCCCCGCCGCTGGCGCATTCTCGGCGCGGGCGGCCGCCAGGCTCACTCGGTTCGTCTCGCCACGACGACGTACCGTCGCGTGCGGGTGACCGGTCGCGCGTTCACCCGCCCGAGCGGGCGCACCGTGTCGACGGCGAACCCGGCCGATTCGAGCAGGTACGCGACGGTCGCAGGCGTCTGCGTCGCCGACAGGGGCAACACGTCGACCTCCTCCGCCCAGCCGCCGGTCCATGCGTCGCGACCGTACAGGCCGTCGACCAGCACCACGATGCCGCCGGGGCGCAGCCAGTGACGCCAGTTGCGGAACGCCGACAGCGGGTCGTAGAGCCCGTTCGCAAGCTGCCTCGAACAGATCGCGTCGAAGCACCCGCCGGCGAAATGCCCGCGGTCCTCCGGATGGTCGCAGAATCCCTGGACGATCGCGACGCCCCGCAGTTCGGGCTTCGAGCGCAGGCACTCGAGCATCGCCGGCGCAGGCTCGAGCGCGGTGAGCTCGAGCCCGCCGATGCCGGCGAGCACGCGCGTGAACGCCCCGGTGCCCGCACCGGCATCGAGGACCCGCTGCCCGGCCGCGGTCGTCCACGCCTCCGCCAGGTCGTCGCGATACGCGGCGAGATCCTCCGGCGCCAGCGTGCCGACGAGCCCGTCGTACGCGGCGACCTCGGAGGCGTCGAACTTCGCGAGATAGCGCCGCCGGCTCTCGGCCTGGGAGATGCGCCAGTGGTTGTCGCTCATGGCGGCGGGCACTAGAACATGCGCCCGGGAACGCGTCAATTTGCCGGGCGTTGGACCGGCCCGGGGTCCGGTGCGAAACTACGCGCCCCACCCCGCCCCTGCCCCGCCATGTCGAACACGCGCCTCGTCTACTCCACCGGCCAGGGCCGCCTGTGCCCCGAGTGCGCGCGACCAATCGATGCCTGCCGGTGCCGCCGCAGCAAGGCCGCGCAGCCCGCGGCGATGGCGCCCAGGGGCGACGGCATCGTGCGCGTCGGTCGGGAGACCGCCGGCCGCAAGGGCAAGGGCGTCACGGTGATCACGGGCGTGCCGCTCGCCGGCGAGGCGCTGGAGGTGCTGGCCGCGCAGCTGAAGAAGCGCTGCGGCTCGGGCGGCACCGTCGACGGCTCGCGCATCGAGATCCAGGGAGACCACCGCGACCTGCTCGTGGCCGAACTCGGCAAGCTCGGCTACACCGTCCGCAAGTCGGGCGGCTAGGACCCGTGCGCATCAACAAGTACCTGAGCGAGACGGGCGCCTGCTCGCGACGCGAGGCCGACGCCTGGATCGCCGCCGGCCGGGTCACGGTGGACGGTGCGGTCGCGGTGCTCGGCACCCGCATCGCGGACGGCCAGACCGTGCTGCTGGACGGCCAGCCGCTGCGCACAAGGCCCCGCCGGATCTACCTGGCGCTCAACAAGCCGGTCGGCATCGAGTGCACGACCGACCTGCGCGTGCCGGACAACATCGTGGCCTTCGTGGGACACCGCGAGCGCATCTACCCGATCGGCCGCCTCGACAAGGACTCCGAGGGCCTGATCCTGCTCACCAACGACGGCGACATCGTCAACACCGTGCTGCGGGCCGAGAACGCGCACGAGAAGGAGTACGTCGTCGCGGTCGATCGCCCGCTGACCGAGGCGTTCCTGCACGGCATGGCGAGCGGCGTGCCGATCCTCGACACGGTCACCAGTCCCTGTCGCGTGACGCAGGTGGGCCGCAACACCTTCCGCATCGTGCTCACGCAGGGACTGAACCGCCAGATCCGCCGGATGTGTGAGTACTTCGGCTACACGGTGCGCCGCCTGCAGCGGGTGCGCATCATGCACATCCATCTCGGCGACCTGCCGCCCGGAACCTGGCGCGACCTGAGCCCCGCGGAGGTGGCCGAGCTGCTGCCGGCGAAGAAGGCGAAGAAGCCGACGCTCGGCCTCAGGAAGACGAGCTAGCGTCCCCGGACTGGCGGGCGCGCTTGTGGCGCAGGTCGAGGACGAGGTTGTAACCCGCCACGGCCGCCGGGAACAGGTTCGAGAGCACGCCGACCGAGTCGTTCTTGCCGAACACGAAGTACGACAGCAGCAGCAGGCTGCCGGAAATGCTCATCAGCCAGAACACCGTGGGCACGACGGGCCGGCCGTGGCGGCGCGAATAGAACATCTGCACGAACCAGCGCCCGGCGAACAGGGCGACACCGAGGTAGCCGACGAGCTTCCAGCCGGTGATGTGCAGTCCGAACGCGTTGAACAGCAACTGGTTCATGTCGGTCTCCTTCAGCCTCGCGCCCGCGCGCGGGCCCGCTCGAGGTCCGCCGGTGTGTCCACGCCGGCTCCCGGGGGCTCGCTGCATTCGGCGACGACGATGCGCAGTCCCGCTTCGAGCGCGCGCAGCTGCTCCAGCTTCTCGCGCCGTTCGTAGCGCGAGGGCGGCAACGCCGTGATGCGCCTGAGCGCCCCGACCCGGTAAGCGTACATGCCGACGTGCCGCAGCGCGTCGCCGAACTCGCGCTGCCCGGCGAGGCCGCCGTCCGCGCCGTCGCGCGTCCAGGGGATCGGCGCGCGGCTGAAATACAGCGCGGTGCCGTCGCCGGCGACGGCGACCTTGACGACATTCGTGTCGAGGAAGTCCGCGAGCGATGCGACCGGGCTCGCGAGCGTGGCGATGGCCGCCGCCGGATCGCGCTCGAGCAGGCCGGCCACCTGGTCGATCAGGGCCGGCGGCAGGAACGGCTCGTCGCCCTGCACGTTCACGACGATGGTGCCGTCCGGCCAGCCGCGCTCCGCCGCCACCGCCGCGACGCGATCCGTCCCGGAGGGCAGCGCCGGATCGGTCAGCACGGCGATCGTTCGCCCGGGATGACGCGTGTCGGCGACGACGGCCGCGATGCGCGCGTCGTCGGTGGCCACCAGCACCTCGTCGGCCGAACTCGCGCAGGCGCGCGCCACCACGCGCTGGATCATCGGCAGACCGCCGATGTCGAGCAGCGGCTTGCCCGGCAGGCGCGTCGATGCATGGCGCGCCGGGATGACGACGTGGAACGCCATGGCCGGCTCAGTCCCGCAGCAGCGGGTCGTCGGAGGCGAGCGAGCGTGCCTCTTCCTCCAGCATCAGGGGAATGCCGTCGCGCACCGGGAAGGCGAGCCGGTCGGCGCGGCAGACGATGACGTCGGCCTCGCGGCGCCAGTGCACCGGCCCCTTGCAGAGCGGGCAGGCCAGGATGTCGAGCAGCTTCTTATCCAAGTCGTACTCCCGCACCGGTCCGTCCGATGCGCTCCAGGATCGTGGTCAGCAGCTGACCGGCGGCCGCGCGGTCCACCTCGACTGCGAGTTCGACCCACCACCAGCCGGGCTGTGCGTGCGAGCGGCATTTTACGGCATCCTTCTCGGTCATCAGGACGGTGGAGCCGCTCGCCACCGGCAGCGTCGCAGGATCGATCGCGGCGTGGTCCGGCAGCGGGTGCTCGTCGATCCGCAGCCCGGCGGCGCGCAGCGCCGCGAAGAACGCCTCCGGGTGGCCGATGGCGGCCACGGCGCAGGCCGGCCGGGCCGCGAACGACGCCAGCGGCCGGCGCTCGGCCGTGACGAGGTTGATGGCGTCCCCCAGGCGCAGGCGCGCCGTCGCAACCAGGGGCTGCGTCGGCCGTACGCGGCAGGCATCGGCGGCCCCGGCCACGCGCTCCGCGACGACGACGGCGTCGACGGACTCGAGCCGGCCCGCCGGCTCGCGCAATGGCCCGGCCGGCAGCAGGTGGCCGTTGCCCAGCCCCCGCGCGGCATCGACGACGGCGATCTCGAAATCCCGGGCGAGGCGCGTGTGCTGCAGTCCGTCGTCGCACACGACCAGCTCCGCGCCCCGGGCCGCCGCGAGCGCCGCGGCCGCCGCACGGTCGGCGCCGATGACCACGACGTGCGGCCGCCGGTGGGCGTGCAGCAGCGCCTCGTCACCCACCACCTCGGGCTCGTCGTCCAGGTTCACCTCGCGGGGCGAGCCCCGGTGCGAGCCACCGTAGCCCCTGAGCACGACCCCGACACGGTGACCGCGCAGCGTGAACTGGTGGGCCAGCCACGCGGCCACGGGGGTCTTGCCGGTGCCGCCGACCGTCAGGTTGCCGACCACGATGACGGGCACGGCCACGCGTGCGACGGGCAGCGCGCCGGCCCGGTGCAACAGCGTCTTCAGCGCGACCGCGCCGCGAAAGATTCCTTCGAGCGGCCACAACGGCAGGCTCGCCCAGGCAGGCCCGTACCACAGGCGCTGCAGGCGCGCGTCCAGGCTCATTCGGCGAACTGCAGCCGGTACAGCACCGCGTACTGCCCGTTGCGGGCCAGCAGCTCCTGGTGGGTGCCCATCTCGATGAGCCGGCCACCGTCCATGACGAGGATGCAGTCGGCCTTCTCGACCGTCGACAGCCGGTGCGCGATGACCAGCGTGGTGCGGTCCTTCATCAGCGCCTCGAGCTGCTCCTGCACCTGCCGCTCCGTCTCCGTGTCGAGCGCCGAGGTCGCCTCGTCCAGGATCAGGATCGGCGTGTTGCGCAGCAGCGCGCGGGCAATGGCGATGCGCTGGCGCTGGCCGCCGGAGAGCAGCGCGCCGCGATCGCCGACCTCGGTCTCCAGCCCGTTCGGCAGCTGGTCGGAGAACTCGTTCACCCGCGCCGCCCGCGTGGCCGCCTCGATCTGCGCGTCGCTGGCCGGATAGCCGAAGGCGATGTTGCTGCGGATCGTTCCGTTGAAGAGCACGACGTCCTGGCTGACGAGGCTCATCTGCGCGCGCAGGCGCTCGAGCGGGTACTCGCGGATGTCGTGACCGTCGAGCAGCACCGCGCCACCGGTGACGTCGTAGAAGCGCGGCAGCAGGCCGACGATCGTCGACTTGCCGCTGCCCGTGCGGCCGACGATCGCGATGGTCTGGCCGGCACGGGCCTTGAAGCTCACGCCCTGCAGCACGTCCTCCGTCCCGGACGGGTAGCGGAAGCGCGCGTCGCGGTACTCCACCTCGCCGCGGGCGCGCTCGATGGCGCGCGTGCCGCCGGCCGGCTCGGCCGGCGTATCGAGGACCTCGAAGATGCTCTGCGCGGCCGCGATGCCCTGCTGCAGCGGACCGGCCACGTTCACGAGCCTGCGCAGGGGCGCCGTGAGCAGCAACAGCGCCGCGATGAACGAGGTGAACGCCCCGAGCGTCATCCTGCCCTGGATCGCGTCCGCCGTGGCCAGGTAGAGCACGCAGGCGAGCGCCATCGAGGCGATGAGCTGCACGACCGGGTTGCTCATGCCCTTGGTCATCAGCAGCTTCATGTAGGAGCGACGGTTCTGCTCGATGACCGTCTCGAACATGCCCTGCTCGTACGCCTGCGCGTTGAACACCCGGATGACGCGTGGCGCCTCGATGGCTTCCTTGGCCACGCGCGTCACGTCGCCCATCGAGTTCTGGATGCGCTTGCTGTAGCGCCTGAACAGCAGGTTGATGCGCCGGATGAGCACCGCGACCAGCGGCCCGACCACCAGGATGAACAGGGTGAGCTTCCAGTTGGTGTACAGCAGGTAGCCGACCAGCCCGAGGATCGTGAGCGAATCGCGGATGAAGACCGTCAGCGAATCCGTCGCCGCCGTCGCGACCTGCTCGGTGTTGAACGTCAGGCGCGACAGCAGCACGCCGGACAGGTTGCGGTCGAAGTAGGCGAGCGGCAGGTTGACGTAGCGGTCGAACAGCTGCGCGCGCAGCGTCTTGACGATCTGCCGGCCGACGTAGCCCGGGTAATAGGTCTGCACGAAATCGCTGACGCCGCGCACCACGAACAGGCCGACCAGCGTCACCGGCACGAGCCAGACCAGGCGCGGATCCCTGTCGACGAACGTGCCGTCGAGGAAGAACTTCACGAACGCCGCCCATGCCGCGTCGGTGGCCGCGAACGCCGCCATGCCGAGCACGCCGACGGCGAATGCGGACTTGTGCGGCCGAAGGTAGGTGAGCAGGCGCCGGTAGGTCTCGAGCGCGCCCTCCGGCATCTTCAGCTCGGCGCGCTTATCCGCCTTGCGACCCATCGTGTATCGTCGCGATGTTGATCTGGCGGTACCCGAGCCGGCCCGCGACGTCCATCGCCGTGACCACCGACTGGTGCGTGGCGCGCGCGTCGGCGCGGATGGTGACGGGCATGCGCCGGTCGCCGCCGGAGGCCCGGCCGAGCGCCGTGGCGAGCGTGTCCGGGCTGTTGTTGACCAGCGGCTTGCCGCCGACGCGGTAGCCGCCCTCCGCCGTCACCTCGATCTCGACCGTCTCGGCGACCGTGGACTGGTCCGGCTCCACGCCGGCCTCGGGCAGCTGCACCTTGAGACGACCCTCGTCGATGAACCGGGTCGACATCATGAAGAAGATCAGCAGCAGCAGCACGACGTCGATGAGCGACGTCATGTTCAGCTCGGGATCCTCGCGGCGGCCGATCTGGAACTTCAAGCCGCCACTCCCTCGGCGGCCTGCATCTCGGCCACCTGGACGGCGGCCGCCGGGCGCGTGCCGCTGGTGCGGTCGATGGCCTGCACCAGCTTGAGCGACTCCTTCTCCATCTGGATCACCAGCGCGTCGACCTTGCCGCGCAGGTACCGGTAGACCACGAACGCGGGGATCG
Organism: Pseudomonadota bacterium; assembly: GCA_052035645.1. Taxonomy (GTDB): domain Bacteria; phylum Pseudomonadota; class Gammaproteobacteria; order Steroidobacterales; family Steroidobacteraceae; genus RPQJ01. The sequence continues at coordinate 23,307 of JBPOHK010000004.1, forward strand.
CGACGATGAGGCCCGCCGCGGTGGTGATCAGCGCCTCGGCGATACCGCTCGCCATGGCCGTCGGGTTGCCGATGCCGGCGACGGTGATGGCCTTGAACGTGCGGATCATGCCGGTGACGGTGCCGAGCAGGCCGAGCAGCGGCGAGATCGAGGCGACCGTGCCGAGCGCGTTCAGGTAGCGCTCGAGATCGTGCGCGACGTGCCGTCCGGCGTCCTCGATGGCCTCCATCATCACCACGCGGTCGCGGTGGCGGTTGGCCAGTCCGGCGGCGAGCACCCGGCCCAGCGGCGAGTGGGTCTGCAGGGCCAGGATCTGCTTGTCCGACAGCGCCCGGTTTTCCACCCACTGCCAGACCTTGTCCGTCAACTCCTGCGGCACCACCCGCTGCCCGCGCAACGTCCAGAGGCGTTCGAGCGCAATGGCACTGGCGACGATCGAGCACAGGATGATCGGCACCATGACGATGCCGCCAGACTTGATGATTTCGAACATTTCCCGCGCTCGAACCCCTGCCGACGTACCGCGCGGGATGATACTTCATGCGCCGGACCGCCGCGACGGCCGGCTACGGGTCCTGCCACAGACGGTGATGCGCCACTCGCCACAGGCGCGGCTCGCCCAGCGGCTGCCCGGGCCGCGCGACGAATTCCACGGCGCCCCCGGAACCGGTGCTCGCCGTCCGGGCGCCGGCGTCGCTCCAGCGCTGCACGACGCTGCGGGCCGGAAAACCCCAGCGATTGCGATGGCCGGCTGCGAATACGACCCACTGCGGCCGCGTGGCCTGCACGAACGCCTCGCTGGAGGAACTGCGGCTGCCGTGGTGCGGGGCGACCAGCACGTCGACGGGACCGGGCAGTCCTCGCGCCAGCAATTCGGCCTCGGCCAGCGCCTCGATGTCCCCGGTGAGCAGGACCCGGTGCTCGCCACTGGTCACGAGCAGCACGCACGAGCTGTCGTTGTCCCGCTCGTGGGCCGTCGTGCCCGGGTGCAGCCACTCGAACCGGACGCCGTCCCAGTGCCAGCGCGTCCCGCGCCGGCAGCGCTGGAGCGGGACCGCGGACCCTGCGCCGTCGCGCAGTTCGCCGAGCGACGGACCGGCGATCACGCGGCGCACCGGCAGCAGTGCCAGCAGGCTCGCCACGCCCCCCTTGTGATCGTCGTCGTCGTGGCTCGCGGCGAGCACGTCGAGCGCGCGGATGCCGCGGGCCTGCAGGCAGGGCAGCACGACGAGCTGGCCCGCATCCGCGCCGCTGCGAAACGACGGCCCGGCGTCGAAAAGCAGCGCGTGGCGTCGAGTCTCGACCACCACGGCGAGCCCCTGCCCCACGTCCAGCACTTCGACGCGGGCGGCTCCGTGCGGCAGACGCTCGGGGCGCCACAGGCACAGCGAGCAGACGAGGAGCGCGCCGGCGAGACGACCGCGCAGCGGCAACGGCGCGAGCGCCGCGAACACCCCCACGACCAGCACGGCCCAGGCGACGGGCGGGAGGGCGGCAATGGCCCACGTCGAGGACGACCAGCCGGCGGGGACGGAGAACAGCGGCCAGGTGGTCTCGATGACCCACGCGACGAGGCGCAGCAGCGGGTCGCCGGCAACCGGCGCGGCCAGCGCGAGCGCAGTGGCGAGCAGCACTGCCGGCACGATCGCGAGCGTGTAGAGCGGCACGGCCGCCAGGTTAACCAGCACGCCCACGAGCGAGAGCTGGCCGAAGCTCGCGGCCAGCACGGGCACCAGTCCGATCGTCACCGCGACCTGCACGGCGAGATAGCTGCGCACGACACCGGGTGGTCGCAGGTGCCCCGTGGTGGCCAGCACGATGGCCGCCACCGCGCCGAACGACAGCCAGAAGCCGGGCGCAAGCAGCGCCAGCGGGTCCATGAGCAGCACGCCACCCGCGCAGGCGGCCAGTCCGTCGGCCACGCTGCCGTGGCGCCGGGCGCCGAGCGCGACGGCGGCCAGTCCGATCATGAGCAGCGTGCGCTGCGTGGGCACCGACCAGCCGGCGAGCAGGCTGTAGGCGACCGCCGCGAGCGTGCCGGCGAGGACGGCGGCGTCGCGCCTCGCGCCGGTGGCGCCGTGCCGCTGGCGCCAGCGCTGCACGGCAGCGCCGCCCCACGCGGCGATGGCGGCGACCATGGCGATGTGCAGGCCCGAGATGGCCATCAGGTGGCTCGCGCCGGTGCGGGCCAGCTGTCGCCACTGCTCGCGGCTCAGCGCGTCCTGCAGCCCGACCGACAGCCCGGCGACGATCCCGGCCGCCGGCCGCTCGCCCAGCGCGCGCCGCACGGCGGCGGCCGCCGCATCGCGCGCGACCAGCACCGGGCGACGCCAGCACTCGCCGACGTCGCGACCGAGCCGGCGCGCCGAGCGCACGTAGCCGCTCGCGCCGATGTCCTCGCGCAGCATCCGCGCGTCGTTGTCCGAGCCGCCGGGATTGGCGAAGCCGCGCGGCCGCCGCAGCTTCACCTCGAGTTCGAGCCGTTCGGCGGCACGCGGCCGGAAGGCGGCGTCGTACCAGCTCAGCTCGAGGGTGCCCGGCAGTTCCGGATCGTCGGGCGCGAAGCGCCACCTCATGAGCGCCTCCGTGCCCTGCGGCACCGAGACCACGACCCCGCGGGTCGTCAGCACGCGGCCCTCGAGCGCGGGATCGAGGCGGTCCGCGAGCCGGCCCGTCGTCTGCCACGCCGCCCAGCCGAAGCCGCAGGCGACGGCAAACGCCACGGGGGAGCGGGCGAGCGTGCCGAGCGCGATCAGCGCGGCGCAGGCAGCCAGCCACGTTCCCGGGGATGGCAGCTCGGGCAGGAGAACCAGGCAGCCGCAGCCGGCGCCGAAACCCGCGACGAGAGGCCACACTGCACCGCTCCCTCCGTGGAGGGGGACACTGTGCCCGCCGGCCGGGCCGGCGGCCCGCCGCATTTCTGCGCCGTTGGCGCAGATTCGCGGGACTCAGGCGTCGACGAGGCGACCGTCCTGCAGGGTCAGCACGCGCTGCATGCGTGCCGCGATCTCGTGCGAGTGCGTGACGAGCACCAGGCTGGTGCCGAGCTCGCGATTGAGCTCCAGCATCAGTTCGAGCACCCCGCGGGCATTGCGGCCGTCGAGGTTGCCGGTCGGCTCGTCGGCCAGCACCAGTTGCGGCCGCGTCACCAGGGCGCGCGCCACCGCCGCGCGCTGGCGCTCGCCACCCGACATCTGCGCCGGCCGGTGCGTGAGGCGCGCGCCGAGTCCGACGCGCTCGAGGAACCAGCGGGCCTCGCGCTCGGCCTCGGCGACGGCCGTGCGCCGCACCAGCAGCGGCATCGCGACGTTCTCGAGCGCGCTGAACTCGGGCAGCAGGTGGTGGAACTGGTAGACGAAGCCGAGGGCGCGGTTGCGCAGCGTGCCGCGGTCCGCGTCCGACAGACTCGCGAGCGGCGTGCCGGCGATGCGGACCTCGCCGCCGGACGGCAGGTCGAGCCCGCCGAGGATCTGCAGCAGCGTCGTCTTCCCCGAGCCGGACTCGCCGATGATGGCGAGCGTCTCGCCGCGTCCGACGCGCAGCTCGACGCCCTTCAGCACCTCGAGCCGCAGCCCGGCCTCCTCGAAGTGCTTGCTCACGCCGGCGCAACTCAGGACGTCCACGTCACTCATGCCGCAAGGCCCTCGCCGGGTCGGTGGTCGCCGCGCGCCAGGCCGGGTAGACCGTGGACAGGCAGCAGAGCAGGAAAGCGGTGCCGGCGATCAGCAGCACGTCGCCGCGCTCGACGCGCGCCGGCAGGTCGCTCATCAGGTACACGCTCGCATCCATGAAGCGGGTGCCGAGCAGTCGCTCGAGCCCGTGCACCAGCGTCTCGAGATTCACGGCGAGCAGCACGCCGAGCGCCACCCCGCCGAGCGTGCCGACCAGCCCGATCACCGTGCCCTGGGTCGCGAACACTGCGAGCACGCTCGCCGGCCGCGCGCCCATGGTGCGCAGGATGGCGATGTCCGGCTGCTTGTCCTTCACCGCCATCACCAGCGTCGAGACGATGTTGAAGGCCGCGACCGCGACGACCAGCAGCAGGATGAAGAACATCATGCGCTTGGTGAGCTCGATCGAGCGGAAGAAGTTCGCGTGCTGCTGCGTCCAGTCCTCGATGTAAAGGCCGCCGCCGAGCGCGTCGGCCACCTCGCGCACGGCCTGCGGCGCCTCGAACGGATCGCGCACCCTGAGCCGCAGCCCGGTCACGTTCTCGCCCAGCCGGAACAGGCGCGAGGCGTCCTGCAGTTGCACGACCGCGAGCGAGGCGTCGATCTCGTACATGCCGGACTCGAAGATCCCGCCCACGGTGAAGCGCCGCATGCGGGGCACGACGCCGGCCGGCGTCACGGAACCCGCGGCGATCGCGATCACCACCGGGTCGCCGGTCTTCACCCCGAGCTTCGCCGCGAGCGCGGAGCCGAGCAGCACCTGGAACGCGCCGGGGCGCAGCGCCGCGAACGAGCCGTCGGTGAGCCGCTCGCCGAGCGCGGAGACCTCGGGCTCGCGCGCCGGGTCGACGCCCTGCACGGTCGCGGCCTGCGACCGTCCGCCGGCCACGTCGCCGATCAGCAGGGCCTCGCCCTCGACGAACGGCGCCACGCCGGCCACCCGCGGGTTGCGCAGGGCCGTCCCGCGCAGCGCCGGCCAGTCGGCGAGGCCGGCCCCGAACGCGGTCACGGTCGCGTGCGAGGTCACGCTCAGGATGCGCTCGCGCAGCTCGCGCTCGAAGCCGTTCATCACCGACAGCACCACGATCAGCACCGCCACGCCGATCGCCACGCCGAGCATGGAGATCAGCGAGATGAACGACAGGAAGCGGTTGCCGGTCGAGCGCAGGTAGCGCCGCCCGATCCTCAGCTCGTAGGGCACCGCGGCCATCACTCGTACCGCAGCGCTTCGGCCGGCTCGGTCGCGGCGCCCCGGCGCGCCGGGTACAGCGTCGCGAGTACCGTGAGCGCGAACGCCAGCACGACGATCACGACGATCTGGCTCCAGCGCGGCTCCGAGGGAATGGTGGTGATGTAGTAGACGCTCGGGTCCATGACGTGGAAGCCGAACAGCCGCTCCAGCACCGGCACGATGGTGCCGACGTTGTACGCGACCAGCACGCCGAGCAGCAGGCCGAGCAGCGTGCCGGTCGCCCCGATCACCACGCCCTGGGTGAAGAACACGCCGACGATGCCGCGCTGCTCCATGCCGAGCGTGCGCAGGATGGCGATGTCCGCGCGCTTCTCGTTCACGACCATCACCAGCGCCGCCACGATGTTGAAGGCCGCCACCGCGACCACCAGCATGAGGATCAGGCTCATCATGGTCTTCTCGATGCGGATGGCGCGGAAGTACGCGGCGTGCTGCTGGCTCCAGTCCTGCACCGTGTAACCCGAGCCGGCGGCCGCGGCCAGCGCCGGGGTCCTGAGCGGCGCGGCCATCACGTCGTCGTACCGCACGCGCAGGCCTTCCGGCAACGCGCCCTGCCCCGCGAGGTCCGCCGCGTCCGCAAGGTGGACCAGCGCCATCGTGCCGTCGTGGTCCTGCAGCCCGACCTCGAAGATCCCGACCACGGTGAAGGTCTGCAGCATGGGCCGGCCGCCGGCCGACACGAGGTCGCGGCCCGGCACCATCACCGTCAGCGTCTCGCCGACGTCGGCGCCGAGCTGCCAGGCGAGCACGCGCCCGAGGATCATGCGGCGCGAGCCGGGCACGAGGTCCGCCAGCCGGCCCGCGAGCAGGTGCTGCTCGATGGTCGAGACCTGCCCTTCCGCGGCCGGATCCAGCCCGTGCAGCAGCGCCGGCTGCAGGTTGCCGTAGCGGCCGAGCATGGCCTGCACGTCGCGGAACGGCGCGGCCCCCACCACGCCGGGCACCTGCCGCGCGCGCCGTGCGACGGCCGTCCAGTTCGGCATCCGGCCCTGCGGCCCCTCGACGGTCGCGTGGGCCGTCAGCGAGACGAGCCGGCTGCGCAGCTCGCCCTCGAACCCGTTCATCACCGAGATGATGGTGATCAGGGCGGCGACGCCCAGGCACACGCCGAGCATCGACACCCAGGAGATGAACGATACGAAGAACCCCTGGCGGCGGGTCCGGACGTAGCGCAGGCCGACGAAGATGGGCAGCGGATGGAACATGCGGGGTCCGACGAAGTGGCGGCAAGGCTACCTGCCCCGGGCACGCTTTGCACGCCGCGGCCGACGCCCCGCTCCGGCGACGTTAGTGAACTGCGACAAGGAATTACCGGCCCGTCCTCACCGCGCCCGGAGGCCGGTGCTATAGTCCCAGAGGCGTCCGAAGGAGAGGTCCAGACATGCGCAAGACCCTGTTGGCAGTGTGCGCGGCGGCGCTCGGCGGCGGCCTCGTCCCGGCGCAGGCACAGACCCTGCAGATGACGGAGCCCGCGGCGGCCCAGGCCACCGTGGCCGTGCCCGACCGCGGAATGTCCAAGGCCCAGGTCGAAGCGAGCTATGGCGCCCCGAGCGACAAGATCGCTGCCGTCGGCCAGCCGCCGATCAGCCGCTGGGTGTATCCCGGCTTCACCGTGTATTTCGAGTACGACCACGTCGTCCACGCGGTGCTCACGCCCGGCGGACGCTGAGCGCCGCCCCTTCCCGCTCGTGGCGGGCCGGGGAGTTCGCTAGACTTGCCATTCCGACACCTCAGGCCAGATCTCATGATCTGGCCTTAAGCTATTGTTTTTAAAATGCAAGTATTTGACGTGCTGCCCGGTCCCGGGCGCCCAGGGCTGCGTTGGACCGGACTCGCCGGCGCCGCCGCCGCGATCCATCTCGCCCAGGCCGCCCGGCACGCCGCCGGACCGCTGCTGGTGCTCGCGGCCGACGCGGCCGCCGCGGCCCAGCTGGAACAGGAGTTGCGCTTCTTCGCGCCCGCCGACCTGCCCGTGCTGCCGTTCCCGGGCTACGAGACGCTGCCGTACGACCAGTTCGCCCCGCACCCCGACATCGTGTCGCAGCGCCTGCGGGCGCTGGCCCGCCTGCCCTCCCTGCGCGCCGGCCTCGTGCTCACGGACCTCGCCACGGCGCTGCAGCGCCTGCCGCCGCGCGCTTTCGTCGACGGCCACGCGCTCAGCCTGCGCGTCGGCGAGGAGCTCGATCTCGAGTCCTTCCGGCTGCGCCTGACCGCCGCCGGCTACGCGAGCATGCCGCAGGTGGGCGAGCCGGGCGAGTTCGCGATCCGCGGCTCGCTCTTCGACATCTTCCCGATGGGCGCCGAGGCGCCGCTGCGCATCGACCTGTTCGACCGGCAGATCGACAGCATCCGCAGCTTCGACCCGGAGACCCAGCGCTCGAGCGAACGGCTGCAGCGACTCGACCTGCTGCCGGCGCGCGAGTTCAGCCTCTCGCCCGAGTCCATCCGCGACTTCCGTCGCCGCTTCCGCACGCGTTTCGAGGGCGACCTGACGCGCATGCCCGTGTACCGCGACGTGGGCGACGGCCTCGCGCCGGCCGGCATCGAGTACTTCCTGCCGCTGTTCTTCGCGGACACCGCGACGCTGTTCGACTACCTGCCGGCGGCCGCGACGGTCGTCCTGCCCGGCGAGCACGGCCGGGCACTCGCAGCGGCCTGGCAGACCCTCGAGGAGCGTCACGAGGAGCGCCGCTACGACATCGAGCACCCCGTGCTCCGGCCGACGGAGCTGTGCGTGCCGCCGGAGGAGTGGTTCGCCGCCGCGACGGCCCGGCCGCACGTCGTACTCGGCGCGGCGGCCGGCGACGCCGCGACCGGCGCCCTGCCCGCGATCGACCTCGGCGCACGCGAAGCACCCTCCGCCCGCCTGGACCAGCGCCGCGCCGAGACGCTCGACGACTTCGCCCGCCAGCTCGAGACGGACGCCGGGCGCGTGCTGATCGCGGCCGAGTCGCCGGGACGGCGCGAACTGCTGCTCGAGCTGCTGCGTCCGCGCGGCGTGTCGCCGAAGGCCTACCCGGGCTGGCACGAGTTCCTCGCCGGCGACGCGCGCCTCGGCATCACCGTCGCTCCGCTCTCCTCCGGCGTGGCGCTCGCCGATCCGCCACTCACGATCTACGCCGAGGAGCAGCTCTTCGGCGAGCGCGTGCGCCAGGAGCGGCGGCGGCGGCGCTCGGATCGCGACCCGGCCCGGATCATCCAGCAGCTCGCCGACCTGCGCCCCGGGGCACCGGTGGTGCACGAGGACTACGGCGTCGGACGCTACGTCGGGCTCACGACCATGGAGGCCGGCGGCATGCCGGCCGAGTTCCTGCTCATCGAGTACGCCGAGGGCGACAAGCTGTACGTGCCCGTGCAGTCGCTCGAGCGCATCAGCCGGTACACGGGCGCGCCGGCCGAGACGGCGCCGCTGCACAAGCTCGGCGGCGACCAGTGGAGCAAGGCACGCGCCCGCGCCGCCGCGCGCATCCGCGACGCCGCGGCCGAGCTGCTCGACATCTACGCCAGGCGCGCCGCCCGGCAGGGTCACGCCTTCGCGCTCGACGAGGCGCAGCTGCGGGCGTTCGAGGCGGGGTTCCCCTTCGAGGAGACGCCCGACCAGGCCGCGGCGATCGCCGCGGTGATCGAGGACCTGCGGTCCACGCGGCCGATGGACCGCGTCGTGTGCGGCGACGTCGGCTTCGGCAAGACCGAGGTGGCGCTGCGCGCCGCCTTCGTCGCGGTGCAGGGCGGCCGCCAGGTGGCCGTGCTGGTGCCGACCACGCTGCTGGCGCAGCAGCACTACCAGACCTTCGTCGACCGCTTCGCCGACTGGCCGGTCAAGGTCGAGCTGCTCTCCCGCTTCCGCGGCGAGGCGCAGGCGAAGCAGGCGCTCGCCGGCCTCGCCGAAGGCAAGGTCGACGTGGTCGTCGGCACGCACCGACTGCTGCAGCCCGGCGTGCGGTTCCGGGATCTGGGCCTCGTCATCATCGACGAGGAGCACCGCTTCGGCGTCAAGGACAAGGAGAAGCTGAAGGCGCTGCGCGCCGAGGTGGACGTGCTCACCCTCACCGCGACCCCGATCCCGCGCACGCTCAACATGGCGCTCGGCGGCCTGCGCGACCTGAGCCTGATCGCGACACCGCCGGCCGCGCGCCTGTCCATCAAGACATTCGTCAGCGAGTGGAACGCGCCGACCATCCGCGAGGCGTTCCTGCGCGAGCTGCGCCGCGGCGGCCAGGTCTATTTCGTGCACAACAGCGTCGACACCATCGAGAAGACCGCGCAGTCGCTCGCCGAGCTGGTGCCGGAGGCCCGCATCGTGATCGGCCACGGCCAGATGCGCGAACGCGACCTCGAGCAGGTGATGCTCGACTTCTACCACAAGCGGGCGAACGTCCTGCTGTGCACGACCATCATCGAGAGCGGCATCGACGTGCCGACGGCGAACACCATCATCATCGACCGCGCCGACCGCTTCGGCCTCGCGCAGCTGCACCAGCTGCGCGGCCGCGTCGGACGCTCCCACCACCAGGCGTACGCGTACCTGGTGACGCCGCCGAAGAACGCGATGACCACCGACGCCGTGAAGCGCCTGGAGGCGCTCGAGTCGCTGGAGGACCTCGGGGCCGGCTTCGTGCTCGCGACCCACGACCTCGAGATCCGCGGCGCCGGCGAGCTGCTGGGCGACGAGCAGAGCGGCCAGATCCAGGAGATCGGCTTCGCGCTCTACATGGAGCTGCTCGAGCGCGCGGTGAAGGCGATGCAGGCGGGCAGGCGCCCCGAGCTCGAGAAGCCGCTGCACCACGGTCCCGAGGTGGACCTGCACGTGCCCTCGATGCTGCCCGAGGCCTACCTGCCGGACGTGCACGCGCGGCTGGTGCTGTACAAGCGCATCTCGGGCGTCGAGTCCGTGGCCGAGCTGGACGACCTGCAGGCGGAGACCGTCGACCGCTTCGGCGGCCTGCCCGAGCCGGCGAAGAACCTGTTCCGCATCGCGCGCATGCGCGTGACGGCGGCCGTCTGCGGTGTCGAGCGCTTCGACGTCGGCGCCGGCAGCGGCTCGGTCACCTTCATGGACGACCCGCCCGTCGACACCGGCGCCCTGCTGCTGTTCGTGCAGCGCCACGGCAAGACCATGCGCTTCGACGGGCCGAAGAAAGTCCGCTTCACGGGCGGCTGGGACGAGCCCGAGGCGCGCTTCGCGTACGCCCAGCAACTGCTCGAGGGCCTGGCACGCTGCGTGCCGGCCCGCGCGGGCTGACCGTGGCGAAGGGCACGCGCGTCAGCGAGACGCCCGCCGTCGCCTTCCTGCGGGCGCGCGGGGTCGAGTTCACCGAGCACCCCTACCCATACCTCGAGCACGGCGGTGCGCAGCACAGCGCCGAGGTGCTGGGCCTCGACCCGTACACGGTCGTCAAGACGCTCGTCATGCAGGACGAGAAGCGGGCCCCGCTCGTGGTGCTGATGCACGGCAACCGCCAGGTGTCGACCAAGAACCTGGCCCGGCAGATCGGCGCGAAATCGGTCGAGCCGTGCGCTCCGGAGGTCGCCAACCGGCACAGCGGCTACCTGGTCGGGGGCACCTCGCCGTTCGCGACGCGTCGGCGCATGCCCGTGTACGTCGAGCGCTCCATCCTCGCGCTGCCGCGGATCTGCATCAATGGCGGGCGGCGCGGCTACCTGATCGGCATCGAGCCCGGCGTGTGCACGCGACTGCTCGAGGCCCGGCCCGTCGACTGCGCCCTGCCGCTCTAGCGCCGCGATCGCGCTCAGGCGGCGGGCGATCCAGCGGCCGGCGGCAACGGCACCCGCACGTGCACGGTCGTTCCCCGGGCCGTCGAGTGGACTTCGAAGCGGCCGCCGTGCCGGCGCAGGCGCTCCTGGATGCCGGTCAGGCCGAGGCCGCCGAGCCGGCCCGGCGGTATGCCCCGGCCGTTGTCGCTCACCTCCAGTTGCAGCGTGCCGCCCGCCTGGCGCAGGGTGACGGACACGTGCGTCGCCTGCGCATGGCGCGCGACGTTGGTCAGCAGCTCCTGGAAGACGCGGAACAGGTCGATGCTCAGCGTCCCGTCCGGCAGGGGCGGCAGGCGATCGATCCGCTCGTCGGAATCGATGCCGGTGTTGCGCGACCAGTCGCCGAGGTACCAGCGGCAGGTCTCGACCAGCCCGAGATCGTCGAGCATGGCCGGGCGCAGCCGCGTGCAGACTTCACGGCTGGAAGCCGCCGCGCGTCCGACGAGCCCGCGGATGGCGTCCACCTCGCCGGCGTCGAGCGTCGCTCCCCGCTCCGCACGGCGCCGCAGCGCATCGAGCCGCATGCCGATGGCCGTGAGCGTGGCCCCGATCTCGTCGTGGATCTCGAGGGCCAGGTCGTGGCGCAGGCGCTCCGACTCGTCCTGCACGCTCTCGCGCAGGCGCTCGAGCAACTGCTCGGCATCGGCCCGGCGCATGCGCTCGCGATCGAACTGCGCCGACAGCCGACGCACCGACCCGGAGGCGCGGGTCAGCCGCCCGCGCCACCACGAGAAGGCGCCGCCCATCGCCAGGAAGACCACCAGCGACTGCCACTGCCGCGTCGTGGTGACCTGCATCGTGTGCACCGGCTCCATGAAGAACCACGTCGCGGCCACCGCGGACAGCACGGTGGCCAGCAGGCCCGCGACCGGGCCGCCGTACCACGCGCAGACCATCACCGCCGGATAGAAGAGCAGGAAGTAGGAGGGGTCGGCCGGGTTGTCGATGCGATGCTGCACCAGCACCGCGAGGGTCACCACCCCGACGACCAGCGCGACATGCCGCGGCAGCAGCCCGCGACGCACCTGCTGCAGGACTTCGGTGACCATGGCGTCTCGATGCCGACCTCGTCGAATGGGACGCCACTATGGACCGGCCGGCCCGCCGCGGACAAGCCGTCCGCGCCAGCCGCTCAGAGCTTGCCGTTCACCACGCAATTGCCGCCGCGGGACTTCGCCAGCTGCAGCGCCGTCGCGGCCGCCTCGAGGATCGCCTCGCAGGCGGACTCGCGCGGCGGGCTCGCGGTGACGACGCCCGCGCTCACGGTCAGGTAGCGGCCGATGTTCGATCGCGGGTGGTGGATCGCCAGCGAGCGCACGCGGGCGCTGATCTGCTCCGCGAAGTGCAGGGCGTTGTCGGGGTCCATCGCCACGCCGAGCACGATGAAGTCGTCCTCGCCCAGCCTCGCGACGATGTCGCTCGCGCGCCGCGTCGCGGTGGCGATCGCGCGCCCGACCTGGCGCAGCACGTTGTCGCTCGGGCCGCGACCGAACACTTCGTGGTAGTCGCGCCAGGCGTCGATGTTGAAGCGCATGACCGTCAGCCGCCGGCCGTCGCGCTGCGCGATCGACCAGTCGCGGCGCAGCACCTCCATCAGGTGCTCGGGCGTGCTGAGCCCGCTGGTCTTGTCGAGCGCCGCCGCCAGGGCGCCCGGCGACGAGCGCGACGCGGGCCGGTAGTACAGGCACAGGCGCGCCTCCGGCAGCATCACCGCCCATCGCTCGCACTCGACCGTGGTTCCGTCGGCGCGCTTCAGGCGCACGCGCACGCCGACCGCCGTCCCGGTCAGGTTCGGGTCGACCGGCGCCTCGATCTCGAATTCCTCGAGGGGACGGTCCTCGAGCCACTCCTCCGGCCGGCGCAGCAGCGCGGCGAGCGTCGCGTTCGCGTAGGCCACCTTCGGCGAGCCGTCGCCAGGCACGACGACCGCCACGCCGTCGAGGGCATGGCGCAGCACCTCGGCCAACAGACCCGGATCCGTGCTCATGTTCAAGGTGTGTCTCCCCCCAACCGCGACCCTAGGCCTTCAGCTGCAGGCTGGGTGCCGCCAGGCACCGGTCGATGGCCTGCCGGCACTCGACCCAGCGCGCCGTCTGCTCGAGGGCCAGCCGGCCCGGGCCCGGCTTGCCGTGCAGGCGGGCGAGGCGCACCTGGCCGAGCGGGTCCGCCGCACCCGCCAGCTGCTCGAGCGTGGCGAGCACGGCCGGCCGGTCGTTGCAGATCGCCAGTACGTCGCAGCCCGCCGCGAGCGCGCGCCGGGCCCGCTCGGGCACGTCGCCGGCATACGCCGCACCGCCCATGCTGAGGTCGTCGGAAAACACGGCACCGGTGAAACCGAGCTTCCAGCGCAGCTCCTGCTGGATCCAGCGGCGCGAGAAGCTGGCCGGCGCCTCGTCGACCTCCGGGAACTGCACGTGGCCCACCATGATCGACGACAGGCCGTTGGCGATCAGCCGGCGATACGGCAGCAGGTCGTCGCCGAGATCCTCGATCCGGCGCCGGTCCACCGGCAGCGCCTTGTGCGAGTCGGCGACCACGGCCCCGTGACCGGGAAAGTGCTTGGCGGTCGCGGCCATGCCGGCGGCGCGCATGCCCTGCAGGCAGGCCACCGCGAGCCGCGCGACGATCTCGGGATCGCGATGATAGGCGCGGTCGCCGATCACCTCGCTCACGCCGTAGTCGAGGTCGACGCACGGCGCGAAGCTCATGTCGATGCCGGTCGCCCGCAGTTCCGCCGCGAGCAGCCAGCCGCACTGCCAGGCGAGCGCGCGACCGGCCTCCGGGTCCTGCTCGTAGGCGTGGCCGATCGCGCGGTTGGAGGGCAGCACGGTGTAGTCCTTGCGAAAGCGCTGGACGCGCCCGCCCTCGTGATCGACGGTGACGATCAGCGGCGGCGTGCGCACGGCGCGGATCTCCGCGACCAGGCGCTCGAGCTGCGGCACGCTCTCGAAATTGCGCGTGAACAGGATGACCGAGCCGACCAGCGGGTGCGCGAGCACGCGGCGATCCTCCGCCGTGAGCTCGGTGCCCGCCACGTCGACCATCAGGGGTCCCAGCGTCACGCAACCTCCCCGCCTGCGATGCCTGCCCAGCCGTCATACGGCTGCTGCGCCAGGCTCGCGTTGTAATAGCGCACGTCGTCCGTCACCTCGCGCCCGAGCCACGGCGGCCGGGCGAACTCGGCCGCTTCGTCCTCGATCTCGAGTTCCGCGACGACGAGGCCCGCGTTGCGGCCGAGGAACTCGTCGATCTCCCACTCGCGGTCGCCGATCACGACCCAGTGGCGGTACTTCTCGAGGCATCCCTCGCCGCACAGCGTGTCGAGGATCTCGTTCGCCTCGGCGAGCGGGATCTCGTATTCGTACTCGGCCCGGCTCGGCCCGACCACGCGCCCCTTGATGCCGAGCCACCCGCGGCCGCCCCCCACGCGCACCCGCACCGAGGACGTCGCCGTGGTGGCGAGATAGCCCTGCCGGAACAGCTCCGAGCGGGCCACCTGCCCGCGCCAGCCGTCGCCCGCGACCAGGAACTTGCGCTCGATCTCTACCGGCATCGCATCAACGCTCGAACACCGCCATGGCCTCGACGTGCGTCGTGTGCGGGAACATGTCCATGACGCCGGCCGCCGTCAGGCGGAAACCGTGTTCGCGGACGAGGATTCCCGCATCACGGGCGAGGCTGCCCGGGTGGCAGGAAATATACAAGACCCGCCCCGCCCCCGACGCACTCACGATGGGAAGTACTTCACGCGCGCCGGCCCGCGGCGGGTCCAGCAGGACCCTGTCATAAGCCAACGTGGCCCAGGGCTGGGCGCGGCTGTCCTGGAACAGGTCGGCGACGTGGAAGTCGACGTTGCCGAGGCCGTTGCGCACGGCGTTGTCGCGCGCGCGACCGACCAGGCCCGCGTCGCCCTCGACGGCCACCACCTCGGCCGCCCGCCGGGCCATCGGCAGCGAGAAGTTGCCGAGGCCGCAGAACAGGTCGAGCACGCGGTGGCGCGGCTCGAGTTCCAGCATGCTGACCGCGCGTCCGACCATGCTCGCGTTGAGCGCGCCGTTCACCTGGATGAAGTCGGCCGGCCGGAACTCGATGTTCACCGCGAACTCGGGCAGCGCGTAGTGCAGTACCGGCGCTTCCCCGCCGAGCGGAACGATGCTCTCGGGCCCGCCGGGCTGCAGGAAGAAGCGCACGCCCTGCGCGGCCGCGAAGGCCGCGAGACGATCGAGGTCCTCCGCGGTCGGCGGATCGAGCACGCGCAGCACGAGCGCGCAGGCATCCTCGGCCACGGCCACCTCGATCTGCGGCAGGCGCGCGGCGATCGACAGCGACTGCACGAGCGCCGCGAGCGGATCGATCAGGCGCCCGACCGGTCCGGCCAGGATCGCGCACTCGTGCAGGTCCGCCACGTAGGGGGCCGCCCGTTCGCGGAAGCCCACCAGCACGCGGCCCTTGCGCGGCACGTGCTTCACGCCGAGTCGTGCGCGCCGCCGGTAGCCCCAGGTGGGGCCCGTGAGCGGCGCGAGCACGCTCTGCGGCTCGACGCCGCCGAGTCGCGCGAGGTTCTCGATCAGCTGCGCCTGCTTGAACTGCAGTTGCGCCTCGGGCCAGAGGTGCTGGAGCGCACAGCCGCCGCACGTTCCGAAATGGGGGCACTGCGGCTCCACCCGGTGCGGGCTCGCGCGCAGCACCTCCTCGCAGACGGCCTGGTCGTAGTTGCGGGCACGGTGGGTGCGGCGCAGCCGGACCCGCTCGCCCGGCAGCGCGTCGGCCACGAAGATCGTCTTGCCGTCGATGCGCGCGACGCCCTGCGCCTCGTGGGTCAGGTCGACGATGTCCGCCTCCTCGGGCGACGCGCTGATCCGTTTCATCGGGGCCGACCGTCAGCCCGCGGGCCAGGCCGCGAGGAACTCCAGCAGGTGCGGCCGCCCGCTGGCCGCGAGCGACTCGCGCACCAGGGCGCACTCCCGCGCGTGCCCCTCGTGCGTCAGCCGGCCGCGCATCAGCTCGAAGCGCAGGTAGATCAGGTAGGTATTGAGCACGTCCGTCTCGCAGTAGTCGCGGATCTCGCCGGCGCGTCCCGCGAGGTGTGCTTCCCACACGCCCGAGCCGGCGCGTCCGAGCTTGCCCGGCAGCCCGAGCAACTGCGCCATGCTGTCGAGCGCGACCCGCCCGCGACCCTGGAAGCCGGACAGCACGTCCATCAGGTCGATGTGCCGCCAGTGGTAGCGGCCGAGGTAGTTGTTCCACTTGAACGCCGGATCCTCGTCGCCCATCTCCCAGTAGCGCGGCGCCTGCACGCAGTGGCGCAGCGCGCGGTAGTTGAGCACCGGCAGGTCGAATCCGGCGCCGTTCCAGCTGACGAGCGTCGGCGCGAACCGCTCGAGCCCGTCGTGGAAGCGCCGCACGAGCTCGGCCTCGGTCGAGTCGGCCTCGCCGAGGCTCCAGACCCGGAATCCGTCGCGGGTGCGCAGCGCCACCGAGATCGCGACGATCCGGTGCTGCTCGAGCGAGAGGAAGTCGGAGCCCGTCTGCTCGCGCTGGCGCGTCTGCATCACGTAGCCGATCTGCTTCTCGGTGAGGCCGTCGAGGCCGTAGTAGCGGCGCCCGAACTCGACGTCGGGCACGGTCTCGATGTCGAAGGCGAACACGTTGCCGAGCGTCATCTGCCGCCCTCCTGTCGTCGCATCAGCACGGCTACCGCCACCACCAGCCCGGCCTCGTCCGTCAGCGTGACGTGTCCTTCGCCGGCACCCAGCTGGTCGCGCAGGCGCCGGCCGCGTTCCGACCAGATGACCTCGGGCCGGCCCCAGGCGTTGGGCTGCACGCCCACGTCGCGGATCCAGATGCCGTGCGCAAAGCCCGTGCCGAGCGCCTTCACGATCGCCTCCTTGGCGGCGAAGCGCATGGCCAGGAACCGCACCGGCCGCTTGTAGGCGCGGAACCCGGCTTCCTCCTCCGGCATCAGCAGGCGGCGGACGAAATGCTCGCCGTGGCGCGCGTACGTCTCCTCGATGCGCGCGAGCTGCACGACGTCCGTGCCGATGCCGAAGATCATGCCTCGCTCACGCCCCCGTGCGCAGGCCGCGGCGGGCCTCGACCATCAGCGAGCGCATGTCGCCGACCGCCCGGGCGAGGCCGTCGAACACGGCGCGCGCGACGATCGCGTGGCCGATGTTGAGCTCGACGATCTCCGGGATCGCGGCCACCGGCTGCACGTTGTGGTAGTGCAGGCCGTGCCCCGCGTGCACCGTGAGGCCGATATGGGCGCCGAAACGCGCCGCCTCGACCAGGCGCATGAGTTCCTTCGCCTGGTGCTCGCCGGTCGCCTCCGCATAGGCGCCCGTGTGCAGTTCGACCACAGGCGCGCCGGCCGCGAGGGAGGCCTCGAGCTGCGCGGGCTCCGGGTCGATGAACAGCGACACCCGGCTGCCGGTCTCGCGCAGCGCCGCACACACCTCGCGCAGCCGCGCGAGCTGGCCGGCCACGTCCAGACCGCCCTCGGTGGTGAGCTCGGCGCGCTTCTCGGGCACGAGGCAGACGTCCTGCGGGCGCACGTCGCGGGCGATCGCGACCATCGCGTCGGTCGCCGCCATCTCGAGGTTCATGCGCGTCTGCAGGGCCGCGCGCAGGCGCCGCACGTCGTGGTCCTGGATGTGGCGACGGTCCTCGCGCAGGTGCAGCGTGATGCTGTCCGCGCCCGACTGCTCGGCGACCAGCGCCGCGTACAGCGGGTCGGGGTAGGACACGCCGCGCACCTGGCGCAGCGTCGCCACGTGGTCGATGTTGACCCCGAGCCGGATGGGATGGGTGAGCACTCGATCAACCTCCGTCGGCGCGCGCGCCGTGGGCGCGCATTTCGATCAGCACCTCGCGGGTGCGCAGCGGCCGGCCGTCGAGGCACTGGTCCAGCGCCGCCCGCAGCAGGCGCCGGGCGTCGGCCAGGCTGCGCGGGTCCGCGAGTTCCTCGCGCGCCAGCGAGAGCAGCGACGCCCCGGAAAATATCAGGCTTCCCTCGGCCACTCCATCGACCCGCTCGGCCCCGGCGTCGACGCGATACCGGTAGGCGAGCCCCGCCTCGACCGGTGCGCCGCTCGCCGCCTCGTGCTCGAGCGCGAGGCCCCAGCCGAGTTCGTCCAGCAGGCGTTTCTCGAACAGCCGCAGCGCCCGCGGCGCATCCGCGGCCGGATCGACCAGCGAGGCGACCAGGGCGGCGTAGGCGTCGAACAGGGCCGGGTGCGGATCGTGCCGCTCGAGCAGCTTCAGCAGCAGTTCGTTGGCGTAGAACCCGCTCATCAGGCGGTCGCCGGCGAGCGCGGCGGGCGGGCGGGCGCGCTCCGCCCCGGTCAGCTGCCCTGCCTCGCCGCGCCCCGTCCACGACACCAGCAGCTCGCCGAACGGCTGCAGCGCGGTGCCGGCGCCCGAGGCGGACTTGCGCGTGGCGCGGGCGAACACCGACACGCGACCGTGCGAGCGGGTCAGCAGCTCGAAGATCCGGCTGCTGTCGCGCCACGGGTAGTGGTGCAGCAGGTACGCCGGCTCCAGGCTGACCCGCCGCGCCGACACGCTCACGACTCGAGCCCGAACTTGCGCAGCGCGTTCTCGTCGTCCGACCAGCCTTCCTTGACCTTGACCCAAAGCTCCAGGTGGACCTTGCGGTCGAACTGCCGGTTCATGTCGAGGCGGGCCGCCCGGCCGATCTCGCGCAGCAGCTCTCCGCCCTTGCCGATCACGATCGCCTTCTGGCTCGTGCGCTCGACCCAGATGACCGCCTGGACGACGGTCTTGCCGGGTTCGTCCTGCGAGTCGCCCATGCCCTCGATCTCGACGACCAGTCCGTACGGCAACTCCTGCTGCAGGCGCAGCATGAGCTTCTCGCGGATGATCTCCGCCGCGATGAAGCGCTCGGTGGCGTCCGTCACCTGGTCCGCCGGGTAGATCAGGTCCGATTCCGGCAGGTACCGCGCGATGACGGCCGGCAGCCGCGCGAGGTTGGCGCCCCGGGTGGCCGAGATCGGCACGACCTCGACGAACTCCGCCTTCTTCGTCAGCTCCTCGATGAACGGGAACAGCCGTTCCTTGGGATGCACGCGGTCGACCTTGTTGATGAGCAGCAGGACCGGCCGGCCGGCGCCCTTCAGCCCGGCCAGCGCCCGCTCGTCCTCCTCGGTCCAGCGCAGCGCCTCGACCAGGAACAGGTTGACGTCGGAATCGGCGAGCGACGCGAGGGCCGTGCGGTTCATGTACCGGTTGATGGCCTTCGGCTGGTTCGCGTGGATGCCCGGCAGGTCGACGAACACGATCTGGAAGCCGGGCTCGGTGAGCACGCCGTGGATGCGCGTGCGCGTGGTCTGCGGCTTCGGGCTGACGATGCTGATCTTCTGCCCCAGCAGGGCGTTCAGCAGGGTCGACTTGCCGACGTTCGGCCGGCCGACCAGCGCGGCGAAGCCGCAGCGCAGCGGCCCGGCCCCGCCCGGCCCGCCCGCCTCGTCGGCCTCGTCCGCCTTGCCCGCCTCGTCCTCGATGTTCATGCCTGCATCCGCTCCAGCGCCGCCAGCACGCGCTGCGCCGCTTCCTGTTCCGCCTTGCGCCGGCTCGCCCCCTCGCCGCGCTCGCGCAGGCCGAGCGCCTCCGCCTCGCAGCTCGCGACGAACCACTGGTCGTGCGGCTCGCCGCTCACCTCTTCCATCGCGTAGCGCGGCAGCGCGAGTCCACGGCTCTGCAGCGCCTCCTGCAGGCGCGTCTTCGGGTCCTTGAGGTCCTGTGCCGTCGGCAGCGCCGCGAGGCGCCCGGCGAACAGTTGCTCGACGACCGCCTGCGCGCGCTCCAGGCCGCCGTCCAGGTAGACCGCGCCGATCACCGCCTCCAGCGAATCGGCGAGGATCGAGCCGCGGCGGAAACCGCCGCTCTTGAGTTCGCCGCCGCCGAGCCGCAGCTGGTCGCCCAGGTCGAGTTCCGCCGCCACGTCCGCGAGCGTGCGGCTGCTCACCAGCGCCGCGCGATAACGGCTGAGGTCGCCCTCGCTCGCCTCGGGATGGCGCCGGAACGCCAGCACGGCCACCACGAAGTTAAGCACCGAATCGCCGAGGAACTCGAGCCGCTCGTAGTTGGCGCGACCGGCGCTGCGATGCGTGAGCGCGGCCTCGAGCAGCGCCGGGTCGTCGAACGCGTAGCCCAGTCGCCTGGCCGACCAGTCGCCTGCGGTGTGCGCGCCCAAGGCCTACTGCGTGATCGTCACGGACTTGTTGAACTTGACGAGCAGGTACACGTTGTAGACGAACGGCACCTCGTACTCGTAGTCGGCGACCAGCTCGTAGCCCTCGCCAACCTTGTTGATCTGGATATCCTTCCAGTCGATGCCGGAGACGTCTTCCACGTCCCAGCGCCGCGTGAGCGACTTGCGGATCAGGGTCGAGTTGGTTTCGATCGCCGAGTGCTCTTCCTTCACCTGCTCGAGCGAGCGGGCGATCTTCATGTAGTCCAGGTAGACCGGGACGAGTCGGATGCCCGCGTACACGGCGACGCCGAGGATGGCGAGGATGACGACGATGCCGAGGAACGTGGCGCCGCGTTGACGCTGGATCATGTCGCTACTCCCTGTTTCTCATTGGATCGCCGTGCCGATGCGGCTCCAGATCGGCGCCGCGTGGGGCAGGTTCCAGTTCATCCAGATGCGAACGGCCTTGCCGACGACGTTCTCGACCGGCACGTAGCCGACTTCCGGGAAACGGCTGTCGCGGCTGTTGTCGCGGTTGTCGCCCATGAAGAAGTAGTGGCCCGCGGGCACCACGTCGTCGAAGTCGTAGGACGGGCGCTCCGGGATGTACAGCGTGCGGTGCGTGACCTCGCCCAGCTGCTCGATGCCGATCTGCGCCCGCGGCGTGCTGTTGAACGCCTCGAACCAGCCGTCGAGCCGGACGTCCTGCAGCACCCCGTTGACGTAGACGCGCTTCTCGCGCACCACCACGTGGTCGCCCGGCAGCCCGACGAGGCGCTTGATGTAGTTGGTCGAAGGGTCGGACGGCAGGCGGAAGACGACGACGTCGCCGCGCCGGGGCTCGCCGAGCTCGACGACCTTGGTGTTCACGACCGGCAGGCGCAGCCCGTAGGTGAACTTGTTGACGAAGATGAAGTCGCCGTCGAGCAGGGTCGGCATCATCGAGTCGGACGGGATGCGGAACGGCTCGAACAGGAACGAGCGGATCACCAGCACCAGCAGGATGATCGGGAAAAAGGAGCGGGCGTACTCGACGAGCACGGGCTCCGGGGCGGCCGGCGCGGCACCGACCACGGCGGCCGCGCGCCGCGGGCGCAGGACCCAGGCGTCCACGGCCCAGACCAGGCCCGTAACCACGGTGGCGACCACCAGGATGAAGGAAAAGTCGAAAACCAAGCGTCACCTCGCGACGGCGGCCGGCAGTATTGAGTATTTCCCCGGCGCCATCAATGCCTTACGTCACACCCCGGACCGGCGCCGGGGGCCTCACTCCTTGCGCCCGACCTGCAGGACCGCCAGGAAGGCCTCCTGCGGGATCTCCACCTGGCCGAGCTGCTTCATGCGCTTCTTGCCCTCTTTCTGCTTCTCGAGCAGCTTGCGCTTGCGGGTGATGTCGCCGCCATAGCATTTCGCCAGGACGTTCTTCCGCATCGCCTTGACGGTGGAACGGGCGATGACGTGGGCCCCGATGGCCGCCTGGATCGCCACCTCGAACATCTGGCGGGGGATCAGCTCCTGCATCTTGTCGACCAGCTCGCGGCCTCGCTGGTAGGCGCTGTCGCGGTGGCTGATGATCGAGAGGGCGTCGACCTTCTCCTCGTTGATGAGGATGTCGAGGCGCACCAGCGGCGCCGCCTGGAAGCGGTCGAACTCGTAGTCGAAGGAGGCGTAGCCGCGGCTCACGCTCTTGAGGCGGTCGAAGAAATCGAGCACCACCTCGGCCAGCGGCAGCTCCCACTGCATCTGCACCTGGTTGCCGAGGTACAGCAGCTTCTTCTGCACGCCGCGCTTCTCGAGGCACAGCTTCATCACCGGGCCCACGTAGTCGGGCGGCAGCAGGATGCTGGCGGTGATGATCGGCTCGCGCAGCTCCTCGATCTTGTCGGTGGGCGGCAGCTTGGCCGGGTTGTCGACGTTGACCGTCTCCCCCGCCGTCGTGACGACCTCGTAGACCACCGTGGGCGCGCTCGTCACCAGCGAGAGGTTGTACTCGCGCTCGAGGCGCTCCTGCACGATGTCCATGTGCAGCAGGCCGAGGAAGCCGCAGCGGAAGCCGAAGCCGAGCGCGGTGGAGACCTCGGGCTCGAAATGCAGCGCCGAGTCGTTCAGCTTGAGCTTCTGCAGCGCGTCGCGGAACGCCTCGTAGTCGTCCGAGCTCACCGGGAACAGGCCGGCGAACACGCGCGGCTTGATCGCCTTGAAGCCGGGCAGCGGCGCGGCGCAGGGCCTGGCGTCCGTGGTGATGGTGTCGCCGACGGGGGCGCCGTCGATCTCCTTCACGCCGGCCACCACGAAGCCCACCTCGCCGGTCGAGAGCGAGTCGGTCACCAGCGACTTCGGCGTGAAGCGTCCGAGCTTGTCCACCTGGTGCGCTCGGCCCGTGGTCCAGACGCGGATCTTCTGGCCGGTGCGCAGCGAGCCGTTCATCACCCGCACCAGCGAGACGACGCCCACGTAACTGTCGTACCAGGAGTCGATGATCAGCGCCTGCAGCGGGCCGTCGGGATCGCCCTTGGGCGGCGGCACGCGGCGCACCAGCTCCTCGAGCAGCTCGTCCACGTTCTCGCCGGTCTTGGCGCTCACGCGCACGGCGTCGCCCGCCTCGATGCCGATGATCTCCTCGATCTCCTGGATCACGCGGGCCGGGTCGGCCGATGGCAGGTCGATCTTGTTCAGCACCGGCACGACCTCGAGCCCCTGCTCGATGGCCGTGTAGCAGTTCGCGACGCTCTGGGCCTCCACGCCCTGCGCGGCGTCCACCACCAGCAGCGCGCCCTCGCAGGCCGCCAGCGAACGGGAGAGCTCGTAGTAGCAGTCCACGTGCCCCTGGGTGTCGATCATGTTGAGCTGGTAGAGCTGCCCGTCGCGCGCCTTGTAGCGCAGCGTGACGCTCTGGGCCTTGATGGTGATGCCGCGCTCGCGCTCGAGGTCCATGGAGTCGAGCACCTGCGCCTGCATCTCGCGGTCCTCGAGGCCGCCGCAGATCTGGATGAAGCGGTCGGCCAGCGTCGACTTGCCGTGGTCGACGTGCGCGATGATCGAGAAGTTGCGGATGAGCTTCATGCGGTGCAGGTGATCCGCCGGCCGAACGGCCGGCCAGCAAAAGGCGCGATTATAGCCGCAGCGCCCGCCGGACCCGTGCCCGGTCGTAGCGGCCCTCGCAGACGACCTCCCCGCCCTGCTCCAGGACCGGCACCCGCAAGCCGTACCGGGCGGCGAGACCCGGGTCGCCATCCACGTCCACGGTGGCGAACGCGGCGCCCGGCGCCAGGTCCAGGCTCAGCTCGAGCAGGAACTCCTCGCAGAGATGGCAGCCGTCGCGCACCAGCAGGCGCAGTCCGGCACCCGTGGGCAAGCTCAGCGCTCGGGGCCGACCGCAGGCGGCCGGGCCGGGGTGATCGGGGCGACGGAGGTCGCCACCTCGCGCACGGTGTCGGGCGGCACCTCGCCCACGGCCGTCACGACGTGCCCCTGGATGCTGGTCGAATAGGCGTTGGCCGAGCCCATGCTGGAGGATTCGGGGGGCGTCGGGCCACGGGGGTGGCCCGGCTCGATGAAGACCGAGATGGCCGCCATGCCGTCGGAGAAGATCAGGTGCTGGGCCGGGACCGGCGAGCCCGGCAGGAGCTGCACGCGGCTGGCCACCAGCCGGAAGCCCGGCGGCAGGCGCATCGGGCGCCAGCTGCCGCCGGACTGGGCCACCGCGGGCGGCGGACCCTTGCGGCCGGTACGGACCCACTGGAAGCCGGTGGCGTCCACCGCCGGCTCGACCTCGCTGTCGGCGATGCGCCGCTGCATCTCGAGGCTGGTGAAGGAGATCTGCTCGACCGGCTTGCCCTCGCCATTGGCGACCACGGAGCGCAGCGGCATCGCCGTCGCCTCGTCCAGCCACAGTCGATACCCGTAGCGGTAGCGGTCGCGCGGACGGATGTCGACGACCTGGACGTCTCGACCGAGCAGCTTGTGCCCCGGCCGGACGGCGAGGTCGTAGAACGCCTCCAGCTGCGCCTGCGGGTTCGGCAGCGCCGTCAGCAGCGAGCCCTCGTCGTTGCGCGGCTCGACCAGCACCACGCGGCGGTCCGGCAGGTAGGCGTGCACCTCCTCGCGCGTGCGGATGATCTCCCGGCCGCTGCCGTCGAGCGAGACGAGCCGCTCGTAGCTGCGGCCGTCCTCGACGCGGTGCACGATGCGCATGGACTCCGACTGGCCGGGCGTGCTGTGCGTGAACAGGCCGACGTAATTGCGGGTGGCGAGCGCCTCGGTCATGCGCTCGAGCCACTGCCGGGCCTCCTCGGGCGAGGCGCAGGCGCTGCCGGAGGCGACGGCCAGCACCGCGGCCACGGCCCAGACGCTCGCCTGCCGGACGTGCACGGCCGCGCTCAAGGGGCGTCCTGGGCCTCGAAGGAGACCCGCTGCAGGCCGGGGTCGGCCGCGAGCAGGCCCGTCCACGCGCTGCGTCGCGCGATGGGCGAGGAATACTGGCTGTGGGCCACCAGGTAGCCGGCGAGCCGCTGGCTCTGGGCCGGGGTGGGATTCACGGCGCCCGCGAGCGAGGCGGTGGCCAGCGTGGCAGGGCGCTCGTCCGGGTCCGTCGCCGGGCCGTTGAGCGGGTTGAAGTACGTGAACGCGACCAGCGCGAACCCGGCGGCGACGGCCGTGGCGAAGGCGGGCCGCTTCCAGAAGGCCGGCGAACGGCGGGGGGCCGGCCCGGCGGGCACCGCTGCGACGGCCGGCGCCTCGAGCGCGGCGGCGACGCGAGCGGCGAATCCGGGGCTGGCGATCTCGCCGCCCGGCGCGCGCAGGGCCTCGCCGATCAGCGAGTACCGGCCGAAGGAACCGCGCAGTTCCGGATCCCGCTCCATGCGACGCACCAGCAGGCCGATTTCGTCCTGCGGCAATTCGCCGTCGAGCAGCGCGGACACCTGTTCACGAATCTGGTCTGTCATGGGCGTGTTTCTGCGTTCAATCCAGCAGCGGCTTCAGGTGGCGGTCGATCGCCTCGCGGGCGCGGAAGATTCTGGAGCGCACGGTACCGACCGGGCAATCCATGGCAGCCGCAATCTCCTCGTAGCTGAGACCCTCGACCTCGCGCAGGATGATGGCCGTGCGCAGGTCCTCGGGCAGTTCCTCGATCGCCCGGTTGACCGTGCCGCGGATCTCCTCCGACAGCACGTTGGCCTCGGGCGTGTCCGTGTGCCGCATGCGCGACTCGACGGCGGACTGCTCGTTCTCGCTCAGGTCGGCCTCGTAGTCGAGCGGTCGGCGCTGGCGGGAGGCGATCGAGTTGCGCGCGGTATTGACCGCGATCCGGTACAGCCATGTGTAGAAGGCGCTGTCGCCGCGGAAGGAACCGAGCGCGCGGTAGGCCTTGACGAACGCCTCCTGGGCGACGTCCTCCGCTTCAGCCGGATCCCGTAGCAAGCGCGCGACCAATTTGACGACCTTGTGCTGGTACCTGAGGACCAGCAGGTCGAACGCGCCGCGCTCGCCCCGCTGGGCCCGCTTCACGAGTTCCAGATCGCTCTGCTCGACCCCGGCGGAGGGGCGTGGCTCGCCGTCTGCAGGCTCGTGCGGCCTCATAGACCCGTCGGAGGGGGGAAAGTTCGCCATGGGACGCATACGAGGCTACCGCAATGGGCCCTGCCTCACGAGCCGACCTCGGCCCGGCCGGCGCGCAGGCGCAGGCAGGCACGACGCAGCACGGTGGCCGGCACGTCCCCGGGCAGGAGCCAGAGCGTCCGCGGCCGCCCCATGGCATCTCCCGGCCGGGCCGCGACGACCAGGGACGGCCCGAGCCGGCGCACCTCGGCCTGCGCGTCGATCTCGACGGCCCCGCGCAGCGGACGGCGACGGGCGAGCATTGCCGCGAGACTCATTCCAGAGGCGAGCAGCACCCCCCACCCCACCGACCCGTGGGCGGCCGCGACCCAGCCGGTCACGACGGCGGCGAGCAGCACCAGGGCGTCGGCGACCCGGTCGGCCCGCAGTCGGTCAGGCAGGTTCAGCGGGATCCCGGCGGATGCGCGCGATGACATGACGCAATCCTTCCTCGGACGCAGTGGCGCGGCCGACAAGATACCCAAAAAGCTCGGGGTCCGGCAGGTCCAGCAATTGCGCGAAGGACTGCTGCTCGGCGGGTGCCGCCCCGGGGTATTGCTGCTCGAGGTACCGGGTGAGCAACTGGTCGAGTTCGCGCATGCCGCGCCGGCAACGCCAGCGCAGCCGCTGCACCGTCCGTTCCGCCGTCCCCTGCCCGGTCATCGGCGCGCGCGCGGCTCAGTGCTGGCGCTCGGCGATCAGCTTCTTGATCTCGGCGATCGCCCGGGCCGGGTTGAGGTCCTTCGGGCAGGCCTCGGCGCAGTTCATGATCGTATGGCAGCGGTACAGGCGGAACGGGTCCTCGAGTTCGTCGAGCCGCTCGCCGGTGGCCTCGTCGCGCGTGTCGATGATCCAGCGGTAGGCCGCCAGCAGCGCGGCCGGACCCAGGTAGCGGTCGCCGTTCCACCAGTAGGACGGGCAGCTGGTCGAGCAGCACGCGCACAGGATGCAGGCCGACGGCCGGTCGATCTTCTCCTGGTCCTCCTTCGACTGCAGGCGTTCGCTGTCGGGCGGCGCCGGCGTGCGCGTCTGCAGCCACGGCTTCACCGAGGCGTACTGCGCGTAGAAGTTGGTGAGGTCCGGCACCAGGTCCTTGATGACCGGCATGTGCGGCAGCGGGTAGATCTTGACGTCGCCGCGGATCTCGCTCGTCGCCTTGGTGCACGCGAGCGTGTTGACGCCGTCGATGTTCATCGCGCAGGAGCCGCAGATGCCCTCGCGGCAGGAGCGGCGGAAGGTGAGCGTCGAGTCGATCTCGTTCTTGATCTTGATCAGCGCGTCGAGAACCATCGGACCGCAGCTGCCCATGTCGACCTGGTAGCTGTCGACGCGCGGCTTGTCGCCCGAATCGGGGTCGAAGCGGTAGATCTTGAACGTGCGGACGTCCTTCGCACCCGCCGGCGCCGCATGCGTCCGGCCGGGCTGGACCCTGGAGTTCTCTGGCAGTCGGAATTGGGCCATGGTGCGCGGTGACTATCTCGTGGAAGGGGTGGGGGCGTCGGCCGCCGGCATCAGTAGGTGCGCGCCTTCGGGGGAATCGTCTGCACGTCGTCCGTGAGCGTGTTGAGGTGCACGGGACGGTAGTCGATCGAGACCCGCCCCGCTCCGTCGACCCAGGCGAGCGTGTGCTTCAGCCAGTTCACGTCGTCGCGGTCCTGGAAGTCCTCGCGCGCGTGCGCGCCGCGACTCTCCTGCCGGTTCGACGCCGAGTTCATCGTGACCAGCGCCTGGCCGAGCAGGTTGTCGAGTTCGAGGGTCTCGATGAGGTCGGTGTTCCAGACCAGCGAGCGGTCGGACACGGCGACCTCGCTGAAGGACTGGAACACGGCATCGAGCTTCGTGACGCCCTCCGCGAGCGATTCGCCCGTGCGGAACACGGCCGCGTGGTTCTGCATCACGCGCTGCATGTCGAGGCGGATGTCGGCCGTGCGGCGCTTGCCCTTCGCATTGCGGAACCTGTCGAGACGGCTCACGGCAAGCTCGCCAGCATCCTTCGGCAGCGGCTTGTGCGACGTGCCGGCCTTGACCGTGCGCCCGCAGTGATGCGCCGCCGCCCGCCCGAACACGACGAGGTCAAGCAGCGAGTTCGAACCGAGGCGGTTCGCGCCGTGCACCGACACGCAGGCGGCCTCGCCGACGGCCATCAGGCCGGGCACGACCGAATCCGGGTTGCCGTCCTTGCGCGTCACCACCTCGCCGTGCACGTTGCACGGGATTCCGCCCATGTTGTAGTGGACGGTCGGCAGCACCGGGATCGGTTCCTTCGTGACGTCGACGCCCGCGAAGATGCGCGAGGACTCGGCAATGCCCGGCAGGCGCTCGTGGATGACCGCCGCGCCGAGGTGCTCGAGGTGCAGGTGGATGTGGTCCTTGTGCGGACCGACGCCGCGTCCTTCGCGGATCTCGATGGTCATCGAGCGGCTCACGACGTCGCGCGACGCGAGGTCCTTCGCGTTCGGCGCGTAGCGCTCCATGAAGCGCTCGCCCTTGGAATTCGTGAGGTAACCGCCTTCGCCGCGCACGCCTTCGGTGATCAGGCAGCCCGCGCCGTAGATGCCGGTGGGGTGGAACTGCACGAACTCCATGTCCTGCAGCGGCAGCCCGGCGCGCAGCGCCATGCCGCCGCCATCGCCGGTGCAGGTGTGCGCCGACGTGCACGAGAAGAACGCGCGGCCGTAACCTCCCGTCGCCAGGATGACCTTGTGGGCACGGAAGCGGTGCAGCTGGCCCGTCGCCATGTCGATCGCGACCACGCCGCGGCAGGCGCCGTCTTCCATGATCAGGTCGATGGCGAAGTACTCGATGAAGAAGCGCGCCTCGTGCTTGAGCGACTGCTGGTACAGCGTGTGCAGCATGGCGTGGCCGGTGCGGTCGGCCGCGGCGCAGGTGCGCTGCGCGATGCCCTTGCCGTAGTGCGTGGTCATGCCACCGAAGGGGCGCTGGTAGATCTTGCCCTCCTCCGTGCGCGAGAACGGCAGGCCGTAGTGCTCGAGTTCGAGGATGGCCGCGGGCGCCTCCTTGCACATGTACTCGATCGCGTCCTGGTCGCCGAGCCAGTCCGAGCCCTTGATGGTGTCGTAGAAGTGGAAGCGCCAGTCGTCCTCGCCCATGTTGCCGAGCGCCGCGCTGATGCCGCCCTGCGCCGCCACCGTGTGGCTGCGGGTCGGAAACACCTTGGTGATGCAGGCGGTGTTGAGCCCCTGCTCGGCGAGGCCGAAGGTCGCGCGCAGACCGGCGCCGCCGGCGCCGACGACGACCACGTCGTAGGTGTGATCGGTGAATGAATAGGCAGCGGTCATGCCCCGGCTCCGAATGCGATGCGCAGCACGCCGAGGATGCCGACGAGGGCCGCCACGACCAGCGCGAACTTGACCACCAGCAGCACCGCGAAGCGCGTGCCCTTGTGGGCGACGTAGTCCTCGACCACGACCTGCAGGCCGAGCTGGGCGTGCCAGGCCGCCACGGCCACGAACAGGATCGCCAGCACCGAGCTCACGGGCGAGCGCAGCCAGGCCTGCACCGAGGCGAGGCCCGCGTCCTCGAGCGACGCCAGCGAGACGAGGAACCACAGGCCGAGCAGCACCAGCGCCACCGCGGTCACGCGCTGCTGGTACCAGTGCGAGGAGCCGCCCCGGGCCGATCCGAGGCCGAGCACGCGACCCAGCGGGCTGCGCAGGCTCATGCGGCACCTCCGAGCTGGGCCTTGAGCACGAACCAGGCCAGCAGTGCGAGGACGACGGCGCCGAGCGCGACGCCCCGTCCGCTCTTGCGCGCCGTCGACAGTTCGAAGCCGACCCCGTAATCGAAGCAGAGGTGGCGCACGCCGTTCAGCAGGTGATAACAGAACGCGAGCAGGCCACCGAACAGCACCAGTTGCGTGAGCGGCGAGCCGAGGCAGCGCACCGCGCCCGCGTAGGACTCCGGCCCGCCCGCGGCGGCGGCCAGCCAGTACACAAGCAGCAGAAAGCAGGCGCTGAGCAGGACGCCGGTGATCCGGTGCAGGATGGACAGCGTGTTGGTGTACTGCCACCGGTAGTGCATGAACGGGGAAAGCGGCCGCTCGGGCTGCGCCATGTCTCGATACCTCCTGGATCCGGCCGCTAGAAGTCGATGCAGCGGCCGGCCTTCTCCCAGTCGCCGAACCGGGTGGGTTCGGGACCGTCCCGCCCGCCGATCTCCCGCGGCCGGTTCGGCGCGGGGGTGGCAGCCGTTGCGGGCAGCGTGCCGGATGCCGGATGGTCCGGCGGCGGGCACGGGGGGCTGGGCTGCGTCTCTGGCGGGCTCGTCATGGTTCGACCGGAAAGTCTGCCAGATTGGCCCGACATTCACCACCTTGATCGGCAAGGCATTTCCGCGTTCGCTGACGACGCGCGACGGCCGCAAAGCGGACCTGCGTCGCGCCGCCGCGCCCCCGCCGGTCGTACAATCGCCGCCATCCATGATCGACGAAGCCACCCAGACCCTGCGCGCCGCACTGCTGCCGCACCTCACGGTCCTGCGGATCGGCGGACCGGACGCCGCGACCTTCCTGCAGGGCCAGTTCTCGCACGACACGCGACTGCTGGCCGACGGGCGCACGCAGCTGTCGGCGTGCAACACCTCGCACGGCCGGGTCCTCGCCCTCGCCCGCCTCCGCCAGACGGAGGACGCGATCTACGCGCTGGTGCCGGCCGACGTCGCCGCCCGGCTGCTCGCGCACCTGCGCAAGTTCGTGCTGCGCGCCAAGGTCGAACTCCTGCACGCCCACGACCTGCAGGTGGGCGCCATCGTCACGGCGCCGGGCGAAGCCGCCGCCTCGCTGGCGAAGTTCGAGGACGGCACGATGACGCTGTCGCCGGTGCCCCTGTCCGGATCGACCGATGTCGTGACCTTCCAGTACGCCCCGGGGCGCGAGGTGGTCGCGGCGCCGCCCGTCGCCTGGCGCGCGATCAGCGGCCTCTCGCTCAGCCGGCCGCATCCGCGCGCGGCGAACGAGTGGAACCTCGCGGACATCCGCGCCGGCCTGCCGCAGGTGTTCGCGCCGGCCAGCGAGCAGTTCGTGCCCCAGATGCTGAACCTCGACCTGCTCGACGGCATCAGCTTCACCAAGGGCTGCTACAGCGGCCAGGAGATCGTCGCGCGCACGCAGAACCTCGGCCGCATCAAGCGCCGAATGTTCCGCTACCGGCTGACGGCCGGCCCGGCGCCGGAGCCCATGACCGGCCTGCACCTGGCCGGGACGAAGGTCGCCGAGGTCGTGATGAGTGCCGAGACCGGCACGGGCGTCGAGCTGCTGGCCGTGGCCAGCCTCGACGTGCGCGGCCGCGCCCTCGATCTCGCCGGGGACCGCGAGGCCCGCCCGCTGGAGCTGCCCTACCCGCTGCCGGCCTGAGCCGGGGTCCGCGCCGGCCGGATCACTCCGGCTTCATGTGCGGGAACAGCAGCACGTCGCGGATCGACGGCGAGTCGGTGAACAGCATGACCATGCGGTCGATGCCGATGCCGAGGCCCGCCGTGGGCGGCAGGCCGTACTCGAGCGCGCGCACGTAGTCCGCATCGTAGAACATCGCCTCGTCGTCCCCGCCGCTCTTGCGCGCCACCTGCTCGCGGAAGCGCGCGGCCTGGTCGTCGGCATCGTTCAGTTCCGAGAATCCGTTCGCCAGCTCGCGGCCGCCGACGAAGAACTCGAAGCGGTCGGTGATGAACGGATCGGCGTCGTTGCGCCGGGACAGCGGCGAGACCTCGGTCGGGTACGCGTAGACGAAGGTGGGTTGCAGCAGGGTGTGCTCGGCCGTCTTCTCGAAGATCTCGATCTGCAGCTTGCCGGCCCCGTCGGTGGGCTTGAGGCCGGCGATCCCGAGACGGGCCGCGACCTCCCGCAGGTAGTCGACGTCGCGGATGTGTGCCCGGTCGAAGCCCGGGTTGTGCCCGACGACCAGCTCCTCGACCGTGACGCGGCGAAACGGCGCGCCGAAGTCGAAGGTCTCGCCCTGGTAGGACACCTGCCGCGATTCGCCGAGCATGTCGGCCACGCCGCGGAACATCCGCTCGATCAGGTCCATCAGGTCGTGGTAGTCGGCGTAGGCCCAGTACAGCTCGAGCATCGTGAACTCGGGGTTGTGCCGCGTCGACAGCCCCTCGTTGCGGAAGTTGCGGTTGATCTCGTACACGCGCTCGAAGCCGCCGACCACCAGCCGCTTGAGGTACAGCTCCGGGGCGATGCGCAGGTACATGTCCACGTCGAGCGCGTTGTGGTGGGTCACGAACGGCCTCGCCACCGCGCCGCCCGGGATCACCTGCAGCATCGGCGTCTCGACCTCCATGAAGTCGAGCGTGTCGAGGAACGAGCGCAGGTACTGCACGATGCGCGTGCGGGCCTTGAACGTCTCCCGGCTCGACTCGTTGATGATCAGGTCGACGTAGCGCTGCCGGTAGCGCTGCTCGACGTCGGCCAGGCCGTGCCACTTGTCGGGCAGCGGCCGCAGCGACTTCACCAGCAGGCGCAGCGCCTCGACCCGCACCGATAGCTCGCCGGTGCGCGTGCGCATCAGCGTGCCCTCGGCGCCGACGATGTCGCCGACGTCCCAGCCCTTGAACTGCTCGTAGGCCTCGCCGAGCGCGGCCTGCTGCAGGAACAGCTGCAGCCGCCCGCTGCGGTCCTGGATGTGCGTGAAGCTGGTCTTGCCCTGCACGCGCTTCGCCATCATGCGGCCCGCGACCCGCACCCGGGTCGGGTGCGCCTCGAACCAGTCGGCGGCGTGGCTGCCGTAGGCGAGCTGCAGCTCCTCGGCGGTGGCGTCCCGGCGGAAGTCGTTCGGGAAGGCCGCCCCCTGCCCGCGCAGCCGCTCGAGCTTCGCGCGCCGCTCCGCGATCAGGTGGTTGGTGTCGTCGCCCGCGCCGGCCGGGGTCTGCTCGTCGCTCATTTAGAGTCCCTGCTTGAGGCTCGCCTCGAGGAAATCGTTCAGGTCGCCGTCGAGCACGGCGGTGGTGTTGCCGATCTCGACGTCGGTCCGCAGGTCCTTGATGCGCGACTGGTCGAGCACGTACGAGCGGATCTGGTGACCCCAGCTCACGTCCGACTTGGCGTCCTCGAGCACCTTGGCCGCCGCGTTGCGCTTGTTGACCTCCAGCTCGTACAGCTTGGCCTTCAGCATCTTCATCGCGGTGGAGCGGTTCTTGTGCTGGCTGCGCTCGCTCTGGCAGGCGACCACGATGCCGGACGGCAGGTGACGGATGCGCACCGCCGACTCCGTCTTGTTGACGTGCTGGCCGCCCGCGCCGCTCGATCGGTAGACGTCCATCTCGAGGTCGGCCGGGTTGATCTCGATATTGATGTCGTCGTCGATCTCCGGCGAGATGAACACCGAGGCGAACGAGGTGTGGCGTCGCGCGTTCGAGTCGAACGGGCTCTTGCGCACCAGGCGGTGCACGCCCGTCTCCGTGCGCAGCCAGCCGTACGCGTACTCGCCCTCGAAGCGGATCGACGCGCTCTTGATGCCCGCGACTTCACCCGGGCTGCTGTCGATGACCTCGGTCTTGAGGCCGTTCTTGTCCGCCCAGCGCAGGTACATGCGCATCAGCATCTGCGCCCAGTCCTGCGCCTCGGTGCCGCCCGCGCCCGCCTGGATGTCCATGAAGCAGCTGTGGGCGTCCATCTCGCCGGGGAACATGCGCTTGAACTCGAGCTTCGCGATCTCCTTCTCGAGGCGCTCGGCGTCCTGCTGCACCGACGCGGCGGTGCCTTCGTCGTTCTCGGCCTCCGCGAGGTCGAGCAGCTCGCTCGCCTCCTGGATCCCGGCGCCCAGGCGGTCGAGCGTGCCGACCACGCCCTCGAGGCCCGTGCGCTCGCGGCCCAGTTCCTGCGCGCGCTCCGGCTTGCTCCAGACGCCCGGATCCTCCAGCTCGCGCAGGACTTCCGTCAGGCGGTCCCTGCGGCCGTCGTAGTCAAAGATACCCCCTGAGCGCGGTGGTGCGCTGCGCGAGGTCTTCGAGGGAGCGGCGGATCGGGTTGATTTCCATGGGTGCGTGAATGCTTGCGACGAGGCGGAACGGCGGATTTTAGCACGGGCCCGGCACCGGCCCGGCCTCAGGCCAGGGCCGCGGCACTCGGCGCCAGCCACTCCGCGACGAGTTGCAGCCGGGCCACCTTGCCGTAGTCGTCGACGCCCGTCCGGTAGACCAGCTGCACCACGTCCTGGGCCCGCACCGACGGGGCGTCGGGGTCGTCGAGGTAGCGGAAGGCGATCGCGTCCACGACCTCCCCGGCGCCGCTGCGCAGCCGGAGCTTCAGGTGCCGCTCGCCCACGACCCGGCTGTCGAGTACCGCGAACCGGCCGTCGAAGCTCGGCTCGGGAAACGCCGATCCCCAGGGCCCGCCCTCGCGCAGCGCCTCGGCCGTGCCCAGATTGAATTCGCCGGGCTGCAGCGCGCCGTCGGTGTGCAGGTGCCCGGCAAGCGTGTCGTCGTCGACCCAGCGCGCGACCTCGGCGCCGAAAGCCTGCTCGAACCGGGGCAGGTCCCCGGCGCGCAGCGTCATCCCGGCGGCCATCGCGTGGCCGCCGAACTTCTCGAGCAGCCCGGGATGAGCGGTGGCGACCGCGTCGAGCACGTCGCGCACGTGCACGCCCGGCACCGAGCGGGCCGAGCCCTTGACCCAGCCCTCCTCCTCGGCCGGCGCGAACGCGACGACCGGGCGGTGCAGGCGCTCCTTGACCCGCGAGGCGACCAGGCCGATCACGCCCTGGTGCCACGCCGCGTCGTACACGCACAGGCCCGCCGGGATCTCGCCGTCGAGCGAGGCGATCTTGGCGTCGAGCTGGGCGAGTGCCTCGAGCTGCATCCGGGACTCGAGTTCGCGGCGGTCGGCGTTCAGGCGGCCGAGCCGGCCGGCCAGCTCGTGCGCCTCGGCCGGATCGTCCGTCAGCAGGCAGTGGATGCCCTGGGTCATGTCCTCGAGCCGGCCCGCGGCGTTGAGACGAGGCCCGGCCTGGAACGCGAGGTCCTGCCCGATGGCCGTGGCGAGCGCCCGTCCGGCCGCCTCGAGCAGCGCGCGCAGGCCGGGCACGCAGCGGCCGGCACGGATGCGGCGCAGGCCCTG
This sequence comes from Pseudomonadota bacterium, assembly GCA_052035645.1. Classification (GTDB taxonomy): domain Bacteria; phylum Pseudomonadota; class Gammaproteobacteria; order Steroidobacterales; family Steroidobacteraceae; genus RPQJ01. Next base: position 57,893 of record JBPOHK010000004.1, read on the forward strand.
CGCCACGAGGATGCGATTGTTGAGGTCGAGCGGCACGACGTCCGCGACCGTGCCGAGCGCGACGAGGTCGAGCAGGTCGGCCGGATTGGCCGCACGCGCCCCCGCGTGCAGCCCGCGCTCCTGCATGCGGCGCGTGAGCGCCGCCATGACGTAGAAAGCGACGCCGACGCCGGCCAGCGATTTCGACGCGAAGGCCTCGCCGGGGGAGTTCGGGTTGACGATGGCCGCAGCCGGCGGCAGCTCGCGCCCCGGCAGGTGGTGGTCCGTGACCAGCACGTCGATGCCGTGGCTCCTCGCCTCCGCCACGCCGTCGAGCGAGGAAATGCCGTTGTCCACCGTCACGATCAGGCGCGGGCGGCGGGTCGCGGCGACGCGCACGATGCCGGGCGTCAGGCCATAGCCGAAGCGGAACCGGTCCGGCACGAGGAAGTCCACCGCGTCGAAGCCGAGCCGGTGCAACTGGCGGACCACGAGTGCCGTGCTGGTGGCGCCGTCGGCGTCGAAGTCGCCGACGACCAGGATCCGCCCGCCGCTCGCCCGGCACTGCAGCAGCAGGTCTGCGGCCAGCTCGACGTTGCCGAGCGAGCCGACCGGCAGCAGGCGCTCGAGGCCGAGGTCGAGGTCCTGCGGCCCGCCGAGCGGCCGCGCCGCGTACACGCGCCGCAGCACCGGGTGGAGCGTGGACGGCAGGCCGCTCAGCAGATCCGCACGCGGTTCGCGCCGCAGGATGCGCCGGTCCGTCATGGCCGGCGCTCCGGGGCACCCGCGCGTCGCCAGAACCGCAGCCGCGACCACGCGTCGAGCGCGATCGTCCGCTCACCCGTGTGCAACGCGAGCGAGCGGAGGCGACCGTCACGGACACCGGAGCGCAGGGGCTGCATCACGCGAGCATCCGCCGCGCACAGGGCCTCGGCCAGCGCACCCGCGACCGGCCGGGCGAGGGCCAGCAGGCCGCCGGCCGGGAGCGCGTCGGGCACCCTCGGCGCGGTCGCGAGCAATTCGGCGCGGTTGCCGTGCAACCGCCACAGCCCTGCGAGCCACGGATCGTCGGTCACGAGCGGCGGCAACGCCAGCGGGCGGACCGGCGCGGGCCCGCCGAATCCCCACAGCCACACGGCGTTGACCGGCGAGCGGCCGGCGCGCGCGCGGGCGAGGTTCACCGGGTGCTCGTGCAGCAGCATCTGGCACTCGTTCATCAGGCGCCTCACCTCGCGACCGTCGGGGCCTTCCGGAAGATGGTCGCGCACGTCCCGGCCGACCGCCGCGAGCGGGTCGCAACTCGTGCAGGCGTGGCGCGCCCCGTGCACGATCCACGCCCCGGCCGGCCCGGTCTCGAGCCGCAGTCCCTCGCCCGCGAGGTGGAGATTGAGTGCGCAACGCAGTGCCTCGGATTCGTCGGCCTCGAGCGCGAGGTCGTGCAGCGGCGCGAGCCGCAGGTGATCGATGGCGGTGGCGAAGTGCACCGGCTGCGCCACGGCGCAGGCCACGGGCGCCGCCCCGTCCGGTCCTGCCAGGGCCTGCAGGCAGGGACCTGCGGCGCAGCGCCCGAGCGATCCCGGCGCGAGCGGCGTCGCCGCCAGCAGCCACTCGCGCCAGGAGGCCGGACCCGGCGTTTCGCGCGCGGCCCGCGACCGCAGCCACGCGTACGCCGCTCGCGGCGACGCACCACCGGCGTCGTGCTGCTCGCGGACGGCCTCGTCCCACCAGGGCAAGGCGACGTGCAGCGGCGATGGGTCACGCCGGTCGGTCAAGTCAGGTCTCCAGGGGAGGGGCGGCCGATGACCGGGCCGCGGGCATCCGGTATGTTAACCGCATGAAGCTCGATCTCGATCCGCCGGCGCGCGTCAACGTCATCCGCGCCTGCGCTCCGGGCGAGTTGCGGGTGGGCGACTCGCTGCACCGCGCGAGCCTGGTCCTCACGGCAACCGCGATCCTGCCCGGGTGGCGCCCGGCCAGCCCGGCGGACCTGCAGGCGGACGACTTCGAGGCGATCGTGGGCCTGCGGCCGGAGCTCGTGCTGCTCGGCACCGGCGCGCGCCAGGTGTTCCCCGCGCCCGCGGTGCTGGCGCCGCTGCACGCGGCGCGCATCGGCTACGAGGTGATGGACACGCGCGCCGCCTGCCGCACGTTCAACGTGCTGGTGGCCGAGGGCCGCGAGGTCGCCGCCGCGCTGATCGTCTAGAGCAGGCCGCGCAGCAGCGGCACGAAGGTCACCGGCCCGAGGACCTCGCGCTCGAGGCGGTCGCCGCGACGCGTGACGCGCACGAGCTGCTGCTCGCGGTCCGGCCCGACCGGGATCAGCAGCCGCCCGCCGTCGCCGAGCTGCTCGAGCAGCGTCTTCGGCACGGTGTACGCCGCCGCCGCGCACACGATGCCGTCGAACGGCGCGTACGCCGGCCAGCCCTCGAAGCCGTCGCCGTGCTTCATGTGCACGTTGGTGATCTTGAGCTCCCGCAGCACGCGGCGCGCCCGCGCCTGCAGCGCGGCGATGCGCTCGATGCTGTACAGCGAGAACACCAGCGGCGCGAGCACCGCGGTCTGGTACCCGCAGCCCGTGCCGATCTCGAACACCTTGCGCACCGGCCCGCCCTCGAGCAGGGACTCGGTCATGCGCGCGACGATGTACGGCTGCGAGATGGTCTGGCCGTGGCCGATCGGCAGGGCCGTGTCCTCGTAGGCGCGGCTCGCCAGCGCCTCGTCGACGAACAGGTGGCGGGGCACGGCGCGGACGCGCTCCAGCACCTGCTCGTTCGCGATCCCCTGCTCGCGCAGCCGGCTGATGAGCCGGTCGCGCGTGCGCGCCGAGGTCATGCCGATGCCGGAAACCTTGCGGGTGTCCCCCGTCATGGCCCACCGTGGCCGCGCAGCCAGTCCGCCACGTCGGCGACCGCCGCGTGGCGCGTCAGGTCGACCTGCAGCGGCGTCACCGAGACATAGCCCTCGGCCACGGCGTGGAAATCCGTGCCCTCGGCCGTGTCGGCCCCCTCGCCCGCCGCGCCGACCCAGTAGACCTCGCGGCCACGCGGGTCGCGCGCACGGATCACGGGCTCGGAGCGGTGACGGTGCCCGAGCCGGGTCGCGCGGATGCCGCGCAGCTGCTCGTACGGCAGGTCAGGCACGTTCACGTTGAGGATCATCGAGCGATGCAGCGGCGCGCGCTGGATGCGCATGACCAGCTCGCTCGCCACGCGCGCCGCGGTCGCGAAATGCCGGCCCTCGCGCACCACGAGCGAGATGGCGACGGTGGGCAGGCCGAGGAAACGGCCCTCGATGGCCGCCGCGACGGTGCCGGAGTACAGCACGTCGTCGCCGAGGTTCGCGCCGTCGTTGATGCCCGAGACGACCATGTCGTGCTCGAAATCGAACAGGCCCGAGATCGCGAGGTGCACGCAATCCGTGGGCGTGCCGTTGACGTAGTAACGCTCCTCTCCGTACTCGACGACGCGCAGGGGCACGTCGAGCGTGAGCGAGTGGCTGGCCCCGCTGCGATTGCGGTCCGGCGCCACCACGGTCACCTGCGAGAGGGGACGCAAGGCGCCCGCGAGGCTCTCGAGGCCCTCCGCGCGATATCCGTCGTCGTTGCTGACCAGTATTCTCAAGATGGGCCGTGGCAGCGAGGACCCTGAAACCGCTGGCGGGCCGCACGCGCGGCGCAACTATACTGGAATCCCCGCACCGGCCGATAGCGAAGCAGCCCTCGAAATGAGTTCCTCGAACGACGACGCGAGCGCGTTCCGCCGCGCGATGGCCGGCGTACGGGCCCGGCCCGCCGCGCCGATGCCGCCGGCGCCGCCGCGTCCGCGGGCGGCCGCGCGCTTCTCGCACGCCGCGCCGCCCGGCGTGCCGCACGAGCAGCCGCACGGTGCCCGCGACGTCCACGTCGCGGAGGAACACGGCACCGTCCAGTATCGCCGGCCCGGCGTGCGCGACGCCGTGCTGCGCGACCTGCGGCGGGGCCGCATCGTGCCGGAGGGCGAGATCGACCTGCACGGCCTCTCGCGCCACGCGGCGCTCGCCCGGCTGCGCGAGTTCCTCGGCCTCGCGCTCGCTCGCCGGCTGCGCTGCATCCGCGTCGTCCACGGCAAGGGACTGCGCTCGGGAGCCGGCGGGCCCGTGCTCAAGCTGGCGGTCGTCGACCTGCTGGCGCGCTGCGACGACGTGCAGGCCTTCGTCTCGGCGCGGGCCGTGGACGGGGGGAGCGGCGCGACGTGCGTGCTGCTGCGGGTGCGCGGCGCGGACACTTCGCACCGCTCGCGCTGATCAGTCCTCGCCGCCCTCGCCCGCGTCCCAGGCATCGGCGAGCAGCTCGTGCAGGACCGCGGTGGCGAAGGCGCCCCGCGCCAGCGCGAACCCGAGACTCAGCCGGTCCTCTTCGAACGTCCATGCGCAGTCGCGCACCGGCAGCCGCAGGCTGCGTCGCTCGTGCTCGAGACCCTGCGCGCGCAGCAGGTCCGTCAGCGCAGGCTCCGACAGCAGCGCGCGCCCCTCCACGGCCAGCGCCTCGCCCGTGGCCGGGCTCGCGCCGCGTCCCGGCAACGGCCCGCTCGGATGCACGTCGAGCGTGGCTGCGCGCACGAGCAGGGCGTCGTCGACCTCCGGCGCGGCGAAGAAGCTGCGCTTGCCGTCGAGGATCACGGCTTCGCCCGGCAGGGGCCGCCGCCAGTCGTCGCGCTGCACGCGGGCGGCCAGCACCTCGTTGAACAGGTGGCTGCGGGCCGCCGACAGGGCGAAGGTCCGCTCGGTGCGGTCGCGCGGCGCGCGGCCGCCCATGCTCCACTCGCGGGCGCGCCGCAGGTTCGAGCCGTCGCGCCCGAAGCGCTGCGGACCGAAGTAGTTGGGCACGCCCTCCGCGGCGATGCGCCGCAGGCACTGCTCGATCGCGTCGCGTTCACCGCGCAGGTCGCGGATGAGCAGCGCGAAGCGGTTCGCGCGATGCGATCCGGGGCGCAGCTTGCGGCCGTGGCGCGCCGCGTCGAGCACGCGATAGCCCTCGCCGGCCAGCTCGCGCAGCGCGTCGAGCGGCCGGTCGACCGGCCAGGGCAGGCTGTAGGCCTGGACGGTCACCGCGCGCCGGTCCTTGTGGCCCGAGTAGCCGACGTCGCGCACCGCGATGCCGGCCTGGCGCGCGAGCTGGCCCGCCACCCAGCCGGTGTTCGCGTCCCGCTTCTCGACCGTGAGCAGCACGTGCGCGCCCGCTCCGTCGGCCGCGAAGCCGAGGATCTCCTCGACGCGGAAGTCCTCCGGCTCGACCCGGATCCGCCCCGTTGCCGGCGGCGCGCCGTGCGCCGTCGGCCGCCGTTCGTCGCCCGGGCCGCTCAATGCCCGTGCCCGCTGTCGCTCGCGTGCGCGAGCAGCACGATCGCCAGGCAGGCGATGCCTTCGCGACGGCCGAACGCCCCGAGGCCTTCGTGGGTCGTGGCCTTCACGTTGATGCGCTCCGGCCGCGAACCGAGGTCGGCCGCGATGGTCTCCACCATCTTCGGGCGGTGGCTGCCCAGCCGCGGCGCCTCGGCGACGACCGTGAGGTCCGCATTGACCAGCCGCCAGTGGCGCTGGCGCAGCAGCTCGGCGCAGTGGCGCAGGAAGACGCGGCTGTCCGCCCCCTTCCAGCGCGGATCGGTGTCCGGGAAGTGCTGGCCGATGTCGCCGAGCCCCATGGCGCCGAGCAGCGCGTCGCACAGCGCGTGCAGCAGCACGTCGCCGTCCGAGTGCGCCCGGATGCCCTGCTCGTGGGCGATGCGCACGCCGCCGAGCATGACGTGGTCACCGGGCCCGAAGGCGTGCACGTCGTAACCCTGTCCCACCCGCATCGATCACTCCCTCGCGCGCAGGATCGCGCTCGCCAGCGCGGCGTCTTCCGCGCCCGTCACCTTGATGTTGTCGCCGCGGCCGCGCACCAGCCGGGGCCGCAGGCCGATCGCCTCGATCGCCGAGGCCTCGTCGGTCACGCCGCGCTCGCGCTCCCGGCACAGGGCCAGCGCCCGTCGCAGCACGCCGTAGCGGAACATCTGCGGGGTCAGCGCCCGCCACGTCCCGTCGCGCGGCACGGTCCGCGCGACCCGGCCGTCCGCGTCCTGCGCCTTCAGCGTATCGGCGACCGGCGCGGCCAGCAGTCCGCCGACGGGGTCCGCGGCCAGCGCCGCGAACAGTCCGCGCAGGTCCGCACGGCGCAGGCAAGGGCGGGCCGCATCGTGCACCAGCACCCAGTCGGCCACGTCGGCGCGACCGGCCAGTGCATCGAGTGCGCTGCGCACCGAGTCGACGCGCTCCGCGCCGCCCGTGCAGGTCAGCACGCGCGGGTCGCGCGCCTCGGGCAGCCGCGACCAGCGCCGGTCGCCCGGCGCGAGCGCCACCATCACGCCGGCGATGCCGCGCTCCGCGAGCAGCGCGCGCAGCGTCCAGGACAGCATGGGTCGCCCGAGCAGGGGCGTGTACTGTTTCGGCAGGCGGCCGCCGAAGCGGGTCCCGCGTCCGGCCGCCGGGACGATCGCCCAGCGGCGCACCGCCGCCGTCATTGCGTGTCGGCCTGGGCCGTGCGCTGGTCGGGGGGCGTGACGGGCGACTCGAGCGGTCCCGGGGGCACGACCTGGTAGAAGGTCTCGTTGGCGCCCACCATGCCGAGGTCCGTGCGGGCGCGTTCCTCGATGGCGGCACGGCCTTCCTTGAGGTCGCGTACCTCGGCGGCCAGCGTGCTGTTGCGCTCGTGGAGCTGGTCGTTCTCGGCGGTCTGGGCGGCGATGGCCTTCTCGAGGCGCCACACCTCGCGCATGCCGTCGGGCGACACCCACAGGCGGTACTGCAGTGCCAGCAGCGCCGTCAGGAGGAAGCCCGCAACGATCCGGATCGTCATGGGCGGGCTAGGTTAGCAGAATCCACGCCGATTGCAGCCTTTTCGCCACGGCGCTCAGGCGCAAGCGACCGGCAGCGGCACCGGGAACGCGTCGCCGCCCGCGTAACCGGCGTCGGCGCCGAGTTCCGCCTCGATGCGCAGCAGCTGGTTGTACTTGGCGATGCGGTCCGAGCGGCACAGCGAACCGGTCTTGATCTGCGTGGCGCGCGTGGCCACGGCGATGTCCGCGATCGTGCTGTCCTCGGTCTCGCCCGAGCGGTGCGAGACGACCGCGCTGTAACCGGCCGTCGCGGCCATGTCGATGGCCGCCAGCGTCTCGGTCAGCGTGCCGATCTGGTTCGGCTTGATCAGGATCGAGTTGGCGACACCCCGGGCGATGCCCTCGCGCAGGATCTTCGTGTTGGTGACGAACAGGTCGTCGCCGACCAGCTGGATGCGCTTGCCGAGGCGCTGGGTGAGCAACGACCAGCCGTCCCAGTCCCCCTCGGCCATGCCGTCCTCGATCGTGACGATCGGGTAGCGGTTGGCGAGTCCCTCGAGGTAGTCGACGAACTGGGCCGGCGTGAACTGCCGTCCCTCGGACTCGAGGTGGTAGAGGCCGTCCTTGAAGAATTCCGAGCTGGCCACGTCGAGGCCGAGATAGACGTCGCGCCCGGGCCTGTAGCCGGCGCGCTCGACGGCCTGCAGGATGGTCTCGAGCGCGGCCTCGTTCGACGGCAGGTTCGGCGCGAAGCCGCCCTCGTCGCCGACGGCGGTGGCGAGCCCCTGGTCGTGCAGCACCTTCTTCAGCGTGTGGAAGATCTCGGCGCCATAGCGCAGCGCCTCGGCGAAATTCTGCGCGCCGACCGGCAGGATCATGAACTCCTGGATGTCGACGCTGTTGTCGGCGTGCGCTCCGCCGTTGATGATGTTCATCATCGGCACGGGCATGACCTTCGGTCCCGGGCCGCCGATGCGGCGGTACAGGCCGTGGCCCTGCGCGCGCGCCGCGGCGTGCGCGGCGGCCAGCGAGATCGCCAGCAGTGCGTTGGCGCCGAGGCGGGACTTCGTCTCGGTGCCGTCCAGCGCGATCATCTTCGCGTCGAGCGCGGCCTGGTCGAGCCCGTCCGTGCCGAGCAGCGCCGTGCGCAGCTCGCCGTTCGCGTTGGCGACCGCCTTGCGCACGCCCTTGCCCAGGTAGCGCGACTTGTCGCCGTCGCGCAGCTCCACCGCCTCGCGCGTGCCGGTCGACGCGCCCGACGGCACGGCCGCACGTCCCAGGATCCCGCCCTCGAGGCGGACATCGGCTTCGACCGTGGGATTGCCGCGCGAATCCATGATCTCGCGCGCCTGGATGTCAACGATGCGGGTCATAGTGTCGATTCCTCGAATGGCCGTCGTTTGGCGACGGCGTCCAATTCCTTGAGCACCTCGAGCAGCGAGGCCATGCGATCGAGCGGCCAGGCGTTGGGGCCGTCCGACAGCGCCTGCGACGGGTCGGGGTGGGTTTCCATGAACAGGCCGGCGACGCCGGCCGCGACGGCGGCGCGCGCCAGCACCGGCACGTGCTCCCGCTGGCCGCCGGACGCGGTGCCCTGCCCGCCGGGCAGCTGCACCGAGTGCGTCGCATCGAACACGACGGGCGCGCCGGTCTCGCGCATCACCGCCAGCGAACGCATGTCGACCACGAGATTGTTGTAGCCGAAGCTGAAGCCGCGCTCGCAGACCATCACCTGTTCGTTGCCGGTGGAGCGCGCCTTCTCGACCACGTTGCGCATCTCCCACGGCGAGAGGAACTGGCCCTTCTTGACGTTGACGGGCTTGCCCTGCCCGGCCGCGGCGAGGATGAAGTTGGTCTGGCGGCAGAGGAAGGCCGGCGTCTGCAGCACGTCGACGACGCTCGCGACCTCGGCCATCGGCGTGTCCTCGTGCACGTCGGTGAGCACCGGCAGTCCGAGCTGGCGCTTCACCTCGGAGAGGATCCGCAGGCCCGCCTCGATGCCGGGGCCGCGGAAGCTCTTGCCCGAGGACCGGTTCGCCTTGTCGTAGGACGCCATGAAGATGTACGGAATGCCGAGGCGGGACGTGATCTCCTGCATGCGCCCGGCGGTGTCGAGCACCAGGGCCTCGCTCTCGACGACGCACGGGCCGGCGATCAGGAAGAACGGCCGGTCGAGCCCGGCCTCGAAGCCGCAGAGCTTCATGCGCCGGCGGCCGCCGGCAGCTGTGCCGACCGGTACTCGCGGGCGGCGCGGATGAAGCCGGTGAACAGCGGGTGGCCGTCGCGCGGCGTCGAGCGGAACTCGGGGTGGTACTGGCTGGCCACGAAGAACGGGTGGTTCGGCAGCTCGACGATCTCGACCAGTCCGTCGCGCGAGAAGCCCGAGAAGCGCAGGCCCGCGTTCATCAGGCGCTGCAGGTAGTTGTTGTTGAATTCGAAGCGGTGGCGGTGGCGCTCGCGGATCACGTCGGCGCCGTAGACCGCGTGCGCGCGCGAGCCGTGCGAGATGCGCACTTCCTGCGCGCCGAGGCGCATCGTGCCGCCGAGGTTCGAGACCTCGCTGCGCGACTCGAGCGTGCCCTTCTGGTCCTGCCACTCGGTGATGAGCGCGATGACCGGGTGCGGCGACTGCTTGTTGAACTCCGTGCTGTGCGCGCCCTCGAGTCCGGCCACGTGGCGAGCGTACTCGATGATCGCGAGCTGCATGCCGAGGCAGATGCCGAGGTACGGGATCCCGTGCTCGCGCGCGTAACGTACCGCCTGGATCTTGCCCTCGATGCCGCGCTCGCCGAAGCCGCCGGGCACCAGGATGGCGTCCATGCCGGCGAGGCAGGCCGGGCCGTTCTTCTCGATGTCCGTCGCCTCGATGTGGTCGATGTTGACGCGGGTGCGCGTGCGCAGGCCCGCGTGGATCAGCGCCTCGTTGAGCGAGATGTAGGCGTCCTTGAGGTTGACGTACTTGCCGACCATCGCGAGGTTGATCGAGAGGTCGGGGTTGCCCTTGGCGGCCACGACCTGCTGCCACTCCTTGAGATCGGCCGGCGCCACCTGCAGGCCGAGCTTCTCGCAGACGATCTCGTCGAGCCGCTGCTCGTGCAGCAGCGAGGGGATCTTGTAGATGTCGTCGGCGTCCACCGCCGAGAACACCGCGCGCTCCTCGACGTTGGTGAACAGCGCGATCTTGCGCCGCTGCTCGGGCGGCAGCGGATCCTTGCAGCGGCACAGCAGCACGTCGGGCTGGATGCCGATCGAGCGCAGCTCCTTCACCGAGTGCTGGGTGGGCTTGGTCTTGATCTCGCCCGAGGTGGCGATGTAGGGAATCAGCGTCAGGTGCATGTACAGCACGTTGTTGCGGCCCATCTCCACGCCCAGCTGGCGGATGGCCTCGAGGAACGGCAGGGACTCGATGTCGCCGACCGTGCCGCCGATCTCCACCATGCAGACGTCGGCCTCGCCGGCGCCGAGGCGGATGCACTGCTTGATCTCGTCCGTGATGTGCGGGATGACCTGCACCGTGGCGCCGAGGTAGTCGCCGCGGCGCTCCTTGGCGATGACGCGCTCGTAGATGCGCCCGGTCGTGAAGTTGCTGTTGCGGCCGGTGGTGGTGCGCACGTAGCGCTCGTAGTGGCCGAGGTCGAGGTCGGTCTCGGTGCCGTCGTCGGTGACGAACACCTCGCCGTGCTGGAACGGGCTCATGGTGCCGGGGTCGACGTTGATGTACGGGTCGAGCTTGACCATCGCGACCTTGAGGCCGCGGGCCTCGAGGATCGCGCCGAGCGAGGCGGCTGCAATGCCTTTGCCCAGCGAGGAAACGACACCGCCGGTCACGCAGATGAATTTGGTCATGGGAGCCACCGTCGCAGGGATTGCACGACGGGAGGACAGTCTACGTGAACGGGGGGTGGTCCCGCCAGTTGAATGCGAGCGCCTCGGCCTCGGTCACGAGCGGCCGGCCGCGCCAGGCGATGCGCCAGGACGGCTCGCCGGGCTGCGCGGCGTACGCTGCGGCGCAGGCGAGGTCGCCGACGGCGACGATTTCGCCGTCCGCGCAGAGCAGCGGGATCGCCGCGCGCCGCCAGGGAAGCACGCCCTGTTCCTGGAACCACTTGCGCAACGGCCGCCGGTGTGCTGAGCCTGCGGGCGCGAACGCCGCGCCGGGCGGACGCAGGACCACCTGCACGCGGGCCGGGCTGCGCGCCTGGCTGAGCCCCTCACCCGTCGCGGCGACCCGTTCCAGCCGGGCCTCGCCGTCGAGCGGCCACGTCGCGTCCTGCGCCAGCCACCATGGGCCCTCGCGCAGCGCCTGCCCGTGCGCCGGCTCGGCGTGCAGGCGATCGCGATAGCGGCGCACCACGGCGCCCGGCCAGCGGGTCTCGGGCACGCGATCCGCCGCCGCCGCGCGCACGTCGTGCATCAGCGCCTCGAGCGTGCGTGCCGGCGGCACCGGCAGGCGCAGCGACTGCAGCCAGGCACGCAGGAGGAAGCGCTGGCGTGCGGCCGGCAGCTCCCGCAGCGCCGCCAGGCGCAGGGCGAGGCCCTCGCGCGCGGTGGCGAGGTCGGCCGCGGCGGTCTCGCGCTCGAGCGCCAGTGCCTCCTGCGCGAAACCCGCGATGCGCCCGGCCGCGCGGGCTGCCGCCGGCCAGCGGGTCCGCAGGGCGGGGAGCACCGCCTGGCGCAGGTAATTGCGGTCGAAGGCCGGATCCCGGTTCGAGGGGTCCTCCAGCCAGCGCACTCCACCAGCCACGGCCCAGGCGTGCAGCGCCTCGCGCGGGATCGGCAGCAGAGGTCGGGCGTGCCAGCCTGCGCCGAACCGTCGCAGCGGCGGCATGCCGGCGACCGCCTGCAGCCCTCCCCCGCGCAGCGACTGCAGCAGGATCGTCTCCCACTGGTCGTCGGCATGGTGCGCGGTGAGCAGGACCTCGCCCGGCGCCAGCGCGTCGCGCAGCGCCGCATAGCGCGCCGAGCGTGCGGCGGCCTCGGGGCTTTCGCCCGGCGCGGGACGCGCGTCGACCGTCGCCGCCTGCAGGGAGACGTCCAGCGTAGCGGCGAGCCGGGCACAGGCCGACGCCCAGTCCGCCGAGTCCGGGTGCAGCGCATGGTCGACGTGGCAGGCGCGCAGCGGCCAGCCGAGGCGGCCTTCGCGACGCAGACCGGCGAGCGCCGTCAGCAGCACGGTGGAGTCGAGGCCGCCGCTCAGGGCCACGCACAGGCCGGTGACCGGCGGATCCTGCGCCCCGGCGAGGATGTGCCCGAGCGCGCCGAGGAGCCGTCCGGGCGTGAACGTCACCCGGGCCCCGTCAGCCCGAGCGGTACACGCCCTGCGCGCGCTGGCGGGCGTGGCGCTGCTCGACGAGCTGGTCCGACGTCAGGCCCTCGAGCTGCCCGAGGTGCTTGAGCAGCGCCGCCTTCAGCGCGTCCGCCATCGCCTGCGGGTCGCGGTGGGCGCCGCCGAGCGGCTCGCGCAGGATCTCGTCGACGAGCCCGAGCTTGTCGAGGCGCTCGGCCGTGATGCCCATCGCCTCGGCCGCGAGTTCCTTCTTGTCGGCGCTCTTCCAGAGGATCGACGCGCAGCCCTCCGGCGAGATCACCGAATAGACGCTGTACTGCAGCATGACGAGCCGGTCGCACACGCCGATCGCCAGCGCCCCGCCCGAGCCGCCCTCGCCGATGACGGCGGTGACGACGGGCACGCGCAGCGTCGCCATCTCGAACAGGTTGCGCGCGATCGCCTCGCTCTGGTTGCGTTCCTCGGAGCCGACCCCCGGGTAGGCCCCGGGCGTGTCCACCAGCGTGACGACCGGCACCTCGAAGCGTTCGGCCATCTTCATCAGCCGCAGCGCCTTGCGGTACCCCTCGGGCTTGGGCATGCCGTAGTTGCGCCGCACGCGCTCCTTGGTGTCGCGGCCCTTCTGGTGCCCGATCAGCATGACCGAGCGGCCCTCGAGCCGGGCGAGGCCGCCGACGATCGCTGCGTCGTCGGCGTACATCCGGTCGCCGTGCAGTTCGTGGAACTCGTCGAAGATCATCGCCGCGTAGTCGAGCGTGTAGGGACGCTGCGGGTGGCGGGCGAGCTGGGCCACCTGCCAGGGGCTGAGACTTGCGAAGATGCTGGTGGTGAGGGCGCGGCGCTTGGCGCGCAGGCGCGCGATCTCCTCGCCGACGTTGACCTCGGCGTCGGAGGAGACGAACCGCAATTCGTCGATCTTGGCCTCGAGCTCGGCGATCGGCTGCTCGAAGTCGAGGAAACTCAATGGCATAGGGCGCGGAGAATGCCGCAGCCGGACGCGGCGCGCAAATCCCGCCCCGGAGCCGGCCGGGACACTGCGCCGCGCGAGTACCGTTCCGCGGGCACCGGACCGAAGGCGTCCGCCCGCCGCCTCTCGCGTGGATCTCGGGCGTCGCCCGGGCGGACGACGCCCGGATCGCGTGCGATCGGGAGGCTACTTCGAGAGCTTCTCGACTTCCGCCATGGCCTCGCGGATGGCATCGCGCACGCAGTCGGCCTTCTTCGGGTCCTGCAGCGGATACATCTTGTCGAGTTCCTTGCACAGGTTGGTCGCCGTGTCCTTGATGCGCGCTTCCATCGCCGCACGGCCTTCCGGCGTCTTCAGGTTGAGATCCTTGTAGCTGACGCCGCGACGCAGCGAGATGATCTGCTCGGGCGCGCCGTATGCGGTGCGGCCGACCTCGATGACGCGCGCCGCTTCGACGGTCACGCCCTCGACGGACTGCGCCGACGCAGGAACGGCAGAGACGAGTGCGGCAGCCGCCGCGCAAACGAAAACCAGACCCTTGTTCATGTGGCATCCCCGGAAATGTGGTGGCCGGAAGAAGCTAGCATGAGTCCAAATGAGAACCATATGCGTATTCTCAACGGGGTCGTCGTGGAGGGCCGCAGGACTCAGCCCTCGACGCGCGGCGCGTACATCAGCTCGACGCCCCCGGGCCCGACCAGCGTGCCGAGGCGCTCGATGAGCTCGCGCGACGGCCGCACCCGCCAGTCCTCGCCGAACTGCACGATTGCCGACGCGTCGTCGCTCGCGTAGCGCACGACCACCGAGCAGCGCCCGCCCTGCGAGGGGCGCAGCGCCTGCTCGATCGCCGACACGAGCCGGTGCGCGTCGCCGTTGCGCGCGGTCGCCGGCCAGCGCAGCACGAGCCGGCGCGCGTACTGCTCGCGCGCCTGGTCCACGTCGAGGATCTTCTTCGCCGAGAGGCGCCAGTCGTCGATGAAGTCGTCCCAGCGCAGGCTGCCGTCGACGACGAGGATCGCGTCCTTCGCGACCAGCGCGCGGTACTGCTGGTAGACGTCCTCGAACATCGTCACCTCGAGGCGGCCGCTGCGGTCGTCGAGGATGAAGCTGGTGCGGCCGGCGCGCTTGCGCACCTCGAGCACGAGCCCCGCGACCGTGACGTTGCGGCCGGGCGTCTTCCAGGGATTGCCCTCGCCAGCGCCGACCGGCTTCGCGCCGCCGATGTCGACGATGCGTCCGCTCGTGATCGGGCGCAGCTCGCGCTCGTACTCGGTGATCGGGTGCCCGGTCAGGAACAGGCCCAGCGTCTCGCGCTCGCCCGCGAGGCGCACCGCCTCGCTCCAGTCGGGGACGCTCTCCTGCAGTTCGCGCGCGGCGTCCTCGCCGCCGTCGCCCGGCCCCGGCTCGGCCAGTCCGAACAGGTCGGTCTGGCCGGCCTCGCGCGCCCGCGTGGTCTGGTCCGCGGCCTGGATCGCCGCGGGCAGCCGGTGCATCAGCGTGGCGCGGTTCGCGCCGAGGCCGTCGAGGGCGCCGGCGCGGATCAGCGCCTCGAGCACGCGCCGGTTGACCTTGTTGAGGTCGAGCCGACGGCACAGGTCGCGGATGTCGCGGAACGGGCCGCCGGCCGTGCGCTCCGCCAGCATGTTCTCCACGGCGGCCTGGCCGACGCCCTTGCTCGCGCCGAGGCCGTAGCGGATCGACTTCGCCCCGGAGACCGTGAACATGTAGTGCGAGGCGTTCACGTCCGGCGCCTCGACCTGCAGGCCCATGCGGTTGCACTCGTCGATCAGGGTCACGACCTTGTCGGTCTTGTCCATGTCCGAGGAGAGCACCGCGGCCATGAAGGCCGACGGGTGGTGCGCCTTGAGCCAGGCCGTCTGGTACGACAGCACCGCATACGCCGCCGAGTGCGACTTGTTGAAGCCGTAGCCGGCGAACTTCTCCATCAGGTCGAAGATGTGCGCCGCGACCCGCTCCTGCACACCGCGCCCGGTCGCGCCCTCGACGAAGATCGAGCGCTGCTTGGCCATCTCCTCGGGCTTCTTCTTGCCCATCGCGCGGCGCAGCAGGTCGGCGCCGCCGAGCGTGTAGCCCGCGAGCACCTGCGCGATCTGCATCACCTGCTCCTGGTACAGGATGACGCCGTAGGTGGGGAACAGCACCGGCTGCAGCTCCGGATGCAGGTAGTCGATCTGCCCGCCGGTGCGGCCGTGCTTGCGCGCGATGAAGTCTTCCACCATGCCCGACTGCAGCGGGCCCGGGCGGAACAGCGCCACCAGCGCGACGATGTCCTCGAAGGTGTCCGGCTGCAGGCGCTTGATGAGGTCCTTCATGCCGCGCGACTCGAGCTGGAACACCGCAGTCGTCTCGCAGCGCTTCAGCAGCCGGTAGGTGTCCGGGTCGTCCATCGGCATCGAGGCGAGGTCGAGCGGCGGCTCGCCGGCGTCCGCGCGCTGGGCGTTGATCGTGCGCAGCGCCCAGTCGATGATGGTGAGCGTGCGCAGGCCGAGGAAGTCGAACTTCACGAGCCCCGCGGCCTCGACGTCGTCCTTGTCGAACTGGGTGACGGTGCTCGCACTGCCCTCTTCGCAGTAGAGCGGAGCGAAGTCGGTGAGCACGGACGGCGCGATCACCACGCCGCCGGCATGCGTGCCGGCGCTGCGCACCAGTCCTTCGAGCGAGCGGGCCAGGTCGATGACCGCGCGCACGTCGTCCTCGTCGCGGTAGCGGCGACGGAGCTCCTCTTCCTTCGCGAGCGCGTCGTCGAGCGTGATGCCGAGCTCGAACGGGATCAGCTTGGCGATGCTGTCGGCGAAGCCGTAGCTCAGGCCGAGCACGCGGGCGACGTCGCGAACCACCGCCTTGGCCGCCATGGTGCCGTAGGTGATGATCTGGGAGACGCGCTCGCGCCCGTAGCGCTCGGCGACGTAGTCGATCACCCGGTCGCGGCCTTCCATGCAGAAGTCCACGTCGAAGTCCGGCATCGAGACGCGCTCGGGATTGAGGAAGCGTTCGAACAGCAGGTCGTAGCGGATCGGGTCGAGGTCGGTGATGCCGAGCGCGAAGGCGACGATCGACCCGGCGCCGGAGCCGCGTCCCGGGCCGACCGGCACGCCGTTGCCGCGGGCCCAGCGGATGAAGTCGGCCACGATCAGGAAGTAGCCGGCGAAGCCCATCTGGCAGATCACGTCGAGCTCGATGGCGAGGCGCCTGCGATAGGCTTCCCGGTCGATGGGCGGCGTGCCCGGCACCGCCTCGAGCTGCACCATGCGGCGCTCGAGGCCCGCGGCCGATTCCTCGCGCAGGTGGCCGTCGGTGGTCTGGCCCTGCGGGACCGGATAGGCGGGCAGCGACGGCTTGCCGAGCCGCACGACGAGGTTGAGCCGTCGCGCGAGCTCGACCGTGTTCTCGAGCGCCTCGGGCAGGTCGTCGAACAGCGCCGCCATCTCCCCGGGCGAGCGCAGGAACTGCTCCTCGCTGTAGCGGCGCGGACGCGCGGCGTCCGCGAGCAGCGAGCCTTCCTGGATGCAGACGCGCGCCTCGTGCGACTCGAAGTCGTCGCGGCGCAGGAAGCGCACGTCGTTGGTGGCGACCACGGGCACGCCCCGGGTCACCGCCAGCTGCAGCGACCCGGCGATGCACTCCTCCTCGCCGGGCCGGCCCGTGCGCTGCAGTTCGAGGTAATAGCGGTCGCCGAACAGCTCCAGCCAGGCGTCGAGCGCACGGCGCGCCTCCGCCTCGTGGCCGGCGTGCAGCAGGCGACCGACGTCGCCCTCCCGGGCGCCGGACAGCGCCACCAGTCCGGCCGTGCTGTCGGCGTCCAGCCAGGCCCGCGCCACCGTGGGCCCGAAACGTCCCTGCCCCTCGAGGTAGCCGCGGGTGACGAGTCGGGTGAGGTTCTGGTAGCCGCGCTCGTTCTGGCACATCAGCACCAGTCGGTGCGGCTCGTCGCGCTCGGAGTCCTCGCGCACCAGCAGGTCGACGCCGACCAGCGGCTTGATGCCGCGGCCCTGCGCCGCCTTGTAGAACTTCACGAGCGCGAACAGGTTGGCGTGGTCGGTGACCGCGACCGCCGGCATTCCCAGGCGCGCCACGGCGTCCACGAGTCCCTCGCGCACCAGCGTGCCGTCGTCCTTCTTCTCGCTCTCGATGCGCAGCACGCTGTCGACGAGCGAGTACTCGGTGTGGACGCGTAGATGGACGAACTGCGCCATCGCGGTGGGACTCAGCGGGGAAGGCACGATTGTACCGGGCCGAAGCTGCGCCGGTGCACCGGCGAGGGACCGAGCCGGCGCAGGGCCGCGACGTGCGCGGCCGTCGGATAGCCCTTGTGGCCCGCGAAGCCGTAGCCGGGGTACCGGCGGTCGAGTTCGACCATGAGCTCGTCGCGGGCGACCTTGGCGAGGATGCTGGCCGCGCCGACGCACTCGACCCGCGCGTCGCCGCCGACGACGGCCTCGAGCGTGCAGCGCAGGCCGAGGCCGTCGAGGTTCGGGCAGCGGTTGCCGTCCACGACGACGTGATCCGGCGACTGTCCGAGCCCGGCCAGTGCGCGCCGCATCGCGAGGAACGTCGCCTGCAGGATGTTGACCCGGTCGATCTCCTCGGGCTCCGCCCAGCCGAGCCCGAATGCCACGCAGCGCGCGCGGATCTCGACCGCCAGCGCCGCACGGCGCGCCGGCGCGAGCGCCTTGGAGTCGCCGATCCCGGCGACCGGTCGCGACGGATCGAGGATCACGGCGGCGGCGCAGACGGGCCCCGCGAGCGGGCCGCGCCCGGCCTCGTCGACGCCGGCGGTCAGTCCGGCCCTGCCCCAGTCGAAACCGGCCTGGCCCTGCGCCGCAGGCCTCATGGGCGGCGACCGCGCTCGTCGAGCAGTGCGGCGATGGCCTCGGCCGCGCGCGCACTGGCGCCGCGGCGCAGCGATTCGTGGATCGCGGTGAACTCGGCCACGAGCCCGGCCCGGTCGGGCCGCTCGAGCTGCGCGAGCACGGCGGGGCCGAGCGTCTCGGGCCGCACCTGCTCCTGGAAGAACTCCGGCACCAGCGCGCGGCCGGCCAGCAGGTTGGGCTGCGAGAAGTGCTCGGTCTTCACGAGGCCCATCTCGCGCAGCAGCCAGCCGGTGAGCGGCGCGACGCGGTACGCGACCACCATCGGGCGCTTGACCAGGGTGGTCTCGAGCGTGGCCGTGCCCGAGGCGACCAGCACCGCGTCGGCGGCGGCGAGCGCCTCCTGCGCGCGGCCGTCGACCAGGCGCACCTCCAGGCCGGGCGCCCGCGCCGCGAGCGCCGCCTCGAACAGCCGGCGAGCGTGTGCATTGGCCATCGGCGCGACGAACTCGAGCCGCGGGCGCTGCGCGCGCAGCCAGGCGAGGGTCGCCGCGAACGGCTCGCCGAGCTGCGCGACCTCGCCGCCGCGGCTGCCGGGCAGCACGGCGACGACCTCCGCCCCGGGCGACAGGCCGAGTGCGGCCCGCGCGGGCAGCGGATCGGAGACGAGCGGGATGCGGTCGGCGAGCGGATGCCCGACGAACACCGCGCGCACCTGGTGGCGGTCGTAGAAGCGGCTCTCGAACGGCAGCAGGCACAGCACGAGGTCGACCGACTGGCCGATGGTGCGCACCCGCCCCGGCCGCCACGCCCAGACCTGCGGGCTGACGTACTGCACCGTCGGCAGGCCGGCCGCCTTCAGCTGCCGCGCCACGCGCAGGTTGAACTCCGGGGAGTCGATGCCGACGAACGCGTCCGGACGCGCCGCGAGCAGGCGCGCCACCAGCGCCCGCCGCAGGCGCAACAGACGCGGCAGGTGGCGCAGGATTTCCGCCAGTCCCATGACGGCGAGTTCGTCGGAGGCGAACCAGGCCTCGCAGCCGGCCTCCTGCATGCGCGGGCCGGCGACGCCAAAGCAGCGCGCACCGGGCAGGCGGACCTGCAGGTCCCGCACCAGCGCGGCACCGAGGTTGTCGCCCGAGGCCTCGCCCGCCACGAGGCCGATCGCGGGCGTGCCGGTCACCGCGCTGGCCACGCCGGCTCCGCCCGCTCAGCGCACGAGGCTGCGCGTCGACGCCGGGATGAAATCGACCAGCGGCTGGATCTCCGGGTGCTCCCGGGCCATTTCCTTGAGCCGGACCTCGGCCTCGGCGAGCTTGAGCCCGGAGCGGTACAGCACGCGGTACGCGTTGCGGATGTTGCGGATCTGCTCCGGCGTGAATCCACGCCGCTTGAGGCCCTCGGCGTTGACGCTGTGCGGCGTCGCCGGCTGCCCCACCGCCATCACGTAGGGCGGCACGTCGCGCGTCACGGCGGTGTTGTTGGCGAGGAAGGCGTGCGCACCGACCTTGCAGAACTGGTGGATGGCCGAGAAGCCGGCCATGATCACCCAGTCGCCGAGCTGCACGTGCCCGCCGAGCGTCGCGCAGTTGGCGAGGACGCACTGGTTGCCCACCACGCAGTCGTGCGCGACGTGCGTGTAGGCCATGAACAGGTTGTCGTCGCCGATGCGCGTCACGCCCTGGTCCTTGGTCGTGCCGCGGTTGAGCGTGACGAACTCGCGGATCACGTTGCGGTGCCCGATCTCGAGCCGGGTCGGCTCGCCCTTGTACTTCTTGTCCTGCGGCGCGTCGCCGACCGACGCGAACTGGTGGACGCGGTTGTCCTCGCCGAGTTTCGTCGGCCCGGCGATCACGGCGTGCGGCCCGATCACGGTCCGCGCCCCGATCTCCACGCCGGACTGCACGACGGCGTAGGCGCCGATCTCCACGTCGTCGCCGATGACGGCGTCCGGGGCGACGAGCGCCGTCGGGTGAATCACGCTGGGCATGCTGCCTCTCCTCTCAGGTTCCGCCGGCCGGGCCTCAGCCCGGCATCACCATCATCTCGGCGGAGCAGGCTTCCTCGCCGCCGACCTCGGCCACGACCGAGAACTTCCAGATGGTGCGGATGCGCCGCTCGAGCGTGGCCTTCAGGACCAGCTGGTCGCCCGGCAGCACGGGGCGGCGGAAGCGCGCCTTGTCGATCCCGGCGAAGTAGAACTTCACGTTCTCGTCCGGGTAGACGCCTGCCGTCACGAAGCACAGGATGCCCGCGGCCTGCGCCAGCGCCTCCAGCATCAGCACGCCGGGCATGACCGGACGGCCGGGAAAGTGGCCGGTGAAGAACTCCTCGTTGACGGTCACGTTCTTGAGCGCGGTGATGCGCTCGCCCGGGTGGCATTCGAGCACGCGATCCACGAGCAGCATCGGGTAGCGGTGCGGCAGCCGCCGCATGATCTCGTCGATGCCGAAGCCGGTGTCACTCATCGTCGTCGTCCTCTGCGGGCCCGGCCGCGCCGCCCTCGAGCCGGCGTACGCGCCGGGCGAGTTCGTCGAGCTTGCGGAAACGGGCGCTGTTGCGCCGGAAGCTGCGCGCCTCGTCCGCCGGCAGGTTACCCGAATACACCCCCGGCCGTGTGATGGAGCGGCTGACCATCGTCTTGCCGGTCAGCGCGACGTTGTCGCAGATCGAGACGTGGCCGACCACGCCGACCTGCCCGCCGAGCATGCAGCGGCGCCCGACGCTGGAACTGCCCGCGATGCCGACCATCGCGGCCATCACCGTGTGCGCGCCGATGCGGACGTTGTGCGCCACCATGCAGAGGTTGTCGATCCGGACGCCCTCCTCGATCACGGTGTCGCCGATCGTGCCGCGGTCGATGGTGGTGTTGGCGCCCACGTCCACGTCGTCGCCGATCACCACGGACCCGACCTGCGGAATCTTGACGTACCCGTCCCTATCCGGGGCGTGGCCGAAACCGTCGGCGCCGATCACGGCCCCGGGCGCGAAGACGCAGCGCGCGCCGATGCGCACGCCCCGGCAGATCGTCACGCGGGCCACGAGCCGGCAGTCCGCGCCGACGACCGCCTCGTCCAGCACCACGCAGCCGAGGCCGACGAAGGTGCGCGGGCCGATGCAGGCCCCGGACCCGACGTAGGCACCGGCCGCGATCCACGCCGTGGGATCGACCTGCGCCCCCGCCTCGACGACGGCGCTCGCGTGCACGCCGCCGGCGAACGGGGGTTCCGGGTGCAGCACCTGCGCCATGCGTGCGTAGGCGGCATAGGGGTTCGCGGCCACCAGCGCGGGCACCGGGCAGGCCGGGGCGCTCGCCGCGTCGATCACGACGGCGCCCGCGCGGGTGTCGCGCAGGTGCCTGAGGTATTTCGGGTTGGCGAGGAAGGACAGCGCGTCCGGCGTCGCCTCGCCAAGCGACGCGACGCGCCGGACGATTGCGTCCGGATCGCCCCTCAGCTCGCAGCCGAAGCGGACCGCCAGTTCGGCGAGGCGCACCGCCACGGGCGCTGGCCTCACCGGGCTCAGGGCTTCGCCGGCGCCTTGCCGCTCTTCGCCTGCAGCGCCGTGAGCACGGGCGCGGTGATGTCCACCGTGGGGCTGGCGTACAGCGGATCGGCGATCACGAGGTCGAGGCCGGCGGTCCGGGCGTAGTTCTGCACTTCCTGCAGCACGGTACGCTGCAACTGGCCGAGGGCTTCGTTGCGGCGGACGTTGAGGTCCTCGAGGAACTCGTTCTGCTTGCGCGCGAGGTCGCGCTGCCCGTCGCGCAGCGTCTTTTCCTGGTTGCGGCGATCGGCCTCGGCCATGGTCGCGCCGTCCTTCGCGAGCTTGTCCTCCTTGGCCTTGAGGTCGCGCTGGGTGGCCTCGAGGTCGCGCCGGCGCGCGGCGAACTCGTTCTCGAGCGCCGCCGACGCCGCCTGCGCCTGCGGGGCCTCCTGCAGCAGCCGCGCGACGTTCACGACGCCGATCTTGGCCTGGGCGTACGCCGGGGCGAGCGGCATCGCGCTGGCGGCGAGCGTCACGAGAGCGAGCATGGCGGTCTTGATACGCATGGAGCGGGACACCTCAGAATGCCTGGCCGATGGAGAACTGGAACCCTTCCACCTCGTCCTTGTACTCGATGGCGTTGCCCTTGAAGGCATTGAGCGGCACCGCGTAGCTGAAGCGGAAGACGCCGAGCGGGGCCAGCCACTGGACCGCCACGCCCGTCGAATAGCGCAGTTTATCAAACGAGAAATCGTACTCGACCGGCGTCGTGCCGTCACGGCCGACGAAGGGGATGTCCTCGTCCGAGAAGATGCCGCCGACGTCGAAAAATGCGCTGAATCTCGCGGTGTTACGCCACTTTTCTGGCATCGGAAGCAGCAGTTCGATCTGGCTGGCCAGCTTCATGTTGCCGCCGTAGGGATTGCCGAAGGAGTCCTTCGGGCCGAGCCGGCTCTCCCGGTAGCCGCGCACCGTGTCGGGGCCGCCGCCGAAGAAGTTGCGGTACGGCGGCAGCGACGTCGTGTCGCCGAGCGCCTTGCCGTAGCCGATCTCGGTGTTCGCCATCAGCGTGAACCACTTCGAGATCGGGATGAACTGCAGCTAGTCGTAGTTGAAGGTCGCGAACTCGACGTCGCTGCCGGGCACGGTGTAGCTGAGGCCGATGCGGTGGCGCGAGCCGCGGTCCGCGAACAGCGCGCGATTGCGCGAGTCGTAGGCCCAGCCGGCCGACAGTTCGAAGGTGTTGAACTTGGTGCCGTAGTAGGTGAAGAGGATCGGCGGCACGCCGGCCACGTCGCGCTCGACGTACGGGTTTCCGTTGTTCTGCACCCAGTAGGTCGCCTCGTCCGCGCTGTTGTTCGGGTCGGTGAACAGGTCGGAGATCTGCGCCGCCATGCCGATGCGCACCGACTGGAACTCCGAGATCGGCCAGCCG
This sequence comes from Pseudomonadota bacterium, assembly GCA_052035645.1. Classification (GTDB taxonomy): domain Bacteria; phylum Pseudomonadota; class Gammaproteobacteria; order Steroidobacterales; family Steroidobacteraceae; genus RPQJ01. Next base: position 80,727 of record JBPOHK010000004.1, read on the forward strand.
TAGTCCACCGACAGCGTGCCCGTCTCGGTCTTGAAGTCCGAGGCGGAACTGGTGAACTGGCTGATGCTGCGGTAGGTGCCCGCGATCGTGCGCGAGACGCCGTCCACCGTCGTGTACGGGTCGGTGTGCGAGAGACTGAACACCTTGCTGTACTGGCCGGCGTTGATCTCCGCCGCCACGCGGTTGCCCGTGCCCATGAAGTTGCTGTGCACGAAGCTGCCGTTCAGCAGGATCGACTGCGACGCCGAGTAGCCGACGCCGCCGCTGAACTGGCCCGGCAGGCCTTCCTTGATCGTGTAGTTCACGTCGACGAGGTCCGGGGTGCCCGGGACCGGCTCGGTCTCGACCTCGACCTTCTCGATGAACGGCAGGCGCTGCAGGCGCTGCTTGGAGCGCTCGACCGAGGCGTTCGAGAGGTAGCCGCCCTCCATCTGCCGCATCTCGCGGCGCATGACGTCGTCGTTGATGCCCGTCGTGCCGTTGAAATTGATGTGGCGGACGTAGGCCCGGTTGCCCGGGTCGACGAGGAAGGTGAGTTCGATCTCCTTCGTCTCCTCGTTCTCCTTCGGCACGGGGTCGATCTTCGCGAACGCGTAGCCGTCCTGGCCGAGGCGCAGCGCCATCAGCTCGGTCGTGCTGGTGACCAGCTTGCGCGAGAAGATGTCGCCCTCGTGCACCTGCACCAGCGCGCGCAGGTCCTCCTCCGGAACGACGAGGTTGCCCGCGATCTTCACGTCCGAGATGCGGTAGACCTGTCCTTCCTTCACGTTCAGCGTGATGAAGATGTCCTGCCGGTCCGGGGAGATCGCGACCTGCGAGGACTCGACGTCCATGTTCGCGTAGCCGCGGTCGAGGTAGTGCGAGCGCAGCTTCTCGATGTCGCCCGACAGCTCCTCGCGCGAGTAGCGGTCGTCCTGGCGGTACCACGACAGCCAGTTCGGCGTGCGGAGCTTGAACTCCTCGAGCAGTTCGTCGTCCGCGAAGGCCTCGTTGCCGACGATGTTGATCTGGCGGATCTTCGAGCGCTTGCCCTCGACGATGTCGACCGCGATCTTCACGCGGTTGCCCGTCACTTCCTCGACCTTGGTATCGACCTGCACCCCGTACTTGCCGCGCGAGTAGTACTGGTCGGTGAGGTAGCGCTTGACCTCGTCGAGCGTCGACTGGTTGTACGTCTTGCCCTTGGCGAGGCCGACGTTGCGCAGCGACTTCTCGAGGTCCTCGGTCTTGATGTCCTTGTTGCCCGCGATCGTGAAGCTCTCGATCGACGGGCGCTCGAGCACGGCGATCACCAGCGTGCCGCCGTCGCGGCGGATCTCCACGTCGCGGAAGAAGCCTGTGGCGTACAGGGCGCGCAGCGCCTCGTCGACCCGGCGCTGGTCGAGGCGGTCGCCGATGTTCACCGGCAGGTAGTTGTAGACCGTGCCCTCGGTGATGCGCTGCAGGCCCTCGATGCGGATGTCGCCCACGGTGAATTCGCCCGACTCGGTCTGGGCGAGCAGCACGGCGGGTACGGCGAGCAGGGCCGGGATGGCGGCCGCGAACTTCAGGCGCATGTGGGGCGGCTCAGCTGAACAACCGGGTGAGGTCGTTGTAGAAGGCGAAACTCATGAGCACCAGCAGCAGCACGAGGCCGACCTGCTGGCCCACGGCCTGGGCGCGCTCCGACAACGGACGCCCCTTCACCAGCTCGGCGAGCCTGAAGACGATCTGGCCGCCGTCCAGGATGGGAATCGGCAGCAGGTTGAGGACGAACAGGCTCACGCTCAGCAGCCCCAGGGTGGTCAGGAACGACAGTATGCCCTGTCGCAGGCTGAATCCGGCGACTTCCGCGATGCTGATCGGGCCGCTCAGGTTCTTGACCGAGACCTCGCCGACCAGCAGCTTGCCGATCATGCGCACGGTCAGCACCGACATCGACCAGGTCCGGGCGACCGCCGGACCCACCGCCGCGACGGGCCCATAACGCTCCACGGTGCGCATGGACGCAGGGATCGGCGGCCCGGGCGGCGGCTGCACGCCGATGCGCCCCACGAGGCGGTCCCGGTCGCGCTGGCCCTCGACCTCGATCGGCTGCTCCAGGCGCTCGCCCGCGCGCTCGATCGTGAAACGCAGGGTCTTGCCCGGGTTGGGCTGGACGGCGGCGACCAGCGCACGGAAATCGGGGGTCGGCCGGCCGTCCACGGCGACGATGCGGTCGCCCGCGCGCAGGCCCGCCCGCTCGGCCGGCCCGCCCGCGACCATCTGGCCGACCTCGGCCGGGACCGTCGGGAACCACCAGTCGAACCCGAGCCCCGTCAGCAGCGCTCCCGGCTCGGTCAGTGCCCGCCGGTCGCCCTCGATCTCGAGTGTCGTCTCGCGCTCGGCGCCGTCCGCGGCGCGCACGTCGATCGGCACGGATTCCCCGGCGATGACGCGGTCGAGGATCGCGATCACGGCGCCCTCGCGCGTCTGCACGGCCTCGTCGCCGACCGCGACGATGCGGTCGCCGTCGCGCAGGCCCGCGCGGGCGGCCGGCGTGTCGGGCAGGATGCTCCCGAGCACGGGCGTGAGGGCCGGCGTCCCGGCGACCAGCAGCACCCAGTACACCAGCACGGCGAACAGGAAGTTCGCGACCGGACCGGCGAGCAGCACGAGGATGCGCTGCAGCGGCGGCCGGTGGTTGTAGGAGCGCGCGAGCTGCTCCGGGGTGAGCGGCCCCTCCGGGTCCGCGAAGCTCACGTAGCCGCCGACCGGGATGGCGGCCAGCGCGTACTCGGTGCCGTCGGCCCCGGTGCGCATCCAGAGCGGCTTGCCGAAGCCGACCGAGAACCGCTGCACCTGGATGCCCAGCCGCCGCGCCATCCAGAAATGCCCGTACTCGTGAATCGTCACGAGCACCGCGATGGCAATCACGAAACCGAGCACGCCCGTCAGGATCATCGTCACCTACGCCCCGGCGCCGCGCGCCAGCATGGATTCGGCCGTTTCGCGGGCCCAGCGGTCCGCCTCCAGCAGTTCGTCGAGCGCCGTCGCCGCGGTACCGGCATGGCGCGCCACCACCGCCTCGATCAGCTCGACGATGCCGAGGAAGCCCAGCCGGCCCGCGAGGAAGGCCGCGACCGCGACCTCGTTGGCGGCGTTCAGCACCGCGGGCACGGCCCCGCCGGCCGCGGCTGCCGCGCGGGTAACCACCAGCGCCGGGAAACGTTCGAGGTCCGGCGCCTCGAAATCGAGCCGGGCCGCCGCGACCAGGTCCAGCGATTCTACACCGGAGGGAATGCGCTCCGGCCAGCCGAGGGCGTGGGCGATGGGCGTGCGCATGTCCGGGTTGCCCAGTTGCGCGAGGATGGATCCGTCCACGTACTCCACCAGCGAGTGCACGATGCTCTGCGGATGTACGACCACGTCCACGCCGCGGGGTTCCATGCCGAACAGCACGCAGGCCTCGATCAGCTCGAGGCCCTTGTTCATCAGCGTGGCGGAATCGACCGAGATCTTGCGGCCCATGCGCCAGCGCGGGTGCGCGCAGGCCTGCTCCGGCGTGGCGCCGGCCATTTCCGCCCGCGACCGGCGCAGGAACGGGCCGCCCGAGGCCGTCAGCAGGATGCGTCGCACGCCGGCGGCCTGCCGGCCGGTCTGCAGCGTGGCCGGCATGCACTGGAAGATCGCGTTGTGCTCGCTGTCAATCGGTACCAGGGTGGCGCCGCTCGCGCGGGCCGCCTCGACCAGCAGCTGGCCGGCGACGACCAGCGATTCCTTGTTGGCGATGAGCACGCGCTTGCCGGTGCGCGCCGCGGCCAGCGTGGAGGGCAGGCCCGCGGCGCCGACGATGGCCGCCATCACGGCATCCACGTCGCTGCTGCCCGCGATGGCGACCAGCGCGTCGTTGCCGGCATGCACGCGGGTCGGCGAGCCGGCGGCCCGCAGGCCGGCCTCGAGCCGCGCGGCCGCCGCGGGGTCCTGCATCACCGCGACGGGCGGCCGGTGCCTCAGGCACTGCTCCAGCAGCCGCTCGTGATTGGTGGCCGCGGCGAGCGCCGCCACCGCGAAGCGCTCCGGGTGGCGGCCGAGCACGTCGAGCGTGCTCACGCCGATGCTGCCCGTGCTGCCGAACACCGCCACGCGCATCATGCGGGGACTCCGATGGCGTACAGCCCGAGCAGGAAGGTCGGGCCGGCGGCCGTGATGCTGTCGATGCGATCGAGCACTCCGCCGTGGCCCGGCAGCAGGTGCCCGCTGTCCTTGAGCCCGGCGCGCCGCTTGAACATGCTCTCGAACAGGTCGCCGACCACCGAGACGAGCGCGACCAGCACGCACAGCGCCAGCCACGCCGACAGCGGCACGTCGAACACCCGGGCGCCGAGCGCGCCGGCCGCCGCGGCGGCGAGCATGCCCGCCGCGAATCCCTCCCAGGTCTTGCCCGGGCTGACGCTCGGCGCAAGCTTGTGCCGGCCGAGCGCCCGGCCGCCGAAGTAGGCGCCGACGTCCGCCGCCGCGATCAGCACCAGCAGGTACAGCAGCAGCATGCGTCCGTTCGGCTCGACCATCACGAGACGCGCGAGGCCCACGGCCGCCGGCACCAGGACCGGGAAGCCGGCCACGGCCGCGGCGAGCCGGGGCCCCTTCTGCGCGGCGAGCGCCAGCCACAGGAAGGCCAGCAGCCACCACAGGGCCGCGAGTCCCAGGAACAGCGTGAGCTGCGCCGGCGACTGCGTCGCGGACCAGGCGAGCGCCGTGGCGAGAGCGACGCCGGCCACGTAGAGGATGCGGGCCGGCGAGCCGGCCAGGCCGGCGAACCCGGCCCACTCCCAGGCCCCGGCCAGGAACACGAGCGCGATGAAGGGCAAGGCGACCCATGCGGGCAGCGAGGTCAGCACGCCGATGACGACCACGCCGATGACCAGCGCGGTGACGAGCCGCTCGCGCAGCCCGCTAGCCACCCTGCACCTGGTCGCCGGTCAGGCCGAAGCGCCGCTCGCGGCCGGCGAAGTGACGGAACGCCTTCTCGAGGTCGGCCTCGCCGAAATCGGGCCACAGCGTGTCGCAGAAGTAGAGTTCGGTGTAGGCGAGATTCCACAGCACGAAGTTGCTGATGCGGTGCTCGCCGCCGGTGCGGATGAAGAGGTCCGGGTCGGGCGCCGCCCCGAGCGCGAGCGCCGCGCCGAAGGCCTCCTCGTCGATGCCCGCCGGCTCGATATCGCCGCGCGCCGCGCGCTCGGCGAGTCCGCGCGCCGCCTGCACGATGTCCCAGCGCCCGCCGTACGAGAGGGCGACGTGCAGCACCATGCGCCCGTTGGCGGCCGTGCGCCGCTCGCCCTCGCGCAGTCGCGCGTAGACCTCGGGCCGCAGCTGGGAGAAATCCCCGATGAAGTGCAGCCGGATGCCGTGCCCGTTCAGCTCCTCGATCTCGCCGTCCATCGCCTCGACGAACAGCTCGAGCAGGCGCGAGACCTCTTCGGCCGGGCGGCGCCAGTTCTCGCTGGAGAACGCGAACAGCGTGAGCGCCTCTACGCCGCGCCGCGCGCAACCTTCCACGGTCGCGCGCACGGCCTTGATGCCGGCGCGGTGTCCGAGGTGGCGCGGCAGGGCGCGTCGCGCGGCCCAGCGCCCGTTGCCGTCCATGATGACGGCGACGTGGCGCGGCACGCCGGCAGGTCGGCTCACGGGCTGCGGCACCGGCTCAGACCTGCATCAGTTCCTTTTCCTTGTCCGACATCACGTGGTCCACCTCGGCCACGAACTTGTCGGTCAGCTTCTGCACCTCGTCGTGCGCACGGCGGTCCTCGTCCTCGGAGATCATCTTCTCCTTCAGCATCTCCTTCAGCTCGTGCATCACGTCGCGGCGCACGTTGCGGATCGCTACGCGCGCGTTCTCCGCCTCGTGCTTGACGACCTTGGCGAGGTCCCGGCGCCGCTCCTCGGTCAGCGGCGGCAGCGGCACGCGGATCACCTGCCCGGCCGTGTTCGGCGTGATGCCGAGGTCGGACTTCATGAGCGCCTTCTCGATCGGGGTCACCATCGACTTCTCGTAGGGCACGATCGTGATCGTGCGCGCGTCCTCGACGGCGACGTTCGCGACCTGCTGCAGCGGCGCGTCGGTGCCGTAGTAGTCGACCTTGATGTGCTCGACGAGACTCGTGCTCGCCCGCCCGGTGCGCAGGCGCTTCAGCTCGTTCCTGTACGCGGCCACGCACTTCGACATGCGCTCGGTCGCATCCTTCTTGACGTCCTCGATCATGACTCCTCCGCGCGAGCGGCCGGGCCGCTTCAGTTCATCACCAGGGTGCCGACGTCCTCGCCGCGCGCGACGCGGACCAGCGCCCCCGGATCGTTCATGTTGAAGACCCTGAGCGGCAGCCGGTGGTCGCGGCACAGCACGATCGCCGTGGCGTCCATCACGTTCAGCCGCTGGTCGAGCACCTGGTCGTAGGTGAGCCGGTCGTAGCGGCGCGCCGACGGGTTGCCGACCGGGTCGGCATCGAAGATGCCGTCCACCTTGGTGGCCTTGATGAGCAGTTCCGCCTCGATCTCGATGGCGCGCAGGCTCGCCGCCGTGTCGGTCGTGAAGAAGGGGTTGCCGGTGCCGGCCGCGAAGATCGTCACGCGGCCCTTCTCGAGGTGGCGGATGGCGCGGCGGCGGATGTAGTCCTCGCAGACCTCGTTGATGCGGATCGCCGACATCACGCGCGCGAACACGCCCGTCGACTCGAGCGCGTCCTGAAGCGCGAGCGAGTTCATGACCGTCGCCAGCATGCCCATCTGGTCGCCCGTCACGCGGTCCATCCCGGCACGGGCCAGCCCGGCGCCGCGGAACAGGTTGCCGCCGCCGATCACCACGCCCACCTCGACCCCGAGGGCGCGCACCGCGCCGATCTCGCCCGCCAGGCGCTTCAGGAAGGCGGCGTCGATGCCGTAGTCCCCCGCCCCCATCAGGGCTTCGCCCGACAGCTTGACGAGGATGCGGCGGAAGCGTGGCTTGGGATCGGCGCTGTCGGTCATTGGTCAGGTCACCCCGGGGCGGTTCGCCATTATAAAGAACCCCGCTTGCGCGGGGTTCCGGAGAAATCGGCGGGCGGGCCGGCGGGGCCTCAGGAGCCCCGGACTGCCGCCGCGACTTCCTCTGCGAAATTCTCCTGCTTCTTCTCGATGCCGGCACCGACCTCGTAGCGCACGTAGCGCACGACCCGGGCACCGGCCTTCTTCAGCACGGCCTCGACGGACTGCTTGTCGTCCTTCACGAACGGCTGGCCGAGCAGGGTGATCTCGCCGAGGAACTTGCGGATCTTGCCCTCGACCATCTTGGCGACGATCTCGGCCGGCTTGCCGGCAGCCTTCGGGTCCTGGGCGACCTGGGCCACGAAGATCTCCTTCTCCTTGGCCACCTGCTCGGCCGGCACGTCGTCCGCCGACAGGTACTGCGGGTTGATCGCCGCGATGTGCATCGCGAGGTCGTGGCCGAGGGCCGCGTCCCCGCCCTGCAGGGCGACCAGCACGCCGATCCGGGTGCCGTGGCGATAGGCCGCGAGCGGCGCATCGGCCTTGACGATCTCGAAGCGGCGCACGCCCAGGTTCTCGCCGATGCGGGCGATCAGGGCACGGCGGGCCTCGTCGATGCTCTCGCCGGACGGCAGCCGGGTCGCGTTGAGGGCATCGAGGTCCGTCGGCTGGGCCTCGAGCGCGGCCTTCGCGACCGCCGCGGCGAAGGCCTGGAAGTCCTTCTCGCGGGCCACGAAGTCCGTCTCCGAGTTGACCTCGACGACGGCGGCGGTCTTGCCGTCGGCCGAGTGCTCGATCGCGACCACGCCCTCGGCCGCCACGCGGCCGGCCTTCTTGTCGGCCTTGGCGAGGCCGGACTTGCGCATGATCTCTGCGGCGGCCTCGAGGTCGCCGTTGGTCTCGACCAGCGCCTTCTTGCACTCCATCATGCCGGCGCCGGTGCGTTCGCGCAGCGCCTTCACTGCTTCTGCGGTGACGGCCATGGTCACTCCTCGACCTTGGCGGCGGCGGCCTCAGGCGCGGCCGGGGCGGCAGCGGCTTCCGGCGCAGCCGGGCCCTTCTTGCGGGCCGCGGCGCGGCGCGCCATGAACGCCTCGGCGCTCTCCTCCGGATCGGCCTCGACCAGTTCCTCGGCACGCTGCTCGGCACCGGCGTCGGGCTCGACACCGGGCTTGCGGCGGGCGGCGCCGGCGGCCTTCTTCTTCGGCGCCGGGGCCCGGCGCTTCGGGGCGCCGGTGCGGGCGCGCGGCCGGCCTTCCTCGTCCAGCTCGACGAACTCGTCTTCGCCCACCGGCACGTCGGGGATGGTGGAGCGGCCGTCGAGCACGGCGTCGGCGATGCCGGCGGCGTACAGCTGGATGGCGCGCATCGCGTCGTCGTTGCCGGGGATCACGTAGCTGATGCCGTCCGGCGAGCAGTTCGTGTCCACCACGGCGACCACCGGGATGCCGAGCTTCTGCGCCTCGTGGATGGCGATGTTCTCGTGGCCCACGTCGACCACGAACAGCACGTCCGGCAGGCCCTCCATGTCCTTGATGCCGCCGAGGCTGCGATCGAGCTTCTCGCGCTCGCGGCGCAGCATCTGGGCCTCGCGCTTGCCGCGCAGCTCGAGCTGGCCGTTGGCGATCATCTCGTCGATCTCGTGCAGGCGCTTGATCGACTGGCGGATGGTCTTGAAGTTGGTGAGCATGCCGCCGAGCCAGCGGTGGCTGACGTGGGGCATGCCGCAGCGAGCGGCTTCCTTCGCGATCGCCTCGCGGGCCGAGCGCTTGGTGCCGACGAACAGCACCTTGCCGCCGTCGGCGACCACGTTCTTGACGAAGCCCGCGGCCTCGTTGAACAGCGGGAGCGACAGCTCCAGGTTGATGATGTGGATTCGGTTGCGTTCACCGAAGATGAAGGGGGCCATCTTCGGGTTCCAGAAACGGGTCTGGTGTCCGAAATGGACACCCGCTTCCAGCATCTGTCTCATGGACACGCCGGTCATCGAGCACTCCTTGTTGGGTTGTGACCTCCACGCCCCCCATGCGGCGACCTGGGCCGTCCCCGCGGACGTTCCAGGCACCCGGCCGCATGTGCCGGTAGCGTGTGCGGATTTGGTTGTGAAAAACGGGGGCGCTTTATACCATAACTGTCCTTTTGTTCAAATACTTGCGCACCGCCCCGACGGGCGGACGCGACGGATGCCCCCGAGCCATGCAGCAGCCCGAACCGGCCCCCTCCTCCTGGCGATCCGAGAGCGCCGCCCGGATCAGCCTCAAGACCGCGGAGGAACAGGCCGCCATGCGGCTGGCCGGGCGGCTGACCGCCGAGGTCCTCGACCTGATCGGGCCCCACGTGGTGCCGGGCGTGACCACGGAGGAACTGGACCAGATCTGCCACCGGCACATCGTCGAGGTCCAGAAGGCCATCCCCGCCCCCCTCGGCTACCGCGGCTTCCCGAAGTCCATCTGCACCTCGGTCAACCACGTCGTCTGCCACGGCATCCCCGGCGACCGGCGCCTGAAGCAGGGTGACATCGTCAACATCGACGTCACCGTGATCAAGGACGGCTTCCACGGCGATTCGAGCCGCATGTTCCACGTCGGCAAGCCGCTGCCGCACGCCCAGCGCCTGACCGAACTCACCTACCAGGCGATGTGGATCGGCATCCGCACGGTGCGCCCGGGCGCGAGGCTCGGCGACATCGGCCACGCGATCCAGAGCTTCGTCGAGGCGCAGCACTGCTCCGTGGTGCGCGAGTACTGCGGCCACGGGATCGGCCGCGGCTTCCACGAGGATCCGCAGGTGCTGCATTACGGAACGCCGGGCACCGGCGTCGAACTCGCCCCGGGCATGACTTTCACGATCGAGCCGATGGTCAACGCGGGCCGCCGCGACGTGCGCCTGCTGCCGGACGGCTGGACCGTCATCACCCGCGACCACTCGCTGTCCGCGCAGTGGGAGCACACGGTCCTGGTCACCGGGTCGGGCGTCGAGGTCCTCACGCTCGGCGCCGACGAGCAGCCGCCGGCCTGAGCATGTCCGCGCAGTCGCACGAAGAAATCGAGGCGTCCGCGGGACGCATCGCACTGCCGCCGTGGCCGTTCCTCGAGACCTGCGCCGCGGCCCTCGGCCAGGGCACCGACGCCACGGCCGCATTCCGCCAGGTGCTGGCGGACGGGGACGCGAGCCTCAAGCAGCGCTTCGCGGACGACGAACCGGTCGAGGCGCTGGTGCGCGACCGGGCGCGGCTCGTGGACATCGTCCTGCGGCGGGCGTGGTCACTGCACGTCGGCGCGCGCGAGAAGGACGTCGCCCTGATCGCGGTCGGCGGCTACGGCCGCGGCGAGCTGCACCCCTGCTCCGACATCGACGTGCTCATCCTGCTGCCGAAGACGGACCTCGACGAAGGCCACGAGGGCATCGAGAAGTTCCTCACCTTCCTCTGGGACATCGGGCTCGAAGTGGGCCACAGCGTGCGGACCATCGACGACTGCCAGCGCGAGAGCGCGGCGGACGTGAGCGTGGCCACGACCTTCATCGAGGCGCGCCTGCTCGCCGGCCCCGAGCGCCTGTTCCAGGCCATGCGCCGGGCGCTGGGCCAGGAGAACATCTGGTCGTCGCAGGCGTTCTTCGAGGCCAAGGTGGCCGAGCAGTCCGCCCGCCACCACCGCTACCACGACACCGGCTACAACCTCGAGCCCAACGTCAAGGCCAGCCCCGGCGGCCTGCGCGACCTCCAGACCATCGGCTGGGTGGCCAAGCGCCACTTCGGCGCGGACACGCTCGACGAGCTGGTCGGCCACGGCTTCCTCACCTCGAGCGAGCTGCGCAAGCTGCGTCAGGCCCAGGCCTTCCTGTGGAAGGTCCGCTTCGCGCTGCACGTGCTGACCGGCCGGCGCGAGGACCGGCTGCTGTTCGACCACCAGATCCGCATCGCGAAAATGTTCGGCTACGAGGACGCGAGCTACACGCTGGCGGTCGAGCAGTTCATGCAGCGGTACTACCGCACGGTCATGGACGTGAGCCTGCTGAACGAGATGCTGCTGCAGCTCTTCCGCGAGGCGATCCTGGCGGACGCGCCGGCCGCGATCGTGCCGCTGAACCCGCGCTTCCAGATCCGCAACGACTACCTCGAGGTCACCGGCGAGGACACCTTCGCCCGCAACCCGTCGGCGATCCTCGAGATGTTCCGCCTGCTGCAGGATCACCCCGAGATCCGCGGCGTGCGCGCCACGACCATCCGCTCGCTCGGCCGCCACCTGTGGCTGATCGACGAGGAGTTCCGCCAGAACCCGCGGCACCACCGCCTGTTCCTCGAGCTGCTGCGCGCCCCGAACGGCGTCACGCACGAGTTCCGCCGCATGAACCTGTACGGGGTGCTCGGCCGCTACATCCCGGCCTTCGGCCGCGTGGTCGGCCGCATGCAGTACGACCTCTTCCACGCGTACACGGTCGACGCGCACATCCTGTTCGTGCTGCGCAACCTGCGGCGCCTCGCGCTGCCGCGCTTCGAGCACGAGCTGCCGGAGCTCTCCCGGCTGATGTCGGCGATGCCGAAGCCCGAGATCGCGTACCTCGCCGCTCTGTTCCACGACATCGCCAAGGGCCGCGGCGGCGACCACTCCGAGCTCGGCGCGGTCGACGCCGATTCCTTCTGCCTCGAGCAGGGCCTGTCGCGCTACGAGGCGCGCATGGTCGCCTGGCTGGTGCGCAACCACCTGCAGTTCTCGGTGACGGCGCAGAAGAAGGACATCTCCGACCCGAAGGTGATCCAGGAGTTCGCGCGGATGGTGGGCGACCAGACCCACCTCGACTATCTCTACCTGCTGACCGTCGCCGACGTGCGCGGCACCAACCCGAAGCTCTGGAACTCCTGGAAGTCCTCGCTGTTCCACGACTTCTACGAGCGCGTGCGCCGGGTGCTGCGCCGCGGCCTCGAGGCGCCCGTCGACCACGAGGAACTGGTCGCGGAGACCCGGGCCACCGCGCTCGAACTGCTCGCGCGCGAGCAGATATCGCCCGAGGCGGCGGCCGACGTGTGGTCGCGCTTCAACGAGCTCTATTTCCTGCGTCACTCGCCGGGCGAGGTGGCCTGGCACACCCGCCTGCTGCTCGAGCGGGACCCGGCCGACGCCTCGCCGCTGGTCGCGGTGCGCGAGACGACGGAGCGCGGCGGCAACGCCGTGCTGACCTTCGGTCCGCATCGCCAGCAGAATTTCGCACGCACCGCGGCCACGCTCGACCAGATGGGCCTCAACATCGTGGACGCGCGCATCACGCCACTCGACGGCGGCTTCGGGCTCGACACCTACCTCGTGCTCGAGGACAACGGGGCGCCGATCGCGGACCGCCAGCGGGCGCTGCAGATCCAGCAGCAGCTGTGGCGGGCGCTGCAGGATTCCGCCTCGCCGCTGCCGGTGGTGACCCGGCGCGCGCCGCGGCAGGTCCGCATGTTCTCGACGCCCACGCAGATCACGTTCAGCGACGGCGTCGAGCCGCCGCGCACGATCCTCGAGATCATCGCGGGCGACCGGCCCGGCCTGCTCTCCGAGGTCGGCCGGGTGTTCGAGGCCGAGCGCATCGACGTCGGCACGGCCAAGATCATGACCATCGGCGAGCGCGCCGAGGACGTCTTCTACGTCACGGACGAGCACGGCCGCCCGCTCGGCGAGGACGTGCGGCGGCGCCTGCAGGAGCAGCTCGTGCAGTGCCTCGACCGGCGTGAGACGCCCGCGACGCGATCGTGAACCCGCGCCTCGCCCTGCTCAGGCCCTACCCGTTCGAGCGCCTGCGTGCGCTGCTGGCAGGGGCACAGCCGCCCGCGGCGCTGCGCCACATCCCGCTGTCGATCGGCGAACCCAGGCACGCGCCGCCGCCGTTCATCGGCGAGGCGCTCGGGGCCTCGCTGTCGGCACTCGGCAACTACCCGCTCGCGATCGGCCTGCCCGCCCTGCGGCACGCCGCCGCGCGCTGGCTGGAGCGCCGCTTCGCGCTTCCCGACGGCGCGGTGCGCGCCGAGGACATGGTGCTGCCGGTGAACGGAACGCGCGAGGCGCTGTTCGCCTTCGTGCAGGCGGCCGTCGACGCGGGCCGCGCCGAGCGACCGCTCGTGCTGATGCCGAACCCGTTCTACCAGATCTACGAGGGCGCGGCGCTGCTGGCCGGCGCGGAGCCGGTGTACCTCGATTGCACGGGCGCGACCGGCTACCTGCCCGACCTCGATGCCGTGCCGGAGTCGACCTGGCGGCGTTGCCAGGTGCTGTTCCTGTGCTCGCCCGGCAATCCGACCGGCGCGGTCATGCCCCTGGCCGGGCTGCAGCGCGCGCTGGAACTCGCGCAGCACCACGGGTTCCTGGTCGCCTCGGACGAGTGCTACTCGGAACTGTACGCCGACGAGGGCGCGCCGCCGCCGGGCCTGCTGCAGGCCGCGCACGCGATGGGCAACCGGGCCTTCGAGCGCTGCGTGGTCTTCCACAGCCTTTCCAAGCGCTCGAGCGTGCCGGGACTGCGCTCGGGCTTCGTCGCGGGCGACGCGCGCGTGCTCGCGCAATTCCGCCTCTACCGCACCTACCATGGCTGCGCCGTGTCGGAACTCGTCCAGCAGGCGAGCATCCCGGCCTGGCAGGACGAGGCGCACGTCGTCGAGAACCGCCGGCTGTACCGCGAGAAGTTCGCGCGGGTGGTGCCGATCCTCGCGCAGGTGCTCGACGTGCGGGCGCCGGCCGGCGCGTTCTACCTCTGGCCGGAGGTGGGCGACGACGAGGCGTTCGCGCGCCGGCTGTTCGAGCAGCAGCACGTGACCGTGGTGCCGGGTTCGTACCTCGCCCGCGACTCGGCCGGCGGCAACCCGGGGCGCGGTCGCGTGCGCATCTCGCTCGTCGCCAGTGTCGATGACTGCGTCGAGGCGGCGCACCGCATCGTCGCGTGCGTGCGCTCGGCGCGGGGTTGATCGCGGCCGGCCGCGCGCTTAAACGTCCCGCGTGCCGGCTGCACCGCCGTGTCCCCCGAATCCTTACGCGGGCAGGCACGACACCTCACCGCGCCGCCGGCCCCCCTTCCGGGGGGGGGGCAAGGGACGCCCTGTATACCACCCTGGAGGCGACCGGCCCCGCGTCCAATCGGCGCCCGGCCCGTGGAACCACCCAGGAAGCGC
>JBPOHK010000043.1:0-6203 GCA_052035645.1 Pseudomonadota bacterium
GCTGCGTGTTCGGGTCGCACAATGGCTCGAACACGGAGGACGCCGTGATCCGCGCCAGTGAGCAGGCGATGCGGCACATGTTCGAATTCCTGGGGGTCGGCGATGGCCGCTGAGGTGGTGGTGGTGACCGGCTCGACCGGTGGCATCGGCTCGGCCATCGTCGAGCGGCTCGTCGGCGACGGCCTGGCCGTCGTCGGCATCGACCGCGTCCTGCGCGAGCCCGCCTCCGGCTATCGGCACGTCGTCTGCGACCTGGCCGCGCTCGCGACCGATCCCTCCGTGCGTGCCCGTCTCGAGGCGGATTTCGCGAGGGCGCATGCCGAACTCGGGGCCGGACCGACGATCGGCCTGGTGAACAACGCGGCGGAACAGGTGGTGAAGCCGGCCCTCGATCTCGGCGCCGAGGAGTTCCGCCGCTCGTTCGACGTGAACGTGCTCGCGCCGTTCGTGTTGTCGCAGTTGCTGCACGCGCGATTGGCGGCGGCCGGCGGGGCGATCGTGAACGTCAGCAGCGTGCACGCGCGCCTGACCAAGTCCGGGTTCTGCGCCTACTCCACCTCCAAGGCCGCGCTGTCCGGGCTGTCGAGGGCGCTGGCCGTCGAGTGGGGCCGCGAGGTCCGCATCGTGACCCTGGAACTGGCCGCCGTCAGCACGCCGATGCTGGAGGCCGGCTTCGCGGGCCGCCCGCAGGCACGCGCCCGCCTGGACGAGGCCCACCCGTCGGGGGCGATCGGTACGCCCGCGCAGGTCGCGGACTGGGTGCGCCAGTGCCTTTCGGCACGCTCTGCGTTCGCCAACGGTGCCGTGCTGCAACTCGACGGCGGCGTGTCGGCCCGCCTGCACGATCCGGACTGAGGCGCCGGCAGCATGACGGCGGCCGCCGGGACACGTTCCACATCTTGAACCAGGACCCCATGAATACTCGCGCCACTGCGACGGATCGTCTGGCCCGGCTTCTGGAGTGCCTGCGCACGGCGGAGCAGGGCGAACTGCTGAAGGAGTTCGACCGCAGCGTGTTGTCCGGCTACTCGGGCACGAAGCTGATCGCCGCCCTGCAGCGCCTGACGGCGGAGTTTGCCGGCGATCCGCATGCCTGCTACCTCGAGGTGGGCGTCTTCCAGGGACTGACCCTGCTCTCCGTCGCCGGCGCCGTGCCCGCCGTTGCGTGTTACGGCATCGACAACTTCGCGTTCTTCGACCCGGACCGCAGGAACCTCGGCATCGTCGAGTCGCGGCGAGCCGCACTGGGCGCCACGAACGCCACGCTGGTGAACGCCGATTACGAGGACGCGCTGCAGGCCCTGTCCGGAACGCTCGGGCCCCGCAAGGTGGCGGTGTATTTCATCGACGGTCCGCACGACTACCGCAGCCAGCTGATGTGCCTGGAAATGGCGCTGCCGCACCTGCACCCGGAAGCGGTCGTCGTGATCGACGACTCCAATTACGCGCACGTGCGCCAGGCCAACAGCGATTTCCTGGTGACCCATCCGGAGTTCAAGCTCCTGTTCGAGGCCTACACGCGCTGTCATCCCGGCAACATGGCCGCCGACGAGCACGCGCGCGCGCGGCAGGGCTGGTGGAACGGCGTGAACGTCCTGGTGCGGGACCCGGCCGACCGGCTCGAACCGATGCTGCCGCCCACCGTGCGCGACCGCGGTCGCTACGAGGCCGAACACATCGCGCACGCCGCCGAGATTCCCGACCTCGCCGCGGAGACGGGACGGCTCCTGTCGGCGATCCACCACCTGCAGCCGCTGCGGTTCGCCCGCGAGGTCTGGCGGCTGAAGCAGGCTATGCGCCGGCACCCGACCGGCTACGCGGGTCGCTACCGGGACATGAACACCGACAGCGCGGAACTCGCACCGGCCCGCTTCGGCCAGGTCCGTGACTGAATCGCCGCCGGCCCGTGCGCGGCGCAGCAGTCCGGTGACGGACGGGTGACCGGACCATGCGCGAGACCCTGACTTCTGCCACGGTGTCGACCTGGGCCAACCTGCTGGTCCGATCGCTGGGACTGCTGCTGCTGCTGCCGCTGGTCATGGCGCAGTCGACCCCCGCCGAGGTCGTGGTGTGGCTGCTGCTCGGTAACGCGGCGACCTATGCCGCGATCGCGGACTTCGGGCTGTTGCCGACCTGCACGCGGGCCGTGTCGTTCGCGACCGCGCGCTCGTCGCCCACCGTCGCGACCGTCGCGATGCCGCTCGAGGGCGGCCTTCCGCTGCTCGTCGGCACGATGCGGTCCATGTACCGGAAGGCCGCGCTGCTCACACTCGCAGGGGCACTGGTCGCGGGCTTGCCGGCGCTGGCCGGCCCGATTGCCGCCCTCGACACCCGCGCAGCGGCGTGGCTGGCCGCGGCCAGCGTGCTGGCCGGCATGGCCGTCGCCGTGCTGGGCAACCAGTACGCAGCGTTCCTGAGCGGCAGCGGTCGGGTCGCGGCGGTGCAGCGCACGCTTGCGTGGACGGGCGGCGCGGCCATCGTCACCGGCTTCCTGATCCTGATGGCCGGGGCCAGCATCTTCGCCGTGATCGTGGCCCAGCAGGCGTGGACCGCGGTGGGCACGCTCTGGCTGTCGAGGCAGGCCGACCGCGCGGTCGACGGTTGCGTGTACTCGCAGTGCCGTGCGGGCGCTTCAGGGTGGCACGCTTGGATCTGGTCGGGGGCGTGGCGCAGCGGCGTGTCGACCCTCCTGACCGCCGGCGCGCTGCAGGCGAGCAACTTCCTGGTCGCGCAGATTCCGGACCGGGCCGCGTCGGCCGCCTACCTGTTCAGTCTCCGCCTCGTGCAGGCGATCAGCCAGTTCGCCCAGGCGCCGTTCTACAGCCGCATCCCCGAGCTTTCCCGGCTGCATGCCGAGGGCGAGGCGGCGGGGAAGCACCGGCTCGCGGCATCGGCCATGCGCGCCTCGCACTGGGTCTTCGTCGCCGGTTTCGTGGTGGTCGCGTTCGGCGCCGAGCCCGCGCTGCGTGCCATCGGCAGTTCGGTGGCGCCGGCGTCGCCGCTGATCTGGGCGACCCTCGGCGTCGCGATGTTCGGCGAACGCTACGGGGCGATGCACCTGCAGCTCTACAGCACGACCAACCGCATCGTGTGGCACCTCGCGGCGATCCGGTATTTCGCCGGCTTCCTGGCCGGCGCGCTGCTGCTCCTGCCGTGGCTCGGGCTGCCGGCCGTGCCGGTCGCGCTGCTGGTATCTTGCTGGACGCTGTATGTTGGATACTGCACGCGGCTCTCGTACGCGGAGATGGGCGTGCGGTTCGCGGCGTTCGAGCGCACGGTGATGCTGCCGGCGCTGGCGGCGCTGATCGCCTGCTCGGCCGCCAGCCTGGGCTGGCCGTTGCGGTGAGCCCATGACGGCCCCTCGGCTTCTGGCGGAGTCCTCGTCTTGACGGAAACGATCAACCCCTACTCGATCTCGGCCGCGCTGGTCGCGAAGCGGCTGCTCTGGGAGTTCCGCCCGGAAGCCTGGCGTTCGCGCGCGAAGCTGGCGAAGCTGCGCGACACGCAGGCCGGCGGCACCGCGGTCATCCTCTGCAACGGCCCGAGCCTGCTGAAGACCGATTTCGACCTCGTGCAGCGCTCGGGCGCCTACGTCATCGGCCTCAACAAGATCAACCTGCTGTTCGACAAGACGCCGCTGCGTCCGCAGGCCATCGCGGCCGTGAATCCCTACGTCATCGAGCAGAACCGGGACTTCTACAACGAGACCGAAATCCCGCTGTTCCTCGACACCGTCGGCACGCGGCACGTTCGCTCCCGCGGGAACGTCACGTTCCTGCACTCGGCGAACATCCGGCGGTTCGCGAAGGACGTCAGCGTCAGCATCAGCCAGGGCTACACCGTGACCTTCGTCGCGCTGCAGCTCGCCTACCACCTGGGGTTCCGTCGCGTGGCGCTGGTCGGCTGCGATCACAACTTCGCGCAGCAGGGGCCGGCGAACCTGGCGGTGAAGGCGGGGGAGAAGGACGAGAGCCACTTCGATCCGCGCTACTTCGCGAACGGCGTGCAGTGGCAGTTGCCGGACCTGTTGCAGAGCGAGATCCACTACCTGCTGG
Organism: Pseudomonadota bacterium; assembly: GCA_052035645.1. Lineage (GTDB taxonomy): Bacteria > Pseudomonadota > Gammaproteobacteria > Steroidobacterales > Steroidobacteraceae > RPQJ01. The sequence goes on from JBPOHK010000043.1 coordinate 4,056, forward strand.
CGCGGGAGGCGTTCGAGTCGGACGGACGGCTCGTGGCCAACGCCACCGTCGGCGGCAAGCTGGAGATCTTCCAGCGCATGAGCCTCGAGGCGTTCCTGGCGGGCGGCCCGGCCGCCTGACCCGCCGCGGCCCTATTTCGCGCCGCGCCCGGCCAGCACCGCGGGCACCGTCAGCAGCAGCAGGCGCAGGTCCTCGACGTTCGACCAGTTGTCGAGGTACTCGAGGTCCATGCGCATCCACTCCTCGAACGAGAGGTTGCTGCGCCCGCTCACCTGCCACAGCCCCGTGATCCCGGGCTTCATCGACAGCCGCCGGCGCAGCGCGCCGGTGATCTGCTGCTGCTCCTTGACCGGCAGCGGGCGCGGGCCCACCAGGCTCATCGAGCCGCTGAAGACGTTCAGGAGCTGGGGCAGCTCGTCGAGGCTGTACTTGCGGATGAAGCGCCCGAACGGCGTGATGCGCGGGTCGGCCGAGATCTTGAACACCGGGCCGCCCATCTCGTTGTGCTCCGCCAGCGTATCGCGCTGCTGCTCGGCGCCGTTCACCATCGAGCGGAACTTGTGCATGCGGAAGCGCCGGCCGTGGTAGCCGATGCGGTCCTGGCTGAAGAGCACCGGCCGGCCCATGGTGACGAGGATGACGAGCGCGATGAGCAGCATCGCCGGGGCGAGCAGCGTCAGCGCCGCGGTCGAGCCGAGCAGGTCGAGGCCGCGCTTGATCGCGAGTGCCTCCGTGCTCCGCTCCGTGCGCACCAGCGTGACGAACGGCAGCCCGTACTGGCGCTCGAGCCCGAGCCGGCGGCCCTCCTGGTACTCGGGCAGCACCAGCTGGCGCATCGGCGTGCCGAGGTCGTCGCAGGCGGCCAGCACGCGCGCGAACTGCCCGCCCGTCAGGCCGTGCGTGGCCAGCACGACCTCGTCGACGGTCTCCTCGTGCAGGACGCGCTCCAGGGCGTCGAGGCCGCCGAGGATGGGCACGCCGAGCAGGCGGTCGCGCGTCGGCTCACCCTCGCTCTCGAGGATGCCGACCAGCTGCGGCGGCAGGTCCTCGGTCAGTGCGGAGTCGATCACTCGCTCCAGCAGCGCCGGGTCGCTGCCGACCACCAGCAGGTGGGCGCGGCCCTGGCCGGCCGCGTGCGAGCGCCGTCGCCAGCGATCGAGCGCCAGGCGCGAGCCGAGCATGAACACGAAGGTGTAGACCAGGAACAGGCCGACGATGGTGCGGTTGAGCGGCACCTGCGTCAGGAACACCACCAGCGCGATGCCGACCAGCGTCGAGAGGTGCAGCTTCACCTGGTCCCAGAGCACCTGCCAGGCCCGGAAGGGCCGTTCGAACAGCCGGTGCAGGCCGAAGGCCGCCACCAGCGAGAGCATCAGCGGCACCGTCAGCACGGCGATCAGCAGGTACTGCTCGGCCGACGGCGGGTTCTTGAACACCGCGAAGTGGCTGCGCAACGCCGCGTGGGTCCCCGCCGCGAGCACCATCGACAGCACGATGGACGCGGCGTCCATCAGCACGATCAGTCGTCGAAGGGCGAATTGCCGGTTGAAATCCATGGGGACTCGTGGAGCAGCAGGGGCCTAGCCTAGCCGCCGCGCACCGGGGCCGCTAGACTGCCGGCCGCTGCGGCTGCGCGCCACCTCGGGTCCACTGCCTTGCGCTGCGACGTCCTCGCGATCAGTTCTCCGGGCGGACACTGGGTCGAGCTGACGCGCCTGTTCCCCGCCTTCGAGGGTCTCGCGGTCGAGTACGCCACGACCGACGCCGGACGCGCCATCGACGTGCCCGGCGGCCGCCTGCACGTCGTGCCCGACGCGAACAAGCGCACGCCGTGGCGCCTGCTGGCCTGTGCGTGGGCAGTGTTCCGGCTGGTGCTCAAGCATCGCCCTCGGGTGATCGTCTCGACGGGGGCCGCGCCGGGCTTCCTCGCCATCCTGTGCGGGCAGCTGGTCGGCGCACGCTGCGTCTGGCTGGACATCTTCGGCCTCGTCGACCGGCTGACGCTGTCCGGCCGCATGGCGAAGCCATTCGCCGACCTGTACCTCGTGCAGTGGCCGCACCACGCGCGCCCCGATGGTCCGCACTACCACGGGTCGCTGCTGTGAGATTCGTCACGGGCGGCACCCAGCTGCCCTTCGAGCGCCTCGT
>JBPOHK010000058.1:0-15100 GCA_052035645.1 Pseudomonadota bacterium
CCGAAAGCCGCGCGCGACCTGCACCCACCGCCGCGCTTGTTCCGGCCCGAAAGCCGCGTGCGACCTGCACCCACCGCCACGCTTGTTCCGGCCCGAAAGCCGCGTGCGACCTGCACCCACCGCCACGCTTGTTCCGACCCGAAAGCCGCGTGCGACCTGCACCCACCGCCACGCTTGTTCCGGCCCGAAAGCCGCGCGCGACCTGCACCCAGCCGCAGCAGCGGCTACTTGACGACCTTGAACCTCGCCCGCCGCTCATCGCTTGGCGACGAGGGCTTCGGCGGCTCGGGCGGCGCATCCGACGGCGGCGACGGCTCCGAGGGCGGCGGCTCCGCGTCGTCCTCCGAGAAGATCGTCCCCTGCCCCGTCTCACGCGCGTAGATCGCGAGCACCGCCTGGATCGGCACCCGCACCGCCGTGTTGACGCCGCCGAAGCGCGCGCTGAACGACACGAAGTCGTTGCCCAGGCTCAGCTGGCCCGTCGCCGACCAGCTCACGTTCAGCACGATCTTGCCGTCCTTGACGTACTGGCGCGGCACCTCGACGCCCGCCATGGAGGCGTCGACCACGATATGCGGCGTGCAATTGCTGTCGCTGATCCACTCGTGCAGGGCGCGCAGCAGGTACGGGCGCCGGGCCTTCATGCCGACGGTCGGCGCGCCGCTCACGCCGGCCGCCTCGACTCGCGCTCGCGCGGGGAGAGGCTGGCGAGGAACGAAGCGCGGGCGAACACCTTGCGCGCGTAGCGATCGACCCCCGGAGCGTTGCCGCCGAGGTCCACGCCCCAGCCCGACAGCCGCCACAGGATCGGCGCGATCGCCGCGTCGAGCAGCGAGAACTGGTCGGAGAGGAACCACGGACGCAGGCGGAAGAGCGGCTCCGAGGCGAGGATGCTCTCGGCCAGCGCCCTGCGGACCCGCTCGCGGTCGCGGCGCTCGGTGCGCACGAACTCGTCGGCGACCGCGTACCACTCCTGCTCGATGCGCCGCAGGGCCACGCGGCTGTGGGCGCGCGCCGCCGGGTCGGCCGGCATCAGGCCCGGGTGCGGGAAGCGCTCGTCGAGGTACTCGCAGATGATGCCGGCGTCGTAGACGACGAGGTCGCGGTCGACCAGCGTCGGCAGCGTCTGGTAGGGATTGAGGTCGATGAGGTCCTCGGGCGGCCGCGCGGCGTCGACCTCGACGAGGCGCACCTCGAGTTCCTTTTCCGCGAGCACGATGCGCACCCGCTGACAGCGGGGATCGTCGCCACGGGAATAGAGGGTCATCACGACGGCGGACCCCCGGGGCGAGGCAGGCGCCCCGCGAGGGGCGCCGCCCGGATTACTTGACGTCCTTCCAGTACTCTTTCTTCAGCGCGTACGAGAGCAGCGTGAAGAAGGCCAGGAACGCGATCACCTTCCAGCCGAGCGCGCGGCGCTGCATCTGGATCGGCTCGCCGATGTACTCGAGGAAGTTGACCGTGTCGCGCACGAACGCGTCGTACTCCTCGGGCTTCAGCTTGCCCGGCGAGGCGAGCTTGAACTCCTTGAAGTGCTTCTGCGCGTTGCCGGCCTTGTCGACCTCGCCTTCCCACACGGCTTCCTGCAGGCCCTGCAGTTCCCACAGCACGTGCGGCATCGCCGTGCCCGGCAGCGCCAGGTTGTTCGTGCCGTTGGCCTTGGCCGGATCGACGTAGAACGAGCGCAGGAAGGTGTAGAGGTAGTCCGGCGTGCGGGCCCGGGCGATCAGCGAGAGGTCCGGCGGCAGGGTGCCGAACCACTTCTTCGCGTCGTCCGGGTTCATGCCGTTCCTGATCGTGTCGTGCGGGCTGTCCGCCGTGAACATCAGGCTGGACTTGAGCTGCTCCTCGGTGATGCCGAGGTCCGCGGCGATGCGGTTGTAGCGCACGAACTTCGCCGTGTGGCAGCCGCTGCAGTAGTTCATGAAGTTCGCGGCGCCGCGCTGCAGCGACGTCTGGTTCGACACGTCGTTGCCGGCCTTGTCGAACTCCATCTCCCCGCCGGCGCCCTGCGCCGCGAGCGGCAGGGCGAGGACCGCGAGCAGGACGAGAATCTTCTGATCAATGCGCATGGTACGTGACCCTCGTCGGGACCGGCTTGGTCTTGTCGATGCTCGTGTACCACGGCATCAGCAGGAAGAACGCGAAATACACGACCGTGAACACACGCGACGCCGTCGTATAGGCCGACGTCGGAGGCTGCAGGCCCAGGTAGCCGAGGCAGACGAACGCGATCGCGAAGGAGAACAGGAAGAACTTGAACAGCGGCCCGCGCTGGCGGATCGACTTCACCTTGCCGCGGTCGAGCCACGGCAGGAAGATGAACAGCATCACGGCAAGGCCCATCAGCGCCGCGCCGAGGCCCTTGCTCGGCACCGACTTCAGGATCGCGTAGTACGGCGTGAAGTACCAGATCGGCGCGATGTGCGGCGGCGTCTGCAGCGCGTTCGCCGGCTCGAAGTTGGCGTGCTCGAGGAAGTACCCGCCCATCGTCGGCGCGTAGAACACCACCAGGCAGAAGATGATCAGGAACACGCCGACGCCGACGATGTCCTTGACCGTGTAGTACGGGTGGAACGGGATGCCGTCGAGCGGGATGCCGTCCGGGCCCTTGACCTTCTTGATCTCGACGCCGTCGGGGTTGTTCGAGCCGACCTCGTGCAGCGCCATCAGGTGCGCGATGGTGAGGAACACCAGCGCGAGCGGCAGCGCGATCACGTGCAGCGCGAAGAAGCGGTTCAGGGTCGCGTCGGAGATGAAGTAGTCGCCGCGGATCCACTCGGTGAGCGAGTCGCCCACGACCGGGATCGCGCCGAACAGCGACACGATCACCTGCGCGCCCCAGTACGACATGTTGCCCCAGGGCAGGAGGTAGCCGAAGAAGGACTCGCCCATCAGGCACAGGTAGAGCAGCATGCCGAAGATCCACAGCAGCTCGCGCGGCTTCTGGTACGACCCGTAGAGCAGCGCCCGGAACATGTGCAGGTAGACGACGATGAAGAACGCCGAGGCGCCCGTCGAGTGCATGTAGCGGATGAGCCAGCCCCAGTCGACGTCGCGCATGATGTACTCGACCGAGCCGAACGCATCGGCGGCCGAGGGCTTGTAGTTCATCGTCAGGAACAGGCCGGTGAGCAGCTGGATCACCAGCACGAACATCGACAGCGAGCCGAAGAAGTACCAGAAGTTCATGTTCTTCGGCGCGTAGTACTCCGAGACCTGCTGTTTCCACAGCGTCGTCATCGGGAACCGGTCGTCGATCCACTTCTGGAGTGCGCCGAGTGCGCCGCCCGTGGCGGGCGTGGCGGTCTGGTTGGAGCTGCCCATCACGCTTTCCCCGTTTCAGCGCCGATCACGATCCGCGTGTCGCTGGCGAACTCGTACGGCGGGACCGGCAGGTTGGTCGGCGCAGGCACGCCCGAGAAGACGCGGCCCGACATGTCGAACTTGGAGCCGTGGCACGGGCAGAAGAAGCCGCCCGGCCAGTCGGAGGAGACGGTGACGTCGCCCGGCGCGAACTTGTCGAGCGGCGCGCAGCCGAGGTGCGTGCAGACGCCGACCAGCACGAGATACTCGGGCTTGAGCGCGCGCGCCTCGTTCTTGGCGAACTCCGGCTGGTCCGACTCGTTGGAGTCCGGATCGCGCAGCTGCGGCACGACGTTCTTGAGGCTGGCCAGCATCTCCGGCGTGCGGCGCACCACGTAGATGGCCTTGCCGCGCCACTCGACCTTGAGCATGGCGCCCACTTCGAGCTTGCTGATGTCGATTTCGACCGGGGCACCGGCCGCCTTGGCGCGGGCACTCGGCTTCCACGACGCGAGGAACGGGGCGAGCGCGAACGCGGCGCCGACGGCGCCTGTCGCGGTCGTGGCGACGGTCAGGAAGTGACGCCTGCCCGTGTCGACTTGATCGGTCATCCAGCACTCTCCTCGACGGACGGCTTCTTGCCTGGTGTTGCCAGGGCCCCGCCGGCAGGTCAGTCAAACAAACTCGGCTCGTTGGCGTGTCCGCGGGCGTGGCGAGTGGCCCGCCGCGGGCAACGGCGCATTATACCCGAGCGGAACGGCCGGCTCACATACGGGGGGCACTCAGGACACCCGGCGGATCTGGGCCCCCAGCCCCTGCAGCTTCTCCTCGATGCACTCGTAGCCGCGGTCGATGTGGTAGATCCGCTCCACGTCGGTCGTGCCCTCGGCGACCAGGGCCGCGATCACCAGGCTGGCCGAGGCCCGCAGGTCGGTGGCCATGACCGGGGCGGCCGTCAGCCGGGGGACCCCCTTCACGATGGCCGTGTTGCCCTCGAGGCGGATGTCCGCCCCCATCCGGCGCATCTCCAGCATGTGCATGAAACGATTCTCGAAAATCGTCTCGATGATGGTGCCGACGCCCTCCGCGACCGTGTTCAGGGCCGCGAACTGGGCCTGCATGTCGGTCGGGAAGCCGGGATGGGGGGCCGTGCGGATGTCCACCGCCTTCAGGCGGCGGCCCCGCATGTCGACCTCGACGAAGCCGTCCCCGCGCAGGATGGAGGCGCCCGCCTCCTCCAGCTTGGCCAGGACTGCGTCCAGGTGCTCCGCCCGGGCGCCCTTGGCCCGGACCCGTCCGCCGGTCACCGCGCCGGCCACCAGGTAGGTGCCGGCCTCGATCCGGTCCGGAAGGACCTCGTACTCGGTGCCGTGCAGCCGCTCCACCCCTTCGATGACCAGCGTGTCCGTGCCGTAGCCGCTGATCCGGGCCCCCATGGAGTTCAGGAACAGGGCCAGGTCGACGACCTCCGGCTCCCGGGCGGCGTTCTCGAGGATGGTCTGCCCCTCGGCCAGGGTCGCGGCCATCATCAGGTTCTCGGTGCCGGTCACGGTGACCGTCTCGAGCACCAGCCGCGCCCCCTTGAGGCGGCCGGCGCGCGCCTTGATGTAGCCGTTCTCGATGTGCACCTCGGCACCCATCTTCTGCAGGCCGTCGACGTGCAGGTTGACCGGCCGGGCGCCGATCGCGCAGCCGCCCGGCAGCGAGACGTCCGCCGAGCCGTGGCGGGCGACCAGCGGGCCGAGGACCAGGATCGCCGCGCGCATGGTCTTCACCAGCTCGTAGGGCGCGAAGGTCTCGCGGGTGCCCCGCGGATCGACCTCGACCCGCATGCGCTCGTCCACCGTGACGCGCGCACCGAGACGGCCGAGCAGCTGGATCATGGTCGTCACGTCGCGCAGGTGCGGGACGTTGCCGATGGTCACGGGCCCGTCGGCGAGCAGCGCGCCCGCGAGGATGGGCAGGGCCGCGTTCTTGGCGCCGGAGATGCGCACCTCGCCGTCGAGCGGCACGCCGCCGCGGATCTGCAGTTTGTCCACGGATCGTCCCCGGGAGTCAGGTGGCCGACGCGGCCTGCCACTCGGCCGGCGTGTAGGCCTGGATCGACAGGGCGTGGACCTCGCGGCCCATGCGCTCGCCGAGGCCGGCATAGACCATCTGGTGCCGCTGCAGCGTGCGCTTGCCCTCGAACTGCGCGGCCACGACCACCGCCTCGAAATGCGTGTCGTCGTCGGTCGAGACCCGGACGACGGCCCCGGGCAGGCCGGATTCGATCATGCGGGTCACTTCGCTGGCGGTCATGGCGGTCCGGTCCGGGGAGGCGGGGCCGACAGTCTAATGGAATCAGCCGCGCGCCTTAAGGCTGTAGACTGTCGCCCATGCCCGACACCGAACAACTGACCGGCCGCGGCCGGCGGGTGCTGCGCACCGAAGCCGACGCGGTGGCCGCGCTGGAACATCGCCTGGGCGAGGAATTCGCCGCCGCCTGCCGCCTCGTGCTCGCCTGCCGGGGCCGCGTGGTCGTCACCGGCATGGGCAAGTCGGGCCACGTCGGCAACAAGATCGCCGCCACGCTGGCGAGCACCGGCAGTCCGAGCTTCTTCCTGCACCCCGCCGAGGCCATCCACGGCGACATCGGCATGATCACCGCCGGCGACGTGGTGCTGGCCATCTCCAATTCCGGCGAGACCGACGAACTGCTGACCATCCTGCCGGTGATCAAGCGCCTCGACGTGCCCCTGATCGCGCTGACCGGTCAGCGGAACTCCTCGCTCGCGCGTTACGCGACGGTGACCCTGGACATCAGCGTGCCGGCCGAGGCCTGCCCGCTCAACCTCGCCCCGACCGCGAGCACCACCGCCACGCTGGCGATGGGCGACGCGCTCGCCATCGCCGTGCTCGAGGCCCGCGGCTTCACCGAGGAGGACTTCGCTCGCTCGCACCCCGGCGGCACGCTCGGCCGGCGGCTGCTGCTGCACGTCGAGGACGTCATGCGCAAGGGCGACGCGCTGCCGATGGTCGGCCCCGGGGCCTCGCTCAGCGAGGGCCTGCTCGAGATGAGCCGCAAGGGGCTCGGCATGACCACGATCGTCGACGAGGGACGGCGGGTGCTCGGGATCTTCACCGACGGCGACCTGCGCCGCGCGCTCGACCGCCAGATCGACGTGCACGGCACGCGCATCCGCGAGGTGATGACGGCGGACTGCCGGGTGGCGGAACCGCGCATGCTGGCCGTCGAGGCCGTGCACCTGATGGAGACCCACCGCATCACCTCGCTGCCCGTGGTGGACGGCGAGCGGCGCCTGGTCGGCGCGCTGAACGTGCACGACCTGCTGCGCGCGCGGGTGATGTGAGCATGGGCGACTCGCTGCAGGACCGCGCCCGCGACGTGCGCCTGCTGGTGCTCGACGTGGACGGCGTGCTCACCGACGGCCGCCTGTACCTCTCGCCCGAGGGCGAGGAATTCAAGGTGTTCCACGTGCGCGACGGCTCGGGGCTGGTCGCCCTGCGCCGCGCCGGCCTCGAGGTCGCGATCATCTCGGGACGGGACTGCGCCGCCGTGCAGCGCCGCGCCGACGAACTGGGCATCCGCCACGTTCGCCAGGGCGTGGGCGACAAGGGCGCGGCGCTCCGCGAGCTGCTCGCGGCGCTCGGCCTCGGGGCCGCGCAGACGGCCTGCGTCGGCGACGACACGCCCGACCTGCCCCTGCTCGCGGCGGCCCGGCTGGCGGTCGCCGTGGCCGATGCCCACCCGGCGGTGCGCGCGGTCGCGCACCTCGTGACCCAGGCGAAAGGCGGCCGTGGCGCCGTGCGTGAAGTATGCGACCTGCTGCTCGAGACACGGACGCCCGCAACCAGCGGCTGATCGCGCTCGCGGCGTTCGTCGCCGGCTGCGCGCTGCTGTACGGGCTGCTCGGCGGCCGCAGCGACGACGACCTCGAGACCGCGACGGCCGAGGACGACCGCGGCTATTACCTCACCGACGCGACCCTGACCGAGATGGGCCAGGACGGCCGGCCGCGCATCGTGGTGCACGCCCGCCAGATCGAGCAGCAGGTGAGCGACCAGAGCGTGCTCATGAGCGCCGTGCAGGTCGACTACAGCGGCGCGCAGGCCGGCCGCTGGAAGGTGACGGCCGAGCGCGGGACGATGACCTCCGACCGCAGCACCATGACGCTCGCCGGCGACGTGGTGGTCACGGGCAGCGAGGCGCGCGGCTCGGCGGTGATCACGACGGAGCAGCTGGCCTACGACACGCGGGCCAACGTCGTGCAGACCACGGACCCGGTGGCGCTGCACTTCGGCACGCACGAACTGAAGGGCCGCGGCCTGCGCGCGGATTTGAACGTGGGCACCGTGAGGCTAGAATCGAACGTCAATGGCCGCTTCAAACCCTAACCGCCTGCGGCTCGCGCTCGCCTGCGCCGCCCTGCTCGCCTGCGCGGCCGCCGCGGCCCAGGAGCGGCCGCGCGGCCTCGCTTCGCGCAGCTGCCAGCAGCCGATCGACCTCGAGGCCGCCTCTTCCGACTTCGACTACAAGAACAACACCCTGCTGTTCCGGCGGGTGAAGATCACCCAGTGCGGCCTGCAGGTCACCGCGCAGGAAGCAGCCGCGTCGGGACTCAATTTCGAGAACTCGGACTGGCGGCTCACCGGCGACGTGCAGATCGTGGTGCCTGACGGCAAGCTCACCTCGAACTCGGCGCAGGTCACTTTCCGCGGGAACCAGATCGTGCGCGCGATCATCAAGGGCTCGCCGGCCTCCTTCGAGCAGAAGCTCAAGGACCGGGACCAGGTGGCGCGCGGGCGCGCCGAGACCATCGACTACGAGGTGCAGGCGAGCACGGTGAAGCTCGCCGGCCAGGCCTGGCTGACCGACGGGCAGAACGAGGCGCGCTCGAACACGCTGATCTACGACATCGGTGCCCAGCGCGTGGTCGCCAATCCCGACGAGAAGGACCCGGGCGGCGTGCACTTCACCATCGTGCCCAACTCGCAGCCGGCCACGCCGAAGAAGGAAACCCCGAAGTGAGCCGCCTGCGGGCCGAGTCGCTCGGCAAGCGCTACCGCTCCCGCCAGGTCGTCAACGGCCTGTCCCTCGAGGTGAACTCGGGGGAAGTCGTCGGCCTGCTCGGTCCGAACGGCGCCGGCAAGACCACGGCTTTCTACATGATCGTCGGCCTGGCCCCCTGCGACGAGGGCCGCATCTTCCTCGACGATCAGGAACTCACCCGCCTGCCGATGTACCGTCGCGCCCGCCTCGGCGTCGGCTACCTTCCGCAGGAAGCTTCGGTTTTCCGCAAGCTGTCGGTCGAGGACAACATCCGCGCCATCCTCGAGACGCGCGACGACCTCGACACCGGGGCCGCCCGCGATACGGCCCTCGAATCGCTGCTCGAGGAACTGCACATCGGCCACATCCGCGGCAGCGTGGGCATGGCGCTGTCGGGCGGCGAGCGGCGGCGAGTCGAGATCGCGCGCGCCCTGGCCGCCGAGCCGCGTTTCATGCTGCTCGACGAGCCCTTCGCGGGCGTCGACCCGATCTCGGTCATCGACATCCAGCGCATCATCCGCCACCTCTGTTCGCGCAACATCGGCGTCCTGATCACCGACCACAACGTGCGTGAAACACTCGGCATTTGCGGCCGCGCCTATATCGTCAGCGCCGGAAGTGTGATCGCGTCCGGATCGGCGGAGGAGATTCTTGCCAATCCTCAGGTGCGTGAGGTCTACTTGGGACAGGATTTCCGCCTCTAGGGCGTCCGGTCGGACACCGGCGGACGGGCAAACCAGACGAACATGCTCAAGCCGGCCCTGCAACTCAAGCTCGGTCAGCAGCTGACGATGACGCCGCAGCTGCAGCAGGCCATCAAGCTGCTGCAGATGCCCGTGCTGGAGCTCCAGGCCCAGGTGCAGGAGGCCCTCGAGAGCAACGTCATGCTCGAGGCCGAGGAAGAGGAGCCGATCGACCTCGCCTCCCTCGACCCGCAGACCCCGGCCGCCGCCGAGGGCGAGGCGGAATCCGACGGCGAACCCGCGGCCGCCGAGTCCGAAGAGGACGTCACGGTCGAGATGGAAGACCCCTGGGCGGAGTCCTCGACCCCGTCCGGCGACGGCCAGCGCGCGGACGATGACGACGACCGGCCGATGGAGTTCGCCGACGAGCGCACCCGCGACCTGCACCAGCACCTGATCTGGCAGCTCGAGACCAGCCCGCTCGACCCGCGCGACCTCTGGATCGGCGAGGCGATCGTCGATTCGCTCAACGACGACGGCTACCTGGCCGAGACCCCGGAGGAACTGGCCCGCAGCCTGAGCGCCGACCTGCCGGTCGAGCCCGCCGACGTGGAGCGGGTGCTGCAGTTCGTGCAGACGCTCGATCCGGCCGGCGTCGGGGCGCGCACGCTCTCGGAGTGCCTGTGCCTGCAGCTCGCGCAGCTGGAGGAGGCGACGCCGGGCCGCAATCTCGCCCTGGCGATCGCCCGCGACCACCTCCCGCTCGTCGCGGCGCGCGACACCACGACCCTGCGGCGCCTGCTCGAGGTCGACGAGGACGCGCTGCACGAGGCGCTCGCGCTGGTGCGCGCCTGCCACCCCCGGCCGGGCGCGGCGTTCGCCTCGACGGCCCCCGAGTACATCGTCCCGGACGTGTTCGTGCGCCGCACCGAGCACGGCTGGAGCGTCGAGATCAACGGCGCCTCGCTGCCGCGACTGAAGGTCAACCAGACCTACGCGAGCCTCGTCGCCCGCTCCGGCGACTACGCCTCGCTGCGCGCCCAGCTGCAGGAGGCGCGCTGGCTGATCCGCAGCCTCGAGATCCGCAACGACACCCTGCTCAAGGTGGCGCGCACGATCGTGCAGCGCCAGGCGGCGTTCTTCGAGCAGGGCGAGGAGGCGATGCAGCCGATGATCCTGCGCGACGTCGCCGAGGCCGTGAGCATGCACGAGTCGACCATCTCGCGCGTGACCACCGGCAAGTACATGCACACGCCGCGGGGCATCTTCGAGTTCCGCTATTTCTTCTCGAGCCACGTGTCGGGGACGTCCGGCGAGGACGTTTCGTCGATCAAGATCCGCGCGCGCATCCGCAAGCTGATCGGCGACGAATCCCCGGACAAGCCCCTGTCCGACGCGCAGCTCGCCGAGATCCTCGCGGGCGAGGGCGCCAAGGTCGCCCGCCGCACGGTCGCGAAGTACCGCGAGGCGCTCGGCCTCGCGTCCTCGAGCGAGCGCCGCCAGCAGACGGCGGCACGCGCGCAGGCCTAGGGAACTGCCGGGCCCGCGCCGGGTCGATACGGGAGAGAGCCTCGATTTCGCCGTTCCGCAAGTTCAACGTCAGGAGGAGATGAAGATGCGAGTGCACCTGAGTGGACATCACGTCGAAGTCACGCCCGCCCTGCGCAGCTACGTGGAGAAGAAGCTCGGCCGCATCGTGCGGCGATTCGACCGGCTCATCGACGTGCACTGCGTCCTGACGGTGGAAAAACTGAGGCATCGCGCGGAATCGACGGTGCGCCTGAGCGGCTCGACGATCCACGCGGCTGCAACCGAGGACGACATGTACGCGGCGATCGACGCCCTGGGCGACAAGCTCGAGGAGCAGGTCCGCCGCCACAAGGAGAAGGTGCGCGACCACCGCGCACCCGAGGCGCAGCGGAGCGCGCCGGCCTCCCCGTGACGCCGCGGCGCGAACCCCTGCCGCGGCGACGGGACGCACGATGCGGCTGATCATCGTCAGCGGCCTGTCCGGCTCCGGCAAGAGCTTCGCGCTCGACGTCCTCGAGGACCTCGACTTCTACTGCGTCGACAACATCCCGGCAGGCCTGCTGCCGGGATTCATCGAGTACACGGTGCGCACCAGCGAGGCGACCTACCAGCGCACCGCCGTCGGCGTGGACGTGCGCAACCGGCCCGAGGACCTCGCCGAGGTCCCGGGCCTCGTGCACGCATTGCGCAGCAGCGGCATCGGCTGCGAGCTGCTGTTCCTGCGGGCCGACAACGAGACGCTGCTCAAGCGCTTCAGCGAGACGCGCCGGCGTCACCCGCTCAGCCGCGAGGGCATCGGCCTGCAGGAGGCGCTCGACCAGGAGCAGCGCCTGCTCGCGCCGCTCGCCAACGAGGCCGACCTCACGATCGACACCTCGCATCTCTCGGTGCACGAACTGCGGGAGCTGATCCGCGAGCGCGTGGTGGCGCGGCGCAGCGCAGGCCCGGCGCTGCTGTTCCAGTCCTTCGCGTACCGCCACGGCGTGCCGGACGACGCCGACTTCGTGTTCGACGCGCGCGCCCTGCCGAACCCGTACTGGCAGCCGGCCCTGCGCGAGCTCACCGGCCGGGACGAAGGCGTCGCCGCGTTCCTCGACAACCAGGAGGAGGTCGCGCGCTTCCTGGAGGACATCCGGGCCTTCCTCGAGCGCTGGCTGCCGTCGCTGGTGCGCTCGAACCGCAGCTACATCACGATCGCCGTCGGCTGCACGGGCGGCCAGCACCGCTCCGTCTACCTGGCCGAGAAACTGGCGGCGCACTTCAACGGCCGCCACGGCCAGACCCTCGTCCGCCACCGCGACCTCACCAGCCGCCGCCACGAATAATGGGGACACTCACTATTTTTCTCCGCCGCCGGAGAAAAATAGTGAGTGTCCCCTATTTTCTCCCCTATTTTCTTAGGAACGATTCGATCTCGGCGCGGTGCGCCTGCGCGTCGGCGTAGCCGAGCGCCATCAGCTCGCGCGTGTACGGCGCCTCGAACAGCAGGTAGCTCACCAGCAGCCCGCCGCGCGCCTCGAACGCGCCCATGGTGCGCAACAGCGTGCGCAGGCTGCGCGGCAGCACGTGCGCGTGCCGGCGGGCGATGGCGGTCGGGTCCTCGCTCGGCTGGATGACGCAGGCGTCGATCGGCCGGCGGCCGAGCTCCTGGTTCGGCGATCCCGACGCGATCAGCGCATTGACCTGGCGCAGGCGCTCGAGGTCGATCGACAGGCCGTCCGTGAACAGCGAGTCGAGCACGAACCCGAGCAGGTGGCCCGGGCTGGGCGGCTGGGCGGGGGACAGCGGCGTGAACGCCGGCGGCGCCACCGACGGTTCGCCGCGCGTGCCGATCACCAGCGCGCGGTTCGCGCCGAGGTGCACGGCCGGGCTCAGCGGAGCGAGCTGGCGCATGGCGCCGTCGCCGTAATACTGGCCGTCCAGCTCGACCGCCGGGAAGATGAACGGGATCGCGGCGCTCGCCATCAGCAGGTCGTGGTCGATGGCGCGGCGCAACCCGGAGCGCCGGACCCGGTGCCAGTCGTGCAGCCGGGGCACGCCGTCGAAGAAAGCCACGGCCCGGCCGGTGGTGTAGCTGGTGGTGGCCACCGCGAGGGCGTTGACCGGCCCGTCGCGGATGGCGCCCGGGATCGCCTCGACCGGGATGGTCCGCTCGAGCAGGCTGCGCAGGGGCGAGGTGTCGAGCAGGTAGCGCGGCGGGCGCAGCATCCAGCCGCCCGAGGCCAGCGCGAGCAGCCAGTGCAGCCCGTTGCGCAGCATCTGGCCGGGATTGACCCGCACGACCTGCTCGACGGTGAAGCCTGACCACACGCGCTCGAGCGCATCCACGGCCTCGCGGAAGGAACCGGCGCGCGCGGCGAGTGCCGCGGCGTTCATCGCCCCGGCGGACGTGCCGACCAGCACCTCGAACGGACAGGGGGCGCCGTCGGGCAGCCACTCGGCCGCGGCCTTCAGGACGCCGACCTGGTAGGCGCCGCGCGCCCCGCCGCCGGACAAAACCAGTGCCTCGCGGTCTTCGAAGAAGATGTAGTCGGTCCCGGCGTCGTCCTCGGCCACCCTGCCCCTCGCTGACACTGCCACGGGCGGGGTTTAGTATGGCACGCGCGCGCCGGACCGCTTCCACCCACCCTGGAGACCGCCATGCCCGGATTGACCCGTCGCTTCCTCGTCGTCGCTGCCGCCGCCACGCTCGCCGCCGCCGGGCTCGTGCGCGCCGCGGAGGGCCCGGCCGCCGGCACGCCCGCTCCGGCCTTCCGGCTGCAGGACCAGACGGGCCAGTGGCATGCGCTGTCGGACTACAAGGGCAAGTGGGTCGCGCTGTACTTCTATCCGAAGGACGACACGCCGGGCTGCACGACGCAGGCCTGCAGCTTCCGCGACAACGTGTTCGCCTTCAACAAGGAAGGCGCCGTGATCCTCGGCATCAGCGTGGACGACGTCGAGTCGCACAAGAAGTTCGCCGAGAAGCACGGCCTGCCGTTCACGCTGCTGGCGGACCCCGACAAGGCCGTCACCCGGCGCTACGGCGTGCTCAAGACCTACATGGGCGTGATGGAGATGGCGCGCCGCGACACGTTCATCATCGACCCGCAGGGCCGCATCGCGAAGCACTACGAGTCGGTGGACCCGGACAAGCACTCCGAGCTGGTGCTGCAGGACATCAAGGCGCTCAAGGCGAAGCAGAAGGGCTGACGCCCGCGCCGCGCCTCAGGCCTTCAGGGCCTGGATGCCCTGGTCCAGGCCGGCCAGCGTGAGCGGATACATCCGCAGCCCGACGAGCTGGCGGGTGATGCCGATCGACTGGGTGTAGTCCCAGCGATCCTCGGGCTCGGGATTCAGCCAGACATGCCGCTGGAAGCGCGCGGTCAGGCGCTGCAGCCACACGGCGCCCGCCTCGTCGTTCCAGTGCTCGATGCTGCCGCCCGGCTGCATGATCTCGTAGGGACTCATGCTCGCGTCGCCGACGAAGATCAGCCGGTAGTCCGGTCCGTAGGTACGGATGATCTCCGGCAGCGTCGTGCGCTCGGAATAGCGCCGCCGCCCATCCTTCCACACCGACTCGTACACGAAGTTGTGGAAGTAGAAGTACTCGAGGTGCTTGAACTCGCTGCGCGCCGCCGAGAACAGCTCTTCGCAGACGCGCACGTGGGCATCCATCGAGCCGCCGACGTCGAGGAACAGCAGCACCTTGATGGCGTTGTGGCGCTCGGGGCGGAACTTGAGGTCGAGCAGCCCGGCGTTGCGCGCCGTGGCGTCGATCGTGCCGTCGATGTCGAACTGGTCGGCCGCCCCTTCGCGCGCGAAGCGCCGCAGCTTGCGCAACGCCACCTTGATGTTGCGCGTGCCGAGCTCGACCTGATCGTCGAGGTTGCGGTAGTCGCGCTTCTCCCAGACCTTCACCGCGCGCTTCTGCCCGCCGGGCCCGCCCATGCGGATGCCCTCGGGGTTGAAGCCGCCGTGGCCGAACGGCGAAGTGCCGCGCGTGCCGATCCACTTGCTGCCGCCCTCGTGCCGCTCCTTCTGCTCCTCGAGGCGCTTCCTGAGCGTCTCCATCAGCTTGTCCCAGCCGCCGAGCGCCTCGATCGCGGCCTTCTCCTCGTCCGTGAAATGGCGCTCGGCCAGCTTCTGCAGCCAGTCGGCCGGCAACTCCTTCTGCAGGGTCTCCCAGACCTGCTGGATGCCCTTGAAGTGCTGGGCGAACGCCCGGTCGAAGCGGTCGTAGTGTTTTTCGTCCTTCACCAGCGCGGCGCGCGCGAGGAAGTAGAAATCGTCGACGCTGTACTGCGCCACGCGCTGGTCGAGCGCGTCGAGCAGCGTGAGGTACTCGGTGACCGACACCGGCACGCCGGCGTCGCGCAGCGTGTAGAAAAAGCGCGTCAGCATGGCGCGGCGCCAGCGCGGCAAAGCCGCGCGTTCGGGTTCGGAATGCCGCAGCACCTGCCGTGCCGGATCTGGCGGGTATCTCCTGCCCGGGCCTTGCGGTAATTGGGGACACTCTCGCATGTCGCGAGCTGGAGCGAAATTCGCG
>JBPOHK010000149.1:0-16209 GCA_052035645.1 Pseudomonadota bacterium
AAGTCGCGCAGTGGAATGCGACAGATCCCGGCCAGATCGTCCCGCCTCCGCTGCTCTAGGGCTAAAACTCGTTCCTCGGCACGACCGTGGTGTTCGAGTGGGGCATGAAAGACTTGAACAAGGGCGAGAACGGCGGCATCACCGGCGTGGTGTACTACCAGACCACGCGCGCGGAAAACGATCCGCGCTTCGCGGCGCCCGAGACCTGGGAGCCGGGCATCCCGCGCGTGCAGGTCGCCCTCTATCATTCCGACGCGACGGGCCGCCTGTACCACAAGGCGGCCGGCGGCGTCCGCGGCGGCATGGCGGGCCCGGGTTCGCCGATCGTGCTGGCCGACGTCGACAATCATCCGCGCGACAATTTCCCGGGCATCGAGGACGTCGACCACAACGGCAACGGCGTGTTCGACCTCGGCGACGCGATCGAAGTCGCCCACACCGACAGCTACGACGACTCGCTGCCCGACGGCTGCCGTCCCCACCAGAACCCCGACGGCACGCCTCGCTCCGATCCGTTCTACCTCGACGGCAAGTGCTACGACGCCCTGCGCAACTACAGCCAGGTGCGACCGGCCGTGTTCGACGGCGGCTACGCCTTCGGCAAGCCCTTCACCACGACGCCGATCCTGCCCGGCTACTACGTCGTGCAGGCCAGTCCGCCGCGCGGCGCCGACGGCCAGGAGGTCTACGAGATCCAGCAGGAGGAAGACAAGAACGTCGATTTCGGCGACCAGATGAAGATCTCGGCGCAGGCCCTTCCGCCGTACTGCGTCGGCGGCATCGCGACCGACGGCACCGTGCTCGACAACGGCGTGCTGCCGCACGACGCGGGCAACGTGCTCGCGCTGTTCTCGACGTCCGAGGGCCCGGTCGCCATCGACCCGCGCTACACCGGGCAACGACCGGGCTGCGACTTCCGCCTGGTGCAGGTCACCGACGGCAAGAACGCCGCCGCGGACTTCTTCATGTTCACCGAGACGCCGATCACCGGCCACATCCAGGGCTTCGTGCTCAACGACGTGGCGAACGAGTTCGACCCCAACTCGCCGAACTTCGGCGAGAAGATGGCGCCCTCGTGGATCCCGGTCTCCGTGCGCGACTACGCCGGCAACGAGGTCTACCACACGTACACCGACAAGTGGGGCACCTACAACGCCATCGTGCCCTCGAGCTTCCGCATCAATACCCCGATGCCTTCGGGCGTCTCCCCGAACATGCTGCAGGTCTGCCTCAACGCGCCGACCATGCAGGACCCGGACGGGAACTGGGTGCCCGAGCCGCGGCAGAACCCGCAGTACACGCAATTCTGCTACACGCTCGACTTCAAGCCCGGCCAGACGACGTACCTCGACACGCCGGTCCTGCCGATCGCCGCATTCGTCGGCCCGGGCAACTGGCAGCTCGACTGCGAGTACCCGAGCGGGACGCCGGTCGTTCGCCAGGCCTCGGCCGCGAACAACGCGGGTCCGTACGTCTCCACCTCGAACCGTCGCCTGACGATCTGGTCGATGGGCACGGTCAACGTCCCGGATCCGCTGGCCGACCGCGTCGACGGCACCGTCGGCGGCGGCTCGAACCTCAAACTCGTGGAGCGCGACTTCGGCTTCGGCGACGCGCAGGGCCGCCTGTGGATCGGCTCGACCGAGATCACCGGCGCCAACGTCGTGTCGTGGTCCGACGACTCGATCGTCATCGACGTGCCGGCCGGCGTGGCGAGCGGCCAGCTGCGCATCCGCCGCAGCAACAGCATGGAGACGGTGCACGGCCTGACGATCACGATCGACAAGCCGGAAGCCCAGGTCCACCACGTCACGCTCGGCCAGTCCATCCAGGCCGCGATCGACGCGGCCGCGGCGGGCGACCTGGTCGTCGTGCAGCCCGGTACCTACCTCGAGATGCTCGTAATGACCAAGCCCATCCAGCTGCAGGGCTGGGGCGCGTCCTCGACGATCATCAACCCCGTGCAGTCGCCCGCGGAGAAAATCGCGGCGTGGCGGGACAAGCTGAACAACCTCGCCAACTGCACCCACGAGATCGGCCTGCTGCCCAACCAGCCGAACAACGCGCCCGGCAGCGGCGCCTGCGGGTTCGCGCCCGGCACGGGCCTGTTCGCGAACGAGGAAGGCTCCGGCGTGCTGGTCGCGCCGGCAGCCGGCGCGTTCGGTGGCGCGGTCGCGCGCATCGACGGCTTCACCATCTCCGGGGCCGACCAGTCCGCGGGCGTGATGGTGAACGGCTACGCGAGCGGTCTCGAGATCAGCAACAACATCATCCGCAACAACCAGGGCCCGTACGCCGCGGGCATCCGCGTCGGCCAGCCGCTGCTGCTGCAGGTCGACGACGCCACCGGCACGGAGACCCCGGTGGACGCGCAGAACGACAACATCCGCATCCACCACAACCACGTCACGCAGAATGGCGGGTTGTTCGAAGCCGGTGCGGGCATCGGCCTGTACACCGGGTCCGACGGCTACCAGGTCAGCCGCAACTACGTGTGCGGCAACAACGCCGGCGGCAACGGCGCGGGCGTCGCGCACTACGGCCTGAGCAGCAATGGCCGCATCGCCGACAACAGGATCCTGTTCAACCAGGCGTTCGACCAGACCGTGGCCAACAGCGGCAACGGCGGCGGCATCGCGGTGGCGGGCTACGCCATCGTCGGTGGCGGCACGCCGGGCGTGGGCTCGGTCGACATCGAGCGCAACCTGATCCAGGGCAACAATGCGGGCTCGGGCCGCGGCGGCGGCATCTCGGTGCAGCTCGTGGCGCAGGGCGGCGGCGGCAACAACCCGTCGAAGCTGGTGCGCATCGCCAACAACATCATCGCGAACAACGTGGCGGGCTACGCCGGCGGCGGCATCGCGATGGACAGCGCCGCGCGCGTGTCGATCACCAACAACACGATCATCAACAACGACAGCTCCGGCACGTCGGCCCTGGCGTTCTGCAACGCCGGCGCGCCGTCGCAGTCCTGCCCGCAGCCGGCCGGCGTCGTCGCCGACGGCGGCAACATCGGCAACGAGGGCTTCCGCAACAACATCGTGCTCGGCAACCGCGCCTACCACGTGACGCTCGGCACGGATGGCGGCGTGACCTCGGTGCTGGACGGCTACTGGGACCTCAACGGGACGGCCCTGTACTCCGGCGGAGCCGGCGGCACGAACGGCATCCGCAACAGCCTGCTGAGTGCGGCCGGCGCCTTCAATGGCGGCGACAGCGTGCCGGTGCTCGGCTCGCCGACGAGCTACTGCTCGGCGGCGCGGGCCAACACCTGCGTCACGCCGACGGCGGGGCTGTACGGGTCGCACTTCGTCGACGCGTACTTCAACGTGCCCCCGTCGTTCAGCACGTCGGGAACCTACACGCCTCCGGAGGCGGCGACCCTGGCCGGCCTGTCGGCCGGTCCGGCCGTGGCGGCCGCCACGGACGAGGGCGGCAACTTCATCGACGTGCACTACGGGCCGCTGTCGCAGGTGATCTGCGACACGAGCAAGGCTGCGTGCGCCGGGACGCCGACGCCGGGCACGGCGGAAGTGCTGAGCGACTATCACCTGCGCTCGACGGCGAACAATGCGGTCGACCAGGTCGGCACCGGCAATGCCGCGGCCCCGACCAACGACATCGACGGCCAGACGCGCAAGACCGCGAGCAATCCGGCCAACCCAACGGCCGACCGCGGTGCGGACGAGTACCACTCGGGTTACGTCGCCGGCTCGACGCCGATCGACAGCAGTGGCGGTGGCGTGGCCAACAGCTCGCCGGAGCTTCCGGTGATCCCGAACCTGCGCGCGATGGGCGGCGCGCTGTTCATCTACCAGGTGCTCGCCAGCGACGCGAACGGCGACCCGCTGCGCTACGCGCTCCCGACCGCGCCCGCCGGCATGACGATCGACGCGGGCAGCGGCCTGATCAGCTGGACGCCGCAGTGGGTCGGCAACCAGCCGACGCCGGCCGGCTGTGCGGGTGGCGGCCTGACCGCGAACTGCGCCGTCACGGTGACGGTGACGGACGGCATCATCCCGGTGCCCGTCTCGCGCAGTTTCCAGATCTCGCTGCGCCGCTACACCGGTGGCGGGCCCGGCTCGCAGAACCGCACCTTCCAGGTCGAGACCATGGGCACCTTCACGGCGGCGGCGCCGGGCGTCCTGACCGTCAACAACGGTTCGACCAACGGCGGCTATGCGACGCTGACGGCCCAGCTGGTGTCGGACGGAACGGCCTCGGCGGGCAAGCTCACGCTCGGAGCGGACGGCTCGGTCACCTTCCTCCCGAAGGCCGACTGGGTCGGCTCGGTGACGTTCACGTTCCGCGCCTTCGACGGCGTCAACCAGGGCAACGTCGCCACGGTGACGCTGACGCGACAGATCGCCGCGCCGTCGGCCCGCTACATCGACGGCGTGTGGACGTTCGAGGGCCTCGGCAGCAGCAACAACCGCCGCATCCACATCGTGCGCGACCGTGGACCGGTCGACGTGACGACCAGCGGCACGCGCCCCACGGTGGCCGGCGGCACCTGGCAGTTCACCCGCAACGGCGGGCCGGACTTCCAGGCCGGCGACACGGTGACGATCCTCTCGGAGACCAACGGCGGCCAGGCCAACTTCTCGCTGGCGAACGTCCCGGTCGTGCTCGGTGCGGCGGACAACGTGTACAGCACGGCCCACGTGCAGTGCCCGCTCGACGCCGACAACGACGGCATGATCACGGACGCGGAGGCTGCCGCCGGCCGGGCGATGAATCCGCCGGTGATCTGCCGACACCTGTCGGCCGGCGACGGCTTCGTGCTGATGGCGGACGGCACGGAGCTGTACACGTTCGGATTCAGCGACGTCACCCAGGTGCCGGCCAACAAGGCCATCGCCAAGGGCATCCTCAACGCGCAGTTCCCGGCGCCGACGCTCGACTTCGACGAGGGCGACGAGGTGTATCTCTCGCTGACCAACGTCGGGATGCTGATGCGTCCGGACCTGTTCGACCCGCACAGCGTGCACTTCCACGGCTTCCCGAATGCCGCGGCGGTGTTCGATGGCGTGCCGGAGGCGAGCATCACCATCAACATGGGCTTCAGCTTCACGTACTACTACAAGACGCTGGACCCGGGCACCTACATGTACCACTGCCACGTCGAGGCGGCGGAGCACATGCAGATGGGCATGCTCGGCAACCTCTACGTCCGGCCGAAGCAGAACCGCACCGGCGCCGGCGCCGGCGTGCCGCAGGCCCGCCTGGGCGGAAACCCGGACTCCGGGGCGCCGCTCGGGTACGTCTACAACGACGGCGACGGCTCGACGGCGTACGACGTCGAGTTCCCGATCCAGATCGGCTCGTTCGACCGCAACTTCCACGAGGAGCACATCGGCGTGCAGCCGCTGCCCTTCGCGGGCATGCACGACGACTACCCGATGCTGAACGGCCGTGGCTATCCGGACACGATGGTCGCGGACAGCCTGCCGCCTTCGCCGAGCAAGGCCGACCCGGAGGCGGGCGTGGTCAGCGGCAGCGAGACCTCGCAGCCGATGAACACGCGCATCGTGATCCCGGCCGGCAAGAAGGCGTTGCTGCGCATCTCCAACCTGAACGTGACGCGGTTCTACACGCTCGCGACGACGGGACTGCCGATGAAGGTGGTCGGGACGGGCGCGCACATCCTGCGCGGCCCGGCCGGCGGTGCGGCCGCGAACATGTACTACTCGACCAGCTCGGTGACGCTCGGCGGCGGCGAGGGCGTCGACGTGATCGTCGACACCGCGGGCGTGGCCCCCGGCACCTACCTGCTGTACTCGACCAACCTCGAGGCGCTCAGCAACGGGGCCGAAGACTACGGCGGCATGATGACGGAAATCGTCGTCCAGTGATGGCCCGGAGGCTTGCAGACATGAAGAAGCACAACAGCAGGTCCGTCGCGCTCGCGACCGCCACCATGCTCGTCCTGCTCGGTGCGCCGGCGGCCGAGGCCGGCATCCCCGGCGTCGCCGGACCGAGCTTCGAGCTCTGGGCGCGTTCCGGGACGATCGTGCTGGGCGACGGCAACAGCCTGGTGACCTGGGGATTCAGCACGGACCCGGCGGGCATGCAGTACCCGGGGCCGACCATGATCGTGAACCAGGGCGACACCGTCAGCGTGACGCTGCACAACGGCCTGCTGCTGCCGGTGTCGCTGATCTTCCCGGGACAGGCGGCGGTTGCGGCGAGCGACTGCGGCGGGTCCGCGCAAGGCGTGTTCACGCTCGAGGCGAATGCGGCGCCGACGCTCAATGGCGACGGCGGCTGCGTCAGCTACAGCTTCACGGCGGACCGACCGGGTACCTACGTCTACCAGAGCGGCAGCCGCCCGGAACTCCAGGTCGAGATGGGGCTGGTGGGAGCGCTGATCGTGCGACCGTCCGGCTTCACCGAGGGCACTCACGAGTCCCACCCGGAGCGCACGGCCTATGGCACGCCCGCAGGCGCGACGCCGGGTTACCAGCCGACGCACTACGATCGCGAGTACCTCTTCCTCCTCACCGAGATGGATCGCTCGGCGCACGAGGCCATCGACGCCCGCCAGCAGGCCTATTCGTCCGGCACCTTCGCGGGCTTCGACGACCCGGCCCTCGACGCGGTGCCCGGCGCATCGGTCGATCCGTCGTCCTTCAAGGCCACGCTCTGGTTCATGAACGGACGCAATGGTCCGGACACGATGCTGCAGCGCCAGGTCCCGTGGATGCCGAACCAGCCGTACAACACGCTGCCGCGTGCGCATGCGGGCGAACGCGTGCTGATGCGCATCGTCGGCGCCGGGCGGGACCTCCACCCGTTCCACCACCACGGCAACAATGCCTGGCTGGTCGCGCGCGACGGCCAGGTGCTCGAGAGCGCAGCCGGTGCCCGCGCGAACTACCCGGACTATTCCGGAATTCCGGAATTCGACCCGGCGACCACGACGCCTGCGCCGATCGGGGGTTCCCCCGGCCAGGCCTACCTGCCGGACCAGTCGATCTCCAACTACACGATCCAGGTGGTGCCCGGCAGCACCTACGACGCGATCTTCACCTGGACGGGGCGCGGCCTGAACTGGGACATCTACGGTTCGCTGCCGGGCCACCAGGCCGGCAACGGCACCTGCGACGAGAGCACGCGGCTGCCGGGCGAGGACCCGGGCAGCCACTGCCACCTGTTCAACGACGCCATGGGCACGCGCAACTTCCCGGTGACGCTGCCCGAGCAGCAGTCGCTCACCTTCGGCGGGTTCTGGAGCGGCGGTCCGTACCTCGGCACGGCCGAAGCCATTCCGCCCCTGCAGGGCGGCCTCAATCCGGGCGCCGGCTACTCGTTCATGTGGCATTCGCACACCGAGCGGGAACTCACCAACGACGACGTGTTCCCGGGCGGGATGATGACCATGTTCATTCTCGAGAAGGAACCCGATCCCGGCCAGCCGGACAACATCTGCGACGACGGGACCTTCAACACCGGCGCCTGCGCCCCGTAAGCCGCGTCCCAGGACACAGCCATGAACAACAGGCATTCGAACACGACCGGTCGCCTCGCGGTTGCCATCGCGGCCACGCTTTGCGCCGCGGGTGCGCAGGCCGCGGACGTCTACCTGCGCGCCGAGAGCTTCACGAAGGCCCTGCCCGGTGGCGGCAGCGTCGCGATGTGGGGCTACAGCGCCTGCGACGCGGGTTTCGCGACCTGCGGGGCGCCGTCGTCGCCGGGACCGGAGATTGTCGTTCCGCCGGGGGACACGTCGCTGACGGTGCACCTGCAGAACAACCTGCGCGAGCCGACGTCGATCGTGATCCCGAACCAGTCGAAGAGCATGGCCCCGGTGTCCTTCACGGACGCCCAGGGTCGCAAGCGCATCAGTTCGTTCGATGCAGAGGCGGCGCCGGGCGGCGGCGTGCAGGCGTACACCTGGCCGAACCTGAAGCCGGGGGCCTACCTGTACCAGAGCGGTTCGCACGTGCAGTTGCAGGTGCAGATGGGTCTGTACGGGTCCGTCGTGAACGACGCGGCAACCGGTGGCGCCTACGCCGGCGTGCCGTACGCGCAGTCGAAGACGCTGGTGTTCAGCGAGATCGATCCCCTGCTGCACCAGGCCTTCACGTCGCCGCTGCTGGCCGCGAGCTTCGAGGCGCCGGATGCGGATCCGGGCGCCGAACTCGCGTCGGCCGGAGGCTGGAGCGTGACGGGCCGGGGCGGCGTCTTCGATCCCGTGAGCGACGCGACCGTCGTCGCGAGCGACGGCGAGCAGACGGGCTGGGTGGCCGGTGGCGGCGTGCTCTCGCTCGCCGCCGGCGTGCTCGGGCCGGACACGGGCTATTCGCTGAGTGTCGACGTCGGTGATCGCAGCGACACCGACTTCGGCGGCTATTCGATCGGACTCTACGCGGGCGGAACCCTGCTCGCCGGCGATGCCGACCAGGCGACACCGGGCGGGGGCTTCGTCACGCGCGCACTCGCACTGCCTGCCGGCGCGCCCGTGATGGCGGGACACTACGGGGAGCCGCTCGAGATCCGTCTCTCGAGCACGGCCGGCGCGGTTCCCGGCGCGAGCGTCGCGGTGGCGGGCAGCAGCTTCGAGGCACCGGCGGTCGCCGACGGTGCGGAGGGTGCGACGGCCACGGGCTGGACGCTGAGCGGCGCGGGCGCGGGCGGAGTGCTCAATCCGGCGGCGGCCAGCGTGCCGCAACCGAGCGACGGCGCGCAGGCGGGCTGGAGCAACGGGCAGCGCCAGTTCGCACAGGCTTTGGGCGAGACGCTTGCGGCCGACACGACCTACTCCGTCAGCGTGGATGTCGGCGACCGCAGCGACACCCCGTTTGCCGGCTATCGCATCGGGCTGTACGCGGCCGGCAACCTGCTGGCCGAAAGCGCCGACGGGTTCACTCCCGACGGCGCCTACCAGACCGCGAATTTCAGCTACACGTCGCCCTCGTCCGTCACCGCGGGCCAGGCACTCGAACTGCGCCTCGCCAGCACGGCGGCCGCGCCGGCGCCGGCGTCGGTCACGGTGACGAACTTCAGCTTCGAGGACCCGGCGGTATTGCCGGTCGTGACGGACCCGGCGGTCGGCAGCGTCGCGCCGGCCGGCTGGAGCCGCTCGAGCGCGAATGCCGGAGTGTACCGCGCGCTGGGTGGCAACCTCGCCACGGACGGCAACCAGGTTGCCGTCAGCCGACAGACCGCGTCGCTCACGCAGACGACGGGCGAGGTGCTGACCGCAAATTCGACTTACACGCTCTCCGTCGACGTCGGTCGCAGCCCGAGCGGATTCGTCGGATATGCGGGTTACAGCGTGCAGCTGCTGGCCGGCTCGACCGTGGTTGCGACGGCGACCTACAGCGGTGGCCAGCCCGGCACGGGCTCGTTCAAGACCGCGACCGGTTCCGTCGAGATTCCGGCGACCCACGCACAGCTCGGGCAGGCGCTGCAGGTCCGCCTCGCCAGCACGAGCAACACGGCGAGCGCGCGCACCTACTTCGACAACGTGCGCCTGACCCGGGTCACGGCCGACACGAGCCGGACCTACTTCGACAACGTCCGCGTCACGAAGACGCCGCCCGATCCGCGCCGCACGCTGTTCGACAACGTCGCCCTGACGGCGAGCGCGGTGGGCAAGGCCGCCAATGCGCTCGACCGGACCGCGCACCCGCAGGACGGATACCAGCCGAACACGTTCCTGCTGAACGGGGAGGCGGGCCCGACCACGCTGCTGACGGCCGCGCCGGGCGACCGGGTCCTGCTGCGTCTCGTGAACGCGGGCCTGCAGAACCGCGCACCGCAGCTGATCGGCGGCTACTTCGAGATCGTCGCCGAGGACGGCAACCGCTCGCCGGTGGCGCGCCAGCAGCACACGGCCCTGCTGCCGCCCGGAAAGTCGCTGGACGTGGTGTTCGTCGCCCCGGCGACGCCCGGCACGTACACCATCTACGACCGGCGTCTCGGCCTGAGCGAGGGCAGCGGCCAGATCGGGCGCATCGTGGTTTCGCCGTAGGGGGAGTCTTGAGTCGCCATTCGATGACTCGCGGGTCGGCGGCGGGGCTCCTCCGGGGCCTCGCCGTCGGTTGCGCCGCACTGGCGGGCATGCCGGCGCTGGTCGGCTGCACGTCGACACCTGCCGCCGATACGACGCCGCCGATCCAGGTCGAGGCCGTGCGACTGACCGCCGCGGGGCACTACATCGACCTGCGCTACCGGGTGACCGATCCCGACCGCGCGAATGCCTTGCTCGGCCCGGGCGTGAAGCCCGTGCTCGTCAACGAGACGAACGGGGCCGTGATGGCGGTGCCGATGACGGCCAAGCTGGGTCCGCTGCGCCAGACACAGGCGCCACAGAAGCCGGACCACCTCTACTTCGTGCTGTTCGTGAACAGCGGTGCCGTCGTGCCGGGCAGTTCGGTCACCGCGCAGCTCGGCGACATCAGGATCGCCCACCTGACCGTGCAGTAGCGCACCGGGGTACTCGCGATGGGCGCCAGTGCATGGCGGGTGGTCTGGTCGATGCTGGTCCTGGCGGGATTCGCCGGCACGGGCGTGGCCGCGCCGGGCAGCGCCGAACTGCAGGCGGCGCTCGATGGCGCGCACCCGGCGGAAGACATCGCCGTCATCGTCACCTACAAGGGACAGTTCCGGCCGCGCCAGCTGCGCAAGCTGCTCGCCGACCAGGGCGGTGACGATCCCGCGATCGTCGGCGAGCGTCGCCGTGCGCATCGGCGCGCCATCATCGAGGGACTTCGCCAGTCGGGCGACCGTCAGGGCGCCCCCATCGCCGATCTCGCGCGAGGCAAGGGCGCGCGCGGCGTGCGCCTGCTCTGGCTGTCCAACGCGGTGGCGTTGCGCGCGCGACGCGAGGTGATCTGGGAACTGCTCGCCGATCCGCGCGTCGCGGAGGTACGCCTCGACCGGGTGGTCGTCGCACCCGTCCCGATGGCCGGTCCGCCGGGTCCGCCCGAGTGGAACGTGGCGGCCGTGGGTGCGCCGGCCTTGTGGACCCTCGGCTACGACGGTGCCGACGTGACGGTCGGAATCCTCGACAGCGGCGTCGACGTCGCGCATCCGGACCTTGCCGCCAGCTATCGCGGCGGCAGCGGCAGCTGGTACGACCCCTACGGCGAGCACGCCACGCCGTACGATCGACTCGGCCACGGCACCCAGGTCCTGGGACTGATGGTCGGCGGATCGTTCAACGGGTCCGCGGTCGGCGTCGCGCCGGGCGCGAAGTGGATCGCCGCGAAGATATTCAACGATGCGGGCGTGGCGACCGAGAGCGCCATCCACCTGGCTTTCCAGTGGGCGCTCGACCCCGACGGCGACCCGGCCACGGACGATGCGCCCGACGTCGTTTCCAACTCCTGGGACTTCGCCAGCGAGAATGCGTGCAGCAGCGCCTTTCAGGCGGACATCGATGCACTCGCAGCCGCCGACATCGCGGTCGTCTATTCCGCCGGGAACTACGGCCCCTCGCCGGCGACGAGCGTCAGCCCGGCCAACAATGCGCACGTCGTCAGCGTCGGCTCGGTCGACCAGGCCAGCGCGGTCTCGCCTTTCAGCAGCCGGGGCCCGTCCGCCTGCGACGGATCGGTGTTCCCCAAGCTCGTGGCGCCCGGCGACGGCCTGCAGACGACGGACCTGTCGTTCGGCGGGCAGCCGCTGTACCTGACGGTTTCCGGCACCTCCTTTGCCGCGCCCGAGGTGGCCGGCGTCATCGCCCTGCTGCGCAGCGCCGCACCGCTCGCAACCGCGGCGGAAATCGAGGCCGCGCTGGCGGCATCGGCCCAGGACCTCGGTGCACCGGGCCCGGACGCGGACTACGGCTATGGCCTGATCGACGCGCCCGCGGCATTGCAGGCGATCTCGGTCCCCGTGGACGACGATGGCGACGGTTACGTCGTCGGCACCGACTGCAACGACCAGGATGCCGCCGTCCATCCGGGCGCCAGGGACGTCCGTCGCGACGGCATCGACCAGGACTGCAACGGCTATGACCTGACGCTCGACGTCGAATATGCCGTGTACTCCCACGACGGCAGCCGGTTGTCCCTGCGGGTGACCAGCGCCCTGCGCAGCCAGGCGGCACTGGAGATCGTCGGGGTCGGGCCGCTGACCTGGCGACCGGCCCGCCGCGACTGGATATTCGACGGCAGCACGCCGGCGATCCTCAAGCAGATCACCGTCCGCGGGGTCGAGGGCGAGGTCCGGCAGCGTCCGCGGCCGCCGACCCCACAGCGTTGACTGTATGGCCAGCCATGGAAGCCTTATGCATCATCGAGCGGACCGGACACCCTAGCGGAGCCGCCGAGCCCGTGAGCCCCC
Organism: Pseudomonadota bacterium; assembly: GCA_052035645.1. Classification (GTDB taxonomy): domain Bacteria; phylum Pseudomonadota; class Gammaproteobacteria; order Steroidobacterales; family Steroidobacteraceae; genus RPQJ01. The sequence goes on from JBPOHK010000149.1 coordinate 12,298, forward strand.
GCAGCACACGACCGGACAGCCGCAGCCTGGCCGCCATCGCGGCCGAGGCCCTGTCGGACCTCGCCCGGGAATCGCTCGAGGGCGCCGGCCGGGCCCAACTGGCCGCCTGCGCGGCACACTGGCTGGAGAGGATGGTGCCCGGCTGCCGCGCCGTCGTGATCGAGGCGGGTCCGGGCAGCGACGCGGCCGTGGTCCTGTCCGACACACAGGCGTCGGGGCGCCACCTGCACGCCAGCTTCTCCTTCGCGCCCGGATCGGCGATCGCGGCGGCCTATGCCGAGCCGCTCAAGACCTTCCAGGCCTCCGGGCCGGAACTGCAGCGCAGCGTGACGGGCTACGCGGTGGAGCGCCGGGACGTCGTCCTGGTGTGCGCCGGAGTCATGGGCCGGGCCGGCGCGCGCGCGGTGCTGGCGGCGCTCGTGGACCGGCAGCGTCTGGCGGAGATCCGCGACATCCACGTCGCGATGCCGATCCTCGCCAGCCAGCTCGCGGTCGCCCTGTCGGTCGCGAAGAGTCGTGCGGCGGCGGCGGTCGCGTCACAGGCGATCGCCCGGGCCAAGGTCGAGTGGGAGCGTACCGTCGACGCGCTGCCGGATCTCGTCGCCCTGCTGGACGCCGACGGCCGGGCGGTGCGCGCGAATCGCGTGGTGGAGCAGTGGGGACTCGGTCGCGTGACCGACGTCATCGGCCGGTCCGTGCACGCCATCGTCCACCCCGATTGCCGGCGCGAGTCCTGCCAGCTGTCCGTCGGGATCGCCGCGGCCTGGGACCGCCTGCAGCAGTGCGAACCGGCGCACTTCGATCACCGCCACGACGAACTGGACCGGGACCTGCACTTCACGTTCCGGCCGATGACTCCCGAGGCCACGTCCGGCCCGGTAGCCCCGGAGGTACGCGCGGTGCTGGTCGTGTCGGACGTCTCCGAGCTGCGCCGCGCGCGCGAGGCGCTGAACCAGATGAATGCGGGGCTCGAGAGCAGGATCCGCGCACGCACGCAGGAACTGCGCGAGGCCAACCGCGGGCTGCGCAACGAGGTCGTCCGCCGGCAGGCCGCCGAGGACGCGCTGCGCACGTCGAACAGCGAGCGCAGCCTCCTGTCGCAGCAACTGCTGGTGGCGCAGGAGAACGAGCGCCACCGCATCGCGCGCGAACTGCACGACGCCGTCGGCCAGTCGCTGAGCGCGGTCAAGTACTCGATCGAGCAGGCCGTCGAGATGCTGCGCCGGCCGAATCTCGGCGATGCGATGCCCGTGCTGATGCGAGCGGTGCGCGGCACGCGCGAGGCGGCCGAGTCGCTGCGGGAGATCGCCACCAGCCTGCGACCGACGACGCTCGACGACATGGGGGCGGCCTCGGCCGTCCACGGGTTCTGCCGCGAATTCGCCGACGTCTACCGCGACATCGATTTCGACCTGCAGCTGACGGCGACCGACGAGCAGGTGCCCGACCGGCTCGCGACCGCGCTGTTCCGCAGCGCCCAGGAAATGCTCAACAACGTGGTGAAGCATGCGCAGGCTGCCCACGTGCGCGTCGTGCTGCGCCGCGAGCCGCTGCTGCTGCTGCTCGAGGTCGCCGACGACGGCGTCGGGATCCTGGACGCCGGGCGCGTCGAATCGCAGACGCGAGGTCACGGACTGCGCAACCTGCGCGAGCGCGCCGAACTGACCGGCGGCGTCTTCGAACTCGGTCCGGGGCCGCGGGGCGGTACCGTGGCGCGCATCGCCTGGCCGCTGCAGCACGACGAGCAGGTGGAGGGGAACGGACCATGACGCATTGCGACCGGGCGGCGCGCCGCCGCGAGGACGGGTTCACGCTGCTGGAACTGCTCGTGGTGATGGTCATCATCGGCCTGCTCGCCGGCCTGGTGGCGCCGCGCTATTTCGGCCAGCTGGGCAAGTCCAATACCAAGGTGGCCAAGGCGCAGATCAACGCGCTCGAACAGGCGCTCGACCAGTTCCGCCTCGACGTCGGCCGTTATCCGACCAGCGAGGAAGGCCTCGAGAGCCTGAACCAGGCGCCGGCCGACGTCGAGGGCTGGTCGGGGCCCTATCTCAAGAAGGGCATTCCTCTCGATCCGTGGGGCCGTGCGTACCTGTACCAGCAGCCGGGCACGAACGCCGAGCTCGACCTCTATTCCTACGGCAAGGACGGGCGCGCGGGCGGCACCGGCGAGAATGCCGACGTGGTGAACTGGTAGCGACGATGCGATACCGGGTCAAGGCAGTCGGTTCCGGGGGCGTCGTCGTCGTGACGGACGTCGAGGCGCTCGACGCCGACGACGCCCGTCAGCAGGTGTCGGCACAGGGCCGCGACGTGATCACGGTCGCCGAGCAGCGCACGCTGCGACTCGCCGCCGCCACCCGCCTGCCGATCGTCGCCTTCAGCCTCGAGCTCGTGGCCCTGCTCGATGCGGGCCTCACGCTCGTGGAAGCGATCGACACGCTGACCGAGAAGGAAGTGAACGCAGCCGCGCGCCGCAGCCTGGAGCAGGTCCGCGCCCGCCTGTTCGAGGGGCGCAAGCTCTCGACCGCGCTCGAGGAACTGGGCGGCCTCTTCCCGTCGCTGTACGTCGCCACCGTGCGGGCGAGCGAGCGCACCGGCGACCTGCGCGAGGCACTGGTGCGCTACGTCGCATACCAGCAGCAGATCGACGGACTGCGCCGCAAGGTCGTCAACGCATCGATCTATCCGCTGGTGCTGTGCGGCGCCGGCCTGGCCGTGACGCTGTTCCTGCTGGGCTACGTGGTGCCACGCTTCAGCGGCATCTACGAGGACCTGGGCAGCCAGTTGCCGCTCGCCTCCCGCTGGCTGATGAACTGGGGACTGCTGCTGCAGGAGCACGGGGGGCGCACGCTCGCGGTCGCCGCGGGGATCGCCGGGCTCCTGGCCTACGTCGCGACGCGCCCGGCAACGCGGCGGGCGGTGGTGGAGCGCATCACCCGGATACCGGCCCTCGGGCGCCAGTTGCACGTCTATCAGCTCGCGCGCCTGTACCGGACGGTCGGCATGCTGCTGCGCGGCGGGACGCCGGCGCCGGCGGCCATGCAGATGAGCGAGGGGCTGCTCGGCGCGGCGCTGCGTCCGGCGCTGGCGCGCGCCCTGCGCGAGGTGCGCGAGGGCCAGTCGCTGGCGACGTCGCTCGAGCGCAACGGCCTCACGACGTCGGTGGCGGCGCGCATGCTGCGGGTCGGCGAGCGCAGCGGCAACATGGGCGAGATGATGGAGCGCATCGCGGCGTTCTACGACGACGAGCTCGCCCGCACGATCGACGTCCTGACGCGCTTGATCGAGCCGCTGCTGATGGCCGGCATCGGCCTGATGATCGGAATGATCGTGGTGCTGATGTACTTCCCGATCTTCGAGCTTGCGGGGGCGCTGCAGTGAACGCTGTCGTCGAACCGACGGTGCTGTCGCCCGGCGCGATTGCCGCGGCGATCGCCACCGCGCGCCGTTCCGGGCGTTCGCCGCTCGACGAGCTGGAGGCCAGCGCGGGCGTCGACGACCTGACGCTCGCGCACGCGCTTGCGCAGGCGCTCGACTACGCGATGCTCGACGAGGCGGCGCTGGAAGCCTGCGAACCGGCGTTCGACCTGCTTTCGCCCGCGGAGGCGGCACGACGGCATTGCATCGTGCTGCAGGGCGAGGACGGCCCGCTGGTCGTGTTCTGCGATCCGTTCGACGCCGCCTTGCGGCCCTGGCTGGAGGCGCGCATCCCCGGGCGCCTGCGCTGGGTCCTCGCGGCCCGCAGCACGCTGCTGGCGTGCCTGCGCAGGCACGAGCGCTCGATCCGTGCGATGGACACGGCGCTCGACGGGGCCCTGGCCGGCCCCGGCGACGGCCAGGCGGTCGACAAACAGTGGCGGTCCACCATCAGCGAGGACGGCCGCCCGGGCGGCAAGCGCGTCCCTTGGA
>JBPOHK010000170.1:0-25564 GCA_052035645.1 Pseudomonadota bacterium
AGCGAGCCGAAGGTCTCCTTGAGCATCGCGGTGTCGAGCGTCCGGCCGGACGCGTAGTAACGCTGGGCCACGCGGCCGAGCGCAAAGGTGGTCGCGAACGACATGCCGGAACTCGCGGCCTGGTGGCCCACGGCACGGCCGAGACCGCCCGCCAGCGTGCCGAGCAGGCCGCCGAGCAGCTTGCGGCCGAGCTGTTCGACGTACTGGCCGGTCAGGCCGACGCCGACCGTGGCGATGAAATCCTTCGCCTGCGACATGTCCATGGGGTAGCCGTAGGACTTGCCGATGCGGTACACGAGCCGCACCTGAAGCGGGATGATGGCCATGGAGGCCAGCGACTCCGGCAACAGCTCGAGCGCCGCGTTCATGATCGAGGCGTCGAGGATCATCTTGTCGTACTCGGCGGGGGTCAGCGACGGCTTGCCCATCACGGCGCCCTGCGTCGCGGCGGCCGGCGCCTCGCTGCCCGCGTTGACCACTTCCGCCGCCCCGGCCCACGCCGCCGAGGCCTGGCCCTCCGGCAGTTGCAGCGCCGCCGCGAGCCGGGCGAGGAACGCCTTCTCGGCGTCGTTCTGCGCCCCGTCGGCGTTCGCTACGCCCACCGCCATCTCGTAGGCGTATTGCTTGAGCTCCGCGGTATTGAGCGGCGCCACGACGGTCGCGAGCTCCGGCTTCGACAGCAGCACGTCGCGGAACAGCGCCGGGAGATCGACCTCCCCGTCCTTGCCGAGCGCCTCGGCCACCTGCTTCACGGCCTCGCGCTCGCGCTCGTCCTTCATGCCGTCGGCAAAGGCGGCCATGAGAGCCACGGTCAACGTGGCGCGGGTCTGCTGTGCGTCCATGGACAGGATCCGTCGTGATGAAATGGACTGGGGAAGTCGAGAAACTGGTCGGAGCGCCGAGATTCGAACTCGGGACCCCTTGCACCCCATGCAAGTGCGCTACCAGACTGCGCCACGCTCCGACCGGGGGCGGATTATATACCGAGCCGGCGGCTCAGCGGCGGAGGATGCGAATCAGTTCCTCGAGCTCGGCGCGCAACTGGCGGGCGAGCTGGTGGGTCTGGGTCACGTCCTCGCGGGCTTCCTCGCCCTCGAGACGATTGCGGGCCCCGCCGATGGTGAAGCCCTGGTCGTAGAGCAGCGAACGGATCTGGCGGATGACCAGCACGTCCTGGCGCTGGTAGTAGCGCCGGTTGCCCCGGCGCTTGACCGGCTTCAGCTGGGGGAACTCCTGCTCCCAGTAGCGCAGCACGTGCGGCTTCACGCCGCACAGCTCGCTCACCTCACCGATGGTGAAGTAGCGCTTGCCCGGAATCGCCGGCAGTTCGTCGTTATTGCTGGGGTCCAGCATACGCTTCCACGCGCGCCTTCAGCTTCTGTCCGGGACGGAACGTCACGACGCGTCGCGCGCTGATCGGGATCTCCTCGCCGGTCTTGGGATTGCGGCCGGGCCGCTGGTTCTTGCTGCGCAGATCGAAGTTGCCGAAACCCGACAGCTTGACCTGCTCGCCGTTCGCGAGGGCCGCACGCAGTTCCTCGAAGAACAGGTCGACGAGTTCGCGCGCCTCGCGCTTGTTGAGGCCCAGCTGATCGAACAGCGCTTCCGCAATTTCCGCCTTGGTCAATGCCATCTTATTTGTCTCGTATCGTGGCCTTGCACTCCCGCACCAGGTCTGCTACGACCTGCGCCACGACGGCATCTGTTGATTCGTCGGTAAGGGTGCGCGAAACGTCCTGCAAATTCAAGCCTATCGCCACGCTCTTTCGACCCGTTTCGATACCCTTGCCACGATAGACGTCGAACACCACGACGTCCTTCAACGTATCGCCCGCACTGCGCCGGATGCAGTCGAGCAAAGACTGCACCGCGACGGCTTCGTCGACGATCATGGCCAGATCGCGTCGAACGGCCGGGAACCGCGAGATCTCGCGATGCTGCGGCACACGCGCCTGCAGACCGGACTGGGTCTCGACCTCGAAGACCACTGCGGAATATGTCAACTCCAGGCGATGCTCCAGTTCGGGATGCAGGCGCCCGATCCAGCCGATCGCTGCATCGCCGCAGCAGATGCGCGCACTCTGCCCCGGGTGCAGCGCCGGATGCGCCTGCGGCACGAAGCGGAACGCCTCGAGGCGGCCGGTCGCGCGCAGCAGCGCCTCGACGTCCGACTTCACGTCGAAGAAATCGCCCGCGTCCTTGCCTGCGCCCCACTGCTCCGGCAGTGCCGGGCCGGCGGCGACACCGGCCAGCACCTCGATCTCGTGCAGCTCACCCGACTGGGTGACGAACTTGCGGCCGGCTTCGAACAGGCGCACGCGCGACTGCTGTCGGCGCTGGTTCGACTGCAGCGCCGCGACCAGGCCGGGCCACAGCGAGAGCCGCATCGCGGCGAGTTCCGCGGAAATCGGGTTGGCGAGCGTCAGGGCGCTCTCGCCCGGGCAGAACAGCGCCTGCAGGCCGGGCTCGACGAAACTGTAGGTGATGGCCTCGTGGTATCCGCGCTGCACGAGCAGGTCCGCCGCGGCGTCGATCGCGACGCGCGTCTCGGTGAGCGCCGGCATCGCGTTGCGTGCCGGCTGCACGGCCTCCGGAATGCGGTTGAAGCCGTGCACCCGCGCGAGTTCCTCGACGAGGTCTTCCTCGATCGCGACGTCGAAGCGCCAGGACGGTGCGGTCACCTGCCACGCGTCGGGACCGGCCTGCACCTCCATGCCGAGCCCCGTGAGGATCTGGCGCATCGCGGCGTCCTCGATGCGGGCCCCGATGACGGTGCGCGCCCGCTCGGGCCGCAGCCGCACGACGGGGCGAGCCGGGAGTTCGTCCTTCAGCTCGGCGAGCCTGGCCGGACCGGGCACGCCGCCCGCGCAGTCGCACAGCAGTCGGGTGGCGCGCTCGAGGGCGCGTTCCTGCAGCGTCGGGTCGACGCCGCGCTCGAAGCGCTGCGAGGCGTCGGTGACGAGGCCGAAGCGCCGGCCGCGCCCGGCGATCACGTTCGGGTCGAACCAGGCGACCTCGATGAGCACGTCGACCGTGTCGTCGCCGATGCCGGAGTGGTCGCCGCCCATCACGCCCGCCATGCCGATCGGCTTGCTGCGATCGGCGATCACGAGGATGGAATCGTCCAGCGCGATCTCCCGGCCGTCGAGCAGCCGGAGCGGCTCGCCCGGCCTGGCACGGCGCACGACGACGGCCCCGTCGATCTCGCGCAGGTCGTACGCGTGCATCGGCTGGCCGAGTTCGAGCATCACGTAGTTCGTCACGTCGACGGCGGCGCTGATCGGGCGCAGGCCCGCACGGCGCAGGCGCTCCTGCATCCACGCCGGCGAGGCCGCCGCGGCCCGCAGGCCGCGGATCACCCGCGAGGCGAAGCGCGCACAGCCGGCGCCCGGCGTCAGCTCGACCGGAAACGACTCGGCACTCGCGGCCGGCACCGGCTCGATCGCCGGTTCGCGCAGCGCCACGCCCGTGAGCGTGGCCACTTCGCGCGCGACGCCGCGCACGCTCATGCAGTCGCCGCGGTTCGGCGTGAGGTTGATCTCGAGCAGCGTGTCCTCGAGTTGCAGCGCGCTCACGAGGGCCTCGCCCACGGTGAGCTCGGCCGGCAGCTCGAGCAGTCCGCTGGCGTCGGCATCGAGGCCGAGTTCCTTCGCCGAGCAGAGCATGCCGAACGACTCGACGCCGCGCAGCTTGGCCTTCCTGATCTCGAGGCCGCCCGGCAGCTTCGCGCCCAGCGTGGCGAGCGGCGCCTTGAGGCCGACGCGGGCATTCGGCGCGCCGCACACGATCTGGACGGTCCCGCTGCCGGTATTCACCTGGCAGACACTCAGGCTGTCCGCGTTCGGGTGCTTCTCCCGTGCGACGATCTCGGCGACCACGACGCCCGGCAGCGGGGGCGCCGCCGACTCGATGCCCTCGACCTCGAGGCCGGCCATCGTCAGGCGCTCGGCGAGCTCACGCGCCGGCGGCAGCGACGGCAGCCAGTCCTTCAACCATTGCAGACTGATGCGCATGGGTCAGTTCCTTCGCATCAGCCGAACTGGCGCAGGAAGCGCAGGTCGTTCTCGAAGTACAGGCGGATGTCGTTCACGTTGTAGCGCAGCATGGTGAGCCGCTCGATGCCCATGCCGAACGCATAGCCCGTGTAGCGCTCCGGATCGATGCCCACGTTGCGCAGCACGTTCGGGTGCACCATGCCGCAGCCGGCCACCTCGAGCCAGCCCGTGTTCTTGCACACGCGGCAGCCCTGGCCGCTGCAGAACACGCACTCGATGTCGACCTCCGCCGACGGCTCGGTGAACGGGAAGTACGACGGCCGGAAGCGGATGCCGAGGTGCCGCTCGAAGAAGCGCTCCACGAACTCGTGCAGCAGCGACTTGAGGTGCGCGAAGCTCACGCCCTCGTCGACCACCAGGCCCTCGACCTGGTGGAACATCGGCGTGTGCGTCATGTCGGAGTCGCAGCGGTAGACGCGGCCCGGCATGATCATCCTGAGCGGCGGCTTCTCGCGCAGCATTGCGCGCACCTGCACCGGCGAGGTGTGGGTGCGCAGCAGCCGGCCGTCCGGGAAGTAGAACGTGTCGTGCATCGCCCGCGCCGGATGGTTGGCGGGGATGTTGAGTGCCTCGAAGTTGTGCCAGTCGTCCTCGACCTCGGGCCCCTGCTCCACCGCGAAACCCGCATTGCGGAACAGCGCCTCGATGCGACGGCGCACCCGGCTCACCGGGTGCAGGCCGCCCGGCTGCTGGCCGCGCCCGGGCTGCGTGACGTCGATGCGGCCGGCTTCGAGCTTGCGCTCCAGCTCGATCCGCTCGAGTTCGGCGCGACGCGCCTCGACCTGCGCCGCGAGTTCGTCCCGCACCGCATTGATGCGCGCGCCGGCCTCGCGGCGCGCCTCGGGCGACAGGCCGCCCAGCGACTTGAGCTGGGCCGTGATCGCGCCCTTCTTGCCGAACAGTTCGACCTTGAGGGCCTCGAGTCCGGCGAGGTCCGCGCACGCGGCGACGCGCCCGCGCGCCTCGGCGGCGATCGATTCGAGATCGGTTGCAGTGGATTCGCTCATCGGCCTCGTCGTCCTCGCGGAACAAAAGAGGCCGGACCGCTTGCGCGTCCCGGCCTCCTTGCTTCGTGGCTCGGCGCCCTTCCGGCAGGAAGCGCGCCGACTGCGATCGTCAGGTCGTCCCGAGACTCGCCTTGGCCTTCGCGGCGATGGCGCCGAACGCCTCGAGGTCGTGCACCGCGAGATCCGCGAGGGTCTTGCGGTCGATCTCGAGCCCGGCAGCCTTGATGCCGGCCATCAGGCGGCTGTACGAGAGGTCGAACCCGCGCGCGGCCGCGTTGATGCGGGTGATCCACAGGGCGCGGAAATCCCGCTTCTTGGCCTTGCGGTCGCGATACGCGTACTGGCCGGCCTTGATGACCGCCTGCTTCGCGGCGCGGAACACCTTGCGGCGGGCGTTGTAGTAGCCCTTCGCCTTGCCGAGGATCTTCTTGTGACGGCGTCCTGCGATGACGCCACGCTTGACTCTAGCCATGGGTCACCTCAGGCGTGCGGGAGCAGTTGTTCGAGACGGACGAGATCCTGCTTGGCGACCATGGTCTGGCCGCGCAGCTGGCGCTTTCGCTTGCTCGTCTTCTTGGTGAGGATGTGCCGCTTCTGCGACTGGCCGCGCTTGAAGCCTTTCGCCGTCTTGCGAAAACGCTTGGCCGCGGCCCGGTTGGTCTTCAACTTGGGCATTGCATGGACTCCTGTTTGTACTAGCCCGTTTCACCCCGGCTCGCGCCGGAGATCGAGGGCGAAGGAACGGCCGAAACCGCCCTTACTTCTTCTTCGGCGCGAGCATCATGACCATCTGCCGGCCTTCCATCAGCGGGTGCTGCTCGACCGTGGCATGCGCCGCGAGGTCGTTCTGCAACCGAGTCAGGAGCTGCCGACCGATGTCGGTGTGCGCCATCTCGCGACCACGGAACCGCAGGGTTACCTTGGCCTTGTCGCCTTCCTGGAAGAAGCGGATCAGATTCCTGAGCTTGATCTGATAATCGCCTTCATCCGTTCCGGGACGAAACTTCACTTCCTTGACCTGGATCTGCTTCTGCTTCTTCTTCGCCGCGGCAGTCTTCTTGTTCTGCTCGAACTGGAACTTGCCGAAGTCGATGATCCTGCAGACCGGCGGATCCGCCATCGGCGACACTTCGATGAGATCCAGTTCCTGCGAGGCCGCGAGCTGCAGTGCCTCGAACCTGGACATGACGCCGACTTGTTCGCCGTCTGCGCCGATGATGCGCAGCTGGGGGGCCGTGATCTCTTCGTTGCGCCGGATGCGCTTGGTCGTTGGAGCGCTGATGCGTCTATTCCTCTAAAACGTTACGGCCGCGGCTCGCGACTTCGGCGGCAAGCTGCGAGGCGAGGGTTTCGAGGCCCATCGACCCGAGGTCCTTGCCGCTGCGCGTGCGCACGGCCAACGAATTCGAACCCGACTCGCGGTCGCCCGCGACCAGCAGGTACGGGACCCGCTGCAGGGTGTGTTCGCGGATTTTAAAGCCGACTTTCTCGTTTCGCAAATCCATTTCGACCCGAAGCCCCTGATTTCTCAGGAATTCGGTGGCTTTGCGGACGAATTCGGCCTGCCCGTCGGTAATATTCATCACGACCGCCTGGACGGGCGCCAGCCAGGTCGGGAAGCGCCCGGCGTGGTTTTCGATCAGGATGCCGATGAAACGCTCCATGGAGCCCAGGATGGCCCGGTGGAGCATGACCGGCCGGTGGGCCGCGCCGTCCTCGCCGATGTACTCGGCCCCGAGGCGCTCGGGCAGCACGAAATCGACCTGCAGGGTGCCGCACTGCCAGTCCCGGCCGATGGCGTCCCGCAGCACGAACTCCAGCTTGGGGCCGTAGAAGGCGCCCTCGCCCGGGTTCATGGTGTACTCGATGCCGGCGGCCTCGACCGCGGCCTTCAGGGCGCCCTCGGCCCTGTCCCAGGTGGCGTCGCTGCCGGCGCGCTTGGCCGGGCGGTCCGAGAACTTGACCCGGACCTCGTCGAAGCCGAAATCCTTGTAGATCGCGAGCAGCAGGCTGCAGAACGCGACCGACTCGGCGTTGATCTGGTCCTCGGTGCAGAAGATGTGGGCGTCGTCCTGGGTGAACGCGCGCACGCGCATCAGGCCGTGCAGCGCGCCCGACGGCTCGTTGCGGTGGCAGGCACCGAACTCGGCCATGCGCAGCGGCAGGTCGCGGTACGACTTGATGCCCTGACGGAAGATCTGGATGTGGCCGGGGCAGTTCATCGGCTTGACGGCGAGGATGCGGTCCTCGGACTCGGCGATGAACATGTTGGGCCGGTAGTTCTCCCAGTGGCCGGACTTCTCCCACAGCACACGGTCGATCAGCTGCGGCGTCTTCACCTCGACGTAACCCGCCTCGAGCAGGCGGCCGCGCATGTAGCCCTCGATGGTGCGCCAGAGCTGGTAGCCCTTCGGGTGCCAGAAGACGCTGCCGACGGCCTCTTCCTGCGTGTGGAAGAGCCCGAGTTCGCGGCCGAGCCGGCGGTGGTCGCGCTTCTCGGCTTCCTCGAGGCGAGTGAGATGGGCCTTGAGGTCCTTCTCGCTCGCCCAGGCGGTGCCGTAGATGCGCTGGAGCATCTGGTTCTTCGAGTCGCCGCGCCAGTAGGCGCCGGCGACCTTCATCAGCTTGAAGGCGCCGAGCTTGCCGGTCGACGGCACGTGCGGGCCCCGGCACAGGTCGAACCAGTCGCCCTGCCCGTAGAGGCTGATGTCCTCGTTCGAGGGGATGCCGGCGATGATCTCGGCCTTGTAGTGCTCGCCGATCTTGCGGAAGGTCTCGACGGCGGCGTCGCGCGGCATGACGCGACGCTCGACCTTGAGGTCGGCCTTCGCCAGTTCGTGCATCCTGGCTTCGAACTTCGCCAGGTCTTCCGGCGTGAAGGGCCGGCTGAAGGCGAAATCGTAGTAGAAGCCGTCGTCGATGACCGGGCCGATGGTGACCTGCGCATCCGGGTAGATGGACTGCACGGCCTGCGCGAGCAGGTGCGCCGTGGAGTGACGGATGATCTCGAGGCCTTCGGGATCCTTCGCGGTGACGATGGCCACCACGGCGTCGCGGTCGATGAGGTGCGAGGTGTCGACCAGCCGGCCGTCCACGCGCCCGGCGAGCGCCGCCTTGGCGAGCCCGGCGCCGATGCTCGCGGCCAGTTCGGCCACGGTCACGGGCTGTTCGAAGCTGCGTTGGCTGCCGTCAGGCAGGGTGATGACCGGCATCGGCGTTGGTCCCGTCAAAACTTCACGATGACCCAGGTGCCGGGATCGTGGTGGGCGCACGTGGGATCGAACCACGGACCCCTACCATGTCAAGGTAGTGCTCTACCGCTGAGCTATGCGCCCCACAAAGAGCCGCGAAGGATACAGCAATCCGCCCCGCCGGCGCTAGGGGGCCGAAAGGCCTCGCAATTCAGTTTCTACCCGCGATTCAGGGCTCTACGACCGGGGGCCGGCGGTCGCGGGCGGCCGGGTCGAGGCAATTGATGCGCTCGGCCGCCGGCACCCGGCCGTTGTCGAGCCGGCAGGCGAAGCGCTCGCCGAGTTCGTTGGCCGCGGCCACCATGTCGTCGAACGGTATCGGTCGGGTCGCGTCCGCGCCCTTGCCGCGCTTGAGCACGGCCTCGGCGAGTACGTCGCCGCTCTGGCTGTCCTGCACCTCGACCTGCAGCGCCACGTCGAGGACATTGAACTTGTCCATGAACGACTGCAGCGCCTTCACCGCCATGTCGACGGCAAAGCCCACCGGCGTGTAGGCGAGGAGCCGGCGCGACTTCTTCGCGATCTGCAGGTCGGTCACGGCCATGCGCACGTACACGGTCTGCGGCCCCGGCTGTTCGACGATCCCGTAGCCGCGCTTCTTCAGCGCCGCAATGGTGGTGCCGCGGATCAGCTCGGCGATCGCCTCGATGTCGGCCGGCTTGGCGCCCTTGTAGGGCGAGTCGGGACTGAGGAAGACCTCGGGCTGGTCGAACATGACGCTGCGGTACTTCGACGCGCCCGGCCCCACCTGCGGCGCGACGTAGACGTAGTCGTGCCCCGGCGTGCTGTCCACCGGCTGCAGCCGGCTGTAGTCGGCGAGAAAGGTCTGGCCGGCCCAGGCGTCCTTCGCCTGCGGCGGCGCGGTGCCGGCGCCCGCGACGGGCGCGAGCGACAGGCCGAGGAGCAACGTGAATGCCGGGAGGTAACTCGACGGGCGCATGGGCCATCCTTCGCGTCGCAACGCGCGCGACGGCGACGCCATGATACCAGCGAATGCTAGCCGGCCAGCGCGCCCGGCGGCCCGAACGCCTGCTGGCGCAGCCGCTCGATCTGGTCGCGGATGCGCGCCGCCTCCTCGAATTCGAGGTTGCGGGCGTGCTTGTACATCTCGGCCTCGAGCTTGCGGATCTGCTTGAGCGCCTGCTCCGGCCCCAGCAGCGATGGCGGCTCCTCGCCACGCCGCCCCCGAGGCGACGACTCTGTCCCGGTGCTGCGCGCTCCCTCCATCACGTCCGTGACCGCCTTGACGATCGTCCGCGGCGTGATGCCGTGGGCCTGGTTGTACTCGATCTGCCTGGCGCGCCGGCGCTCGGTCTCGGCGATCGCGCGGGCCATCGAGCCCGTGACCGTGTCCGCATAGAGGATGGCGCGGCCGTTGGCGTTGCGGGCAGCCCGGCCGATGGTCTGGATCAGCGAACCCACGGAACGCAGGAAGCCTTCCTTGTCCGCGTCCAGGATCGCGACCAGCGAGACCTCGGGCATGTCGAGGCCCTCGCGCAGCAGGTTGATGCCGACCAGCACGTCGAACTTGCCGAGGCGCAGGTCGCGGATGATCTCGACGCGCTCGACGGTCTCCACGTCCGAGTGCAGGTAGCGCACCTTCACGCCGTGCTCGTGCAGGTACTCGGTGAGATCCTCGGCCATGCGCTTGGTGAGCGTGGTGATCAGCACGCGCTCGTTCTTCTCGACGCACCGGTGGATCTCCGAGAGCACGTCGTCCACCTGCGTGCGCACCGGCCGCACCTCCACGGCCGGGTCGACGAGGCCGGTCGGGCGAACGACCTGCTCCACCGGAGCACCGGCGTGACGGGCCTCGTAGTCGCGCGGCGTCGCCGAGACGAAGATCATCTGCGGCGCCAGCGCCTCCCACTCGTCGAACCGCAGCGGTCGGTTGTCGAGTGCCGACGGCAGCCGGAACCCGTACTCGACCAGCGTCTCCTTGCGCGAGCGGTCGCCGCGGTACATGGCGCCGATCTGCGGGATGGTCACGTGGCTCTCGTCGATCACCAGCAGCGAGTTCTTCGGCAGGTAGTCGAACAGGCACGGCGGCGGCTCGCCCGCTTCGCGGCCGGACAGGTAGCGCGAGTAGTTCTCGATGCCCGCGCAGTAGCCGACCTCCATCATCATCTCGAGGTCGTAGCGGGTGCGCTGCTCCAGGCGCTGCGCCTCGACCAGCTTGTCGAGCGAGCGCAGCTCGGCGACGCGCACGCGCAGCTCGTCGCGGATCTGCCCGATGGCCTTGTCGATGCGCTCGCGCGGCGTGACGTAGTGCGAGGACGGGTAGATGGTCAGTCGCGGCACCTTGCGCAGCACCTCGCCGGTGAGCGGGTCGAACCAGCTCAGCGCCTCGACCTCGTCGTCGAACAGCTCGATCCGCACCGCCTCGCGCTCGGATTCCGCCGGGAACACGTCGATCACGTCGCCGCGCACCCGGTAGGTGCCCTGCGCGAGGTCCAGCTCGTTGCGGGTGTACTGCATGTCCGCGAGGCGTCGCAGCAGCTTGCGCTGGTCGAGACGGTCGCCGCGCACGAGGTGCAGCACCATGCTCAGGTAGGCCTGCGGGTCGCCGAGGCCGTAGATCGCCGAGACCGTGGCGACGATGATCGAGTCGGGCCGCTCGAGCAGGGCCTTGGTGGCCGAGAGGCGCATCTGCTCGATGTGTGCGTTCACCGAGGCGTCCTTCTCGATGTACGTGTCCGACGACGGCACGTAGGCCTCGGGCTGGTAGTAATCGTAGTAGCTGACGAAGTACTCGACCGCGTTGTTCGGGAAGTACTCCCGGAACTCGCCGTAGAGCTGCGCCGCCAGCGTCTTGTTGTGCGCCATCACCATGGTCGGGCGCTGCACGCGCTGGATTACGTTGGCGATGGAGAAAGTTTTCCCCGACCCCGTGACTCCCAGCAGCGTCTGGTGCGCCAGCCCGTTCTCGAGGCCCTCGACCAGCTTGTCGATCGCCTGCGGCTGGTCGCCGGCGGGCGCGTAGTCGGACTTGAGCTGGAACGGACGAGACTCGGACATTGCTGGGACGGCAATCTCGCTTGGGGGACGCTCCAGATTACCCTAAAATGCCGGTGTCCCCCCTTCCCCGGAATCACGCCCGTGCCAGTGGTCCTCTCCGAGCGCCTGAAGCGCGTCAAGCCCTCCCCCACCGTCGCCCTCACCGGGCGTGTCGCCGCGCTCAAGGCCGAGGGCCGCGACATCATCGGCCTCGGCGTCGGCGAGCCCGACTTCGACACGCCCGTGCACATCGCGGATGCCGGTGTCGAGGCGATCCGCAAGGGCTTCACGCGCTACACCGCGGTCGAGGGCATCCCGGAGCTGAAGGACGCCATCATCGCCAAGTTCAAGCGCGACAACGGCATCACCTACGCGCGCCCGCAGGTCCTCGTCTCCACCGGCGCCAAGCAGACCATCTACAACCTGATGATGGCGCTGGTCGACCCGGGCGACGAAGTGATCATCCCGGCGCCGTACTGGGTCTCGTACCCGGACATGGCGCTGCTCGCCGAAGGCGAGCCGGTGACGCCGTTCGCCGGTCCCGAGCAGGGCTACAAGATCACGCCGAAGCAGCTCGAGGCGGCGATCACCGCGAAGACGCGCCTCGTGATCATCAACAGCCCGAGCAACCCGACGGGCGCCGCCTACACGCGGCACGAGTTCGAGGCCCTCGGCGAGGTGCTGTCGAACCACTCGCACGTGATCATCGCCACCGACGACATGTACGAGCACATCTACTGGGGCAAGGAGCCGTTCTGCAGCTTCCTCACCGCCTGCCCCGAACTGTACGACCGCACGGTGACGATCAACGGCGTGTCGAAGGCGTACGCCATGACCGGCTGGCGCATCGGCTACGCCGGCGGCCCGGTCGAAATCATCAACGCCATGTCGGTGATCCAGAGCCAGAGCACGTCGAATCCGTCGTCCATCGCCCAGAAGGCGGCAGCGGCGGCCCTGAACGGCGACCAGGGCTGTGTCGTCGAGATGAACAGGCACTTCAAGGCGCGCCACGACTTCTTCGTGGACGGCCTGAACCGGATCCCGGGCTTCAAGGTACTGCCGTCGGCCGGAACGTTCTACGCCTGGTGCGACGTCTCCGAGGCCATCCGGATGCTCGATTGCGCCGGCGACAACCACTTCGCCGAGTTCCTGCTCGACAAGGCGGGCGTGGCGGGGGTGCCGGGCTCGGGCTTCGGCGCCCACGGCCACATCCGCTTCTCGTTCGCAGTCAGCATGCAGACCCTGGAACAGGCCCTGGAGCGCATCGGCAAGGCCATGGCCGGAAAATAGGGAAATAGGGGACATTCCTCTTTTTCCAGCCTGAGCGATTCGGACGAAAATCGCGAAAATCGGGGACATTCCTCTTATTCGGCGGGCGCAAGAAGAGGAATGTCCCCATTTTCTTGACTAGCGGGCCCGCAATCCGGACAATTCCGCCCCCTCCCGTTCCGACATAGCTCAGCGGTAGAGCAGCTGACTGTTAATCAGCGGGTCCGTGGTTCGAATCCACGTGTCGGAGCCAGATCAGGAAAAGGGGTTCGCGCGAGCGAACCCCTTTTTCGTCGGTCCCGGCGCAGCGTCCGGGACCCGCGGACTCAGGCATTGACCGCCTTCGCCACGCCGCCGCCGGTGAGTTCGCGCAGCGCCTCGAGCACGATCCCGAGCCCCTCCTGCAGCAGTTCGTCCGGGATCGTCAGCGGCGCCAGGAAGCGGATCACGTTGCCGTAGATGCCGCAGGAAAGCAGCACCACGCCCTTCTCGCCCGCGCGCTTCACCAGTGCCTTGGTCAGGTCCGCGTCGGGCGCGTGCGGATCGCCGTTCTTCACGAGTTCCATCGCCACCATCGCGCCGAGGTTGCGCACCTCGCCGATCGACGGCAGCGACGCCTGCGCGGCCTTGAGCGCCCCGACCATCCGGACGCCGATCTGCTCCGCGCGCCGGCACAGGCCTTCCTGTTCGATCGCCTCGAGCACCGCCAGTGCCGCGGCGCAGGCGATCGGCGACCCGGCATAGGTCCCGCCGAGGCCGCCCGGGCCCGGTGCGTCCATGATCGCGGCCTTGCCGACGACCGCCGCGAGCGGGAAGCCGCCGGCGAGGCTCTTGGCCATGGTCATCAGGTCCGGCTCGATGCCCGCGTATTCGACCGCGAACATGCGGCCCGTGCGCGCGAAGCCGGTCTGGATCTCGTCGACCACCAGCAGGATGCCGTGCTGGTCGCAGAGCTTGCGCAGCGCCTGCAGGAACTCCGGCGGCGCGACGTAGAACCCGCCCTCGCCCATCACCGGCTCGATGATGATCGCGGCGACCCGCGACGGCTCGATGTCGAACTTGAACAGGTGCTCCAGCGCATCCAGGCTGTCCTGCACACTGACGCCGTGGTACGCGATCGGGAACGGCGCGTGGTAGACCTCCGGCGGGAACGGGCCGAAGCCTGCCTTGTAGGGCGCCACCTTGCCGGTGAGCGCCATGGCCATGAACGTGCGGCCGTGGAAGCCGCCACCGAACGCGATCACGCCCGAACGGCCGGTGTGCGCCCGTGCGATCTTGATGCAGTTCTCGACCGCCTCGGCGCCGGTGGTGACGAAGATCGCCTTCTTGGGCGTCGGCCCGGGCGCGAGCCGGTTGAGCTTCTCGGCCAGCTCCACGGCATTCGCGTACGGCGTGACCATCAGGCAGGTGTGGCTGAACGCCTCGAGCTGCTTCGCCACCGCCGCCTGCACGCGCGGGTGCAGGTGGCCCGTGTTGAGCACGGCGATGCCGCTGCCGAAATCGATGTAGCGCCTTCCCTCGACGTCCCAGAGCTCGGCGTTGCGGGCCCGCTCGACGTAGACGGGCAGTGCGTTGCCGAGCCCTCGGGCGAAGGCCGCGTCGCGACGGGCCTGCAATTCCTGGTTCTTCGACATGTCTGTCTCCGTGAGTGCCGCGTCAGCTGCGCAGCCGGTTGGCCACGAGCCGCGCGAGGTAGGCGGCGAACTGGTCGCCGAGGTTCTCGTGCTTCAGCGCGAATTCGACGGTCGCCTCGAGGTAGCCGAGCTTGGAGCCGCAGTCGAAGCGCTTGCCCTCGAAGGCGTATGCATAGACAGCCTCGTCGGCCATCAGCGCCGCGATTCCGTCGGTGAGCTGGATCTCCCCGCCCGCGCCCCGGCCGATGTGCTCGAGCTTGCGGAACACGTCCGGCGTGAGGATGTAACGGCCGACCACGGCCAGGGTCGACGGCGCATCCGCGGGCTTCGGCTTCTCGACGATGCGCTCGACCTTCGACAGCCGCACGGTGAGTTCCTGCACGGCGACGATGCCGTACTTGTCGGTATGCTGCGGTTCGACGTGCTGCACGCCGAGCACGCTGCCCTTGCGCTCGTCGTAGGCGCGCGCCATCTGGCGCAGGCACGGCTCGTCGGCATCGATGAGGTCGTCCGCGAGGTGGACGAAGAACGGCTCGTCGCCCACGGCCGGCCGGGCGCACAGCACCGCGTGGCCGAGGCCGAGCGGCGCGGGCTGGCGGATGTAGATGCAGCTCGCGTAGGACGGCACGATGCCGCGCACGGCATCGAGCAGGTCCTGCTTGCCCTGCTGCGCCAGTTCCTGCTCCAGCTCGTGGTCCGAGTCGAAGTGGTCCTCGATGGCGCGCTTCGCGTAGCCCGTGATGAACACGAGCTTCTCGGCGCCGGCCGCGAGCGCCTCCTCGGCCGCGTACTGGATGAGCGGCTTGTCGACGATCGGGAGCATTTCCTTGGGGCTGGCCTTGGTGGCCGGGAGGAAGCGCGTGCCGCGACCGGCCACGGGAAAGACGGCCGTCCTGATCTTGGTCATGTGCGATCTCAGCGGCCCGGTCGGGGCCCTCGCCGATGATACTGGATCGCGCGGCCCCGCCTCCACGCGCGGGGCCGGAATGAGGCCCGCGGCACGCCGGCCGGGGCCTCTTCCGGGGCCTCAGCCCTTGCTGGCCGGCTTCTTCGCCGGCTGCGCCGGCGCCGCGGCGCCGCCCGCCTTGTCGAGGCGGATGTTGCCGCGGTTCATGTCGAGCACCTTCTGCCCGATGCCCTCGACCTTGAGCAGGTCCTCGGGCGCGCGGAACGGCCCGTTCTTCTGGCGATAGTCGACGATGGCCTGCGCCTTCGCCCGGCCGATGCCGTCGAGCTCCTTCGCGATGGTCGCCACGTCGGCCGTGTTGACGTTGACCGGACCGGCCAGCGCGACAGCCGCCGGCAGCAGGCCGACGATCAGGCCCTGGATGAGGGCGCGGGTATCCCTGCGGTTCATTGTTCGCCTCCTTGGCTTGGCGTGCCGCGCCGGGACGGCGTCGGTCACGCAGCCAAGGTAGCGCCGCCCGTCACCGCTGGCGCGCGGGCAATCTCGCCGGTTCGCGCAGATTCGCGCTCAGTGTCCCGGCGAGCCCGGCCGGGCCGCGCGCGGCAGGAACTCGAGCGCCGCGATGGCCCGCGCCGTGTCCCAGGAGTGGCAGCCCGGGCAGTGCCAGAGGAACTGCGAGCTGTCGATGCCGCACACCCTGCAGCGGTAGCGCGCGTGGCGCTGCACGACGTTGCGCAAGGCCGCCGCGATCGCCCGCACGCGCTCGACGGACAGGTCGGCCGTGCCCTCGGGCAGGAAGGCCGTCGCGAGGTCGCGCAGGTCGCTGTCGCTCGTCAGCATCGCGCGCACGCAGTCGAGGATGAGCGGATCGTCGTAGTAACCGCTCACGATGGCCGCGTACGCCACCTCGGACGGGCTGCCGGCGCCGGAGTGGATGATCGCATCGATGGCCGCGTCGAACGCCTGCTCGTCGCCCGTGCCGCGCGCGGCCTCCGCCAGCTTCGGCAGCACGACGGCCAGCAGGTGGAAATCCCGTTCCACCACGCCGCGGTAGAGATCCAGTGCCTCGCGCGGCCGTCCCTCGCGCACCGCCAGGTCGCCGCGCAGGATGGCGCAGCGGCTGAAGCCCGGCTGTTCCCGCTCGGCGCTCGCGAGGTGTTCGCGCGCCGCGGCGTAGTCCTTCGCGAGCATCGCCTCCTCGGCCATCTCGCAGTAGTAGTGCGCGATCGCGCCCGGCTGGCCGTTCGAGCCGGCCTGCACGAGCCGCTGGTGCGCCGCCGCCGCCTGCTTCCACTCGTGCTGGATCTCGTAGATGCGCACCAGGTGCGAGAGCGCCACCGCCGGCTCGCGGCCGCGGTCGGCCATGTCGTGGAAGATCTCCTCCGCCCGGTCGAACAGGCCCGCACGGAAGAAATCCTTGGCGAGTTCGGTGCGGGCCGTCTCGCGGTGCCGCGGATCGAGTCCGGCGCGGTCGACCATGTGCTGGTGGACCTTGATGGCGCGATCCACTTCGCCGCGCCGCCGGTAGAGACTTCCGAGCGCGAAGTGCGTGTCGACCGTGCTGTCGTCGAGCTCGGCGAGGCCGAGGAAGACCTCGAGCGCGCGGTCCGACTGGTCGTCGAGCAGGTAGCGCACGCCCTCGAGATAGCGCTCGCGGCGCTTGACGCGACGGCGCTTGCGCATCAGCGAGCGACCGGCGGTGACGGCCCAGCCGAAGGCCAGCGTGCCGACCAGCGTCAGCCAGAAGCCGTAACCGAGCTCACTCAGCATGCTTGCCCGCGTCCTCGGTCGCCGTGCCGCGCCGGGCCTCGGCGAGGCGCAGTGCGTTGCGCAGGCGGCCGCGTTCGGCCAGCAGGCGCGCGATCCAGTTCGAGCGCCACCAGGCGCCGGCCAGCAGCCCGGCGGCGAACATCACGATGAGCGCGAGCCCGGAGGACACGCGAAACGTCAGGAAGGCGACGTCGACCTCGAAGCGCTGCTGGTTCAGCGCCGTGAACAGGATGGCCGCAAGCAGGATGAGTGCGATGGCCGACCCGAGCGCCACGCGCCGCAGCATCGATGAAACTCCGCTGGTGTGACGACGGGGAGTCTAGCACCGGCCCCGGCCGGCGCGACTCACTCGATCTCGTCGTCGTCGTCGCCGGAATCCGGCAGGTCGCCGCTTCCGGGCCCGTTGACCCGCTCGCGCAGGTCCTTGCCGGGCTTGAAGTGGGGCACGTACTTGCCGGCCAGCGCGACGGTCTCGCCGGTCTTCGGATTGCGGCCCTGGCGCGGCGGACGGAAATGCAGGCTGAAGCTGCCGAAGCCGCGGATCTCGATGCGCTGTCCCTGCGCGAGGGCGTCGCTCATGATCTCGAGGATCTGCTTGACGGCCAGCTCGACGTCCTTGGCGGGCAAGTGGCTTTGCTTCGCGGCGATGAGCTCGATCAGCTCCGACTTCGTCATGCTGCGCTCGGCGTCCACTCGCGAACTCCCCGGCAATCCCCTGTTGACTCTCTTGGGCGAGGCCCGCGGCGCTGGCGCGCCGCGGGCCCGCGTGCTCAGCTGTCCTGGCCCGAAATCTGCTCCTTGAGCAGGTCGCCGAGGCTGGTGCCGGTAGTCGAGTCGGAACGATAGCTCTGCATCGCTTCCTGCTCTTCCGCCATGTCCTTGGCCTTGACCGAGAGGGCCACGGTGCGGACCTTGCGGTCCACCGCCATGAACTTCGCCTCGACCTCGTCGCCGACCTTGAGGAACGCACGGGCGTCCTCGACGCGGTCACGCGACAGTTCGGAGGCGCGCAGGTAGCCGTCGATGCCGCCGCCGAGGTCCACGATCGCGCCCTTGGCATCGACCTCGCGCACGAGGCCGCGCACGATGGAGCCCTTCGGGTGCTCCGCGATCCAGGACGAGAACGGGTCCTTGGCGAGCTGCTTGACGCTGAGCGAGATGCGCTCGCGCTCCGGGTCGATCGCGACGACGACCGCCTCGACCGTCTGGCCCTTCTGGTACTGGCGCACGGCTTCCTCGCCGGCGACGTCCCAGGAGAGGTCGGAGAGGTGCACGAGGCCGTCGATGCCGCCCGGCAGGCCGATGAACAGGCCGAAGTCGGTGATCGAACGGATCTGGCCGCTCACCTTGTCGCCGCGGTTGTAGTTGTCCGCGAATTCGCGCCACGGGTTCGGCTTGCACTGCTTGATGCCGAGCGAGATGCGACGACGCTCCTCGTCGATGTCGAGCACCATGACCTCGACTTCCTCGCCGATGTGCACGACCTTGGACGGGTTGACGTTCTTGTTCGTCCAGTCCATCTCGGAGACGTGCACCAGGCCCTCGACGCCTTCCTCGATCTCGACGAAGCAGCCGTAGTCGGCGATGTTGGTGACCTTGCCGAACAGGCGCGTGCCGGACGGATACCGGCGCGCGATGTTCTGCCACGGGTCGGCGCCGAGCTGCTTGAGGCCGAGGCTGACGCGCTGGCGCTCGCGGTCGAACTTGAGGATGCGCACTTCGATCTCGTCGCCTACGTTGACGACTTCGCTCGGGTGCTTGACGCGCTTCCACGCCATGTCGGTGATGTGCAGCAGGCCGTCGATGCCGCCGAGGTCGACGAACGCGCCGTAGTCGGTGAGGTTCTTGACCACGCCGCGCACGACCGCGCCTTCCTGCAGCTTGTCGAGCAGTTCGCTGCGCTCGGCGCTGTATTCCTGCTCGACGACGGCGCGGCGCGAGACCACGACGTTGTTGCGCTTCTGGTCGAGCTTGATGATCTTGAACTCGAGCGTCTTGCCCTCGAGGTAGCTCGGGTCGCGCACGGGGCGCACGTCCACGAGCGAGCCCGGGAGGAAGGCGCGCACGAAGTCGATCTCGACCGTGAAGCCGCCCTTGACGCGGCCGTTGATCAGGCCGGTGACGACCTCGCTCTTCTCGAACGCCGATTCGAGGCGCTCCCAGGTGCGGGCCCGCTTGGCCTTCTCGCGCGACAGGCGCGTCTCGCCGGAGCCGTCCTCGACGCTGTCGAGGGCCACCTCGACGTCGTCGCCCGGCTTGACTTCGACCTCGCCGCGCTCGTTCTTGAACTGGTTGATGTCGATGACGGCCTCGGACTTGAGGCCCGCGCTCACGACGACTTTGTCGGCGCTGACTTCGATCACTCGCCCGGTGAGGATCTGGCCCGGACGGATCCGCTGACTGGCCAGGCTCTCTTCGAACAATTGGGCAAAACTTTCGCTCATGACTGACTGGTTCCTGCAAACGCGTTGCCTGGCGTGCTCCCTGCCCGCCTAGGGTTGATGACACAACGCCCGGCTCCTGCCCGGCGCCTACCGACAAACGGTCGCGTGCCCGCTCGCGCGGCCACGCAACCCTCGATGCGTCGCTTAGATCCGGCTGACGACGAGTTCGAGGACCCTGTCCACGACCTGACTGACCGAAAGCCCCGTCGAGTCGATGACGACTGCGTCCCCGGCGGGGCGCAGGGGCGCCACAGGCCGGCTGGAATCGCGTCGATCCCGCTCGATAATCTCTTGCGAAAGATCGGCGAGATTAACAGTAAGTCCCTTTTCTTTCAACTGCTTATAGCGCCTGGCCGCGCGTTCCCCGGCACTCGCGGTCAGGAACACCTTGACCGGGGCGGCAGGGAAAACCACGGTACCCATGTCGCGGCCGTCGGCCACGAGGCCCGGCGGACGGGCAAAAGCGCGCTGCCGGTCCAGCAATGCCGCGCGGACCGCGGGCATGGCCGCCACCCGCGACGCCTCGGCGCCGGTCGTCTCGGTCCGCAGCGGTCCGGTGACGTCGGCACCGTCCAGCAGGACCCGTTCGCCCCCGGCCGCATCGACCTCGAACCGCGCGTCGAGGTCCGTGGCCACGGCGGCATGCCCCGCCTCGTCGTCTGGCGCCAGGCCACGGGACAGGCCCGCCAGCGCGACCAGCCGGTACAGGGCCCCGCTGTCCAGCAGGTGCCAGCCCAGGCGGGTGGCGACGAGCCGGGCGACCGTGCCCTTGCCGGAGCCGCTCGGACCGTCGATGGCGATGACCGGGACCAACCTGCCCGCCCGCGCCCTCAGGCGCGCTCCTCGATCCGCAGGCCGACGGAACCGGCCAGCGCCGCGAATCCCGGGAAGGACGTGGCGACGTTGGCGGTGTCGAGGATCTCGATCGGCCCGTCGGCGCGCAGGCTCGCGACCGCGAACGCCATGGCCACCCGGTGATCGCCGCGGCTGTCGATGGTGCCGCCCCGCAGCGGCCCGCCCTCGATGCGCAGGCCGTCGGGCCGCACCTCGTGGCGCACGCCGAGCGCCTCGAGGCCCCGCGCCATGGAGGCGATGCGGTCGCTCTCCTTGACGCGCAGTTCCTCGGCGCCGGTGACCAGGGTCTCGCCTTCCGCGCAGGCCGCCGCGACGAAAAAGGCCGGGAATTCGTCGATCGCGAGCGGCACCAGCCGCTCGGGCACCCGCACGCCGCGCAGCCGCGCGGGTCGCACCTCGATGTCGGCGACCGGCTCGGCGCCGCAGCTGCGGTGGTTGATCAGGCGCAGGTCGGCGCCCATCAGCGCGAGCATCTCGAGGATGCCGGTGCGCGTCGGGTTCACGCCCACGTTGCGGATCGTGAACGGCTCGCGCGCCCCGATGCAGGCCGCCACGAGGAAGAAGGCCGCCGAGGAAATGTCGCCCGGCACGGCCACGTCGGCCGCCTGCAGTTCCGCCGGAGGCACCACGGTGACCACGCCGTTGCGGGCACGAACCTCGCAACCGAAGCCCTGCAGCATCCGCTCGGTGTGGTCGCGGGTGACGGCCGGTTCGACCACGGTGGTCTCGCCCGCGGCGTACAGGCCGGCGAGCAGCACCGCCGACTTCACCTGGGCGCTCGCCACCGGCATCTCGTAGCGGATGCCCTGCAACGGGGCGCCGCCCGTGATGCGCACCGGCGGCCTGCCGTCCGTGGTCGCGATGCGGGCGCCCATGGCGCGCAGCGGCGTCGCCGCACGCTCCATCGGCCGGCGCATCAGCGACTCGTCGCCGACCAGCACCGAGTCGAAGGGCTGGGCGGCGAGCAGGCCCATGAACAGCCGCATCGCCGTGCCCGCGTTGCCCATGTCGAGCGTGCCGGCGGGCGCGCCGAGTCCGCGCAGGCCGACGCCGTGCACGATCACCTCGCCCGGCCCCGGGCGCTCGACGCGGACGCCGAGCTCGCGCACGGCCCGCATGGTCGAGAGACAGTCCTCGCCCTCGAGAAAGCCGGTGACGCGGGTCGTGCCGCGCGCGATCGCGCCGAACATCACCGCGCGATGCGAGATCGACTTGTCGCCGGGGACCGTCACCTCGCCCGCGAGTCCCGGCGCCGGCGCGACCCGATACGAACCCATGGTCAGAGGATCGCCTTCGGATACGAGCCGAGCACCTTGCACAGCGTCGAGCGGGACTTCAGTTCGGCCAGCGCGCCGGCGAGCGGCTCCAGATCGGCGTGCCCGTCGAGGTCGACGAAGAACACGTAGTCCCACTTGCGGCGGCGCGACGGGCGCGACTCGATGCGCGTCAGGCTGATGCCGGCCTTCGCGAACGGCTCCAGCAACCGGAACAGCGCGCCCGGCGCGTCGGTGTGCGACGCCGAGATCATGAGCGTGGTCTTGTCGTCGGCGCTCGGCGCCGCGGACTTGCGCCCGATCACGAGGAAGCGCGTCGTGTTGTCCGGGCGGTCCTCGATCTGCGGCACCAGCAGGTTGAGGCCGTACACGTCGGCGGCGCTCGCCCCGGCGATCGCGGCCGTGCCGTCCTCGTCGCGGGCGCGGCGGGCGCCCTCGGCATTGCTGCCGACCGGGACGCGCTCGACGCCCGGCAGGTTCTCCTGCAGCCAGATGCGGCACTGGGCCAGCGACTGCGGGTGGCCGCAGACCCGCTTGATGGCGCCGAGCGAGTCCATCGCGCCCATCAGGTTCTGGTGGATGCGCAGTTCGACCTCGCTGCAGATCCTGAGCGGCGAGGTGAGGAACATGTCGAGCGTGTTGTTGACCGTGCCCTCGGAGGAGTTCTCGACCGGCACCACGCCGAAGTCGGCCGCGCCGGACTCGACCTCGTGAAAGACCTCCTCGACCGAGCCCAGCGGCAGCGCGCGCACCGAGTGCCCGAAGTGCTTGAGCACCGCCTGCTGCGTGAAGGTGCCCTCCGGCCCGAGGAAGCCGACCTTGAGCGGGTTCTGCTGGGCGAGGCAGGCGGACATGATCTCGCGGAACAGCCGCACGACCTCTTCGTCGCGCAGGGGCCCGCGCTCCGCGCGATTGCGCTCGAGCGCGAGACGCAGCACCTGGGCCTCGCGCTCCGGCCGGTAGAAGTCCACGGTCTGGCCGCTGGCGTGCTTGGAGATGCCGACCTGCTGCGCGAGTCGCGCCCGCTCGCTGATCAGCGCGTGCAGTTGCGCGTCGACGGAGTCGCTGCGCCCGCGGATCGCCTACAGGGCCGGCTTCACGGTCGCGGCCGCCGCGGGAGCGGCGCGCCGGGAGGAACGTGCCTTCTTCTTCGCCATGTCGCTACACCAGCCGCGCCGACAGGACGCCCGGGATCGCGCGCAGCTGCGCGAGCACCGGCGGCGGCAGCGGTCCGTCGAGGTCGATGATCGTGTACGCGAGCTCGCCGCGCGACTTGTTCAGCAGGTCGGCGATGTTGATGCCGGCCGCCGCGAGGCAGGTCGAGATCTGGCCGACCATGTTCGGCACGTTGTCGTTGGCGATGGCGACGCGGTTGCCGCCCGTGCGCGGCATCACCGCCTCCGGGAAGTTGACCGAGTTGCGCACGTTGCCGTTCTCGAGATAGTCGCGCAGGGTGTCGGCCACCAGGATCGCGCAGTTCTCCTCGGCCTCGCCCGTCGAGGCGCCGAGGTGCGGCAGCGCCACGACCTTCGGATGGTTCTTGCAGGCGCGCGTCGGGAAGTCGCAGACGTAGGCCGCGAGGTGCCCGCGATCGAGCGCCGCGAGCACGGCCGCCTCGTCGACGATCGCCGCACGCGCGAAATTGAGCACGATCGCGCCCTTGGGCATGAGGCGGATACGCGCCTCGTTCACCATGCCCCGCGTGGCGTCCATCATCGGCACGTGCACGGTGATCATGTCCGAGCGGGCGAACAGGTCGTCCAGGCTGAGCGCCTGCTCGACTCCCGAGGACAGCTGCCATGCGCGCTGGACCGTGATCTGCGGGTCGTAGCCGAGCACCTTCATGCGCAGGCCGAGCGCGGCGTTCGCGACCTCCACGCCGATGGCGCCGAGGCCGACGACGCCGAGCGTGCGGCCCGGCAGCTCGCTGCCGACGAACTGCTTCTTGCCGCGCTCGACGGCCTCCTCGATCGCGTGGTCGTCGCCCTGGAGCGAGCGGACGTGCTCCCAGGCCTGGCAGATGTTGCGCGTGCCGAGGAACAGGCCGGCGAGCACGAGTTCCTTGACCGCGTTGGCGTTGGCGCCCGGCGCGTTGAACACCGGCACGCCGCGCTTGCTGAGCTTCGCGACGGGCACGTTGTTCGTGCCGGCGCCGGCGCGCGCGACCGCCAGCACGCTCGCGGGGATCTCGAGCGCGTGCATGTCCGCCGAGCGCACGAGGACCGCGTCCGGGTGGCCGATCTCGGAAGCGACTTCGTAGCGATCGCGCGGCAGGCGCTCGAGCCCGCGCACCGAGATGTTGTTGAGCGTGAGGATCTTGAACGACATGGGTCAGCCGTGCGTGCGCTGGAATTCGGCCATGTAGGCGACCAGCGCCTCGACGCCCGCCATCGGCATGGCGTTGTAGAGGCTGGCGCGCATGCCGCCGACGGAGCGGTGGCCCTCGAGGGCGACGAGGCCGGCCTGCTTCGCGCCCTCGATGAACGGCTTGTCGAGGGCGGGATCGGGCAGCGTGAACGGCACGTTCATCCACGACCGGCACGCGGGCTCGACGGGATTGCGGTAGTAGCCCGAGCCCTCGATCGCACCGTAGAGTTTCGCGGCCTTGGCGCGGTTGGCCTGCTCCATCGCCGCCACGCCGCCCTGGCGCTTGATCCACTGGAACACGAGGCCGGCGACGTACCAGGAATAGGTGGTCGGCGTGTTGAGCATCGAGCCGTCCGCGGCCATCGCCTTCCAGTCGAAGACGGTCGGCACGTCCGCGCGCGCCCTGCCGAGCAGGTCCTCGCGCACGATGACGACCACGAGTCCGGCCGGACCGATGTTCTTCTGCGCGCCGGCATAGATCACGCCGTAGCGGCTCACGTCGATCGGCCGGGAGAGGATGCTCGAGGAGAAGTCCGCGACCAGCGGCACGTCGCCTGTGTCGGGCACGAACGGGAACTCGACGCCGCCGATGGTCTCGTTCGGCGTGTAGTGCAGGTAGGCCGCGCCCGCAGTGGGCTTCCAGGCCGACTGCGCCGGCACGCCGGTGTAATTGCCGCCCGCGTCGGCCGCCACGTTGACCTTGCAGTAGCGCTTCGCCTCGCCGATCGCCTTCTTGGACCAGGCACCGGTGTTGACGTAGTCCGCGACCGCGCCGTCGGCGGCCGCCAGGTTGAGCGGGATCGCCGCGAACTGCGCGGTGGCGCCGCCCTGCAGGAACAGCACCTTGTAGTTCGACGGCACGGCGAGCAGCTCGCGCAGGTCCGCCTCGGCCTGCTGGGCGATGCCGACGAACGCCTTGCCGCGGTGGCTCATCTCCATCACGGACATGCCCTGTCCGTGCCAGTCGAGCATCTCGTCGCGCAGCTGCTCGAGAACCGCCTGCGGCAGGGCCGCCGGTCCGGCGCTGAAGTTGTAGACGCGGGTCATGGGCTTGCCGTCTCCGTCGGAGGTCGTTTTGCGCTGCAGCGCAGTGTAGCAGGACGGCGCGCGCCGCCGTGCCCCGGGCTGGGCACGGCGCGACGGGACGGGACGGGCTGGACCGGGTTCAGCCGGCGGGGGGCGGTGCCGGCTCGCCGTCGGCCGCCTCGGCGGGCGGCGCGTCGGCCGCGACCTCGACGTCCTCGCCGTTCTCCGGCTCGACAGGCTCCACGCCGATCAGGCGCTCGCCCTCGTCGAGGCGGATCAGCCGCACGCCCTGGGTGTTGCGGCCGAGGACGGATATGTCGCTCGCCCGGGTCCGCACCAGCGTGCCGTTCGAGGCCATCAGCATCAGCTCGTCCTTGGTGGCGACCTGCGCCGCCGCCACCAACTGGCCGTTGCGCTCGGTCGTCTGCATGGCGATGACGCCCTGGCCGCCGCGCCCGTGCACGGGGAACTCCTCGACCGAGGTGAGCTTGCCGAAGCCGTTCTCCGAGGCGACCAGCACCAGGCCCTCGGGATCCGGGATGATGAGCGAGATGACCTGCGCGCCTTCCGGCAGCTTGATGCCGCGCACGCCGGTGGCGTTGCGGCCCATCGGGCGCACGTCGTCCTCGTTGAAGCGGATGGCCTTGCCCTCGCTCGAGCAGAGCATGACGTCGCGGAAGCCGTCGGTGAGCGCGACGCCCACCAGCC
>JBPOHK010000175.1:0-4652 GCA_052035645.1 Pseudomonadota bacterium
AGGCGCCGCGAAGGGCACGCTGCCGGAGGACCGCTACCCGCGCAGCCGGCACCCGTCCGCGGCCGAGTTCTGGCTGCCCGGCGTCGGCTGACGCTCACCAGGTCGGGTCGGCGATGTTCCGCTCCTCCATCGGGCGGCCGATGGCGAGCACGAGTTGCCAGTCGTCGGTCGTGGTGGCGCCGAGCGACAGCGTGAGCGGCCCGAGCGGCGTGCGGCCGCCGAGCACGAGGGCACCCGAGTAGATCGGCTCCGAGCGCACCCGGTCGACGCGTCCGGACATGTCGGCCGCGGTCAGGTTGAAGCCCAGGTACAGGGCCTGGCCGTACAGCGAGCTGATGTCGCCGACCTTGTGCGCATAGGCCGCCGTGGCCAGCCAGTACGAGTCGCCGCGCAGCTCGCCCGTGCTGAGGCCGGGCAGGCTGTTCGGCCCGCCGAGAACGAAATCGTCGTAGATCGGCAGGTCGGTGCCGAAGGAACTGCCTCCCATCGCGCGCAGGTAGAGCCGGTGCGAGCCGAAGGGCACGACGCGCGACAGCATGCCTTCCATCCGGTCGTAGTCCTGCTCGGCCCCGAGCGCCTCGTCGGAATGGTAGTAGCGCAGCCGCGCCAGCCAGCCGCGGGATTCGAGGGCGGCCTTGTCGCGGTTGTCGTAGGTGTAGGCGAGGGCCCAGCCGCCGTAGTCCTCGAAGTCGATCTCGGGGAAAACCTGCACCGCGATGTCCCGCTTGGCCGCCTGCGTGCCGTAGCGCAGTCCGACCCGCGCCTCGGAGCGCGTGCCGAACTCGCGGCCCACGTCGAAGTAGCCGTAGGCGCCCTCGAACTCGTAGCGCGTGATCGCGTCGCCGTCGACGAAAATGTCCTCGAGCGAGCGCGAGAAATAGAGTCCCGGCTCGACGAACCACTGGTGCCGCGCATCGAGCGGCTGGTAGAGCGAGATCCCGCCGCTCGACGTCCGCCCCACCTGCAGATGGCCGTGCACCTCGCCGCCGAGCGAGTTGATCCACGGCCGCAGGTAGTCGCCGCCGAGCGAGAACGCCGTGTTGCCGTCGGTGCCCACCTGCACGCCGAGGTCGAAGCGCAGGATGTTCGGGCTGGCGCTCTTCTCGTGCAGGTGAACGACCATCGTCGGGTTGGCCGGGTCGCCCTGCAACTGGTACTGGACGCTGTCGAAATCGTCCAGCGAGAAGAGCCGGTCGATCGCTCGGGTGATCTGGCGCTGGTTGATCTCGTCGCCCGCCGCGAGGCCGAGGTACCCGCGCACGTAGTCCGGGCTGACGCGCTGCAGGCCCTCGACCTTCACGTCGGCGAGCCGCACGTTGCGCTGCGCCGGCCGGCCGTGCTCGGCTCGCCAGGCGGCGTACTCGGCCGCGGGGAGCGAGTAGCGCATCAGCTCCGCGCGATGCTCCTCCGCGGCCGCGCGGCCCATCGGGATCGCCTCGCCGACCTTGTCGAACGAGGCCGAGCCGATCTTGCCCACCGGCACGACGATGGTGACGTCCTGCGGGCCGAGCGTCGCGAGCTGCGCCTTCTCGTTGGCCTCGATCAGCACGTCGAGCGTGCGCGAGACCATGGTGAGCGGCGACTGCAGGTCCTCGACCGTGGGCGGCGGATTCGGCACCGACACGGCGATCACGACGTCGGCGCAGGTCTGCCGCGCGATGTCCACCGGCAGGTTGCGTGTGAGACCGCCGTCGCCGAGGACCCGGCCGTCGATCTCGACCGGGGCGAAGATCCCGGGCACCGACATGCTGGCGCGCATCGCCAGCGCGAGGTCGCCGCTCGACAGCACCACCATGTCACCCGTCTTCATGTCGGTCGCCACGGCGCGGAACGGGATCGCCAGCCGGTCGAAGTCGCTCTCGCCGAGGCTGCGCGCCACCAGGTACTTGATGGTCTGCTCGATGTTCTGGGTGTTGATGAACCCGCGGGGCGTGGTGAAGCGGCCGTCCTTGAAGCCGAACTGCAGGGAATTGCTGTAATTCACGCCGGCGAGCTTGCGGCGCATCGGCAATCGCTCCCGGTAGCCCTTGAACGCGATCGCGTCCGACCAGGAGATGCCTTCGATGGCCGCCAGCAGTTCCTCTCCCGTCTGGCCCGACGCATAGGTGCCGCCCACCAGCGCGCCCATGCTGGTCCCGACCACGCAGTCGACCGGGACGCGCAATTCTTCGAGCAGCGTGATCACCCCGACGTGCGCAGCCCCCTTGGCGCCGCCGCCGCCGAGCACGAGGCCGATGCGCGGCCGGCGGGCCGGCAGGGGCGCAGTGGCGGCCGGCAGCACGCTCAACGACGGATCGTCCGCGGGAGCCGTCTCCGCCGGAGCGCTGCACGTTGCGACCACGCCGGCGAGCAGCACCGCGAGCCGGCATCCGGGGGAAGCGAACGGAGACATACGCACCTGCGCAGCGGGACGCGAGGCGCTCATCGTACCCGATCGCGGAGCAGGGCCAGAGCCTCGACGTGGTGCGTCCGCGGGAAGAAATCGAATGGCCGGATGGCGTCGACGTGCCACCCGGCGGACTCGAACCGCCCGAGGTCGCGGGCCAGCGTGCCGGCGCTGCAGGACAGGTAGGCGATGCGCGCCGGCCGCAGCGTCTGCGTCAGGGCCGTGACGACCTCGTCCTCGAGTCCGGAGCGCGGCGGGTTGGCATAGACGTGCCGCTCGCCCGATTGCCTCGCCCACCAGTCGTGCACCTGCGGCAGGCGCTGCACGCAGGTGCCGCGCAGGACCGTGGCGCCGGGGGCATTCGCCACGGCGCACTCGACGGCGCCGCCGGCCAGCTCGATCCCGAGCGTCGCCGCGCCCTGCCCGAGCCAGCGCCGCAGGGACGCGCCGATGCCGCAGTACAGGTCGAGGACGGCGACGCCCGGCGACGGGGCGAGGTGACGTTCCGCCTCGACGAGCGAGCGCTCGTGCAACTCCGGCAGGAGTTGCTGGAACGCCGTCGGACCGTGCACCAGCCCGCACGGATCGCGCGACTGCGCCGAGCCCCAGGCGAGCGTCCAGCCGCTGCGCGCGAACAGCCGCCGCCCGGCCGAGGGGTGGCAATGCACCCACAGCCCCTCGATTCCGGCCTGCGCCACGCTGCTCAGCAGCGGTTCGAGCAGCCCGGGCTCCACCCTGCGTGCCTTGACCACCAGCGTGGCCTGCGCGCCGGCCACGTGCAGGAAGGCGAGCGGAAACGACGCAGCCGCCGGCAGCGTCGCGACCAGCAGGTGCAGCAGCGCGCGCACGCGCGCCGAGTGCACCGGGCAGTCGTGGATCGCGATGAGTTCGTCCCGCCGCACGAGCCCGAACTGCCAGCCCGCCTCGTCCCAGCGCGCGGTGAGCGTGACGCGATCGCGGTACCCGAGACGGTGCTCCGGCCCGACACTCTCGACCGGAGCGAGTCTATCGGCCCACGGCGCCAGCACGCGTGCCAGGTAGGCCTCCTTCTGCGCCAGGCTGCGCCCGGGCGTCCAGTCGCGGTGCCTGCAGCCGTGGCAGGCGGCCACGCAGCCCGCCGGCAGTGATTCGTGTAGGCTCACGCGCGCATGTTGCGACGACCGGACCCCACTGCACAACGGAGCCCCGACCGATGAGCCGGCTGCCGACGCTCGATGACGTTCGCGCCGCAGCCGCGCGCCTCGCCGGTCACGCGCAGCGCACGCCCCTGCTCGCCGGCACGCCGCTCGACGCCGAGGTCGGCGGCCGCGTGCTGCTGAAGCTCGAGACCCTGCAGCACACGGGCTCGTTCAAGTTCCGCGGCGCCTGGAACCGGCTCGCGCAGCTCGACGCCGCCGAGCGGCAGGCGGGTGTCGTGGCCTTCTCCTCGGGCAACCACGCCCAGGGCGTGGCCGCCGCCGCTCGCCGGCTCGGCATCCCGGCCACGATCGTGATGCCGGCCGACGCGCCGGCGATCAAGCTGCGCA
Organism: Pseudomonadota bacterium; assembly: GCA_052035645.1. Taxonomy (GTDB): domain Bacteria; phylum Pseudomonadota; class Gammaproteobacteria; order Steroidobacterales; family Steroidobacteraceae; genus RPQJ01. The sequence goes on from JBPOHK010000175.1 coordinate 3,913, forward strand.
ACACCCAGGCGCTCGGCGCCCAGGTCGTCACGTACGATCGCCGGCGCGAGAGCCGCGAGGAGATCGCGGCACGCATCGCGCGGGAGCGCGGCGCGGTGCTGGTGCCCTCGTTCGACGACCCGCACGTCATCGCCGGCCAGGGCACGGCGGGACTCGAGATCCTCGAGCAGGCGGACGCGCTCGGCCTCGCGCTGGACGACGTGATCGCCTGCTGCAGCGGCGGAGGCCTGGTGGCGGGCATCGCGCTCGCCGTGACGGGCCTGTCGCCCGGCACCCGCGTCTGGTGCGCGGAGCCCGCCGGATTCGACGATCACGCACGCTCCCTCGCGGCGGGCCGGCGGCTGCGCAATGCGCCGGGCGCGCACTCGATCTGCGACGCCCTGCTCGCGCCCGAACCGGGCGAGCTGACGTTCGCGATCAACGCGCAGCGACTCGCCGGTGGTTGCGTCGTGACCGACGACGAGGTGCGCACCGCCATGGCCTATGCCGCGCGGGTGCTCAAGCTCGTCGTGGAGCCGGGCGGTGCCGTCGCGCTCGCGAGCGTCCTGGCCCGGCGGCTCGACGCGCGCGGGCGCACCGTCGCCGTCGTGCTGTCGGGCGGCAACGTCGAGGACGCAACCCTGTCGGCGACCCTGGGCGGATGACGCGGAGGCAGGCCGCGGCCGGCCGGTCGGACCTCCGGCCCGGGATGGGATGGTGGCGGTCCCGTTCGGGGGATCCGGGGAACGCCGGAGATGCAT
>JBPOHK010000178.1:0-2233 GCA_052035645.1 Pseudomonadota bacterium
CCGTGCGCGGCCGGTAGTGGACGAACTTCGCGCGCTTGTCGAAGAACGCGGTGTCGTACTCGTCGGCCTCGATGACGAAGTGGCGGCCCGACCCGAGCCGCGCGCTCACGCCGAAGTCGAGCGGCACGCCGCCGATCAGGAAGCCGGGCTGGAGCCCCGCGTGCTCGAGGATCCAGGCGAGCAGGCTGCTGGTCGTCGTCTTGCCGTGCGTCCCCGCGACGCCCAGCACCCAGCGGTCGCCCTGGCGCAGGACGTTCCGCGCGAGCCACTCCGGGCCCGACTCGAACGCCTGGCCGCCGTCGAGCAGGGCTTCCACGAGCGGATTGCCCCGGCTCATGACGTTGCCGACCACGAACACGTCCGGCCGCAACGCGAGCTGGTCGGGCCCGTAGCCTTCGATGACGTCGATGCCGAGGGCCGCGAGCTGGGTGCTCATCGGCGGATAGACGTTGCGGTCGGAGCCCGTCACGCGATGGCCGGCCGCCCGCGCGATGGCCGCGATGCCGCCCATGAACGTCCCGCAGATGCCGAGGATGTGCAGGTGCACGGTTCAGCCGCCTCCGTTCCCTGCCACGCCCAGCAGCAGGTTGATCAGCAGGAAGTACGCGAGCGCGAGCGCGATGCCGGTGACCAGGCCCGAGTCGGTCGCGAGCTGGAGGATCCGCCCGACGACGGCCGCGAACGCGACGACGAGCGCGAGTGCCGCGACGCCGGCCACGGTCGAGCCGGGTTGCACGTCGAACGCCGCGAGCAGCCACTGCACCGGCAGGAACAGCGCGACGCCGAGGACGGCGCCGCTGCCGAGCACGGCGGTGGCCGTCTGCAGGAACCGGGCGCGCTTGCCGAAGAATGCGAGCAGCAGCCAGGTGCCGCCGGTGAGCAGGAGCGGGTCGAGCACGACGAATACCAGCCACGCAGCCGCCGGCCCCTCGATCCACAGGAGCTGCACGACCGAGACGACGACGTACGCGAGGCCCGCGAGGGACAGCAGCAGCAGTGATGCAGGCAGGTCCTGCGGGCCGCGGCGCCAGAGTACGATGTCGACGAAGACCTTCAGGAAGTGCAGCACGATCCGACGCGGCGGCCTGAGGAACGGCGATTCTACACTCAGGTGATGCGTCCGATGCGCGAAGCGAAGCTGATCCAGGACCCGGCGGAATTCGAGGCTGCACTGTTCCGCCTCCGGGGCGCCGACCGCATCGCACTCGACACCGAGTTCATGCGCGAGCGCACCTACCACCCCCGGCTGTGCCTCGTGCAGCTCGCGACGGGGACGGACTGCGTGCTGGTCGACCCGCTCGCCGGCCTGGACCTTGCACCGCTGAACGCGCTGCTGCAGGACCGCGCGAAGCTCAAGATCCTGCACGCCGCGCGCCAGGACCTCGAGGTGCTGTTGCTGACGGGGGGGCAGGTGCCGGGGCCGGTGTTCGACACGCAGGTCGCGGCGGCCCTGCTCGGGTTGCCCGCGCAGGTCGGCTACGCCGACCTCGTGGCCCGGCAGCTCGGTCACTCGATCGACAAGGGCCAGACGCGCACGGACTGGTCGAGGCGCCCGCTGACCGACGCGCAGCTCGCCTACGCGGCGGACGACGTGCGCCACCTGCTGACGCTTCACTCCGAACTGCACCACGCGCTCGCCGAGCGAGGCCGTGCCGGCTGGGTGCTCGAGGAAACGGCCGCCTACGAGGATCCGCGCCTGTACCGCACGGATCCGGCCAGCGCGTGGAAGCGGCTCAAGGGACTCAACCGCCTGCAACCCCGCCAGCAGGCGGCGGCCCGGGCGCTCGCCGAGTGGCGTGAGCGGCGCGCGGTCGAGGCCGACAAGCCGCGCGGCTGGATCCTCAGCGACGCCGCGCTGCATGCCCTTGCGCTCGCCGCGCCCGCCAGCCTGCCGGCACTGGAGCAGGTCGAGGGCCTGGCCCCAGGCCTCGTGCGGCGGCGCGGCGAGGAACTGCTGGCGCTGCTTGACGCGGCGAACGACGCTGCCGAGTCGATTCCGGCCCTGGAGCCACCTCGACGGCCGACCAGCGAGGAACAGGCGCTCGCGGCCGTCTTGCTGCAACGGGTGCGCGAGCAGGCCGCGACGCTCGGAATCGACGCGGAGGTGCTTGCGACGCGGCGCGAGGTCGAGGCCATCGCGTACGGGTCGGTGTCGCTCGAGGACAGCCCGCTACTGCGGGGGTGGCGGGCCGAAGCGCTGGGCGAGACCCTGCGCGCCGCTATGCGCCGATGA
>JBPOHK010000081.1:0-3635 GCA_052035645.1 Pseudomonadota bacterium
CATGCAGGGCGAGAAGGTGGCGAGCGGCTCGGTCCACGTCGACAACATCGCGCCGTCGCTGTTCGGGGGGCTGGTGCTCACCGTCGGCATCGACAATCCGTTCGTGAAGCAGGTGCCGGTGCCGGAGTCCGTGCGCTGCGTGCTGGTGCACCCGCACATGGTGCTGCCGACCCGCGAGGCCCGCGCGATCCTGAGCGGCACGGTCACGCTGTCGGACTCCATCTGGCAGCAGGCGAACCTCGCAGGCTTCCTCGCCGGCTGCTTCACCTCCGACCTCGCGCTGATCCGCGAGTCCCTGCTCGACGTCGTGATCGAGCCCCAGCGCCAGGCGCTCATCCCGGGCTTCGCCGCCGTGAAGCAGGCGGCGCTTGCCGCCGGCGCGCTGGGCGGTTCGATCTCCGGGGCGGGACCGACGGTGTTCGCGTGGGCCGAGCAGAAGGACGCCGAGAACGTGCGGGCAGGCATGGTCGCGGCCTTCCAGGCCCACGGCCTCGCCTCCGACAGCTGGGTGTCGACGATCGACCGCGAAGGCGCGCGCGGGGTGGGGGACTGATGCGTCTGCAGAGCACGCGCGATGCGCGCCACGTGGTGGGCCTGAGCGAGGCGATCGCGCGGGGTCTCGCGCCCGACGGCGGGCTGTACGTGCCCGAGGTCCTGCCGCGGCTCGGGACCGAGGCCTTCGCGGGCGCGGACGGCATCGTCGAGGTCGCGCGCCGGCTGCTGCGGCCGTTCGTCGCGGGTGACGTGCTCGAGACCCAGCTCGATGCGATCACGGCGGATGCCTTCAACTTCCTGGCGCCGGTCGTCGACGTCGAGCGGGCAGCGGGACCGCTGTCCGTGCTCGAGCTGTTCCACGGGCCGACGGCCGCGTTCAAGGATTTCGGCGCACGTTTCCTCGCCGCGTCGCTCGAGCGCATCCCGCGGGCCGATCCCCGCCGCCTGACGATCCTCGTCGCGACGTCGGGCGACACCGGCGGTGCGGTCGCGGCGGCCTTCCACGGCCGGCCCTGGGTCGACGTGGTCGTGCTCTATCCGAAGGGCCTGGTCTCGCCGCGCCAGGAAAAGCAGCTCGCCTGCTGGGGCGGCAACGTACGCACGCTGGCGGTGAGCGGCACCTTCGACGACTGCCAGCGCATGGTGAAGGAGGCCTTCGTCGACGCCGGCCTCGCGAAGTCGGTGCTGCTTTCCTCGGCCAACAGCATCAATGTCGGTCGCCTGCTGCCGCAGATGGTCTACTACGCGCGCACCAGCCTCGAGCTGTGGCGTCGCGACGGCCGCGCGCCGAACTTCATCGTCCCCACCGGCAACATCGGCAACGTGGCCGCGTGCCTGTGGGCCCGCGAGGCCGGCCTGCCGATCGGCGAGGTCGTGCTCGCGACCAACGCCAACGTCACGGTGCCGGATTACCTGCGCACCGGCGACTGGCAGCCGCGCCCGAGCGTGGCGACGCTGGCCTCGGCCATGGACGTGGGCAACCCGAGCAACATGGAGCGGCTGCGCTGGCTGTACCGGGACGCGGACGGCCTGCGCGCGCAGTTCAGCGCCCAGAGCGTGAGCGACGAGGAGATCCGCGCGACCATCCGGCGCGACGCGGCGGAGTGGGGCCAGGTGTGGTGCCCGCACACGGCGACGGCCGCGCAGGTGTACCGCAGGCTGCCGGCCGACCGGCGCGCGGAGCGCTGGGTGCTGGTCGCGACGGCGCACCCGGCCAAGTTCAACGACGTGGTCGAGCCGCTGGTCGGCGCGGAGGTGGCGGTGCCCGCGGCGCTCGCGGAGCTGCTCGGGCTGCCGTCCATCCAGCAGGAAGTGCAGCCGCGACTGGACGAGCTGCGAAGGGTGCTGTTGCAGGGGAGCGCGCGCGCTTGAACGTCTTTCTCGGCTTGCCGGTCTGGCTGTGGGTGATTTTCGGCGTGGCGGCGCTCGGCGCCGCCGGCTATTACGTGCGCGAGCACGTGCGCCAGTTGCGCGCCCGGCGCGCCATCGACAACGTGATCTCCTCCGTCGCCTTCGAGGAACTGCGCCACGTGCTGCTGCCCTCGGGCCACGGCGAGCAGATCCACGTGAACTGCGTCCTGCTGACCCAGAAGGGCGTGCTGGTCATCGACCTGTTCGACGTCGCCGGAATGGTGTTCGCGGGCGAGAAGATGGAGCAGTGGTCCGTGTTCGGGCCCAAGCGCCACTTCACCTTCGCCAATCCGCTGCCGATGCTCTACGACCGAATCGCGGCCGTGCAGCACCTCGTCGGCGAGAGCGTGCCGGTGGTGGGGCGCATCGTGTTCTCGATGCGCGGCGAATTCCCGAAGGGCCGGCCGGAGGCGGTCATCCGCCTCGACGAGTTGCAGGACGAGTTCCCGGCCGTCGACAAGGCGTCCGGCCCGGCCGCCGCGGCCTTCGCGCCCGTGTGGGCGAAGATCGCGGAAGCCGCCCAGCCGAACCCGCTGGCGCGCTAGGTCAGCGCGCGCGCCGCGCGTGATCCGCGAGGACCTGCGCGACGCAGGCCGTCAGCCGCTTGCCCGTCGCAACGTGCAGGAATTCGTTCGGGCCGTGCGCATTCGACTGCGGGCCCAGCACGCCGGTGACCAGGAACTGCGTGCCCGGGAAGCGCTGGCCCAGCATGCCCATGAACGGGATGCTGCCGCCGGTGCCCATGAACATCGAGTCCCGGCCGAAATGGGCCCGCGACGCCTCCTGCATCGACCGCTCGAGCCAGGGGGCGAAGGTCGGCGCGTTCCAGCCGCCCATCGACGACTCGACCTTGAACTCGACCTTCGTCCCGTACGGCGGGTCGCGCTCGAGCGTGGCCTTGACCGCGCGGGCGGCGGCCGCCGGATCCATCGTCGGGGTCAGGCGGAACGACAGCTTGAGGCTCGTGTACGGCCGCAGGGTGTTGCCCGCGCTGCGGAAGGGCGGCAGGCCGTCCGCGCCCGTGACGCTCAGCGTGGGCCGCCAGGTATTGTTGAGCAGCAGTTCGTACGGATCGTTCGAGACCGGCCGCATGCCCGGCATCATCGGGAACTTGTCCGACACCGTGGCGCCGAGCACGCCGGCCGCAGCCTTGGCCTGCGCCTGCCGGTCGGGCGGTATCGCGGTGTTCAGCTCCTCCACGAGGATGGCACCGGAGTTTGCGTCCTCGACGCGGGCGAGGACTTCGCGCAGGACGCGGAAGCTCGACGGCACCACGCCGCTGGCCGTGCCGGAGTGCACGCCCTCCCGGAGCACGTCCACGCGCAGCGTGCCGATCAGGTTGCCGCGCAGCGAGGTGGTGCACCACAGCTGGTCGTAGTTGCCGCACTCGGCGTCCAGGCAGACCACGAGGCTGGGCCGTCCGATGCGCTCGCCGAGCGCGTCGATGTGGGCGGGCAGGTCGGGGCTGCCGCTCTCCTCGCTGGCCTCGATCAGCACCACGCAGCGGGCGTGCGGGATGCCCTGCTCGTGCAGCGCGCGGATGGCCGTCAGCGATCCGAACAGCGCGTAGCCGTCGTCGGCGCCGCCACGTCCGTAGAGCTTCCCGTCGCGCAGCACGGGGGTCCAGGGCTCGAGACCGTCCGACCAGCCGGTGAACTCCGGCTGCTTGTCCAGGTGGCCGTAGAGCAGCACGCAGTCGTCCACCTGGCCCGGCACGTCGACGAGGAGCA
>JBPOHK010000176.1:0-3196 GCA_052035645.1 Pseudomonadota bacterium
TCGTCCCCTGCGGCAACGCGGCGGGCTCGGTGGTCCCGACGGCGCCGCCGTCGACCTCCAGCCGCCACGCATGCGGCCTGCCCTCGGCCCGCGACGCCAGCGCGAACCGCGACACCGCGGCGATCGAGGCCAGCGCCTCGCCGCGGAAGCCCAGCGTCGCGATCGCCTCGAGGTCGTCGATGGTCGCGAGCTTCGACGTGGCGTGGCGGGCGACGGCGAGCAGCAGGTCCTCGCGCTCGATGCCACCGCCGTTGTCGACGACGCGGATCCGCCGGATGCCGCCGCCGGCGAGATCGACGTCGACCTGCGTCGCACCGGCGTCGAGGGCGTTCTCGAGCAGTTCCTTCAGTGCCGCCGCGGGGCGCTCAACCACCTCGCCGGCGGCGATCTGGTTGACGAGCTGGTCCGGCAGCGCGCGGATCACCGCCACGTCAGCATCCGCGCAGCGGCCTTGGAAAGCGATCGCGCTCGACAGCTTCGCCGGTGCGCAGTCCGCTGCAAGCACGGCTCGGCTGTCATCCTGGCGAAGAGCTTCGTTTGTTGCGCATATCGATGATCCGGGCAGAATCGCCAGCCGACGCCGGGGGTGGCTCGGCCCGGCGCAGGAACACGGGCGCCACGTTCCACTGCTGCCCGTTCTCGGTGATGACGGTGACGGACTTGCGGTTGTACTTGGCGATGATGCCGGTGAGCAGCGGCTGCCCGTCGGGCTGGAACGAGACCCTCTCTCCGATGCGAAACTCCAGCATCTGCGCGTGGGCGCGCATCTGGCTGAGGAACTTCAGGCGCGCGACGACGCGGTTGTTGAGGTCGACGAGTTCGGCCTCGGTCAGCTTGTCGATGTCAATCGGCATCCTAGTGAACTCCGGGGCCTGCGATGAAGGTCAGTATGCCGCGAATCCCGCGGGAGACGCCCAACGTCTTGTTCAGGGGCCGCCGCAGGGCGCTGCCTGCAGGTTAGCTTGAAGGGAAGGTTGCCAGCGAGCCCGCCGGACGCCGGGCTGGGCACCGCTCAGCGAACCTTGGCCAAGCGCTCGGCGATCCGCGTCTGCCACCCGGGACCAGTGGCCTTCCAGCGCTCGATCACATCGACGGGAAGGCGAATGGAGATCAGCTTGCGCGGACTCGCAGAACGAGGGCGGCCACCCTTGTTCACGACCGCGCGCGACAAGGCTTGCTCGGTGAGCTCCGGCAGCTCCTTGTACTCGTGCGGACGAATCAAGTGAGCGTCGACCTTGGCAAGGTCAGACTGCAAAGTACGGCGCGAGGCGAGCTTGCTCACGGTGGTTTGCCTTTCGCATGCTGAACACGTGGCGCACGGCGCCTCGCGGAGTGTAGCCGACGACGACCAGCCGACCGAACAGCTGCCCGTAGCAGATGATGCGGGGCTCGCCGTAGTACCTGCGCGTGTCCTCGATCTCGACGGTCGTGCCCTCGAAAACGAACCTCGCGTCCTCGAAGTCCAGTCCACGTTCCTGCAGGGTCTTCGCGCGCTTGGCCGGGTCGAAGGTTACACGCTTTAGTTATCGTAGCTACAATAACCATCCAGTGCAAGGGCGCCGAAGACAGCTCCCCACGTCGACTCTGGCCGAGCTCAGGCGCGCACCAGCCCCTCGGCCCAGCGCGTGTAGACCGTGTCGGCGACGGCGTTGAGTGCCGCGATCCGTTCCGCCAGCGCCGCGCGGATCTCCGCGGCGCACTGGATGCCGGCGCGCGTCGCCGCCGGAAGCTCCGCCGCCCCGGTTTCGAGCCAACTCGCCACCAGCTCGGGCGTCATCTCGACGTGGCCCTGCAGGCCGAGGTGACGATCGTCGACGACGAACCCCTGCTCCGCGGTGAAGCCGTTGGTCAGCACCCGCACGGCGCCGCGCGGCAGCGCGAACGTGTCGTAGTGCCACTGGAACATCGTGAACGAGCCGCGGCCGCCGAACCAGCCGGCGCACGCCGCCGCATCGGTCGCCGTCACGTCGAGCCAGCCGACTTCGGGGGCCGCCGCGCGGGTCACCGCGGCACCGAGCGCCTTGGCCAACAACTGGCCGCCGAGGCAGTGGCCGAGCACCGGCACGCCCGCCTCGACGGCGTCGCGCAGCAACGCGAGCACCGGCTCGATCCACGGCAGGTCGTCGTTGACGCCCATCGGCCCGCCCATGAGGCCGATGCCCGCGAAGGCCCGCACATCGCGAGGCACCGGATCGCCGCGGTCGAGCGCGACCAGCTGCCAGCCAAGCCGCTGCCGGTCGAGCCACTGGCCGAGGTACCCGGGACCCTCGGTCGGCGAGAAGCGGAGGACGGCGAGCGGACGCATCGGGATTCGTGTGCGCGCCAAGCGCGCGAGCGAGAGGCTGCCGATTGTAGTAGCCCGTCGCGTCCGGCGCCACCGGCAATGCGCGCCGCCGGCGCGGCCGGCGCGCCTGCCGTGCCCTACATCTGCTTGAACAGGTGGACGAACTGCCGCGACACCGGGAGCCGCTCGGCGCGCCCCTTCAGCAGCACGAATTGCCGCTCGGCATCCTCGCGCTGGACGCCGGCGACGGCGCGGACGTTGACGATGGTGCTGCGGTGGATCTGCCAGAAGGCATCGGCGTCGAGGTCGGCGACGAGGTCCTTGAGCGGCGTCCTGATCAGTGCCTCCGACTGCGCCAGCACGACGCGCGTGTACTTGGCGTCGGCCTGGAAATAGACGACGTCCTCGACGGCGATCAGCTTCACCTGCTTGCCGACGGCCGCCTTGATCCAGCGCAGCCGCGGCCGCGGCGACGCACGGTACTCCTGCAGGTCGTGCAGCAACGAGGTGAGGTCGGCCGGCGGCGTCGGCAGCTTGCGCCGCAGCCGCTCGACAGTGGCCGCGAGGCGCTCGCTCTCGACGGGCTTCAGCAGGTAGTCGATCGCGCCGGCGTCGAACGCCTGCAGCGCGTGCTGGTCGTAGGCGGTGACGAAGACGACGTGGCACTCGCCGCCGATCAGCGCCGCGACCTCGAGCCCGGATCGCCCCGGCATCCGGATGTCGAGAAACGCCACCTGCGGCGTGTGGGCATCGAACGCCGCCAGCGCGGCATCGCCGTCGCCGACCTCGGCGACGATCGCGAGTTCCGGCCAGACCTCGGCGAGCTTCTCCTTCAGCCGCTCGCGCATCAGGCGCTCGTCCTCGGCAATCCGCGCGGTCGCGTTCATCGTCGTCATCCGGGGGTCGGCGGGA
>JBPOHK010000135.1:0-10464 GCA_052035645.1 Pseudomonadota bacterium
CCTGCAGCAGCACGGGCACCTCGGGTCTCGGCGGCAGGGGCGAGAACCCCATGCTCCAGGTGCGGGTGGAGCCCGCGGGCGGACCCTGCGGCGCGCCACCACCGCCACCGCAGCCCGCGAGGGCGAGGATCAGCACCAGCAGTGCAGGCAGGCGGACGAGGCAGGCGCGGCGTCGCATGCGCACATCCTAGCCCGGTTGCACGCTTGCGACGCACTGAAGGTGAATGAGTTCGGTCACGAATTCGAGCCGACGCCGCCAGGGCACTGGCTCGCAATGCGGACGTTCAGCAGGAAACGTCGACCCCGTCGGACGTTTCCGCGGAAACGTCAAGCGCAGATTGGCAATCGGTCGAGTCGGTGCACGGCTGCGAAGCGAAGGATGGTACCGCTCGACGAGGCAGGGCCCGCCGGAACTCACCCATGGCGGAGCGAATATGAGGAGAGTGCGCGCTCGCAGATGTCGCCCGCGACATGGCCACGCACTTTCTCCACGAACTGAGGCACGCCGCTATAGAAGGTACTGACGCGCACCTTGCGTCCGTCGCGCGACAGCAGGACGAACCAGTGGCTCAGGCCGTCGTAGTCGAACCAGACGATTTCACCCCAGGGAATGTCGAAGCGGCCGCGCCACGGCGAGAAGGCCTGGATGCCACGATCGGTGACGGTGACGTGACCGCGACATTCGTTCAGCAGCAGCGCGCCAACCCCCCCGAGAATGACGATGAGGGCCAGCACTGCCCATCGATCGTCGGGGTCGCTACCGAGGACCACTGCCAGAACAGGGACGGCCACGCCCGATGCCAGGTAGAACCAGGCCAGGGCTCGATACGGCGCACTCGGCCGCATCGTGAAGCCGCTGCCGTCCGGCAACGGTTGGGCTGGCCGGCGACCGCCATAGGACAACAGGCCAATCCCCACACCGACGAGCAGCGCAACCCAGAAGGAATCCATGTGTCTCCCGTCCGGCCGGACAGCGGTCAGACCTCCAGCCGGCCCCCCGCCGTCGCTCCGCCAGCTACCGACAACCTTCGGCCCAGCGCCGGACCGTATCGATCAGCAAGCCACGCGACCACGAGAAGGAATGGTCACCCGAAAGGACCACGCCGGTCGTGCGGATCGCGGGGTCGGCCTCGTAGGCGTCGATCAGCGGCCGGACGATGACCTCCGTGGGAACGTCCGTGTCGCGGTCGGCGCCGACGACCAGGACCGCCTTGCCCCGCAGGCGCGGGGCGAGCGCACGCACGTCGAACTCCTTGCGGTTGGCCATGATCTCGTCGAGTGCGCCGCGGCCGCTGAAGCCGTTCAGCATCTGCAATCCGTCCGAATAGTCGGAGAAGCGTCGGGCCAGTTCCGGCCGGGCCTCGAGGATGCCGGCCAGCGCACCGAGGTCGGCAGGCGTGATCGCGGCCGTGCAGGCGATGCGGTCATCCCGCGCCGCGGCCATCAAGGCCGCAAAGCCGCCCATGGAGTGACCGACCAGGACGATGCGACCGGCGTCGGTGCGCAGCGGGCCGGCGTTCGCGCGGAGGTAGTCGGTCGCCGCGGCGACGTCTTCGACGACGTGCGTGAAACTGTAGGTACCCTCGCTGCCCCACGCGCCCCGGTAATGGAAGAACAGGACGTTCCACCCGTCGGCCCGCAGGGCCTGCGCGAGGTCGAGGTTCCTTTCGTTGCCCGGAAAGCCGTGCAGCAGGACCACGGTCGGGTGCGGGCCCGGGCCATCGGCCACGTAGACGATGCCGTTCAGCCGGTCGCCGTGGCTGTCGAAGTGCACTTCCTGCAGCGCGGGGGGATGGGCCGCATCGAAGCGGGGCCTGGCCGGTGGGCTTGCGCAGCCGGTGGCGGCCAGCGCGGCGAGAACGACGATGGCTTGCTTCATGATGGAGTCCTTGCCGGGGCCTCGTGTCCGGTCGGCCGCGCGGGATTCACCAGGAAAGGCCGTACAGCGGCACGTCCACGATGCGCCCATAGGTCTCGATCGCCCGTTGCACCTCCGGTCGCTGCACCAGCTCCCGCCAGCGTGCCGTGCGCTCGACCAGGACGGGCGAGTACCGGTCTGGGATGAACGGTTGCACGACGAGCAGTGCATTGCTGCGGTCGTCCGGGTCTTCCAGGCGAGCGACGAGCGACTGCGCGGCCTCGTCCATACGCCCCAGGTAGAGCATGGCTTTCGTGTACCCGCTCGCGAAGTCCGTTCGATGCTCCTGCAAGTAGGTCAGCGACTCGATGGCGGGGGGAGCGTCCGGGGTGCGAGCCAACGCATTGATGCGAGTGAGGTGATACAGCATCCATCCGAACGGGGTGACGTCATCGCCTACCTGGTCGAGCGTCGCCAATGCCTCTGCGGTCCGACCGAGATCGGCGTAGAGAATCGCGAGATTGATCACCTGGCTGACGTTCTCGCCCCCATCCTCCGACATGCGTCTCGCGTCTTCCCAGACCTGCACCGCCTCGTCGACGCGGTCGAGTCGCAACAGCGCCCGGGCGCGGTTGTCCTTGATCCAGACCAGGTATTCGTCGGCGTCGTCGTACGGCGATCCGTCCGGTGCCCGCGCGGCGCGGTCGAGTACGTCGTCGCAGATCCTAACGACCTGATCGAACAGGCCCTCGTCCAGCATGAAGGTCGTCAGTGCCACCACGTTCTCCAGCTGGCGCCGCTCACGACGTACCGCCGTCTCGAGGATCGAGACCTCCTCGGCGGCGGCCCGGGCGAGGTCCAGTCGATCCGCTGGCAGGCGGGCGAGCACCTCATCGTAGCGACGATCGATCCGCATCCTCAGGATGTCGTCGGCGGCACGGACCTTTGCTGCGACCTCGACGGCGCGGTCCCGGTCGTTCGACTGGATCTTGAGCAGCACGAGCTCGCGCCACAGGTTGCTCGCCTGCCGGCCGTCCGGGAGCGCCCATCCGACGTCGAATAGCGTGTCGAGAAAGGCCACCCGTGCCCCCAGCAACTCGGCGTCTCCTTTCAGTCCGAACGCCAGACGGTAAACGGGTTCCCAGTCCAGCTCTTTGGCCCGGTCCGGCCATCGTCGCGCGAGCGCTATCGCTGCCGCGGCCCCGTCGCCGAATTTCTCCATCCCCACGGCGACTTCGAACATCTTCAGGAAGGCTTCGGGCACGCTGGCAGGACTGCTGCAGGCCAGTTCGAGCAAGCCGAGCGATCGCTCCCCGTCACCCGCCGCCCACGCGATAGTTCCACCGAGCAACCAGACAGCCGTCTGCAGGTTCACAGGCGCCTGCGCGAATTCCGGGTCGGCGAGCGCGCTCACCAGCAGCGTGTCGGCCTCTTCGGTCCGGCCGTCCCGGTCGAGCTGGGCCGACCGTGCGAGTGCCTCCTCGAGCCGCGCCGCCACCTGCGACGCCCGTTGCGCCGGCTGGCCCGCCTCGAGCTCGCCGGGCGCAGGCGCCGACGCCGTGCTGCCGATCGTTGCGAGTGCGAGCGACGGAATGACGAACGCGGCGGCCGCGACGAAGCCACGCAGTCTGATGGCGAAGTGCATTCAGCCTCTCCCGTCCCGCTCGATCCGTGGCGACACGGGAGGACATTAGTGCATGGGCGAAAACGCGTCCACGCACACCGGTGCGGGCCGGGGCGCAGGCGTGTCCTTTCGAGGCACCCCGGAACACGAAAAAGGCCCGGGAGTTGCCTCCCGGGCCCTTCGTTCGTCGGACGAACTCGACGCGTAATCCGTCTGGATTACATGCCCATGTCGCCCATGCCGCCCATGCCGCCCATGTCCGGCATGCCGTGCTTGTGGTCGTCGTCCTTCGGCGACTCGGCGATCATCACTTCCGTCGTGAGCAGCAGGCCCGCCACCGAGGAGGCGTTCTGCAGCGCGAGGCGGGTGACCTTCGTCGGATCCAGGATGCCCATGTCGAGCATGTCGCCGTACTCGCCCGTGGCCGCGTTGTAGCCGTAGGTGCCCTTGCCGTCCTTCACCTTGGCAAGCACCACCGCGGCATCTTCGCCGGCGTTGGCGACGATCTGGCGCAGCGGCTCCTCGATCGCGCGGGCCAGGATCTTGATGCCGATCGCCTGGTCCTCGTTCGCGCCGGTGAGCTTGTCGAGCGCCTTCTGGGCACGGATCAGGGCGACGCCGCCGCCCGGGACCACGCCTTCCTCGACGGCCGCACGGGTGGCGTGCAGCGCGTCCTCGACGCGGGCCTTCTTCTCCTTCATCTCGACTTCGGTGGCCGCACCGACCTTGATCACGGCGACGCCGCCGGAGAGCTTCGCCATGCGCTCCTGCAGCTTCTCCTTGTCGTAGTCGGAGGTGGCCTCCTCGATCTGCTGCTTGATCTGGGCGATGCGCGCCTTGATCTCGCCCGCCTTGCCGTGGCCGTCGATGATCGTGCTGTTCTCCTTCTCGACGACGATCTTCTTCGCCTGGCCGAGGTCGTTCAGCGTGGCCTTCTCGAGCGTGAGGCCGACTTCCTCGGCGATCACGGTGCCGCCGGTGAGGACCGCGATGTCCTGCAGCATGGCCTTGCGGCGGTCGCCGAAGCCCGGGGCCTTCACGGCCGCGACCTTGACGATGCCGCGGATCGTGTTGACGACCAGCGTGGCCAGCGCCTCGCCTTCGACGTCCTCGGCGATCACGAGCAGCGGACGGCCGGCCTTGGCGATGCCCTCGAGCAGCGGGAGCATCTCGCGGACGTTCGAGATCTTCTTGTCGTACAGCAGGATGTACGGGTTGTCGAGCTCGGCCGTCTGGTTGGCCTGGTTGTTGATGAAGTACGGCGAGAGGTAGCCGCGGTCGAACTGCATGCCCTCGACGACGTCGAGTTCGTTCTGCAGGCCCGAGCCCTCCTCGACGGTGATCACGCCTTCCTTGCCGACCTTCTCCATCGCGTCGGCGATCGTCTTGCCGATCGACTCGTCGCTGTTGGCGGAGATGGTGCCGACCTGGGCGATCGCCTTCTGGTCCTTGCACGGCTTGGAGAGCTTCTTCAGCTCCTCGGTGGCCGACGCGACGGCCTTGTCGATGCCGCGCTTGACGTCCATCGGGTTGGCGCCGGCGGCGACGGCCTTGAGGCCCTCGCGCACGATCGCCTGGGCCAGCACGGTGGCGGTGGTGGTGCCGTCGCCGGCCTCGTCAGAGGTGTTGGAAGCGACTTCCTTCACCATCTGCGCGCCCATGTTCTCGAACTTTTCCTTGAGCTCGATTTCCTTCGCGACCGACACGCCGTCCTTGGTGACGGTGGGGGCGCCGAAGCTCTTGTCGAGCACCGCGTTGCGGCCCTTGGGGCCGAGGGTGACCTTGACCGCGTTGGCCAGGATGTTGACGCCGCGCACCATGCGCTGGCGGGCGTCGTCACCGAAACGTACGTCTTTTGCTGCCATGTTCGTGATCCTCTCTGATTACTTCTCGATGACCGCCATCACGTCTTCTTCGCGCATGACGAGGTACTCCTCGCCATCGACCTTCACCTCGGTCCCGCTGTACTTGCCGAAGAGGATGTGGTCGCCGACCTTGATGTCGAGCGCACGGACGTTGCCGTTCTCGAGGATCTTGCCCTTGCCCACCGCGACGACCTTGCCGCGGATCGGCTTCTCGGCCGCGCTGTCCGGGATGACGATGCCGCCCGGAGACTTCGTCTCGGCATCGAGCCGCTGGATGATCACGCGATCGTGAAGCGGACGAATCTTCAATTTGTCAGCCATTGCCGCAAACTCCGTTGGTTCAAATTCAGCTTTGGGGGTCCCGGGCGGTGTTAGCACTCACCCGAGGTGGCTGCTAATGATAGGGAGGCGAGATCGGTTTTCAACCCCCGCGTGCCCCGAATTGTGGCGCGGCGACCCGCCCCGGAACGCCCTCACCCCGGCCGGGGTGTCGCCAGGGTCCTGATATTTAACAATAATTCGGACCTTCGGGGTCCTCGTGCAGGCCCACGGCGGCCGTCGACTGAGGCACGAACCGGGTGAACGTCCGCCCCGACTGCCGGTCCATGACCCAAAGGGTGAACTCCGGAGGTCGCGTCTGCCGCGTCGGCCGGGCATCATCCGCACCTTTGCCGAGGCCGCCCTTCCCGCATGCGCAGCATCGTCCGGTCGTTCTTCGCCCTTGCCCTGGTCGCGTCGCTGCTCGCGCCGGCCGCCGAACCGGCCCGCGCCGCGGACGACTTCCTGCCGGCCCGGGACGCCTACCGTTTCGCCACCTCGGTGGAAGCCGGCGAGCTGGTGGTGCGCTACGACATCGCGCCGGGCTACTACCTCTATCGGGACCGGCTGGCGTTCGAGTCGGCAACGCCCGGCGTCACGCTCGGGCCGGTGAGCCTGCCGGTCGGCGAGGACCACGAGGACGACTACTTCGGCAAGCAGGTGATCTACCGGGGCACGGCCAAGGTCGGGCTGAAGGTGAGCTTCGACGGCCCGCCCCGCGACTTCGAGCTGCGGCTGAAGCTGCAGGGCTGCGCCGATGCGGGGCTGTGCTATCCGCCGCAGACCTGGCCGACCCCGGTGAAGTGGCCGGCCGACGCCGTGGCCGCGCCGCCGGCGGCGGGCGGCGGGTTCAGCCTGCGCCGGTTGCTCGGCGGCTCGCGCAGCGGCGGCTCCGAGGGCGATTTCCTGCCGGTCGACCAGGCGTTCGTGTTCTCGGCGTCGAGCCCGGGCGCGGACCGCATCGTGCTGCACTGGGAGATCGCCGAGGATTACTACCTCTATCGCGACAAGGTGAAGGTGTCGACGACCGCGACGGGCGTGCAGCTCGGCACGCCGCGCATCCCCGGCGGCGAGACGAAGCACGACGAGTACTTCGGCGAGCAGGTGGTCTTCCACGCGGCCATGCAGGCCGAAGTGCCGGTCGTGGCCGCCGCCGGCACCACCGAGGTGCCGCTCGAGGTGAGTTACCAGGGCTGCGCCGACGCCGGCCTGTGCTATCCGCCGGTGCGCAAGCAGGTGACCGTGCGACTCGCGGACCGTTCGGCGGCGGCCGCGGCGCCCGGTGCATCGCCGATGCGCTCGGAGCAGGACCGCTTCGCCGACCTGGTGCGCAACGGCAGCCTGCTCAAGCTGCTCGGGTTCTTCTTCGTGTCGGGCCTCGGCCTGGCGCTGACGCCTTGCGTGTGGCCGATGGTGCCGATCCTCTCCGGCATCATCGTCGGGGCCGGGGCCGGCACGCCGGTCTCGCGCGGACGCGCGTTCTCGCTGTCGCTCGCCTACGTGCTCGGCATGGCGGTCACCTACGCCGTCGCCGGCGCCGCGTTCGCGCTCGCGGGCCAGCAGGCGCAGGCGTTCTTCCAGGAGCCGTGGATGATCGTGCTGTTCGCCGGCCTGTTCGTGTGGCTCGCGCTCGGCATGTTCGGGGTGTTCACGCTGCAGATGCCGGCGGCCGTGCAGGCGCGCATCTCCAGCCTCAGCGACCGGCAGAAGCAGGGCACGCTGCTCGGCACCGCCGTCATCGGCGCGCTGTCGTCGCTGATCGTGACCGCGTGCGTCGCGCCGCCGCTGGTCGGTGCGCTGGCGGTGATCAGCCAGACCGGCGACGTGCTGCGCGGCGGCGGCGCACTGTTCGCGCTGGCCCTCGGCATGGGCGCGCCGCTGCTGCTGGTCGGCGCCTCGGCGGGCCAGTTCCTGCCCAAGGCCGGCCCCTGGATGGACACGGTCAAGCAGTTTTTCGGCTTCCTGATGCTCGGCGTCGCGATCTGGATGCTCGCGCGCATCCTGCCGGGCCCGCTGACGCTCGGCCTGTGGGCGGCACTCGCGCTCGCAACGGGCTACTGGCTGCTGATGATGGGCGGGCGCAGCCTGCGCCAGGGCGCCACGATCGTGCGCCGCAGCCTCGGCCTGGTCGCACTGGTGTACGGCATCGCCCTGCTGGTGGGCGCGCTCGCCGGGCGCAGCGATCCGCTGCAACCGCTGGCCGGGCTCGGCAGCCCGGCCTCGCCGCGGGCGGGTGACGGTGACGCGCACGCCGGAGCGCGGTTCAAGCGCATCAAGTCGGTCGACGACCTGCGCGCCGAGATCCAGGCCGCGAACGCCGCCGGCAGGACGGTGCTGCTCGATTTCTATGCCGACTGGTGCGTGTCCTGCAAGGAGATGGAGAAGTACACGTTCTCCGACCCGGCCGTGCAGGAGGCGCTGGCCGGCACGGTCCTGCTGCAGGCCGACGTCACCGCGAACGACGCCACCGACCAGGCCCTGCTGCAGGCGTTCGGCATCCTCGGTCCGCCCTCCATCCTGTTCTTCGGGCGCGACGGGGCCGAGAAGCCCGACTTCCGCGTCGTGGGCTTCAAGCCCGCGGACGAGTTCCGGGCGCACGTGGTGCAGGCCTGGGGCGGGGCCGCGCCGTGACCGGCCGCGGCCTGCTCGTGATCGCGGCCCTCGCCGCGGCCGCCGGCGCCGGCGCGTACGCCTGGCGCCTGCAGACACAGCCGCCTCCGCCTCCCCCGCCACCGGCACCGGCGCCACCCGCCACGCTGGTCGAGACGGTGCCGGCCATTACGCTGGCGGACCGGGACGGCCAGCCGCGCTCGCTGGCCGACTGGTCGGGCAAGGCGCTGATCGTCAACTTCTGGGCCACGTGGTGCGCGCCGTGCCGCAAGGAGATCCCGCTGCTTCAGGAACTGCAGCGCGAGCGCGCGGGCGAGGGCTTCCAGGTGATCGGCATCGCGGTCGACTTCCGCGAGAAGGTGCTGGCCTACGCCGACGAGATGAAGATCGAGTATCCGCTGCTGATCGGCGAGCAGGACGCGCTCGACGCTGCCTCGGCCTTCGGCGTCGATGCGGTCGGCTTTCCGTTCACGATCTTCACCGACACGCGGGGCCGCGTGGTGGTCGCCCACCTCGGTGAGTTGACCCGGCCGCAGGCGGACCTCATCCTTGGGGCCGTGCGCGAGATCAGCGCCGGCCGGCAGAGCCTGGCCGGAGGCCGGGAGGCCATCCGCCAGGGGCTGGCGGGCATCGAAGGCCACTGATTCCGCAGGTATCAAGCGCGATATTGGCGGCATCTCCGCTCATTGCGCCAAGAATATGTCGCCAAATGGCGACAAATCGCCTACACTCCCCGGCCACCTGCTGACTGGCTCGGGGCCAATGTCGCACATCCTGCTCCTGAACGGACCCAACCTGAACCTGCTCGGACTGCGCGAGCCGGGCATCTATGGCCAGGTCACGCTCGACCAGGTGCACGAACGGCTCGCCCAGCAGGCCTCGGAGCTCGGTCACCGGCTGACGGCATTCCAGAGCAATTCCGAGGCGGAACTGATCGCGCGCATCCACCAGGCGCCGGCGGGGCACGTCGGCTTCATCCTGTTCAACCCGGCGGGCTTCACCCACACCAGCGTCGCCCTGCGCGACGCGCTGCTGGCCGTGAAGATCCCGTTCATCGAGGTGCACCTGTCGAACGTGCACGCGCGGGAATCTTTCCGCCACCACTCGTATTTTTCCGACATCGCGGTCGGCGTCATCACCGGCCTCGGCGCCGTGGGCTACGAACTGGCCCTGCGCGCCGCCAGCCTGCACCTGGCCGCGACTCCGTCGCCCGCCACCCGTTCCTGATTCACGCCCGGCACGCATCCGATCCTTGGGGGGATCACTGCATGGACATTCGCAAGGTCAAGAAGCTGATCGAACTGCTCGACGAGACGGGCGTGGCGGAGATCGAGATCAAGGAAGGCGAGGAGTCCGTGCGCATCAGCCGCTACCCCGCGGGCGGCGCGATCCACGCGATGCCGGCCCCGGCCAGGTACGCCGCGGCGCCCGCGGCCCCTGCCGCCGCCGCGCCGGCCGCCGCCCCCGCCGCGCCGGCCGCGCCGGCCCGCCCGGCCCCGGACCAGACGGTGACGGCGCCGATGGTCGGCACCTTCTACGCGGCACCCGCCCCCGGCGCCAAGGCGTTCGTGGAGATCGGCTCCGAGGTCAAGCCCGGCGACGTGCTCTGCATCATCGAAGCCATGAAAATGATGAACCAGATCGAGTCGGACAAGGCCGGCCGCGTGCGGGCGATCCTCGCCAAGAACGGGGAACCCGTCGAGTTCGGGCAGCCGCTGTACGTCATCGAGTAGGGCGCATGATCGACAAAGTCGTCATCGCCAATCGCGGCGAGATCGCGCTGCGCATCCTGCGCGCCTGCCGGGAGCTGGGCATCAAGACCGTCGCCGTGCATTCGACGGCCGACCAGACCCTGAAGCACGTCCTGCTCGCGGACGAGACCGTCTGCATCGGTCCGCCGCAGTCGAAGGACAGCTACCTCAACATGCCGGCGATCATCAGCGCGGCCGAGGTCACCGACTCCGTCGCCATCCATCCCGGGTATGGCTTCCTGTCCGAGAACGCGGACTTTGCCGAGCGCGTGGAGAAGTCCGGCTTCACCTTCATCGGTCCGCGCAGCGAAACCATCCGCACGATGGGCGACAAGGTCTCGGCCATCCGCGTGATGAAGGAGCACGGCGTTCCGTGCGTGCCCGGCTCGGACGGGCCGCTGCCCGCGGCGCCGGAGGAGTGCCTGCGCATCGGGCGGG
>JBPOHK010000157.1:0-13410 GCA_052035645.1 Pseudomonadota bacterium
GCCAGCCCCGAGCCGAGCGCCTCGGCGTGCCGCCGCGGCGGCAAGAAGCGCGCGACGCGCGGGGCTTCAACTTCCGGGTGATCTCGTCGGGCCGTGCGCCGCATGGACGCGGCGCCCGGAGCCCCCACGTTGGGGTTTACGGCGTCCGGACGAGATCACCCGGAAGTTGGGGCCCCTGGCGACGTCGCGCTACAGCCGTCGCACGGCGCGAACGGAATCAACCGGCCGCGAGCTGCGCGATGTCGGCGTTGGAGTAGCCGATGCCCCGCAGGACCTCGGCCGTGTGCTCGCCGAGCTTCGGTACCCGCAGGTCCGCGCGACCCGGCTCCTCCTGGAACTTGATCGGCAGTCCGATGTGCTCCTGGCCGAGGTCGTCCACGATGCGCATCTGCCGCGCCTGCGTGTGCGGATCGTCGTAGGCCTCGCGCAGCGTCTTCACCGGCGCGAAGCCGATGTCGCGCTTGCGGAAGTACTCCACCCACTCGGCCTGCGTCTTCGTGGCGAACACGCCCTGCACGAACTCCGCGAGCGGCTGCTGGTGCGGACCCGGCCCGCGTTCCGCGAGCGCGACCAGGTCCGGCCGGCCCCACTCCGTCATCAGCGAGCGCACGAACTTGATCTCCTGCGCGCCGAGCACCACGTGCCGGTCGTCCGCGGTGCGGTAGATGCGGTAGAACGCCGCGCCGCCCCAGCTGCGCTCGTGCTTCGGGACCGGGTTGCGCTTCTCGGCGAATACCGGGCCCGTGACGTTCGGCAGCCACGAGAGCGCGCTGTCGTACATGGCCATGTCGAGGCAGTCGCCGACGCCCGTCTGCTGGCGACGCAGCAGGGCCATCAGGATGCCCGCGAGGCTGAGCGAGGCCGAGGCGAAATCCGCGACCGGCACCGGCGGCATCGTCGGCTGGTCGTCCTGCCCGAGCGAAACGCTGGTGATGCCCGCGTGCGCCTCGACGGCGAGGTCGTGCGCCGGCACCTGGTGCAGCGGACCGGACTGGCCGAACGCCGAGATCGAGCAGTACACGATGCGCGGATTGCGCCGGCGCACCGACTCGTAGTCCACGCCGAGGCGCCGTGCCACGCCCGGGCGGAACGCCTCGATCATCACGTCGACGGTCTCGGCGAGGCGCAGGGCCGCCTCCAGTCCCGCCGGCGACTTGAGGTTGAGGCTCACGCTCTTCTTGCCGCGGTTGAGGTTGCGGAAGAACACCGTGTTGCCGTGCTCCACCTGGCCGATGTGCCGACCCGGGTCACCCTCGCCGGGCGGCTCGAGCTTGATCACCTCGGCGCCGTGGTCCGCCATCAGCTGCGAGACGTACGGCCCCGGCAGGAACAGGCCGAGGTCGAGCACGCGCACGCCGTCGAGCTTCATCAGGCGACCCCCTGGTCCTTCAGCGCGGCGATTTCGCGCGAGGAATAGCCGACCGAGGCCAGCACGTCGTCGGTGTGCTCGCCGAGGCGCGGCGCGACGCGGCTCGGCAGGCGCTGGCCGTCGAGCTTGATGGGGTTGGCGAGCACGCGGTAATCCGGGTGCTGCGGGTGCGGCAGGTCGCGCAGCATGCCGATCTGGCGGATGTAGGGATTGTCGAGCGCCTGCGGCAGGTCGTAGACGGGCGAGGCGGGCATCAGGCCCTGCAGCCGGCCGAGCCACGCGGCCGTGGTGTCCGTCACGAACACGGAGTCGAGCAGTTCGGTGAGTCGGTCGCGGTTGCGGCGGCGCGCCTCGACGGTCGCGAACTCGGGGTCCGCGCCCAGGTCCTCGCGGCCGAGGGCCCCGAGCAGCGCCTGCCAGAACTTGTCCGTCATGCACATGACGAAGATCCAGCCGTCCTGCGTGCGGAACAGCTGCACGGGCACCGCCGACGGATGCGAACTGCGCGGCAGGCGCTCCGTGCGGGTGCCCGAGTTGAGGTACCAGGCGCCCGGGTAGGTGAGCTGGTGCAGCGCCACGTCGAACAGGCTGACGTCGACGTCGTGGCCCCGGCCGCTCTTCAGCACGCCGATCAGCGCGGCGAGGATCGCGACCGACGTGGTGATGCCCGTCATGTAGTCGACGATCGACAGGCCCATGCGGGTCGGCGGGCCGCCGGGCTCGCCGGACATGTAGAGGAATCCGGCCTCCGCCTGCATCAGGTAGTCGTAGCCGGGCCAGCCCTTGCGCTCGTTGTCGCGCCCGTAGGCGGAGAGGTGCGCGCAGAGGACCTTCGGATTCACCTTGCCGAGCGTCGCGTAGTCGAGGCCGAGCTTGCCCGGCTGGTCGCCGCGCAGGTTGTTCAGCACCACGTCGGCGGTGCGCACGATGCGGTGGAAGGCCTCCTGGCCGGCCGGCAGTTTCAGGTTGAGCGGGACGCTCTTCTTGTTGAGGTTGAAGGTCTGGAAGAACTGGCTGTCGTCCGGTCCGAGGAAGTGCGGGCCCATGCCGCGCGTGGCGTCGCCGCCCTGTTCGCGGTTCTCGATCTTGATCACCTCGGCGCCGAGGTCGGCGAGGTACATCGAGCCGAACGGCCCGGCACCGAAGTTCTCGAAGGTGAGGACGCGAATGCCCGCGAGCGGCAGCCCGCGCGTCACAGCGCGTTCCTCTCGACGAGCTGCCTGGCGATGATCACGCGCTGCATCTCGTTGGTGCCCTCGCCGATGCACATCAGCGGCGAGTCGCGGTAGTAGCGCTCGACGTCGAACTCCACCGAGTAACTGTAGCCGCCGAAGATGCGCATGGCCTCGAGGCTGTTCTCGACGCCGGCCTCCGACGCGAACAGCTTGGCCATGCCGGCCTCCATGTCGCAGCGCTCGCCCGTGTCGTACTTGCGCGCGGCCTGCTCGACCAGCAGGCGCGCCGCCTCGCAGCGCGTGGCCATGTCGGCGAGCTTCAGCTGGATGGCCTGGTGCTGGGCGATCGGCTTGCCGAAGGCCTGGCGCTCCTGCGCGTAGCGCAGCGCGTCGGCGAGCGCGGCCTGCGCGAGGCCGAGGCCGCGCGCCGCGACGTTGATCCGCCCGAGTTCGAGCCCGCTCACCGCGTGGTGGAAGCCGTGGCCCTCGGCGCCGCCGATCAGCCGGTCGGCCTCGACGCGGTGGTTGTCGAACACCAGTTCCGCGCTGTCGATCGAGCGATAGCCGAGCTTGCGGATCTTGCGGCCGACGGTGAAGCCCTCGCCCTTCTCGACGACGAACATCGTCATGCCCTTGTGGCGCGGCTGCGCCTCGGTGTCCGTCTTCGTGAGCAGCGCGAAGGCCGTGCCGTACACGCCGTTGGTGATCCACGTCTTGGTGCCGTTGATCACGTAGTGGTCGCCGTCGCGGCGGGCCGTGGTGCGGATGCTCTGCAGGTCGGTGCCGGCGTTGGGCTCGGTGAGGCCGAGGCCGCCGCGCAGTTCGCCCGTGGCGAAGCGGGGCAGGAAGCGCTGCTTCTGCTCCTCGGTGCCGTGGCGCTGGACGCAGGAGGCCATGATCAGGTGCGAGTTGAAGATGCCGACCGGGGCCATCCAGGCCTTCGCGATGCGCGAGACGACCGTTGCATAGGTGGTCGCCGACAGGCCGAGCCCGCCGTATTCCGGCGCGATCGTCGCGCCGAACAGCCCCAGCTCCTTCATCTGCTCGACCAGGTCGTGCGGGTACTCGTCCGCCTGGTCGAACTTGCGGGCGATGGGCTTCACTTCCTTCTCGACCCAGCGGTCGATGGTATCGAGGATCTGGGCATCGAGTTCCGACAGGCTCATGGCGGGCTCTCCGGCGAGCAGGGTCAGTAGTGGTTGCGGTCTTCGACGCCGTGGCCGCGCTTGGCGACCAGGATCGTGCGCTCGAACGTGCAGACGACCTTGCCGTCCTGGTTGCGGCCGGTGGTGCTGACGGTGACCACGCCGGCATCCGGACGACTCTTCGATTCGCGCTTGTCGAGCACGGCGGATTCGCCGTACAGGGTGTCCCCGGCGAACAGCGGGGCGGTCATCCGGATCTCCTTCCAGCCGAGGTTCGCGATGGCCTTCTGGCTCACGTCCGTCACGCTCATGCCGACCAGCAGGGCGACGGTGAGCGGGCTGCAGACGATGCAGCGGCCGAATTCCGAGGCCTTGGCGTACTCCGCGTCGAAGTGCAAAGGATGCGTATTCATCGTCAGCAGGGTGAACCAGGTGTTGTCCGTCTCGGTGATCGTGCGCCCGGGACGGTGCTCGTAGGTGTCGCCGACGGCGAAATCCTCGTAATATCGGCCGAAAGTCTCCCGGTAGCGCTGGCCACCCAGGTTTTTCACGTTCTGGACCATGGTGCTCCTCGCGGGCCCGGGGCAGGGCTGCCGGGCAGGGCTCCTGTATAGCATTCCGTTAATGTCCGGACAATTGTCCGGGCCGGGCGACGCTGGGAAGGGACATGAACCGCTACACGGAGATCGCCGACGAGCTGATTGGACGGATCCGCGCCGGGAAGCTGAAGGTCGGTGCGCTGGTGCCCGGCGAGCTGCAGCTCATGGAGGACTACGGCGCCAGCCGGCACACGATCCGCGAGGCGCTGCGGCGCCTCGAGGAACTCGGCCTCATCGAGCGCCGCCGGGGCCTCGGCACGCGCGTGCTGGCGCGCAAGCCGCGGCGCGCCTACGTGCACCGGGTGGCCTCGCCGGACCAGCTCCTGCGCTACCCGCCGGAGAGCCGGCTGGAGGTCGTCGAGACCGCGCAGGTCGCGGTCGGGGCCGACCTCGCCGCCATCCTGGGGTGCCGGCGCGGTTCGCGCTGGGTGCGGGCGCGGGCGATCCGGCGCATGGGGGCCGGCCGGCCGCCGATCTGCCGTACGGACATCTACCTGCTGCCGAAGTACGGCGCGATCGCCGCGAAGATCGGTCGCGGCCGCCGGACCGTCTACGAGCTCCTGGAGCAGGAGTTCGGCCTGCACGTGGCCGAGGTCACGATCGACGTGATGGCGCGGCCGATGCCCGAGGACGCGGCCGGGGCGCTCGGCGTCCCGGCGGGCAGCCCGAGCATGCGCGTGGTGCGCCGCTACTGCGACGAGCGCGGCGACCTGATCGAGATCTCGCTGTCCGACCATCCGGGCGAGCGCTACGCGTTCGGCCAGCGGCTGCGTCGCGACTGGGACGCCGGGGAGCGGGACTGGCACAGCGCCTGAGCGAGCCGGTGCGGCCCGCGCCTGCGAAAAGGCCCGGGCAACTCGCGCTGCCCGGGCCCCTGGCCGGCTCCCGCAGCACCCCTCCCGAGGACCGGGAGGGGTGCCTGGCCTTCATCAGAACTTGAAGCTCACGTCGAGGCCGTACGACGCGCCCTGCGCGTCGTGGATGAACGACCCGCCGAACTCCGGCGCCGGGATGATCTCCGCGAGGTACTTCTCGTCCGTCACGTTGTGACCCCACGCGGTCACGCCCCAGCGCTCGCCGGAGAGGCCGATGCGGGCGTTGAGCGTGTTGTACGGGTCGCGCTTCATCTTCGAGAACTCACCCTGCCCGAAGCTGAAGTACGTGAAGAGGTTCGGCACCTTCTCGCCCTGCACCGGGTGGAACCACGTCTCGCCGACGAAGCTCGCGTCCAGGCGGGCGAGCAGCTGCAGGCTCTCGCCGACCGGGTAGGTGAACTCGGCGCCGAGGTTGCCGGTGTACTCCGGCGCGTACGGCACTTCGTTGCCCTTCGTGTACGGCCGGCCCGCGTACTTGTCGATGTTGCCGTCCGTGAGCGCCCAGCCGCCGAACACCGTGAAGTGCTCGCCGACCCGCCAGCGGCCGTCGATCTCGGCGCCCTTGATCGTCACCTCGTCGATGTTGGTGACGACGCGCAGCAGGCCGAACGGGCCGGCGAAGAAGTTGAAGAACTGCAGGTCCTCGACCTGGGTGTAGAACACCGCGGCGTTCACGTTGACCGTGCGGTCGGCGAAGAACGACTTGAAGCCGAGTTCCGCGGCCTTCGAGACCTCCTTCTTGTAGGTGTCGTTCACGTCCGTGATGTTCAGCGTCGAACCGGAGCTGCAAGCCGGCGCGCCGAGTCCGAACGGATCGGTGCCCGGGCCGAGGCACAGCGGCGTGCTGCCGGCGAAGCCGTAGGCGGTGTCGATCGTCGCGGCGCTGCCCGACGAGTTGAAGCCGCCGCTGCGGAAGCCGTAGCCATAGGACGCGAACAGCGAGAAGTCGTCCGTCAGCTTCCAGTTCATCGAGACCTTCGGCTGCAGCTGCTCGAAGGTCTTGCTGCGGTCCGGGATGCCGCTGGTCGCGTAGGCCGGGTTCACGGTGTAGGCCGGGTTGATGTAGGGCGCCGAGCCGCCGATGTTGTAGATGTACGCGAAGCCCGGCGTCTGCGCGCGGCAGGCGGTCGGATTGCTCGCGGAGCAGACCGGCACGTTGTTGCTGACCGAGCGGTCCTCGCTGTCGAAGCGCAGCGCGAGGGCGAGCTCGAGGCCCTCGGTGAGATCGTAGGCGAGCTGGCCGAACACGGCGTAGACCTTGCTCGACAGATCGTCGTCGTAGAGCAGGTCGGTCGGGTTCGAGCCGCCGGTGGGGATGAAGGCCTTCGGCTTCAGAGGCACGCCGAGGTCCGCGCCCTGGGAGACGACCACGTGGCGGTCGATGTCCGCGAAGTAGGCGCCCGCGACCCAGCGCAGCGACTGGTCGCCCGGCGAAACGAGGCGGACCTCGATGCTGGTGTCCGTCTGGTCGCGCTGCTGGTACTGGTAGCCGCCGCAGGTCTCGGGCCCGTACGGGGGCAGGAAACCCGAACCGCCGCCGCCGGCGGGCGTGAACCAGAGATTCGAGGGCACGCCGAAGAACGGCGGCCGGTAACCCGGGTCGTTCAGGTGCGCGTCGTTCGTCGACTGGCAGAGGCTGGTCGCCTGGAACGGATTGTTCGTGTCCAGGTTCTGGAACGTGTAGAGGTTGAATGCCGCGCTGGTGCCGTCCGTCAGGAAGTAGTTCGTCTGGTCGTTGTAGGCGACGTAGCTGCTCAGGGTGGCGAAGCCGAGGTCCCAGTCGCCCTTCAGCGAGAGGTTGACGTTCTCCTGCTCGTTCTGGGGCTTGACGTTGTTGATGTAGCGGAAGACGTGGTCGTTCGGGTCCTCGTAGAACGGCGGGGCGTTGAGGGCCGCGGCGGCGTCGACCAGTGCGACGGCCGCGTTGAAGTTGATCGCGCCCGAGTCGATCTTCGAGTACTTGGCCTTGAAGTCGAGGTCGCCGCCGGCGAGCGGGAACAGCAGCCGGCCCTGCACGCCCGTCTCCTCGAAGAAGTCGACGCAGTCGTCGCAGTCGAGCGTCAGGTTCTTCCACTGGCCGTCGGTGTTGCGCGTGTAGGCCGAGATCGAGCCCTTCACGCCGGCGCCGAGCGGGCCGCCGCTGTAGATGCTGGCCTTGTACGAGTTGTCGGTGCCGTAGCCCGCGGCGAGGTCGGTCTCCCACTGGTCGCCCGGCTTGCGCGTGCTCATGATCATCGCGCCGGCCACCGCGTTGCGGCCGTAGAGCGCGCCCTGCGGCCCCTTCAGGATCTCGATCTGCGTGACGCCCGACAGTTCCTGGTTCAGGGCCTGCGGGTTGGTCTGCAGCACGCCGTCGATGACGAGCGCGAAGTTGGTCTCGGCGTCGCGGCCGGTGTTGATGCCGCGGATGTTCACCTGCAGGTCGCCGGCCTCGGCCGTCTGCACCTGCGACACGCCGGCGGTCATGGCGATGAAGTCGGTCGGCCGGTCGATGCCGGCGTTCTGGATCTCGGTCTGCGTGAATGCCGTGATCGTGACCGGCACGTCCTCGATCTTCTCGAGGCGCTGGCGCGCCGTGACCACGATCTCCTCGATCTGGCCCGAGTTCTCGGCTGCCTGGAGGACAGCGGGAACCGCGAGGAGCGACGCACCATGCGCTGCGGCGAGCGCAAACAGGCGAGACTTGCCAAACTTCATTGAGTGTCCCCTGACAGTGAGTTGTGGAAATGTCCGGACTTGAACCGGCCCCAACGTGGCGAACATACCACCCCCTTCGGAAAGCCACAATTTCCCGGATTCATGCACTGTGACCGGGCAACCGGCGGCCCGGCGTGCCCCGTCCGCGTGCGAACGTTGCCTCGCCGCAACATTGGCGCCGGAACCAGTTCTGCTAGCATGGCGGACCCCACCGGCCGAGTGAGCCGGGTCACCGTCCCCGCCCCGCGGTCAGCACGCCGAAGCACCCCCGGTCAGCCCGCAGCGATCCCATGGCCCGCAAAGGCATCTTCTTCCCGCTCAAGGACGCGGCCCTGCGCGACGACGTGCACACGCTCGGCGCGCTGGTCGGCGAGGTCCTCAAGGACCAGGGCGGTCCGCCGCTCTACGACGCCGTCGAAGGCGACCGCCAGGCGGCGATCGGCCGCCGGCTCGGCGAGGCCGAGGGCACCGTCGAGCTGGTGGTGAGGACGCGGGGACGGCCGCCCGCGGAGGCCCGCGAGGTCATCCGCGCCTTCGCGGCCTGGTTCCAGGTCGTCAACATGGCCGAGAAGGTGCACCGGGTGCGCCGTCGGCGGCAGTACATGCACGACAGCAGCACGCCGCAGCCCGGCGGCATGCCCGACTGCTTCCAGAAGCTGAAGGCGCGCGGCCTCGGTCTCGCGCAGGTGCTCGAACTGCTCGGGCAGGTCGGCATCGAGCCGGTGTTCACGCCGCACCCGACGGAGTCCACGCGCCGCACGATCCTGCGGCAGCAGCAGCGCATCGCCCGGCTCCTGCTGCGGCGCCTCGACCCGTCGCTCACGCCGCCGGAGCAGGGCTCGATCGTCGAGCACCTGCGCAGCGAGCTGACCACCGCCTGGCAGACGGCCGAGAACTCGCGCGAGCGCCTCACGGTCGCGGACGAGCGCGAGCACGTGCTGTTCTTCCTCGCCGAGGTCGTCTACGAGGTCATCCCGGACTTCTACGCGGAGGTCGAGGCGGCGCTGGTGGGTGTCTACGGCGCCGAGGCGCAGGGCGTCGACGTGCCGGACGTGCTGCGGTTCGGATCCTGGGTGGGCGGAGACATGGACGGCCACCCGGACGTGCATGCCAAGACCATCCGCGAGAGCTGCGCGCGGCACCACCAGCTGATCATCAACCGCTACTTCCTCGAGGCCCAGGAACTCGGCGAGAAGCTCAGCCAGAGCGCCAGTCGCGTCGGCGTGACGCCCCAGGTGCTGCAGCGCATCGAGCAGTACCGGACCCTCGTGCCCGGTGCGCGGGCGACCGCGCCGGCCAATCACGACCGCATGCCGTACCGAGTGCTCGTCGGCCAGATCGCCGAGCGCCTGCGTGCCACCTACGACCACGCCTCGGGGCAGTACGAGCGCGCCAGCCAGCTGGTCGAGGACCTCGAGCTGATCGCGCGCAGCCTCATCGAGCACCGCGGCCGCCATGCAGGCCTGTTCTACGTGCAGCGGCTGCTGCGCCGCGTTCGCGCCTTCGGCTTCCACCTCGCGACCCTCGACGTGCGCCAGAACGCGCGCGTCCACCGCCAGATCGTCGGCCAGGGGCTGGGGGAGGAGGGCTGGTGCGAGATGAGCGCCGCGGAGCGCACGCGACGCCTGACCGAGGCGCTGGCCGCGGACGAGTCGCCGGTCCACGCGCTGGACCCGGCCGGCAAGCGCGCCCTGTGGGTGTTCGAGGCGATGGAGTACTGCGACCACCGCTACGGCTCTCTGGCCATCGGCACCTACGTGGTGAGCATGGCGGCCGACGTCGACGACCTGCTGACGGTGCTGCTGATGGCCCGCTGGGCCGGCTACACCGACGCGCAGGGCGGGCAGGCACAGCTCGACGTGGCGCCGCTGTTCGACTCGGTCGAGTCCCTGGAGCACGCGGGCGACACGATCACCCGCCTGCTGCAGAACAGGGTCTACCGCGAGCACCTGGCCTCCCGCGGCAACCGCCAGGTGGTGATGATCGGCTACTCCAACAGCAACAAGGATTCGGGCATCGTCGCCTCGCGCTGGCTGCTGAGGCGGGCGCAGGAGGCGATGTCGGTCGCCTGCGTCGCCGCCGGCGTGCGCCTGCAGATCTTCCACGGGCGCGGCGGGTCGATCAGCCGGGGCGGCAGTCGCACCGAGGCGATCGTGCGGGCCCTGCCGGCGGGCGTGGCCGGCACCCGCCTGCGGGTCGTCGAGCAGGGCGAGAGCATCAACGACCGCTACGGGCTGGCGCCGATCGCGCTGAGGACCTTCGAGCAGGGCCTGAGCACCCTGTCCCTGATGGCGGCGGGCTACTACGGCACGGAGCGTCTCGAGTCGCGCTGGCTGGAGGCGATGGACCTGTTCGCCCGGGTCAGCCAGGAGCGGTACCGGGCGGTCGTGGTCGACGACCCGCGGTTCATGGAGTTCTTCCTGCACGCGACGCCGGTGGACGTCATCGAGCGCATGCAGATCGGGTCGCGGCCGGTCGCCTACGTGGGCGGCGCCGGGGTCGCCGGCATGCGCGCCGTGCCGTGGCTGTTCGCCTGGTCGCAGAGCCGCCACATGCTGCCCGGCTGGTTCGGGGCGGGCGCCGGGCTGGCGGCCGTGCAGGCGAAGTTCGGGGCGCCGTTCCTGAGCGAGATGTACGGTCGCTGGCCGTTCTTCGAGGGCCTGCTGGACGACGTCGAGATGCGCATGGCGCGCGCCGACCTCGGCATCGCCGCCCAGTACGAGGAACTCGTGCCGCCCATGCTGCAGCGCCTGGCCGGGGTCGTCCGCGAGGAATTCGGGCGGGCCACGGAGCAGGTACTGGCGATCAAGGGCTGTGCGCGGCTGCTCGACTCCGAGCAGACCCTGCAGCGCTCGATCCGGCTGCGCAATCCCTACGTCGATCCGATCCACCTGACCCAGGTCGACCTGCTGCGGCGCTGGCGGGAAGCCGGGCGCGACGACCGCGAGTTGTTCGACGCCCTGCTGGCGTCGGTCAACGGCATCGCACAGGGGCTGCAGGGCACCGGCTGAGCCGCGGCCGCGGCACTGCACTTTTCCCGTGTTGACTCCCGGTGGGCGCTGCTCTAGCGTCGGGGGCGAACCCATTTGCACGCGGCCTGTCCAGTCGACCGCGACCCAAACCACGTAGGGAGTCTCCATGGCAGCGAAGAAAAAGGCGCGGCGCACCACGCACCGCAGCAGCAAGGGAAAGAAGCTGTACGTCGTCCGCGATGCCAAAGGCCGGATCAAGGACGTGCAGAGCTACAAGCGGGCCCACGCCGCCGACCTGAGGAAGAAGTCCAAGGCCGAGACCGCGAAGAAGAAGGCCGGCAAGAAGAAGGCGGCGAAGAAGAAGGTCGTCTCCGCCAAGGCAAAGGTCAAGAAGGCCGCGCTGAAGGTGAAGCGCGCCGTCGCGAAGTCGCCGAAGACCGTGCAGGCCGCGGCGAAGAAGAAGGTCGCGGCCCTGAGGAAGGCGGTGCGGAAGGCGCCCGCGCAGGCGAAGGCCGCCGTGCGCAAGGCCGTGAAGAAGCTGCCCGCGCCGGCCAAGAAGGCCCTCGCTCAGGCCGAGAGCGCGGCCGCCCAGGCCCAGGCGTCCGCCGAGAAGGCCACGGCCTCGGTGATCGACCAGGCCAAGGAGATCGCGAGCAAGGTCAGCGAGACCGTGCAGTCCGCGGTCGAGAACGTCATGCCGTCGGGCGAGACGAAGTAGCCCGTCCGTCGCCGCGACGAGCACGCGAGGGCCCCGGTTCGCCGGGGCCTTTGCTTTTCAGCGGTCGCGGCGCGGGCGGGGCCGGACCTCGCGGCGCGAGGGCAGGTCGGCGAGATAGGCCGGGTAGCTCGCCGCGGACCGCACGGCCTCGCCCGGGACGCTGGAATACTCCGGGTCCCAGGGCAGCACGACGGTCACCTGCTCGCCCTGCTCGAACCACTTGGGCAGGATCGGCGGCACGGCGCGGTCGCGCTCCGCCGCCAGCATCCGCGCGAGTCCGCCGTGGCGGCCGTGGCATGCGCGCAGGTCCTGCAGCGTGGCGAGCGTCGGCGGCGCGAACTTCATGGTGCCCGCCGCGAAGCGGGCGAAGGCCTCGTCGACCGTGACCCAGGCGTGCTCGGTGGTCTCGGTCCGGTCGACGCTGGCCTCCTGGCCTGCCGGCACCTCGACCGCGAAAAACCGCGTGTCGAAGCGCTTCGGTTCGAATGACGGCGTGATCCAGTGCGCCCAGTACACGAGGCGCGAAGTGTCGAGATAGAGATCCTCCTCGCGCAGCACGTCGAGGAAGGCCGCGCCGTCCGCGGCGATGCGGGCCCGGTGCCGCCGCAACCGGTCGACCAGCGCAGCGTCGCAGGCCGAGCCGTCGGCGCGACGGGCCAGCAGCACGCCGCATTCCTCGAACGTCTCGCGGCAGCCGGCGACGAACAGGCCGAGCGCGGTCGCCTCGTCCAGGGGTTCGCCGGTGAGCGCGTGGAGACGGCAGCCGCAGGCCGCGCGGTCCTCGTCCGGCACCCGGGCGAGCGTCTCCGGCGCCCGGTCGGCCGCGTCCAGCCGGCCGCCGGGGAAGACCCACAGGTCGCCCATGAACGCGAGCTGCGCGGAGCGGCGGGTCAGCAGCACTTCGAGTCGGGCGCCCGATTCGCGCAGCAGCACCACGGTGGCGGCGGCGCGGACGGGGGCAGGGGAGGCGGCTTCGGTCACGGGGCCGGGACGATTCGCAGGTCGGGATCCCATGATCGCACGTCGGCAGTCGCGCCGGGTGCGAGGGGCGGCTCCTCGCACGCGCGGGGCACGGCCTTGCGGACGAGGCCCACCGCCAGGACCGGTTCGAACGCCTCGACGCGTTCCTGGCGAAATACAACCCGGCCGATTGAGGGGGTACGATCCGGGCGCATGCGGACCTGGCACGCGCTCGAACTCGGCGACCTGCTCACCGCGCAGGCGACGCTGGACCGGCTGCGCGAAACGCTCCTGTCCACGGCACCCGGCGAACCGGGCGCGGCGATTTTCACGCGCCGCACGAGCGGGGACGTGCACTGCGAGGTCACCGCGTACTTCTCGCCGGGAGCAGCGGCACTCGCGCGCGCGTTCGGAGCGACGCCCTGCGCGCCGCCGGGGCGGCGGGGCCTGGAACTGCTGGCCGGGCCGGAGTCGAACTGGGCCGAGCTCGGCTGACTCAGGCGAGCGCGGCGTCGAGCGTGATCTGCGCGCCCGCCAGCACCTTCGAGACCGGGCAGTTCTGCTTGGCGTCCTCGGCCAGTGCCGCGAAGCGCTCAGGCGTGAGGCCGGGAATCCGGGCGCGCGTACGCAGCTCGATCCGTGGTATCTGGAAGCCGCCCGCCGCCGGCTCGAGGTGCACGGCCGCGGTCGTGCGGATCTCGTCCGGCACCAGCTTCTCGCGCGCCAGCAAGGCGGTCAGTGCCATGGTGAAGCAGCCGGCGTGCGCCGCGCCGAGCAGCTCCTCGGGATTCGTTTCCTTGCCGCTTTCGAAGCGCGCCCTGAACGTGTAAGGGCCCCGGAACGCGCCGCTCTCGAGCGCAATTTCCCCCGCACCTTCCCTCAGGCTGCCTCGCCACACGG
>JBPOHK010000084.1:0-8811 GCA_052035645.1 Pseudomonadota bacterium
CGCTTCGCCATCCGCGAGGGCGGCCGCACGGTCGGCGCCGGCGTCGTCTCCAAGATCCTGAAGTAATCACGTCCGGTCGTCCGGCGTCCCGGTCAAGCGAAGGCCAGTAGCTCAATTGGCAGAGCGGCGGTCTCCAAAACCGCAGGTTGGGGGTTCGATTCCCTCCTGGCCTGCCAGTCGCAGAAGCGCGAGACGGGACGAACGGACGGCGGGACAGGGCCCGAAGTAGCAAATGACCGAACAGGTTCAAACCGGTGCCAGCGCGCTGGACACCGTCAAGCTGGTCGCAGCCGCAGCGATCCTGGTGGGAGGCATCGCCGCCTTCTACCTGCTCGGCACGTATCCGCTGGCCGTCCGCTGGCTGATCGTGCTCGCCGCGCTCGGCGCGGGCGTGGCGGTCGCGCTGCAGTCGGCCCAGGGGCGGACGCTGTGGGCCTTCGTGCAGGGCTCGCGCGTCGAGCTGCGCAAGGTCGTCTGGCCCACGCGCCAGGAGACGCTGCAGACCACCCTGGTGGTCGTGGTGGTGATCCTGGTGATGGGCGTGTTCTTCTGGCTGCTCGACCTCGGGCTCGGCGCCCTGATGCAGGCCGTGACGGCCAAGGGAGACTGACGTGGCGCTGCGCTGGTACGTCGTTCACGCCTACTCGAACTTCGAGCACAAGGTCTCGGAGTCGCTGAAGGACCGCATCAAGCTCCACGCGCTCGACGACAAGTTCGGCGAGATCCTGGTGCCGACCGAGGAAGTGGTCGAGATGCGGGACGGGCAGCGCCGCAAGAGCGAGCGCAAGTTCTTCCCGGGCTACGTGCTCGTGCAGATGGAGATGAACGAGGACACCTGGCACCTCGTGCGCGAGACGCCGAAGGTGCTCGGGTTCATCGGCGGCACGCCGGAGAAGCCGGCGCCGATCACCGACAAGGAGGCGAACGCCATCCTGCGTCGCGTGGAGGAAGGCGCCGAGAAGCCGCGGCCGAAGGTGCTGTTCGAGCCGGGCGAGGTGGTGCGCGTCACCAACGGGCCGTTCAACGACTTCAACGGGGTCGTCGAGTCGGTCAACTACGAAAAGAACCGCCTGCAGGTGGCGGTGCAGATCCTCGGGCGCTCGACGCCCGTGGAGCTCGATTTCAGCCAGGTCGAAAAGGCCTGACACGGGGAGCCCGCGAGGGCGTTCGGACCCACCAGAGGTAGACAGAGATGGCAAAGAAGGTACAGGGCTACGTCAAGCTGCAGGTTCCTGCAGGCCAGGCGAACCCGAGTCCGCCGATCGGACCGGCGCTCGGCCAGCAGGGCGTGAACATCATGGAGTTCTGCAAGCAGTTCAATGCGCAGACCCAGAGCGTCGAGAAGGGCCTGCCGATCCCGGTGGTGATCACCGTGTACAGCGATCGCAGCTTCACCTTCATCATGAAGACGCCCCCGGCGTCGGTGCTGATCCGCAAGGCGATCGGCATCGAGAAGGGCAGCGGCACGCCGAACACGGCCAAGGTCGGCAAGATCAGCCGCAAGCAGCTCGAGGACATCGCGAAGACCAAGACCCCGGATCTGACCGCCGCCGACCTCGACGCGGCCGTGCGCACGATCGCGGGCAGCGCCCGAAGCATGGGCGTCGACGTGGAGGGGGTGTGACATGGTTGCCGTCGTGAAGCGACAGAAGCCCTGGGCCGGTGCCATCAAGCCGGGCAAGCAGTATCCGATCGTCGAGGCCCTCGGCCTCGTCAAGCAGTTCGCCAACGCCAAGTTCGACGAAGCCGTCGACGTGGCCGTGAACCTCGGCATCGACGCCTCGAAGTCCGACCAGCAGGTGCGCGGCTCGAGCGTGCTGCCGAACGGCACCGGCAAGGTGGTGCGCGTGGCGGTGTTCACCTCGGGCAAGAACGCCGACGCCGCGCGTGAAGCCGGCGCCGACATCGTCGGCCTCGAGGACCTCGCCGAGAAGGTGAAGGCCGGCGAGATGAACTTCGACGTGGTCGTGGCGAGCCCGGACGCGATGCGCGTCGTCGGCCAGCTCGGCCAGATCCTCGGCCCGCGCGGCCTGATGCCGAACCCGAAGGTCGGCACCGTGACGCCGGACGTCGCCGGGGCCGTGCGCAACGCGAAGGCCGGCCAGGTGCGCTTCCGCGCCGACAAGGCCGGGGTCGTGCACTGCACGATCGGCAAGGCCAGCTTCGACGCGCAGAAGCTCAACGAGAACCTCCACGCGCTGCTCGCCGACCTGCAGAAGGCGAAGCCGGCCGCGTCGAAGGGTGTCTACCTCAAGCGCATCTCGGTCTCCTCGACGATGGGTCCGGGCGTGCAGGTCGACCAGGCGAGCCTGGCGGCCACGGCGCATTGAGCGATTCGCTGAATTGACGATTTGATGCAGGGCCGGCTCAGGCCGGTGGCCGCTCCACGGAGCGGGCATCGCGCAGGCGCCGGTCATCATCGAAGACCGCAGGCGGGGAAGCATCGCGTTCCCCTTAATCGCGACGGCCTGCGCAGATGGTGGTACCCGAGTCAGTGTCCAGCTGCCGAAGGTCCGCCTTCTCACGAAGGGTGAGCGTTCAGGGACGGGCGCTCGTTTGTTTGATCTTCAGGCCAGGAGGAAGACATGGCGCTTCGATTGGATGACAAGAAGGCGCTGGTCACCGAGGTGGCCGCGGTCGCGCAGACAGCGCTGTCCGTGGTCGCAGCGGAGTATCGCGGGCTGCCTGTCTCGAAACTCACCGAGTTGCGAGCCAAGGCACGCGCTTCCGGTGTCTACATGCGCGTGGTGAAGAACACGCTGGCCCGTCGGGCTGTCGCCGGCACTCAGTTCGAGTGCGTCGGCGAGAAGCTCAAGGGCCCGCTGATCCTCGCCTTCTCGCAGGAGGACCCGGGCGCGGCGGCGCGGCTGATCAAGGCATTTGCGAAGGACAACGACAAGCTCGTCCCGACGCTGGTGTCGATCGGCGGTTCCGTGCTGCCGGCCAAGGACCTCGAGCGCGTAGCGAGCCTGCCCACCCGGGACCAGGCACTCGCCCAGCTGCTCGGCGTCCTCAAGGCCCCGATCGGCAAGTTCGTGCGGACGCTCGCCGAGCCCCACGCGAAGCTGGTGCGCACGATCGCCGCGGTCAAGGACCAGAAGGGCGCGGCCGCCTGAGGCGGCACGGCCCGATTCGACGGTATTTCTGCAACACATTTTTCAGGAGCTATGACAATGGCTGCGAATAAGGAAGAGATCCTCAACGCGATCGCCAACATGACGGTGATGGAGATCGTCGATCTCGTGAAGATGATGGAAGAGAAGTTCGGCGTGACGGCTGCCGCCCCCGTGGCGATGGTCGCCGCCGGCGGCGCCGCCGCCGCGGCCGCCCCGGCCGCCGAGGAGCAGACCGAGTTCACCGTGACCATGACGAGCTTCGGCGCGAACAAGGTCGGCGTGATCAAGGTCATCCGCGAGATCACCGGCCTCGGCCTCAAGGAAGCGAAGGACCTCGTCGAGGGCGTGCCCTCGATGGTCAAGGACAGCATCCCGAAGGCCGACGCCGAGTCCATCAAGAAGAAGCTCGAAGAGGCCGGCGCTGCCGCGGAGATCAAGTAACCGCGATGCGCGGGCGCTCGCGGCCCGTGGCCTCGGGGAGCCGGTCGGCGGTCGTCACCGCCGGCCGGCCCTCGCTATTTGCTGAATCCACATTCGTGAGCCGCGGTCCTTCGCGGCGTCGCGGCGACCTGGGCAGAGGGTGATCGCATGGCTTATTCCTTCACCGACAAGAAGCGCATCCGCAAGGACTTCGGCAAGCGGTCGAGCATCCTCGAGGTGCCTTACCTGCTGGCGATCCAGCTCGACTCGTACCGGAAGTTCCTGCAGGCCGACACGGCCGAGGACCGGCGCGGCGACATCGGCCTGCACGCCGCGTTCAAGAGCGTCTTCCCGATCGTCAGCTACTCGGGCAATGCCCAGCTCGAGTACGTCAGCTACCGGCTCGGCGAGCCGGTGTTCGACGTCAAGGAGTGCCAGCTGCGCGGCCTCACCTACGCCGCCCCGCTGCGCGTCAAGGTGCGCCTGATCGTGCTCGACAAGGAGGCGCCGGGCGCCAAGAAGCCGGTCAAGGACATCCGCGAGCAGGAGGTCTACCTCGGCGAGCTGCCGCTGATGACCGACAACGGCACCTTCGTCGTCAACGGCACCGAGCGCGTCATCGTCTCCCAGCTGCACCGCAGCCCCGGCGTGTTCTTCGACCACGACCGCGGCAAGACCCACAGCTCGGGCAAGCTGCTGTTCTCCGCGCGCGTGATCCCCTACCGCGGCTCCTGGCTCGACTTCGAGTTCGACGCCAAGGACTGCGTGTTCGCGCGCATCGACCGCCGCCGCAAGCTGCCGGTCACCATCCTGCTGCGCGCGCTCGGGTACAGCGACGAGCAGATGCTCGACATCTTCTTCGACAAGAACACGTTCTACCTCTCGGCCGAGGGCGTCGAGCTCGCGCTGGTGCCGGCGCGCCTGCGCGGCGAGACCGCCAGCTTCGAGATCAAGATCAACGACAAGGTCGTGGTCGAGGAAGGCCGGCGCATCACCGCGCGCCACGTCCGCCAGCTCGAGGAGGCCGGCGTCGACCGGCTGCCCGTGCCGAGCGACTACCTGATCGGCAAGGTGCTCGCCCACGACGTGGTGAACACCGAGACCGGCGAGATCCTGGCCAAGGCCAACGAGGTGCTCTCCGCCGCGACGGTCGCCAAGCTGGTGCAGGCCGGCATCGCTGAGATCCGCGTGCTCTACGTGAACGACCTCGACCGCGGTCCGTTCATCTCTGACACCCTGCGCATCGACCCGACCAAGAACCGCATGGAGGCCCTGGTCGAGATCTACCGCATGATGCGCCCGGGCGAGCCGCCCACGCGCGACGCGGCCGAGAACCTCTTCCAGAACCTGTTCTTCAACCCCGAGCGCTACGACCTCTCGGCCGTCGGCCGCATGAAGTTCAACCGCCGCGTCGGCCGCGAGGAAGTGAAGGGCACGGGCATCCTCTACGACCAGCTGCACTTCGCGCGCCGCAACGACGACTTCGCGAAGGGCCTGATCGAGCAGTACGGCGCCAGCTCGGACGTGATCGAGGTGCTGCGCACGCTGATCGACATCCGCAACGGCAACGGCACGGTCGACGACATCGACCACCTCGGCAACCGGCGCGTGCGCTCGGTGGGCGAGATGGCGGAGAACGCCTTCCGCGTCGGCCTCGTGCGCGTCGAGCGCGCCGTCAAGGAGCGCCTGACCATCGCCGAGAGCGAAGGCCTGATGCCGCAGGACATGATCAACGCCAAGCCGGTGGCGGCCGCGGTGAAGGAGTTCTTCGGCTCCTCGCAGCTCTCGCAGTTCATGGACCAGAACAACCCGCTCTCCGAGGTCACCCACAAGCGCCGCGTCTCGGCGCTCGGCCCGGGCGGCCTCACCCGCGAGCGCGCGGGCTTCGAGGTGCGTGACGTGCACCCGACCCACTACGGCCGCGTGTGCCCGATCGAGACGCCGGAAGGCCCGAACATCGGCCTGATCAACTCGCTGTCGGTCTACGCCCGCACCAACGACTACGGCTTCCTCGAGACGCCGTACCGCAAGGTCTCGAGCGGCCGCGTGGTGGACGAGATCGTCTACCTGTCGGCGATCGACGAGGCCCAGTACGTGATCGCCCAGGCGAACGCGTCGCTCGGCCCGAAGGGCGAGTTCACCGACGAGCTGGTCTCCTCGCGCTTCCAGAACGAGTTCATGCTCTCGACGCCGGACAAGATCCAGTACATGGACGTGTCGCCGAAGCAGATCGTCTCGGTGGCGGCCTCGCTGATCCCGTTCCTCGAGCACGACGACGCGAACCGCGCCCTCATGGGCTCGAACATGCAGCGCCAGGCGGTGCCGACGCTGCGCTCGGAGACCCCGCTGGTCGGCACGGGCATGGAGCGCCCGGTCGCGATCGACTCGGGCGTGACCGTCGTGGCGCGCCGCGGCGGCGTGGTCGACTCGGTCGACGCCTCGCGCATCGTGGTGCGCGTCAACGACGCGGAGACCACCGCCGGCGAGCCGGGCGTCGACATCTACAACCTGACGAAGTACACGCGCTCGAACCAGAACACCTGCATCAACCAGCGCCCGCTGGTGCACGCGGGCGACGTGATCGCGCGCGGCGACGTGCTGGCCGACGGCCCGTCGACCGATCTCGGCGACCTCGCGCTCGGCCAGAACCTGCTGGTCGCGTTCATGCCGTGGAACGGCTACAACTTCGAGGACTCGATCCTGATCTCGGAGCGGGTGGTCCAGGAGGACCGCTTCACGACGATCCACATCGAGGAGCTCACCTGCGTCGCCCGCGACACCAAGCTGGGCCCCGAGGAGATCACCGCCGACATCCCGAACGTCGGCGAGGCGGCCCTCGCCAAGCTCGACGAGGCGGGCATCGCCTTCATCGGCGCCGAGGTCAAGGCGGGCGACATCCTCGTCGGCAAGGTCACGCCCAAGGGCGAGACCCAGCTGACGCCGGAAGAGAAGCTGCTGCGCGCGATCTTCGGCGAGAAGGCCTCGGACGTGAAGGACACCTCGCTGCGCGTGCCCCCGGGCATGGACGGCACGGTGATCGACGTGCGCGTGTTCACGCGCGACGGCGTCGAGAAGGACAGCCGCGCGCTGTCGATCGAGAAGTCGGAGATCGAGAAGGTCAGGAAGGACCTCGCCGACCAGCAGCGCATCCTCGAGGAGGACCTCTTCTCGCGCGTGCACTCGATGCTGGTGGGCAAGGTCGCCACGGCCGGCCCGCGCAAGCTCAAGGCAGGCAGCCGGGTCACGGCCGACTACCTCGGCGAGCTGCCCCGCGAGCACTGGCTCGAGGTGCGCCTGGAGGACGAGGAGGCCAACAGCGCCCTCGAGGTCGCCGCCGAGCGCATGCGCACCCAGCGCAAGGAATTCGAGCGCCGCCTCGAGGAGAAGCGCCAGAAGATCACGCAGGGCGACGACCTCGCCCCGGGCGTGCTGAAGATGGTGAAGGTCTACCTCGCGGTGAAGCGCCGCGTGCAGCCGGGCGACAAGATGGCCGGCCGCCACGGCAACAAGGGCGTGATCTCGACCATCGTCCCGGTCGAGGACATGCCCTTCGCCGCCGACGGCACGCCGGTCGACATCGTGCTGAACCCGCTCGGCGTGCCGAGCCGCATGAACATCGGCCAGATCCTCGAGACCCACCTGGGCTGGGCCGCCAAGGGCCTGGGCATCAAGATCGGCAAGATGCTGGAGGCGCAGGCCACCGCCGGCGAACTGCGCGGCTTCCTCGACCAGGTCTACAACCGCAGCGGCGGCCGCGCCGAGGCGCTCGAGACGCTTTCCGACGACGACGTGGTCGCGCTCTCGCGCAACCTGCGCGCGGGCGTGCCGATGGCGACGCCGGTGTTCGACGGCGCGACCGAGGCCGAGATCAAGTACATGCTGAAGCTCGCCGACCTCCCCGAGAGCGGCCAGACGACGCTGTACGACGGCCGCACGGGCGAGAAGTTCGAGCGCCAGGTCACGGTCGGCTACATGTACATGCTGAAGCTGAACCACCTGGTCGACGACAAGATGCACGCGCGCTCGACCGGCCCCTACAGCCTGGTCACGCAGCAGCCGCTCGGCGGCAAGGCGCAGTTCGGCGGCCAGCGCTTCGGCGAGATGGAAGTCTGGGCGCTCGAGGCCTACGGCGCGTCCTACACGCTGCAGGAGATGCTGACGGTCAAGTCGGACGACGTGACGGGCCGCACCAAGATGTACAAGAACATCGTGGACGGCAACCACATGATGGACGCGGGCATGCCCGAATCCTTCAACGTGCTGGTCAAGGAAATCCGCTCGCTCGCCATCAACATCGAGCTCCATCAGGAAAAGCGGTGACCGGCCCCGGGCCGTCACTGAACGGGTGAACCAATGAAAGATCTCCTGAAGTTGTTCAAGCAGCAGCCGACGGTCGAGGACTTCGACTCGATCCGCATCGCGCTGGCGTCCCCGGACATGATCCGGTCGTGGTCGTTCGGCGAGGTGAAGAAGCCGGAGACGATCAACTACCGCACCTTCAAGCCCGAGCGCGACGGCCTGTTCTGCGCCAAGATCTTCGGGCCCGTGAAGGACTACGAGTGCCTGTGCGGCAAGTACAAGCGCCTCAAGCACCGCGGCGTCGTCTGCGAGAAGTGCGGCGTCGAGGTGACGCAGGCCAAGGTGCGCCGCGAGCGCATGGGCCACATCGAGCTCGCGAGCCCGACCGCGCACATCTGGTTCCTGAAGTCGCTGCCGTCGCGCATCGGCCTGATGCTCGACATGACGCTGCGCGAGATCGAGCGCGTGCTGTACTTCGAGGCCTTCGTGGTCATCGACCCGGGCATGACGCAGATGCAGCGCGGCCAGCTGCTCTCCGACGAGATGTACCTCGACGCGATCGAGAAGCACGGCGACGAGTTCGACGCCCGCATGGGCGCCGAGGCGGTGCACGAGCTGCTGAAGAGCCTCGACCTGCAGGCCGAGGTGGTGAAGGTGCGCGAGGACATCGCCGGCACCAGCAGCGAGACCAAGATCAAGCGCCTCACCAAGCGCCTGAAGCTGATCGAGTCGTTCCTCGAGTCGGGCAACAAGCCGGAGTGGATGGTGCTGACCGTCCTGCCGGTGCTGCCGCCGGACCTGCGCCCGCTGGTCCCGCTCGACGGCGGCCGCTTCGCGACCTCCGACCTGAACGACCTCTACCGCCGCGTCATCAACCGCAACAACCGCCTGCGCCGGCTGCTCGAGCTCAACGCGCCCGACATCATCGTGCGCAACGAGAAGCGCATGCTGCAGGAGTCGGTCGACGCGCTGCTCG
>JBPOHK010000129.1:0-28593 GCA_052035645.1 Pseudomonadota bacterium
CTTTTATTGTGTAAAACGGCGGAAAAAAAATAACTTATGGCCCCCATACCCGCACCCCGACGCGCCGGGGGGCGCCCCCCGGCAATAAAACGGCCCCCGGCTCGAGGAGGCGGGCGCCACAGTCAACTCATCCCGGTGGGCAGTCCCGGTCGGCAGTGCCGCTCAGGGCAGCGTCTGCGTACCGCCTTCCGCCGGGTCCTTGG
Source organism: Pseudomonadota bacterium (assembly GCA_052035645.1). Taxonomy (GTDB): domain Bacteria; phylum Pseudomonadota; class Gammaproteobacteria; order Steroidobacterales; family Steroidobacteraceae; genus RPQJ01. The sequence continues at coordinate 204 of JBPOHK010000129.1, forward strand.
TCCAGCCGAGCGCGTTCCACTCGATCTGGTCCTCGAAGTGGCAGTCCGCGCAGCCATTGCCGCGGCCGAGCGCCTGCTCCTTGGGCGCGACCTCGTGGTCGACCTTGAGCAGCATCACGGTGTCGAGGAACTCGTACTGGCCGGTGTAGACCTGCGCGCCGGCGTTGTAGGCAGGCAGGTAGTTCGCGTTGTCCTGCAGCGCGAGGTTCCAGTCGAACTTGCTCCAGTACGGGCTCGAACCCGTCACGGCGCCCCAGAGGTGCGGCACCAGCACCGTCTTGTTGTTCTTGTCGAACGGCTGGTTGCCCGTCATCTTCTTGAACGTGTAGATCTTGGCGCCGGCGTCCTTGTAGGTCGCGGTCGGCGAGCCGAGATCCATCGGCAGCGTCGTGTACTTGTCGTTGAAGCCGGTGATCACCCGGTTCCACTTGCCGTCGTAGTAGCGCAGCGCCGGACGCACGTTCGTGCCCCAGGTGAAGCAGCCCTTCAGCTTGCTGTAGGTCGAGCGGTTGCCGGTGCCGACCGGGGCCGCGGCGCACGCGTCCGGACGCGTGTCGAAGCCGGCCAGCGACCAGCGCCAGTCGGTGTAGGTCGACACTTTGCGGGCGATCGCCGGGATGTGGCAGACCTGGCAGGCGAGCCGGTCGTGCGTCTGCACGAGGTTCTCCGCGGTCGTGCCGACGTGGACGCTGGCCGAGTGGCAGTCCTCGCAGGTCTTCATCACGCCTTCGTCGGCCGAGTGGTACATGAAGCCACCGATGCCGTGGTCGATCATGTTGCCCGACGCGTCCTTCTTGACCTGGTGGCACGCCACGCAGGTCATGTTGCCGCCCTTCGGCTGCGTCCCGGTGGCGAGCGGGTCCACGCCCATGTGCACGTCTTCCGTGCGCGCGAGGTACGTGGCCGGATCCGCATTCGGGTCGCTCGGTGCCCGCAGGGCCATGCGCGTCGAGATGTCGCCGTGCTTGACGTTGTCGTCGCCGCCCGCGCGGCTGTGACAGAACACGCAGGTCGAGCGCGGCGGCACGCCGCCGTTCATGCCGACGCTGCGCGCCACCAGCTGCAGCGCTTCCGCAGTCATGTCCGGCGCTCCGGCCACCGGCTGCGTCGCGGTCGGCGACGCCACCTTCTTGTAGGTGCCGGTCTGGTCGTGGCAGGCGAGGCAGTCGATGTTCTTCGGGTTGGCGAAGTTGAAGCTCTTGTCCTGCCAGCCGTAGCCGATGTGGCACTGCGAGCAGCGGCCTTCGTTGCCCGGCACCGCCTGGCAGAAGTTGTTGATGAGGTCCTTCTTGCCGTGGATCGTGCCCTCGAAGCCGGCGATGCCCGAGACCGTGCCTTCCCACTTCCAGTGGGCCGTCTTCATGACGTCGTCGCCGACCTTGCCGTGGCAGTTCAGGCACTGCGTGGTGCCCGTGTAGGTGTTCTCGGTGAAGTAGCCCTTGTGCAGGCCGACCACGTCGTACGCCCCGGAGGTCGTGCGGCAGTCGTACACGTCGACCTTGCCGTCCTTGTTGGTGTCCTCGGTGGCCGGGTCGGCCACGCCATTGCCATTCAGGTCCCAGCAGTTGAGACCGGACTGTCCCGGCGTACCGTCGGTGCCGTCGGTGCCGTCGGTGCCGTTCTTGCCGTCGTCGCCCGAGCATCCACCCAGGAATGCTCCGGTCAGCACCATCAGTGCGAACACCGGCAGGTGTCGCGCAGGAAGTTTCGTCGATTTCATGTGGCCGCTCCTGGAGTCCGGCGAGCCGGATTGCAGACCGGAGCATGCATTCGACGTGCCACGTCCCCGCACGCCGGAAAACGCTTCAGGAATCAGCGCATTGGATCACCGGCGGCGCGCGGCATGCGTATCAACCCGGACCGCGTCGCCTGCCACGCGTGGCACCCGACGCTGGCAGCGCTGCCACACCCGGCGCCACCGCGCCGGCCTGCGTCTCAGTCCTCGTCGCTCGAATCGCGATTCTTGCCGTTCTTTTTCTTCTGCTTCTCGCGCATCTTCTGGCGCTCCTCGGGCGAGGCATCGCGCCACTTGTCGCGCAGTTTCTGGCGCTGCTCGGGCGACATGTCACGCCACTTCTCGCGCAGCTGCTGCCGCTCGTCGGGCGGCAGGTCGCGGTAGTGCCGGAAATTCTCGCGCAGGCGCGCCTGGTCCTCGGGCGACATCTGCTTGAACTGGCGGTAGCGGTCCTTGAGCTGCGCGCGCTGCTCGGGCGACAACTGCTGCCACTGCTCGTAGCGCTGCTTCGCGCTGTCGCGCTCCTCCGGCGACATGTGCTGCCAGCGCTCGGCACCGCGCTTGAGCTGCTCCTGGCGCTCCGGCGGCAACTGGTTCCAGCGGTCGCGATAGCGCTCCAGCGCCTGCTTCTGCTCCGGCGTGAGCTGCTCCCACCGGGTGGCGTGCGTGGCGCCCTGCCCGGCCTGCGCGGCCGGCAGGCCGAGCAGCAGGACGGACGCGATCACCGCCGTCATCCACGATCTCATGGCTTACGCTCCTGCGCCGTCTTCGCGGCGCCTGCCGCCGTCGCCGGGCGGGGTGGCACGTTCACTGCGCTCGCCGCCGGTCTCGCCGGCGGCGGCGGCTCCGATTCCTGCACGACCTGCCAGTCCGAGTCGTCGCCGTCCCAGCTGCCGAGGTAGGCGAGGAAGTCCTCGTCCGGCGGGGAGGGAGGCGGCGGCGCGGCCGCGGCGCCGGTGGCTCCGGCCACGGCCACGATCCAGCCCGCGATCGCGCGTCGTGGCCGCATCGTTCAGCCGACTCCGTTGCCGTTGCCGCCCGTCGAGTACGCGACGAAGTCGTAGAACTCGAGGTCCTCGGAAAGCAGGTCGAGGTCGTCGCCCGCCGCGAGCACCTCGCCCGGGTCGACGGCGTCGTCGCCGGCCAGCCCCGGCGGCGCCTGCACCTGCGCCTGCTGCGCAGGAGCCGCCGGGCCGCCCGGCATGCGCCACAGCACCACCGCCAGCAACGCGGCTGCGGCCATCGCGCCGGCCGGCGCCCACACGAGCCACGGCGAGCGGCGCGAGCGCTCGATCTCCGCCGTCGCCTTCTGTCGCGCCTGGTTCAGGCGCGAGCGCGTCCGCGCGTCGAGGCCCTCGACGCTGGCATCGAACACTTCGCGCGCCCGGGCTTCGAACCCACGGTCCATCCGGTCCTGGTCGCTCATCACCACACCTCCCCGAGCTGCGCCCGCAGGGTCTGCAGCGCGCGGAAATAATGCGTCTTCACGCTGCCCTCGGAACAGCCCATCGCCTGCGCCGTCTGTGCGACGTCGAGCCCCTCGAGGCAGCGCAGAGTAAACGCTTCCTGCTGGCGCGCCGGCAACTCTCCCAGCGCCTGCTCCAGCTTCTCGATCGCCTCGGCCGCCATCAGGCGCTCGCTCGGCTCGGGGCCGCCGTCGGCGACGTGCTCGTAGGGGTCGACGGCCTCGGCGTCGTCGTCCCGGTTCGAGCCCGGCCACAGGGCGAAGATGCGCGAGCGCACGGTGCGTCGGCGCTGCGCATCGCGGATGCCGTTGTAGAGGATCCGGTAGAACAGCGGCTGCCACTCCTCCGCCGGCCGCTGCCCGTAGCTGCGGGCGAGGCGCAGCATGGCGCCCTGGACGACGTCCAGCGCGTCGTCCTCGTTGCGCAGCTGCATCTGGGCGATCCGGAAGGCCCGTCGTTCCACGCCGGCGAGGAAACGGTCGAGCGCACGTGACTGCTGCAGGGTGGACTCCTCGCGGGGCGTGCTCCCTTCGTCCGTCAGCCGGAGCGCGGGGCTGAAATCGAGCGTACCAGACAGTGCCATGCGGTTAGACTCTCGGTGCAGCGGCGGCGGTTCGGCGGCCTCTCGATGGCAAAACGCTTTGCCCTCCAAGCGGTTGACGCGCATTGGTGAGGAAGATGTGCACCGGTCCCGGGCTGTTGCACCGCAACGCCGGATCCCGCTGGGACCGCACCGCGCCCGGACCCGCAGGCAGCGGCTCGGCAGTTACGTAACTCATTGATTCATAAAAGTGTTCCGCAAGCCGGCGAAAATCTCGCCAGATCAGCAAACTGCCCGCCGGAACCGGCACTTGGGCTCGATTCGCGCCGCCCGTGCACAGACTTATCCACAGGCTCTGTGGACAACTTCACATAAGGCCCGCCCAGGGTGAGCAGCGTCCTGGCGATCGCCATCGACACGCCCCTGCGGCAGCTCTTCGACTACCTGCCGCCGGCGGGGATCGACGGCTCGCCCCTGCAGCCGGGCTGCCGGCTGTGGGTGCCTTTCGGGCGTCGGCGGGTGGTCGGGCTGCTGGTCGAGACGCGGGAGCGCTCCGAGTTGCCCGCCCACCGGCTCAAGGCAGCGGCGGCGCTGATCGACGAGGCGCCGGTGCTCGACCCGCGACTGCTCGACCTGCTGCGCTGGTCCGCCGACTACTACCGACACCCGCTCGGCGAGGTCCTGGTCGCGGCCCTGCCTGCCGCCCTGCGCGCCGGCCAGGGCGCGCACGCGTCGGAGGAGCGCTGGGCGCTCACTGCCGCCGCGCGCACCGGATCGCTGCCGGAACTCGCCGCCCGCGCGAGCCGGCTGCGCGACCTGGCCGAGTGGCTGGGCGCACGCGACAGCGGCAGCGCGACCGAGCTCGCCTCGCTCTCGCCCCGCTGGCGCGATCACCTGCGCGAACTGGAGAAGCGCGGCTGGGTGACCCGGCTGCGCCAGGACGTCGCCACCCAGCCCTACGGCACGGTCACGGCCGCGACCCGCATCGCCGGACCGCCGCTCGCGCCCGAGCAGGCCGAGGCCGTCGCGGCGATCGAGTCGGCGCAGGGAACCTTCGCATCGTTCCTGCTGCACGGCGTGACCGGCAGCGGCAAGACCGAGGTCTACCTGCGCGCGATCGAGGGCGTGGTCGGGCGCGGCGAGCAGGCGCTGGTGCTGGTGCCGGAGATCGCGCTGACCCCGCAGCTGGTGGGGCGTTTCGCCGAACGCTTCGCGGCGCCGCTCGCGGTGCTGCACTCGTCGTTGACCGACCAGGAACGACTGCGTGCCTGGCGCGCCGCGCGCAGCGGGTCCGCACCGGTGGTCATCGGCACGCGTTCGGCGATCTTCGCGCCGCTGGCGCGGCCCGGCCTGATCGTGGTCGACGAGGAGCACGACCACTCCTACAAGCAGCAGGAAGGCTTCCGGTACTCCGCACGCGACCTCGCGCTGGTGCGCGCGCAGCGGCTCGCCATCCCGGTCGTGCTCGGCTCGGCGACACCCTCGCTCGAGAGCCTCGAACGCGTGCACGCCGGGCGCAGCCGCCGGCTGTCGCTGCCCAACCGGGCCGGCGGCGCGCGCCCGCCGCAACTGCACCTGATCGACCTGCGCCGGCACGCCGAGACGCAGGGCATCGCGACACCGACCGTGCTGGCGATCAAGCAGCACCTCGACGGCGGCGGCCAGGTGCTGCTCTACCTCAACCGCCGAGGCTACGCGCCCTCGCTCTTCTGCCCGGCCTGCGGCTGGGTGGCGCCCTGCCCGCGCTGCGACGCACGGCTGACGGTGCACCAGCGGGAGCGCGCGCTGCACTGCCACCACTGCGGCACCCACCAGGCGGTCCCGGAAACCTGCCCGCAGTGCTTCGAGCCGGTCAAGCCGGTCGGACAGGGCACGGAGCGCATCGAGGAAACCCTCGCGCGCCTGTTCCCGGACGTGCCGCTGGCGCGCATCGACCGCGACGCCGTGCGTCGCCGCGGCGCCCTCGAGGAAGTCATCGAGCGCATCCACCGCGGCGAGGTCCGCCTCCTCGTGGGCACGCAGATGCTGACCAAGGGTCATCACTTCCCCGACGTGAGCCTGGTGGTCGTGCTGAACGCCGACCAGGGCCTGTTCGGTACGGATTTCCGCGCGTCCGAGCGGCTGGCGCAGACGATCGTGCAGGTGGCGGGACGGGCGGGCCGCGCCGGCCGGCCGGGCGAGGTGCTGATCCAGACGGAATACCCGGAGCATCCACTGCTCGCACAGCTCGTCACCGGCGGTTACGACGCCTTCGCGGCGGCGGCACTGGCCGAACGTCGCGAGGCGGCCTGGCCGCCGTACGCGCGCATCGCCGTGCTGCGCGCCGAGGCCACGGGCCGGGCCGTGCCGCTCGAGTTCCTCGACCAGGCGCGCGACCTCGCGTTCGCCTGCGCCGAGCCGGGCATCGAGCTGCTCGGCCCGGCGGCGGCGCCGATGGAGCGCCGGGCCGGGCACTACCGCGCGCAACTGCTGCTGCACGGGCCCAGCCACGCGCCCCTGCAACGCCTGTTCTCGCGCTGGCTGCCTCAGGTCGAGGCGCTGCCGACGGCGCGCAGGGTGCGCTGGTCGCTCGACGTGGACCCGCTCGAGCTGTTCTAGGCCCCCGGCAATATCCACTCGCGCGGCGCAGCCAAATTCCCTAGACTTCCGGCCCTCGCCCGCCTCCGTCGACGCCCCGAGCGTGAAAACCCCCATCGAACAGCTGGTGCGCGACGCGCTCGCGCGGCTCGCCACCGACCTGCAGAATCCGGCCGTCGGCGCCATCGTGCCGACGATCGAGCGCACGCGCGATCCGAAGCACGGCGATTTCGCCACCAACGTCGCGATGCAGCTGGCCAAGGCCGCGCAGCGCAAGCCGCGCGACCTCGCGCAGGCCCTGATCGACGCCCTGCCCGCCAACGACCTCGTCGCCCGGGTGGAGATCGCCGGACCCGGCTTCGTCAATTTCTTCCTCGCGCCGACGGCGTACCAGCGCGAGTTGCTGCGCATCCACGCGCAGGGCTCGGCGTACGGCCGCAGCACGCTCGGCGGCGGCCAGCGCGTGATGGTCGAGTTCGTCTCGGCCAACCCGACCGGCCCGCTGCACGTGGGCCACGGCCGGCACGCCGCCTTCGGCGCGTCGCTGTCGAACCTGCTCGACGCCGCGGGCTACAAGGTGCACCGCGAGTACTACATCAACGACGCCGGCCGGCAGATGGACATCCTCGCCGCGAGCGTCTGGCTGCGTTACCTCGAGTGCTTCGGCGAGCAGTTCCCCTTTCCCTCGAACGGCTACCGCGGCGACTACATCCATCCGATCGCCGACAAGCTGGTCGAGAAGGCGGGACGGACGCTCGTGCGTCCGGCGGCCGAGGTGTTCGCGAACCTGCCGCCCGACGCGCCGGCGGGCGACAAGGACGAGTACATCGACGCCGTGATCGTGCGCGCGAAGGCGCTGCTCGGCGAGGACGGCTTCCGCCAGGCCTTCGACCTCGCGCTCGGGGACATCCTCGCGGACATCCGCGCCGACCTCGAGGAGTTCGGCGTCCGCTACGACCAGTGGTTCAGCGAGCGCAGCCTCTCGGACGACGGCGCCATCGATCACGCGCTCGACCTGCTGCGCAGGAACGGCGTGGTGTACGAGAAGGACGGCGCGCAGTGGTTCCGCGCGACCGACTTCGGCGACGAGAAGGACCGCGTCGTGGTGCGCGAGAACGGGCTGAAGACGTATTTCGCCTCCGACATCGCCTATCACCTGAACAAGTGCGAGCGCGGCTGGCAGCACCTGATCGACGTGCTCGGCTCGGACCACCACGGCTACGTCGCGCGCGTGCGCGCGGGCCTCGTCGCCATGGGCCAGCCGGCCGAGTGCCTCGAGGTGCGGCTGATGCAGTTCGTCACGCTCTACCGGGGCGGCGAGAAGGTGCAGATGTCCACGCGCTCCGGCGAGTTCATCACGCTGCGCGAGCTGCGGCGCGAGGTCGGCAACGACGCCGCGCGCTTCTTCTACGTGATGCGCAGCAACGACCAGCACCTCGACTTCGACATGCAGCTCGCCACGTCGAAGTCGAACGAGAACCCGGTGTACTACATCCAGTACGCCCACGCGCGCGTGTGCAGCGTGCTGCGCCAGATGCGCGAGAAGGGCTACGCACTGGACCCGGCCCGCGGCCAGGCCGGGCTGCACCGCCTCGACGCGGGTCACGAGCAGGCCCTGCTCGCGACGCTGAGCCGCTACCCCGAGGTGGTCGAGATGGCGGCGCTGCAGCGGGCGCCGCACGCGCTCGTGCACTACCTGCGCGAACTCGCGACCGATTTCCACGCGTACTACAACGCCCACCAGTTCCTGGTGGACGATGCCGAGCTGCGCGACGCGCGCGTCACGCTGATCCAGGGTGTGCGCCAGGTCGTGCGCAACGGCCTCGGGCTGCTCGGCGTGTCGGCGCCCGAGGCCATGTGACGTGAATGCCCCCGCGCACCCGGGCCGCACGCTGAGCCGCGACTACAAGCACGTGAAGCGCCACGCCACCACGCGTGGCGGCGAGCCGTTCGGCGGCTGGGTCGGGTTCGGCGCCGGGCTCGCGCTCGGCCTCGGCGTCGCGCTGCTGGTCTTCCTCCACTACCGGGGCCAGCCCGAGTCCGCTCCGCAGCAGGCACAGGCGGAGGCGGCGCCCCGGTCCGACGTCGCGACTGCCGACGAGATGGTGGCGGGGCCGCCGGCGGGCGACGTGCCCGGCGGCGACCTGACGTTCTACGACATGCTGAAGAAGCAGGAAGTCGAGGTACCGCCCGATCCGGAGTCGCGCTCGCGCGCGGGTTCACGGGCTGCCGGCGGCTCGGCGCTGCTCCAGGCCGGGGCGTTCAAGCAGGCGGGCGAGGCGGAGAAGCGCGTCGCACAGCTCGCGACGCTCGGCATCACCGCGCGCGTCAAGCGCTTCGCGATGGACGACGAGACCTGGTATCGCGTGCAGATCGGTCCGATCGAGACTGCTCAGGAATACGAGCAGATCAAGGACAAGCTGGCGGACGCCGAGATCGAGGCGACGACGGTGTCGTCGCCCGAACCCGCGGCGCCGCCATGAGGCGCCGTCGACTCAGCGACGACGGCTGATCGCGCGCAGGCCGACCAGGCCGGCGCCCAGCAGAACCAGGGTGCCCGGCTCCGGGACCTGGCGCGGCGGATCGTTGTCACGGTCGCGGCCGCGGTCGGCCAGCGCGGCCGTGCTGACGAGCGAGAGGCACAGGGCCACGGCGGGGGCGAGGCGGGCGATCGTTCGCTTGCTTTCGTTCTTCATGGGCTTGGAGTCCTGCAATCGAGAGTCACGGCACATGCCGATGAGCAATATTGCAAGCGGCGTGCCAGTCGATTCGGGTGCTGCAAGTCGTTGATGGATCGACAGGACGCGCTTCATAGCGGGCGCTCGCGTCAAGGATGCCGTCACACCCAGATGGGTGGCGGCACGGATCGCCACGCGTTTTCCGCTGCGAAGAGCGACCGTCCGGTGCCTGGCGGGGCGAGTTCTGTGACGGCCATCTCAGTTCTCCGGCGAGACGAGATTCGTTCCGACTGTCAAATCGACCGACACCCGCAGCGTGCGGTTCAGCCGCCCTGGGCCGCGCCGCGCCGACCGAGCTCGGCGGCCACCGCGCTGCGGACACCCCGCAGTTCCTCGGCGAGATCGGCCATCTGCATGCTCGCCATCTCCGCCACCGAGCCGCGCTGCCAGACCTTGTTGCGCAGGATCGTCCACTCCGGCGCATCGGCCGGCAGCGTCCACAGGCGGTCGTTCGCAGGCGTCACGGCCAGGCCGACCCGCGCCGCGAAGAGCTTGGCGGACTTCTCGACCGACAGGATGTTGTCGCCGGTCCGCGGCGCGATCAGGCCGTTGCTGGTCAGGTACAGCGCGTAACTCTCGTCGACGAAGAACTGGTTGTTGCGCTGGATGATCGCCGCGGTGCGCTCGGTGTTCTCGTAGTACTTCGCGACCCGGTCGCGCAGCGCGCGGTTGCGGACCAGGCGGATGTTGCCGGTGCCGGTCAGGTCCATGTAGGTGGTCGGGTTGAAGCGCAGCGTGCGGCGCGTCGCGAGGCGCTCGAGCTTCACGGCGAGCGCCTCCCGATCGCCGGGAGCCACGGGCGTCGCGAGCGCCCGGTACGCCTCGGCCGCGTCGGCCGCCTGCCTGTCCTGGAACTCCCGGACCTCGGCGAGCACCGCCGCGTCGTTGTCCAGGTCGCGCACCAGCAGCTCGAGGTACTGAAGTTCGGCCCGGGCGTCCCTGCGGTCTTCCATCCTGCCGTCGATCCACAGCGCGATCAGGATGCCGGCGATGACCAGCAGCAGTTCCACGAGCACGTGGCCCCAGCGGATCTCGCGCAGGTCGGTCGCGATGCGGCGCAGCACGATCACGCCCCGGCCCTCGCACGCAGCGCGTCGGCGGCGAAGTCGGCCAGTCCCTTCTGTGCCAGCCACTCGCGGTTGTAGAAGCGAGTGAGGTATTTCTGCCCACCGTCGCACAGGATGGTGACGACGGTGTGCCCGCGACCGAGCTGTTTCGCCACGCGCACCGCCGCCGCGACGTTGGTGCCGCTGGTGCTGCCGAGGAACAGGCCCTCCTCGTACAGCAGGCGATACGTCGTGCGAACGATCTCCGGGTCTTCGATCTGCACGGCGTCGTCGATCGGCGAGCCCTCGAGGTTCGCCGTGACGCGTCCGATGCCGATGCCCTCGGTCACCGCGCTCGACCCGGTCGACTTCAGCTCGCCGTGCCTGACCCAGAGGTGCAGCGCGCTGCCCATCGGGTCGGCGAGCACGATGCGCACGCGGCCGTCGCTCGCCTGCTTCAGGTAGCGCGAGATGCCGCCGAGCGTGCCGCCGGTGCCGGTGGCGCAGACGAAGGCGTCGAGCCGGCCCTCCGTGTCGCGCCAGATCTCGGGCCCGGTCGTGGTGTAGTGCGCCTGGCGGTTCGCGGTGTTGTCGAACTGGTTGCCGCAGACCGCGCCCGGAATGTCGGCAGCCACGCGCGGCGCGAGCTTCTGGTAGTGATTCGGGTCGGCATAGGGCACCGTCTTCACCACCTGTACCTCGGCCCCGAGCGTGCGCAGCAGCGCCGCCTTCTCGGGCGACTGGTTGTCCGGCATGACGATGACGCAACGGTAGCCGCGGGCGTTGCACAGGTGCGCGAAGCCGATGCCGGTGTTGCCGGCGGTGCCCTCGACCAGCGTGCCGCCGGCCTTCAGCAATCCCTCGCGCTCGAAGGTGTCGAGGATGCCCCTGGCCGCGCGGTCCTTCACCGAGCCGCCAGGGTTCAGGAACTCGGCCTTGCCGAGGATCTCGCAGCCGGTCTCCTCGCTGAAGGCGTGGAGGCGGATCAGCGGCGTGTTGCCGATGGTGCCGGCCACGCCGGCGCGGATGTGCTGGCTCATGGCCCGAGGGTAGCGCGGGGCCGACGCCGCAGCCACCGCCCGAAGCCCGCACCGAGCCGCCCGGAACCGCCGGGCTGACCACACCGGCGACTCGCCTTCCCTGGCTGCGGACGGCCCGGTGCCGACTTCCTCGTCCGCGAGCATGCGCGTCGCCCGTGCGGCGTTCCGCTCGATTATTTGCCGCGATCGCCGCCAAACGAAGGCTCGACGGCGCGCCGGTCGAGCGTGCGCAGCGAGATCGCCTCCGCAACGTGCGCCACGCCAATGGACGGCTCGCCGGCGAGGTCGGCGATCGAGCGGGCCACGCGCAGCACGCGATGGTAGGCGCGGGCCGACAGGGCGAGACGCTGCATCGCGCGCGCGAGCAGCGCGAGCGCCGCCGGTTCGGGCCGGCAATGGTCCAGCACCTCGGCGATGTCGAGTCTCGCGTTGGACCGGCCCTGGCGCTGCAGCTGGCGCTCGCGCGCCGCCAGCACCCGCGGCCCCACGGCGGCCGTCGCCTCCTCGTCCGGCGACTGCTCGAGCGCCGCTGCCTCGACGCGCCCGACCTCGACGTGCAGGTCGATGCGATCGAGCAGCGGCCCCGAGACTCGGCTGCGATACGCCTCGACGCGCTCGGGGGCGCAGCGGCAGCGGCCCCGAGCGTCGCCGTAGTGGCCGCAGGGACAGGGGTTCATGGCCGCCACCAGCTGGAAGCGGGCCGGAAACTCGCACTGGCGCGCCGCCCGCGAGATGACGATGTGCCCGGACTCGAGCGGCTCGCGCAGCACCTCGAGCACGTGCCGGTCGAACTCGGGCAGCTCGTCGAGGAACAGCACGCCGTTGTGCGCGAGCGAGATCTCGCCGGGACGCGGGTGGCCGCCGCCCCCCACGAGCGCCGCGGCGGATGCGGTGTGATGCGGGCTGCGGAACGGGCGCAGGCGCCAGTCCTCGATGCGAAAGCCCAGTGTGGAGAGCGAGCGCACGGCGGCGGTCTGCAGCGCGTCCTCCTCGCTCATCGGCGGCAGGATCCCCGGCAGGCGCTGCGCGAGCATGCTCTTGCCGGCACCGGGCGGGCCGATCAGCAGCAGGCTGTGCTCGCCCGCCGCCGCGATCTCGAGGGCACGCCGGGCCGCGGCCTGGCCGCGCACGTCGGCGAGGTCGGGCACCCGGCGCGAGCCGACCGGGAGCGTACGCTGCACCTCGACCGGCAACGCCTCGACGCCCATCGCGTGGCGGCAGACTTCGCCCAGGTGGCACGCCGAAAAGATCCGCGCGCCCTGCGCCAGCGCCGCCTCGGTCGCGTTGGCCCGCGGCAGGATCAGCGTGTGCCCGGCGCGTGCGGCCCGCAGCGCCGTGGGCAGGACGCCGCGGATACCGTGCAGTTCGCCGCCGAGCGAGAGTTCGCCGTACAGCTCGGTGCCGTCGAAAGGCCCGCCGGGGAGGTTGCCGTTCGCGACGAGGATGCCGGTGGCGATCGCCAGGTCGAAGCGCCCGCCTTCCTTCGGCAGGTCGGCCGGCGCGAGGTTGACGGTGACCCTGCCTGCAGGAAACTCGAAGCCGCAATTCGCGAGCGCGGCACGCACCCTGTCCTTGCTCTCCTTCACCGCGGTCTCGAGCAGCCCGACCACGGAGAAGGCCGGCAGCCCGGCCCCGACGTCGACCTCGACGCGCACCAGCGGCGCCTCGAGGCCCTGCGAGCTGCGGCTGAGCACGGTGGCGAGCGCCATGGACGGGACTCCCGGGACAGGACTCCCGGAACACTGGCTGCGCGCGCTGCCGCGCGGCAAACCGCAAATCGCCCGCGTTCGCATAGAATCGCGCCATGAAACTGCACCAGCTGCGCTACCTCGCCGCCGTGGCCCAGACCGGCCTCAACATCACCGCGGCCGCCGAGAAGCTGCACACGTCCCAGCCGGGCGTCAGCAAGCAGATCAAGCTGCTGGAGGACGAACTGGGCTTCCAGATCTTCGTGCGCGACGGACGCAACCTCTCGCGCGTCACGCCCGAGGGCCAGCAGGTCATCGACCGGGCGATCCGCATCCTGCGCGAGGTGCAGAACATCAAGCGCCTCTCCGACGACCTCAAGCAGCAGGACCGCGGCTCGCTCTCGATCGCCACCACGCACACCCAGGCGCGCTACGTGCTGCCGGAGGTGATCAAGGGGTTCCGCGCGGAGTACCCGGACGTGCGCCTGCACCTGCACCAGGGCACGTCGGAGCAGATCGCCGAGATGGCGGCGCTCGACCGCATCGACTTCGCCATCGCCACCGGCTCGCAGGCGCTGTTCGAGGGCTACACGCTGCTGCCCTGCTACCGCTGGCACCGCCACGTCGTCGTGCCGAAGGGCCATCCGCTCGCCAAGGTGAAGAAGCCGACGCTGAAGCAGCTCGCCGCGCACCCGGTCATCACCTACGTGTTCGGCTTCACGGGGCCGTCTTCGCTGATGGGCATCTTCGCGGCCGAGGGCCTGGTGCCGAACGTGGTGCTGACCGCGCGCGACGCGGACGTGATCAAGACCTACGTGCGCCTCGGACTCGGCATCGGCATCGTGGCCAGCATGGCCATCGAGCAGCAGGCCGATGCCGACCTCGTGCACATCGACACCTCGCACCTGTTCCCGGCGCACCTGACCTGGCTGGGGTTCCGCCGGGGCGGCCTGCTGCGCAAGTACCAGCTCGACTTCATTCAGGCATTCGCGCCGCACCTCACGCGCCGCATCATCGAGCGCGCAGCCAATGCCTCGACCCAGGCCGAGGTGGACGAGATGACTGCCGGGATCGAGCTGCCGCTCAGGTAGCGGGATCGGGCTGCGAGATCAGGCCGTGGGCGGTGAGCTGCATGGTCTGCGTCACGCCGCCGTCCACCGCCAGGCACTGGCCGGTCACGAACCGTGACTCGTCGCCCGCGAAGAACACGGCGGCGGCGGCCACGTCCCACGCGTCGCCCGTGACGCCGAGCGGGGCGACCTTGCGGCGCAGCTCGAACGCCGCGGCATCGAAGAACCCGGCGACGTGCGGCGTGACGATGTGGCCCGGGCAGATCGCGTTGGCGCGCACACCCTGGCGGCCGTACTTCACGGCGATCTCGCGGGTGAACGCGATCAGCGCCGCCTTGGCGGGCCCGTAGGCCCAGGCACCACCGCTCGCGAGCAGCGCGGCGGTCGAGGAGATGTTGACGATCGCGGCGTGCCCGGACGCAATGAGCGGGGGCATCGCGTGCTTGCTCATCAGCACGGCGCTCTTCAGGTTGGCATCCACGACTTTCGACCACTTCTCTTCGTCGAGGTCCGACACCTCGCCGCCGCCGGCGCTGACCCCGACGTTGTTCACCAGCACGTCGAGCCGGCCGTAGCGCTCGAGTGTCGCGGCGACGATGGCGGCGCAGACGCGAGTGTCGGTGACGTCGCCCGCGTGCACGAAGGCCGTGCCGCCGGCCGCCTCGATCATCGACCGGGTTTCCTCCGCGCGCTCGCGGTGCAGGTCCACGAGGCAGACCCTGGCGCCCTCGCGGGCGAACGCCACCGAGATGGCCTTGCCGGTGCCGACGCCCTCGCCCTGCGAGCCCGCGCCCGTGACGATGGCGACGCGCCCGGCGAGGCGGTCGAAAAACTTGCGCGGCTCCGGCATGGCTGTCCTCCCGGTCCTGGTGCCCGGCGGGTCGTGTACGGCCCGCGACGCTAGCACGGCGGGTCGCCCGCTGACCAACGCCACCCAAGGGAGCGGGCATGTGGGCATCGCCAGCCGGCATGAAGTCTCACCGCATTGTCACCGCTTCTCGACTGACCGCGTAACCGCCGCTGCCTAGCATCGCGTCCTCCTGTCGCCGACTTTCCGGGAGAACCACGATGTCCCTGCCGTCCCTTCGCCGCAGCGCGATCCTCGCCGCGGGAATGCCGGCGGATGCGGGTTCCGGTCGCCGCGCGGTACCATATCTCCGTCGATCCTCCCGCCGGCTGCCGCCGGCCTGCGACGGAGCCCAGGTGACCCGCGATTCCACGACCCACCGGCGATGGCGCATCGCCGCCCTCGCCCTGTCTGCCGCACTGCTCGCCGGTTGCGGCGGCTCGGGGCAGGGCTCGGCCATCGACCTGCTCAACGTCTCCTACGACCCGACCCGCGAGTTCTACGACGAGTACAACGCCGCGTTTGCGAAGCACTGGGCCGCCACGACCCACCAGACGGTGCGCATCCACCAGTCGCACGGCGGCTCGGGCAAGCAGGCGCGCACGGTGATCGACGGCCTGCCGGCCGACGTCGTCACGCTCGCGCTCGCCTACGACATCGACTCCATCGCCCAACGGGGCAAGCTGCTGCCCGCGAACTGGGAAGAGCGCCTGCCGAACAGCAGCGCGCCGTACACCTCGACCATCGTGTTCCTGGTGCGCAAGGGCAACCCGAAGGGCATCAAGGACTGGGGCGACCTCGTGAAGCCCGGCGTGGCCGTGATCACGCCCAACCCCAAGACCTCGGGCGGCGCCCGCTGGAACTACCTCGCGGCCTGGGCCTGGGCGCGGCAGCAGCCCGGCGGCAGCGACGCGACGGCGGAGGCGTTCCTCGCGCAGCTCTACGCCGCCGTGCCGGTGCTGGACACCGGTGCCCGCGGCTCGACCACCACTTTCGCCCAGCGCGGCATCGGCGACGTGCTGATCGCCTGGGAAAACGAGGCGCTGCTGGTCGCCAGGGACCTGGGCCCCGGGCAGGTCGAGATCGTCACGCCGTCCGTCAGCATCCTGGCCGAGCCGCCGGTCACGGTGGTGGACAAGGTGGCGCTGCGCCGCGGGACGACAGAGACCGCCCGCGCCTACCTGGAATACCTGTACTCGCCGGAAGGCCAGGAGATTGCCGCCCGCCACTACTTCCGCCCGCGCGACCCGCAGGTCGCGGCGAAGTACGCCAGCCTGTTCCCGCCGCTGCACCTGGTGACGATCGCGGACTTCGGCGGCTGGGCCGAGGCACAGAAGCGCCACTTCGACGACGGCGGCGTGTTCGACCGGATCACGGCGCGCTGACGCCGGGCACCGCCGCACGATGGTCGCCGGACGCCGGCTCAATCCCCACGGTTCGCGACGCAGCGGGCCGCCGCCCACGGAGGGCGGCTGGGCCGCCCTGCGCGCACTGCCGGAGGTGTTCCAGTACACGCGCCAGGCGCTCGATCTCGTCTGGGCGACGAGCCGGCGCCTCACCGTCGCCCTCGCCCTGCTGACGCTGCTCGCGGGCGTGCTGCCGGCCGCCGTGGCCTACGTCGGCGCGCGCATCGTCGATGCGGTCGTGCACGCGATCGCGGCCGGCGGCGGCGACCTCTCCACGGTGCTCGAGTTCGTCGTGCTCGAGGGCGTGCTGGTCGCGCTCACCGCGGCCGTGCAGCGCGGCCTGTCGACCTGCCAGTCGCTGCTGCGGGCGCAGCTCGGCCAGCGCGTCAACGAGATGATCCTCGAGAAGGCGCTCACCCTCGACCTGCGCCACTTCGAGGACTCGGAGTTCTACGACAAGCTCACGCGCGCCCGCCGCGAGGCCTCCAGCCGGCCGCTTTCGCTGGTGATGCGCAGCTTCGGCGTGGTGCAGAACGGCATCGCGCTCGCGAGCTTCGGCACCCTGCTGGCGCAGTTCTCGCCGTGGGCAGTGGCGGTGCTGCTGCTCGCGGGCCTGCCCTCGTTCGTCGCCGAGGCGAAGTTCTCGGGCGATGCCTTCCGTCTGTTCCGCTGGCGCTCGCCCGAGACGCGCATGCAGATGTACCTGGAGACGGTCATCGCGCGCGAGGACCACGCCAAGGAAGTGAAGCTGTTCGGGCTCGGGCCGCTGCTGCTGCAGCGTTACCGCGAGATCTTCCGGAAGGTGTTCCGGGAGGACCGCGCGCTGACGATCCGCCGCGACACCTGGGGCTTCGCGCTCGGGCTGCTGAGCACGGCCGCGTTCTACGCGGCGTATGCCTGGATCGCCGTGAGCGCGGTGCGCGGGCGCATCACGCTCGGCGAGATGACGATGTACGTGCTGCTGTTCCGGCAGGGCCAGTCGGCCGTCTCCTCGATCCTCTCGGCGATCGGCGGCATGTACGAGGACAACCTCTACCTCTCGACGCTGTACGACTATCTCGATACACCGGTCGAACCGGCGACGGGCACGGCCGTGGCCGGCCCGCGGCCCGAGGAGGGCGTGAGCTTCGAGCACGTGACGTTCACCTACCCCGGCGCGACCGAGCCGGCCGTGAGCGACGTGAGCTTCCGGCTGCGGCCCGGCGAAAGCCTCGCGCTGGTGGGCGAGAACGGCTCGGGCAAGACCACGCTCATCAAGCTGCTCACGCGGCTGTACGTGCCCACCTCCGGGCGCATCACGCTCGACGGCCTCGACCTCGCCGAGTGGAGCCCGGCCGCGCTGCACCGGCGCATCGGCGTGATCTTCCAGGACTTCGCCCGCTACCAGCTCAAGGTCGGCGAGAACATCGGCGCCGGGGACGTGCGGCACTTCGACGACGAGGGGCGCTGGCACGAGGCGGCCGGCCTCGGCATGGCGGCGTCGTTCATCGACGAGCTTCCCGCGGGCTACCAGACGCAGCTCGGCAAGTGGTTCAAGGACGGGCGCGAGCTCTCCGGCGGCCAGTGGCAGAAGATCGCACTGTCGCGGGCCTTCATCCGCGCGGAGTCCGACATCCTCGTCATGGACGAGCCGACCGCGGCGATGGACGCGCGCGCGGAGGCGCAGGTGTTCGAGCAGTTCCGCGACCTCGCGCGGGACCGCATGGTGATCCTGATCTCGCACCGCTTCTCGACGGTACGCATGGCGGACCAGATCCTGGTCATCCAGGGCGGGCGCATCCTCGAGAACGGCAGCCACGAGCAGCTCATGGCGCTCGGCGGACACTACGCGCAGCTGTTCCAGCTGCAGGCGCGCGGCTACCGCTGACCGCCGCGCGCTACACTGGCCGCGCGGCCGCCTGCGCCGACGGAGACCCCGACCGGATGCCACTGCGTTTGCAACGACTCGCCCTGCTCGTCGCGGCATCGGCCCTGCTGGCCGCTTGCGCGGTGCCGCCCCGGCAGCCCTCCGCCGATCTCGACCCCGACACGGCACGCGCGAGGATCCGCAGCCTTATGCCGGGCACGGTTCCGAATGCCGAGGGCTGGGCGATCGACATCCACGCGGCGCTCGAGGCACTGCGGGTGCCGGTGACGACGGAGCACATCTGCGGCGTCCTCGCCGTGACCGACCAGGAGTCGAACTTCCAGGTCGATCTGGTGGTGCCGGGCCTGCCGGCCATCGCACGGCGCGAGATCGAGGCGCGCGCCGCAAGCCACCACGTCCCGAAGCTCGTCGTCGGCGCCGCGCTCAAGCTGCGCTCGCCGGACGGACGCAGCTACGAGGAGCGCCTCGACCAGGCGCGGACCGAGCGGGACCTGAGCGAGCTGTTCGAGGACTTCACCCGCAGCGTGCCGCTCGGCGAGCGTCTGTTCGGCGACCTGAATCCCGTGCGCACGGGCGGGCCGATGCAGGTGAGCATCGCGTTCGCGGAGCGGCAGGCGAAGGAGCGGGGGTATCCCTATCCGCTGAACGGCAAGGTGCGCGCCGAGGTCTTCACGCGCCGCGGCGGACTCTACTTCGGCATCGCGCACCTGTACGACTACGCGGCGCCGTACGACGACATGGTCTTCCGCTTCGCGGATTTCAATGCCGGGCGCTACGCGAGCCGCAACGCCGCGTTCCAGAACGCGGTGAACGTCGTCACCGGGCAGCGTCTGGCCCTCGACGGCGACCTGCTGATCGAGGGCAGCCGGGATCCGAGCGCGACGGAGCGTGCGATCCGCCTGCTCGGCGGCCGGCTGGGTCTCGGCGACGCGCAGGTCCGCAGTGCGCTGGAGCTGGGAGACAGGGCCGAGTTCGAGCGCAGCACGCTCTATGCGCGCGTGATGGCCCTCGCGGACGCCGTGCCGCCGGGCCGGCCGGTGCCTCGCGCGCTGGTGCCGCGGATCGCCCTCGAGAGCCCGAAGATCACGCGCGCCCTGACCACCGAGTGGTTCGCGCGCCGCGTCGACGACCGCTACCGGCGCTGCCTCGCGCGGGCTCAGTCGCTCGTCAGTCGATAGCCCGCGCCGGATTCCGTCCGCAGGTACGCGGGCTCCGAGGGATCGTCCTCGATCTTCTGCCGCAGGCGGTGCACCAGTTGCTTGAGCAGCTGCCGGTCGCCGCTGCCGCGGTGGCCCCACACGTGCGTGAGCAATCGCTCGGTGCTGACCACGTTGCCCGCATTGGCGACCAGGATCTGCAGCAGTCGCGTCTCGAGCTTGGTGAGTTTGACCGGGGCGGCATCGCCGACGCGCAGCGCATGCGCCTCGAGGTCGAGGCTGAGGCGCCCTGCGCTCATCGCGCCGCCCGACTCGAGCCCGGCTCGTCGCAGCAGCGCCTTCACGCGCGCGAGCAGCGTGCGCGGACTGAAAGGCTTGGTCAGGTAGTCGTCGGCGCCCAGGTCGAGCGCGCGCACGAGGTCTTCCTCCTCGCCGCGGGCGGTGAGCATCATCACGGGGATGCGCGAGCGCTCCCGGATGGCCGCGCACACGTCGAAGCCGTTGCCGTCCGGCAGGTTGATGTCGAGGATGGCCAGGTCGGGGGATTCGGCATCGAACACGGCGCGGGCCGTCTTCGCGTCGGCGGCCTTCACCACCGCGTAGCCCGCCTGGGTCAGCGCGAACCCGACCAGCGCCAGCAGGTCGGCGTCGTCGTCGACGGCCAGGATCTTCACGGTGCCGCTCCGGCGACCGGCAGGCTGACCGTGAAACGAGTGCGACCTTCGGCCGTGCGTTCGGCGGACACGCTGCCGCCGTGGCGGTCCACGATGGATTTCACGATCCACAGGCCGAGGCCGAGGCCGCGCGGTTCGGGCTCCTGGTCGGCGGCGCGGTAGAAGCGCTCGAAGATCGAGCCGCGCTCGGGGTCGGCCACGCCCGGGCCTTCGTCCTCGACGGCGACGCGCACCTGGCCCTCGGCCTGCCCGCCGACGATGCGGATCGGTCGGCCCTCGGGCCCGAACTTGTTGGCGTTCGCCAGCAGGTTCACGAACACCTGCGTCAGGCGTGGCGCGTCGCCCACGATCTCGGGCAGATCGTCCGGCAGCGTGACCTCGAGCGCCTGGCCGCGCTGCGCCAGCAGGCCCGCCACCAGCTCGCCGGCGTCGTGCAGCACCTCGCCGATCGACAGCGTCTGCTGGCGGATGCCGAGCTGGCCCGACTCGATGCGCACGCTCTCGAGCAGGTTGTCGATCAGGCGCGTGAGCCGGTGCGTGCCCCGCTGCAGCGACGCCACCAGCTCCTCGAGCTGCTCGCGCGACAGGGTCTGCAGGTTGTCCTGCAGCAGCTCGAGCGAGGCGGCCTGGGCGGCCAGCGGCGTACGGAACTCGTGCGAGATGTTGGCGAGGATGGTGTCGCGTGCGCGGCGCGCCGACTCGAGGTCGGTCTCGTCGCGCATCACCTGTACCTGCAGCCCGTCCACCATGCGCGCGCTGGTGATGATCACCGTGCGGCGCGAACCGTCCGCCTTGTCCAGGCACTCGGTCGCCTGCGCCTGGCCCCGCTCGCGCGCCTGCAGGATCGGGCAGGCGTAATCGCACGGACGCTGGCCGTCCTTCTCGCGGCAGGGCTTCAGCACGTCGCCGCAGAACTGGCCGAGCGCCGCGGCCGCATCGACGCCGGCCAGCTCGGCGGCCTGCGGATTCAGGTATTTCAGGCGGCGCTGGGCGTCGACCGCGAACACGCCCTCGACGACCCCGCGCAGCATGGCCTGCGCCTCGGCTTCACGCTGGCGCAGCGTGGCGGTGAGGTCGACGAGGTTGCGACGCATGTCCTCGAGCGTGCGACCGAGCGCCGCCGTCTCGGGCCCTCCCGAGACCGGGATCGACGCCGAGAAGTCGCCCTTGCCGAGACGGTTGGCCGACTGGGCGAGCGCCTCCAGCGGGCGCACGATCCGGTTGGCGAGCAGCAGCGCGGCCAGCACGGCCGCGAGCGCCAGCACGAACGCGGTCCAGGCCAGCCGGCGCACGAAACCGTTGACCGCATCGTCGACGCCGGACGCCGGCAGCCGCGCCTCCAGCAGGGCCACGCCCTCCCCGGTCGAGGCCGTCACCAGCGTGCTGGAGGCGAAGATGCCGAGGCTCGGGACGCGCTCGGCCGCCATGCTGCCGTTCGACACGGCGGTGGAGTGCAGCGGTCGCAGCCGGGGCTCGACGTTGTCCAGGTATTGCGAGAGTCGCACCAGCCGGACGTCGAGGCCGGTCTCGTCACTCAGGCGGCGGGCGAGCCGTCCGTCGAAGAAATAGAGCACGACCACGCGGGTATCGACGAGGCTCGAGATGGGCGCGACGGCTCCTTGCAGTCCGTCAGGCACCTCGGCCGGCGCGAGCGCGAACAGTTCGCCCTGCTCGGCCGTGCGCTCGAGCAGGCTCGCCCAGGCGATGCCCGGGCGCGTGCTGCCGAGCACCGTGCCGCGGCCGACGACCACTGCGCACGCGCTCATCCCGGAGGTGTCGCAGGAGCGGCGCAGGAACAGCTCGAGTTGCTCGCGGTCGCCGGCGCGGATGAGCAGCGCGAGCGATGGCCGGCCGGCCAGCACCCGGGCGGCGGTGACCGTGTCCTCGCCGACGCGCCGGATCTCCTCGCGCGCGCCGACACCCGCGAGCTGCACCCGGGCGAGCGCATGCTGCTCGGCCTGCTTGCGCAGCAGGCCGACGGCGCTGAACGCCAGTACGAGGATCGAGGCCAGCAGCAGCCCGCCGACGGTCAGCGTCAGCGAACGCTCCAGCGATTTCGGCCCGCTCACGAGGTGGCGCAGGGCCTCGATCCAGTCCTTGAACATCGTCCTCACCGGCTCAACCCGTGCGGCGATCCGCCCGCCACTCCACCAGCGTCTTGATCACCAGCGTCACGATCGCCAGCAGCGCGAGCAGCGAGGCGACCGCGAACGCGGCCGTGAAATTGTATTCGTTGTACAGGATCTCCACCTGCAGCGGCATGGTGTTCGTCATGCCGCGGATGTGCCCGGAGACGACCGAGACCGCGCCGAACTCGCCCATGGCCCGCGCATTGCAGAGGATCACCCCGTAGAGCAGGCCCCAGCGGATCTTCGGCAGCGTGACCCGCAGGAAGGTGACCCAGGCGCCCGCGCCCAGGGTGATGGCGGCCTCCTCCTCCTCGCTGCCCTGCTGCTGCATCAGCGGGATCAGCTCCCGGGCGACGTAGGGGAAGGTGACGAAGATGGTCGCGAGGACGATGCCGGGCACGGCGAACACGATGGCCACGTCGCGATCCATCAGCCACGGCCCGAACCAGCCGTGGGCGCCGAACAGCATGATCAGCACGAGGCCCGCGATGACCGGCGAGACGGCGAACGGCAGGTCGATCAGCGTGATCAGGAGGCTCTTGCCGCGGAACTCGAACTTGGCGATCGCCCAGGCGGCGCAGATGCCGAAGATCGTGTTGACCGGCACGACGATCGCGGCCGTCAGCAGCGTGAGGCGGATCGCGGCCAGCGTGTCGGGATCCGAGAAACCCTGCAGGAACACCTCGCCGCCCTTCTCGAAGGCCTGGGCGAGCACCGCCGCCAGCGGTGCGACCAGCAGCAGCGCGAGGAACGCGATGGCGATCGCGATCACGACCACGCGCGTGACGCGCGCGCCGGGCGTCAGGTTGCGGCGGGCCTCGACCCGTGGTGCGGCGCCGGCCATCTCAGCTCCCCGCCCGCGTCTGGCGCCGGCGGCCCCAGGCCTGCACGAGGTTGATGGCGAACAGCATGACGAACGACATCACCAGCATGATGAAGCCGAGCGCCGCGGCGCCGTGGTAGTCGAACTGCTCGAGCTTGATGACGATCAGCAGCGGCGTGATCTCGGTCTTCATCGGCAGGTTGCCGGAGATGAACACCACCGAGCCGTACTCGCCGATGCCGCGGGCCAGCGCCATGGTGAAGCCCGTGAGCAGCGCCGGCAGCACCGCCGGCAGGATGATGCGCCGGAAGATGGTGAACGGCCCGGCGCCGAGCGTCTCGGCGGCCTCCTCGAGGTCGCGTTGCGCCTCGGCGAGCGCCGGCTGCACCGAACGCACCACGAACGGGAGGCCGATCAGCGTGAGCGCCACGACTACGCCGACCCAGGTGTAGGCGACCTGTACGCCGAACGCGGCGAGCTTCACCCCGAGCCAGCCCGTGGGCGAGAACACCGTGGCGAGCGCGATGCCCGAGACCGCGGTCGGCAGCGCGAACGGCAGGTCGATGATCGCGTCGATGAAACGCCGGCCCGGAAAGTCGTAGCGCACCAGCGCCCACGCGACCACGAACCCGAACACCGCGTTGATGGAGGCCGCCAGCAGCGCCGCCCCGAAGCTCAGGCGGTAGGACGCCACGGCCCGCGGGTCGGTGAGGATGGCGTAGAACTCGTGCCACTGCAGGTTCGCGGTCTTGAACGCGAGCGCCGCCAGCGGCAGCAGCACGATCGAGCTGAGGAAGAAGACCGTGAAGCCGAATGTGAGCCCGAAGCCCGGCAGGATGCTCGGCTGGCGGAATGCGTAGGACGCCATGGGTCAGCGCTCCGCCGGCCGCTCGGCCTGTGCGTTCACGATCAGCACCGGGCGCTCCGGCTGGCCTTCGAGCAGGCGGCCGAGCCATTCCCAGTCGATGCGGTCCGGATCGGATGTGCCGAGCACCAGCATGGAGTTCGGGTGGGCGTCGAGTTCGCGCTGCAGGTCCTCGCCGGTCGCCCCGAAGCGCAGCTCGGTGCGCATGTCGAGGCCGTGCTCGGCCAGCGCCGTCGAGCGCGTGTCGAGCAGGTCGCGCATGTAGGCGGCGCGCTCGGTCTCGATCGACATCGAGGGATGGATGCCGAGGTACACGGCCTCGGCGGCGACGTGGCGCAGGAGGCTCGCGGCGACGGGCACGGTTGCGCGCAGTGCGTCGTTGTCGAGCGCGTGGATCACGACGTGGGCGGGCAGCGAGGCGCTCGGCGGCACGCACAGCAGCTGGCGGGCGCCGTGCCGCAGCTGCCACTGCGCGGCCTCGGCGCTGCCGGCACCGGTGGCGACCGCCGGCATGCCGGGCGGCGCCCGCTCGCCGCGGCCCAGGCGCGTCGACACGCGTGTTTGCATGCGCGTGCCGAGCGTCGAGAGCAGCGGCGAATCGTGCAGCGCCCGGGCGGCCTCTTCGGTCTCGCCGACGGCGGTGAAGCTCGAGATCGGCGTGGGCAGCACGTGCACCCGTCGCGCCCCGACGGCGACCCGCGCGCCGGCCTGCACCGGGAACTCGCGCTGCTCGGGCAGCGTGCGCGAGACCTCGAGCAGCGAGCCGGCGTCCGACTGGCCCTCGCGGCCCGGCGCGACCGGCACCGGACCGTCGCCGGACATGCGCACGCGCAGACGCTCGACGGCCCCGGAGAACAGGATCTCCTCCACTTCGCCGTAGCCGACGAAATTCGAGCGGACCTGGCCGTCGCTCGAGCCCAGCTCGACTTCCTCGGGCCGCAGGATGGCGACCACCTCGCGGGGCACGGCCTGGCCCTGCGCCACCTGCGAGCTGAAGCGCACACCGCTCGCGCTGCGATAGCCGAGCAGCAGGTTGGCGGCGCCGAGGAACGTGGACACGAAGCGCGTCTGCGGCCGCATGTAGAGGTCTTCGGGCCGGCCGCACTCGAGCAGGCGGCCCTGGTGCATGACGCCGATGCGGTCGGCGAGCGCGAAGGCCTCCTCCTGGTCGTGCGTGACGAGGATGGTGGTCATGCCGAGCTCGCGCTGGATCTGGCGGATGGTGCGGCGCAGTTCCTCGCGGATCTTCGCGTCGAGCGCGCCGAACGGCTCGTCCATCAGCAGCACCTTCGGCCGGTGCGCGAGCGCGCGCGCCACCGCGATGCGCTGCTGCTGGCCGCCCGACAGCTGCGTCGGCAGCCGGTCGTCCATGCCCTCGAGCGCGACGAAGCGCAGCAGTTCCTTGCGCCGGGCCCGGCGCTCGGCCGCCTTCACCTTGCGCACCCGCAGCGCGAACTCGATGTTCTCGCCGACCGTCATGTGGCGGAACAGCGCGTAGTGCTGGAACACGAACCCGACCTGCCGCTCGCGCGCGTTGACGTGCGTGACGTCCTGGCCGTGCAGGAACACCCGGCCGTGGTCGATCTCGGTGAGGCCCGCGATGGCGCGCAGTAGCGTGCTCTTGCCGCTGCCGCTCGGCCCGAGCAGCACCAGGAACTCGCCCTCGGCGACCTTGAGGGAGACGTCGTTGACCACCGGCAGCGACTGATACCGCTTGGTCACCTGATCGAGCGCAATGGACATGCGGGTCCCGGAGAGTGGCGTCGTTGTGCCGCCATCCTAGGGGGGCGAGGTTACGCCGTCAGTCGCCGGGAGGTAACAAACCGGTGACAAACCCGGCGGCTCGAGGCCGCCCGCCGCTTCAGTCCGCGATCTTGAACGTCACCGACACGACCTGCGTCGAATCGACCCGCTGGCCGTCCTTCTCCGCGGGGAAGTAACGCACGGCCTCGCCCCAGGTGAGCGCCGCCTCGTCCAGCTCGTCGATGCCGACCGAGTGGTAGACGTCGATGCGCGTGACGCAGCCCGAGGCCGCGACATGGAATTCGAGTTCCACCTTGCCCGAATAGTTCATCTGCTGGCTGTCGGCCGGATAGTCGAGCGGCGCGAGGCTCGAGCGGTCGATCAGCGGCCGGTCGGCGCCGGAGGTCTTCGCCGCAGGCTCCGGGCACGGCGTGGCCCGGTCGCGGCCCTTCGGAGCCACGCCGCGGGCACGCGCGCTGTCGCTCGCGAGCCAGGCGATGCGCACCCGCTCGGCGTTCAGCGGGTCGACGGCCAGTTGCTCGTAGCGCCGCAGGCCGTCGTCGGCGTACTCCACGGGCGGCTCGGCGAGCTGCAGGTCGCCGAGGACGGCCGCGCGCAGCAGCTGGGCCGGGCCGTCGAGCGTCGGCTGCACCGCGGCCCGTTCGGATTCCGGCAGCTTCTGCAACTGCTCCTGGATCCGCGCTGCGTGCTCGCGCATGTCGGCGCGCACGACGAGGTAGTTGCCGAGCACGGTCACGCGATAGACCTGCTCCTGCACGATGCGGTTCGCGTCGGACAGGCTCTGCTGGAGGCCGGCCGCGTCGCCGGCACGCTGCTGCTGCATCGCCTGCTTCTTGAGGGCGGCCAGCCGCGCCTGCACCTCCGGGGTCATGACCCACTCGTCCGTGTACTGGCCGATCGTGCGGCCGGCGACGTCCGGGCCGAGGTCCTCGTCGTAGGCACGCAGTTCGTCCGCGGCCTGGATGAGACCGTCGTTGACCGGGTCCCAGTCCTTCAGCGACTCGACGCCCGCCGGCGCGTGGATGTCGAGGCGGGTCTCGACCGTGGCGCCCGTCGCGACCGGCAGCGCCAGGACGCAGCCGACCAGGGCAAACAGGACCGACAGGCGGGGGAATCGATGGCTCATGCGCGTGGGGACTCGAACGGTGGGGAGGGGCCCGGCCCGGGCCGGGCAAAATTCCGCCGCAGCATCGACGCCCGCGCGCCGAATGTCATTGCGTAGATGACGAAATGCCGCTCAGCGGCGGATCGTTCGCAGGGTTTCGAGGACGCGGTCGCGGGCAGCCTGCTGGCCGGGCGTCAGGCCGGGCTGCTCGAGGCTGAGCTGCACGTACAGGCCGGCCAGCAACTCGCGGGCGTTCTGGGTGGCCTCGATGCCGTCGAGGTCGGGGCTGCCGGCATCCCAGAAGTTCTTCTCGAGCGGGGGGAAGCGGGCCAGCCAGTCTTCCAGGGCGCCGACGTCGAAATCGGCCCGCCGGGTCATGGACAGGATCGCGGCCGCCAGGCGTTCGTCCTCGCCGTGGTCCCAGCCCGGAGTGTCGGTGGAGGTGGCCTTCACCCAGATCGACTCGAGCAGGCGGGCCTGGTCGGCGGTCGTGAAGCGCGGGTCGCGGGCCAGGAACTTGAGGAGGTCCGCCGTGTGGGCCGTCGCGTGGATCCAGCCGGCCTCGGCGTCGAACCCCCGACCGTCGACTTCGTGCTGCAGGTAGGCGAGCGCCGCGTCCAGCAGCGCGCGGTAGCTGGCCTCGTCGAGCACCGGGTCCTGCAGTTCGAGCGCCTGCACGACCGCGAGGTCGAGCGCCGAGAACGAGCGCAGGAAAACCGTGTCGGTGCCGCTCTCGCCGATCCCGCGCCACAGGTTGGCGACCAGCGTGTCGACCAGCTTGCGGCGCTCGTCGGGCGAGAGCCGTCGCTCGCGGAACACGCAACGGACGACGACCTCGTAGCCGACGCGGTCCCGCCAGAAGGCGTCACGGGACGACTGCAGTGCCACGGCCTCGTCGACCAGCGCCGCAGCGCTCTGACCCTTCGGCACCTTGCAGTCCTGGCGCAGCTGCACCCAGAACACCCGGTCGTGCACGGGACCCGCGGGCGCCGGCCCGGCCGCGACGGCCGGCACCGTGGCCACGGCCATTGCAAGCCCGGCTGCGAACGCACCAGCCCGACCGGCGAGCGCGCGCAGACCACGATCGATGCAAACGCTGTGCATCTGGCTGAACCTCTTCCCCCGGCGTCCCAAGGCCGTCACTATTGTCCCAAGCCCCCAGCCTTGTCACCCCCCATGAGCCTACCCAGCTACGAACGCCTCGGCGTCTTCTACCTCGGCCGCGAGTTCGACCCGGCGTCCCAGCAGCTCGGCGACGAGATCCTGTACGACTCGCGCGACCTGACCACGCACGCGGTCTGCATCGGCATGACCGGCAGCGGCAAGACCGGCCTGTGCGTCTCGCTGCTGGAGGAAGCCGCGCTCGACGGCATCCCCGCCATCGCCATCGACCCGAAGGGCGACATCGGCAACCTGCTGCTGACCTTCCCGCAGCTGCAGGCGGAGGACTTCAAGCCCTGGGTCGACGCGGGCGAAGCGTCGCGCAAGGGCCTGTCGGTGGACGAGTTCGCGCGCACGACGAGCGAAAACTGGAAGAAGGGCCTCGCCGAATGGAACGAGGACGGCGAGCGCATCCAGCGCCTGCGCGACGCCGCCGAGGTCACGATCTACACGCCGGGCTCCGATGCCGGTCGTCCGCTGTCGATCCTGCGTTCATTCGCCGCACCCGACGCAGCCGTCCTCGGCGACGCCACGGCGCTCAAGGAGCGGGTCGGCTCGGCGGTCGCGGGCCTGCTCGGACTGCTCGGCATCGACGCCGACCCGATCCGGAGCCGCGAGCACATCCTGCTCTCGGCGATCCTTGACACCACTTGGCGCAAGGGCCAGGGCGTCGACCTCGCCACGCTGATCC
>JBPOHK010000047.1:0-2139 GCA_052035645.1 Pseudomonadota bacterium
CAGCCCGAACCACGCGGGCCGCCCGGCGGCAAGGCCCACAGGTAGCGCAGCAGGGCGCGTTCCACTTCGGCATGGACGTGCTGCTCGCTCGATGGATCGACGACCTCGAGCGACAGCGAGACGGCGACCGGCACGAAACGAGGCGACAGCACGTAGAGTTCGGTGCCGAGCATGCAACGCGCCGACAGATACTCGTGCAGGTCCGCGAGCAGTCCGGCGTTCGGACGCGGCGCGGCCGCCATCGCCTGCGGTGCAGGCGGCATCACGAACACGCTGACGGCGCCGGGCACGTTGCGGCGCACCGCCGCAAGGCTCGCGCCGGGGAAGAAGCCCGCCACTGCCTCGGCGCGCGCGACCGGGTTGATCGGGTTGTCGCGTGCGAGCACGGCGAAGTCTTCGGCCGTGACCGCACGGTCGCGATGGGACAGGAAGGCCGGGATGCGGCGCTCGGCCTCGTCGAGCGACTCCGCGTCGACGCCGCCGCGGGTTGGCCACTCGTGGCGCAGCACGAGCCTTTCGCTGGCGCCATGGAGCTCCCGGATGCTGCCGGGCGGAAGGTTTCCGCCGCTGCCGCCGCCGTGGCGGTAGGACGCGGCACGGATGCGGGCTCCGGCGGGCGGACGCATGCCGCGGACGCCGTCGCCGAAATGCACGCTGCGGTCGGCGGGGTCGACGACGAAGACGGTGTCCTCGGGACCGCTGCCGGCGAAATGGGCGACCCGCTCCCAGCGCTGAAAGGCGCGCCGGACCTCCACTTCGATCTCGACGCTGCGCTCATCCACGGCCGGGTCCGGCAGTTCGAGGCGCTGGTCGGGACGGCCATTGCCCGCGCCGAGCACGATGTCGCGCGCGATCCCCTGGCCGATCACTTCGACCGCGTTGAGGCCGAGGTAGCCGAGCGCGAGGTCGGGCTCCTCCGCGCAGGACAGGCGCAGCCAGAACAGGAGCTGGTCCGGGCGGAGGTCGGCGGGCGGCTCGGGCGGCGAGTCGCCGAGGCCAGCGAACTGAGGGTCGAGGGCGCTCGTCGCGCGCAGCATCTCCGCGTCGCGCGGCAGGCGAAGGCGAGCGACGCCGGTCCTGCGCCCCCCCGCCGAACTGTCGGCGACGACTTCGAGCGGGAGGTACCGCACCGTCTGCGGCGCATCCTCGGGGTCGGGCCACCATGCGAGCGCCCACGCCAGCTTGCGGGCGCGCAGGCCGGTGGCGAGCACGCCTTCGAGCTCCGTCTCGGGTGCAAGCCCGACGTTGAGCAGGATGCCGGCGAGAGCCCGGCGCACGCGCTCGGCCTGCGCCGCGGGGGCCGGCCTGGCCAGGCAGATGGCCAGGTGCAGGGCACCGTCGCAGGTTCCGGCGGCGCTCGGCCGGTCGCGTCCGGGCTGCAGCGTGAGCGGTCGGAACGCGGCCGGCTCGACGTCGTACTGTGCACGCAACTGGTCGAGGCTGATGCCCTCGGCGGCGAGCGCGGCCTCGTCGAGCCTGCGCTTGACGACGATGCGCAGCGAAAGCGGGGTCGGCTGCACCTCGCCGACGGTCGAGAAACTCGTCGTCCCCGCCTTGAGCAGCGCCTCGGGCGGAATCGGCAGCGGCAGCGCAAACCCGCTCGCGTCGACGCTGACGATGCCGCTTGCCGGGCGCGCCGGGCGCAGCGGGATCTGCAGCAGGTTCAGGAAGGCCTGGCGCTGGCGGTCCGGAATGCGGTTGGCCCGGTAGAGGATGGTCTCGGTGAGCCAGGCGAACAGATCCACCAGCGCGAACACCGGATCTCCGGGCGCCAGCGGGGCGAGCTCCGGCACGTGGCGCGCCAGGCGTGCGTGCAGTTCGGCGACGAGCTCGTCGAAGCGGCGGTCGTCGAGGTCGGGGACGGGGAACGGCTTCGGTGGCGACATTTGTTCGGTTCCCTCAGGATTCGGCTGCGCCGCGGGCGGAGGCGAAGGCGGCACCCTTCGCCCGGCGGCGTCGAGCCGGAGTGGAGGCGATCGGTCGGCGTGCGTCGTCCATGGCGCTCATCCCAGGTCCAGCGCCAGTTCCAGCGTCTCGCGCCGGTCGTCGGCGAGCAGCCGGTAGCGCACCTCGAGGTTCACCTGCGAGAGGCGCTCGGGGTCGGCCACGGCGCGTACCGACTCGATGCTCACGCGCGGC
>JBPOHK010000040.1:0-20377 GCA_052035645.1 Pseudomonadota bacterium
GCCACGTCGTAGTCGGCCCGCAGCACCTCGACCAGGAGCGCGGCCACGGCCAGGTTGAGCGATCCGGCGGACCCGCCGGACGCCTCCGCCGGGCGGCCACCGAACTGTCGCGCGATCCACTCCTTCAGCATGCCCCACACCGTTCCACGGTCAGGGGGCGGATGCTGCCACCCGGGCGCCGGCTTGCCAACCCGGGGGCGCCGATCCGCCGGACGCGTCGCGACCGCGACCCCGGCCATGCATAATCCGACAGCCAGTCGGGAGGGTCTCATGTCGTACGCGCACCGGGCACTGCTCGCCACCACGCTATTGTCCTTGTCCGCCGCGGCGCAGCAATCCGCGCCGCCGGCCGCCCCACCGCCGGCGGTCGCGCTCAAGGCGGCCCACGTCTTCGACGGCCGGACCGGCCAGTTGCGCGACGACGCAGTCGTCGTCGTCCAGGGCAACCGGATCGTCTCGGTCGGCGGCGCGATTCCGGCCGGAGCCCGCGTGATCGACCTCGGCGATGCGACGCTGCTGCCCGGCTTCATCGACGCCCACGTGCACCTCTCGGGTGAGATGCACGGCAACTGGTACGAGCAGTTCTACACGCACCTGATGCGCTTCCCGGCCGACGACGCGCTGCACGCGGCGCCCTATGCCGAGCGGACGCTGCGCGCCGGCTTCACGACGGTGCGCGACCTCGGCTCGGAGGACTTCATCAACGTCGCGCTGCGCAACGCGATCCGCGACGGCGCCATCCCGGGCCCCCGCGTCGTGGCATCCGGCTACGCCCTCGGCTCGACCGGCGGGCACTGCGACCAGTCGCCCTACCCGCCCGAGGTCGTGACGCCGGCGGGCCCGACGCAGGGTGTGTGCGCGGGCGCGGACGAGTGCCGCTCGGCGGTGCGCTACCAGATGAAGTGGGGCGCGGACGTCATCAAGATCTGCTCCTCCGGGGGCGTGCTGTCGGAGTCCGACCCGGTCGACGTGCCGCAGCTGACGCCGGGCGAACTGGAGGCCATCATGGGCGAGGCGCACGCATGGAAGCGTCGCGTCGCCGCGCACAGCCACGGCGACGTCGCGGCCCGCCAGGCGATCGAGGCCGGGGTGGACTCCATCGAGCACGGCTCGTTCCTGAGCGACGACACGTTCCGCCGGATGAAGGAGAAAGGCGTGTACCTCGTCCCGACGCGCATGGCCTCCTACTGGACCATGCAGCAGGTCGAGCGCTTCCCGCCGCAGATCGCGGAGAAGGCCCGCGCCGCGGCGGCCGCCAGCGCCGACGCCTTCAAGCGCGCGCTACGGATCGGCGTGCCGATCGCGTTCGGCACGGACTCGGGCGTGTCCCCGCACGGGATGAATGCGCACGAGTTCGCACTGATGGTCGAGCAGGGCATGTCGCCGTCGGCGGCGCTGCTCGCCGGCACGCGCGACGCGGCCCGTCTGCTCGGGGTCGACGGTGAGACCGGGACGCTCGAGCCCGGCAAGCTCGCGGACATCGTGGCCGTGCCCGGCAACGTGCTGGCGCGCATCGCGGCCACCGAGCAGCCGGTCTTCGTGATGCAGCAGGGCCGGATCGTGGTCGGCGACCGCGAGGTCGCGCGGCCCTGAAATAACCGGCGCGTGGCGCCGGTCTGTTACCCCGAGCACGCGAACACGGGCCACCGGGCCCGACTCGTGCCGACGTTCGACACCCGACCCACAGGAGGATCCCGATGACCCTGAAGAACCTGACCGTTGCCGCTGCCGTCGGCAGC
This sequence comes from Pseudomonadota bacterium, assembly GCA_052035645.1. GTDB lineage: Bacteria > Pseudomonadota > Gammaproteobacteria > Steroidobacterales > Steroidobacteraceae > RPQJ01. The sequence goes on from JBPOHK010000040.1 coordinate 1,740, forward strand.
CTGCTCGCCCTCGGCAGCGTCGCCGCGTCCGCGGACGACATGGCCGGCAAGGAGAAGTGCTACGGCGTCGCCAAGGCCGGCAAGAACGACTGCGCCACGGCCTCGCATTCCTGCGCCGGCCAGGCGGCGAAGGACAACGATCCGGCGGAGTGGAAGCTGGTGCCGAAGGGCCAGTGCGAGAAGATGGGCGGCAAGCTGCAGGCCTCCGCGGCCAAGTGATGCCCGCGTGACGGACGCGCCCCGACGTGTCCCCGGCGGGCCGATCCCGGTGCGAGCCGGGATCGGCCTGCGTTCCGCGCACCACGCGCGAATCGTGGCGGAGCGGCCCGACGTCGGCTGGGTCGAGGCGCACACCGAGAACTACTTCCACGACGGCGGTCCGCAGGTTGGCGCACTCGAGCGAGTGCGCGAGTTCTACCCGCTCAGCCTGCACGGCGTCGGGCTCGCGCTCGGCTCCGTCGCACCGCTCGACCGCGAGCACCTGCGCCGCGTCCGGCTGGCCGTCCGGCGCTTCGAGCCGGCCCTCGTGAGCGAACACGCCTGCTGGGGCCGTCACCCCGGCGGCCATTTCAACGACCTGCTGCCGCTGCCGCAGACCGAGGAAGCGGCCGAGCACCTCGCGGCGCGCGTCCGCGAGGTCCAGGACTGCCTCGGTCGGCAGATCCTGGTCGAGAACCTCAGCGCGTACGCCCGCTTCCGCGAATCGCGGCTGTCGGAAGGCGAATTCCTCGCGGCCGTGGTCGAACGCTCCGGCTGCGGACTGCTGCTCGACGTCAACAACGCGTTTGTGAATTCCGTGAACCTCGGTCTCGACGCCGAAGCCTTCTTCGGCAGCCTGCCGCGGAACGCGGTGCAGGAGATCCACCTCGCCGGGCACACGCGCCGGCGCATCGGCGGGCGGGACCTGCTGATCGACGATCACGGCTCCACGGTGTGCGACGAGGTCTGGCGCCTCTATGCGCGGGCCCTGGAGCGATTCGGGCCGGTGCCGACGCTGATCGAGTGGGACACCGACGTGCCCGACCTCGAGGTGCTGGTGCGCGAAGCCGGCCTCGCCGATGCGCGACTGAGGAGTGCGCGTGAACTCGCCGCCTGATCCGGCCGGCCTGCCCGCCCTGCTCGAGGCCTTCCGCGCGGCGTTGATCGCGCCGGAGCACGAGGCCACCGAGTGCACGGCCTTCGCGGCCGCGCTGGCCGACGACGGGATCCCGGCGCTGGCCCGGCTGCGCGTCTACCGCAACAGTTCGCGGCTGATCCAGCGCGAGGCGCTGTCGCGCACCTACGCCGTGCTGCGCCGGCGGGTCGGCGACGAGTACTTCGCGCAACTGGCCCGCGACTACCTCGCGGCGCACCCCTCGCCGAGCGGCGACCTGCACTGGATCGGCGCCGCCTTTGCTCCCTGGCTGGCGGATCACCTGGGCGAGGGCGACTATCGCTGGCTGGCCGACCTCGCGCGCCTCGAGTGGGCCTGCGAACGCGCCCTCGCCGCCGCCGATGCCGCACCGCTCGCGCTGCAGTCGCTCGGGCGGGTGCCGGCCGAGCGACTCGACGCGGCCGTGCTGCGCCTGCACCCCTCGCTGCAGTTCGTGAGTTCGCCCTGGCCGGTGTGGTCCGTCTGGCAGGAAAACCAGCCGGACGGCGCCGGTCGGGCGGTCGACCCCGACCTGGGCCCGCAGCACGTCGGCGTGGCCTGCATCGACGGTCAACTCGTGCTGGCGTCCGTGCCGCGCGAGGAGTTCGCGTTCCGGCAGTCGCTGGCCGGCGGCCAGTCGCTCGCCGCGGCACTCGCGTCGTCGGGCCTGCCCATCGAGCGGCTCGCGGGCGCGCTCGGCCGACTGTTCGAAGAACGGCTCGTGGTCGGGCTGGAGGTTCCGGAGGAGGTCGACGCGTCATGATCGCCGTGCGCACCCTGGACCGCGTCAACGGCGTCGCGCAACGCGCCACGCGCCCGCTCGCGGCGCTGCTGCTGCTCGCCACGCGCGCATACGTGGCGTGGCAGTTCCTCAAGTCCGGTTGGCTGAAGCTGCAGGACTGGGACACGACCCTGTTCCTCTTCCAGGAGGAATACCGCGTGCCGCTGCTGTCCCCGGGCCTCGCCGCGCTCGCGGGCACCGCCGGCGAGCTCGCTTTTCCGACGCTGCTGATCCTCGGGCTCGGCACGCGCCTGGCCGCGCTCGGCCTGTCCGCGGTCAACGTCCTGGCCGTGGTGTCCTACGCGCACGTGCTGCTCGCCGCCGGGTCGGCTGCGGCGCTGGGCCAGCACGTCCTGTGGGGCTACATGCTGCTGGTGGTGCTGGTGTTCGGCGCGGGTCCGTTCTCGCTCGACGCCCTCGTCGCGCGCAGTGCTCAGGCCGCCGGCAACTCACCGACGGCACGGTAGGCCTGGTCGATCGCGGCGTGGGCATAGGCCGACCAGCCGGCGTCGGAATTCGCGATCGTGACCCGGCCCAGCCGCTGGCGCGCGCGCCGGATCGCCGCCTCGGCCGCCGCCTCCTCGTCCACCAGGCTGTTCGCGCCCCAGGCGTAGCCGTGCGACCAGCGATTGACGGTGATGGCGAGGATGTCGCGCCGGTCGTCGAAGCCCCCCGGCCCCAGCATGCGCGAGAGGTCCCGGCGGATCGCCTGCTCGTAGTCGGCGAAGGTCGCCGTCAGCAACTGCGCGCGCGCCGCCCGCAGCTCGGAACGCGGCTCGACGATGCCCGGCACCACGGGCACGTGCACCATGTGCAGCAGGATCGGCTCGTCCGGCCGCCGCGAGTGGCGATAGCCGCCCATCGCGACCGGGTAATCGAGCTTCACGCGCGAATGGTGACTGGCGACGCCGTAGATTTCGTGCACGCCGAGCTTCACCCAGGGCAGCCAGTCGCGGACCAGCACGTTCGTGTACACGAGCGGCGCCTTGACGTTGAGGCGCAGCGCGTCCGACTGCGCCGCCGGCACGCCCGCCAGCACGTGCGGGATCAGCATGTTGAAGCAGGCCATGACGACGTGCCTGGCGCGCACGCGGTGCAGGATGCGATCGGCGTTGCCGACATAGCCCACGTCGACGACGCCGTCGCCCTCGACCACCCGCACCACCGTACTGCCGAGCCGGATGCGCACCTTCTGGTCCGCGCGATCGAGCGCGTCGTAGCGGGCCTGCGCCAGCACCACGTCCTCCATCGTGCTGCCGGGGATCGCCGCCGGCACCAGGCTGCGCACCAGCAGCCGGGCCACGGACGCGTTGCCGTCCGGGAAGTGGTAGACGTAGGGCTCGTCCATCTCGCCGTCGGCAGAGTCGCCCTGCGGCAGCTCGATCCCGGCGAATCCCGGGTATCCGAACAGGGCGCACTCGAGCGCCGGCAGCGTGGCCGGCGGCGCGCCGAAGAAGTCGAGCGTGCGGCCGCCGAAATACGCGATCGCCTCCTCGGGCAGGCCCCAGTCGCGGCGCAGGAAGTCGGCGTAGGACGTGCGCGCGAGATGTTCCTCGCGGGAGGCGGCGTCCGCGAGGTGATCGAGCGTCACGCGCGGCGTCGTGTACAGCTCGAGCAGCTGGCGGCGGGCTTCGACGGACATCGGGAAGTCGCCGATGAAGTCCGCGAGGGGGCGACCGTTGCGCCGGTCCTTCGGGATGTCGTCCGCGACCCAGTCGGTGGGATCGCCGGTCACCAGCCTGTCCGTGCCGAAGCGGTCCCGGTCGAAGAAGCTGCCGCGCGAGAGGCCGAGGCCCGGGTACAGGTCCTGGTCGAAGCAGCGGCGGAAGCGCTCGACGTCGACACCCAGTTCCCTCAGCAGCGCGTTCACCACGGGCGAGAAATTGGCCTGCGGCGACTGCAGCGACTCGCTGCCGCCGTAGCCGATCAGCAGCCGGTCGCCCGCGCGGAACTCGTTGCGACGGGCGTGCCCGCCGAAGTCGTCGTGGTTGTCGAGCACGAGGATTCGCGCATCGGGCCCGAAGCGCTGGCAGTAGAACCAGGCGGCCGCCAACCCGCTGATGCCGCCGCCGACCACCACGCAGTCGTATTCGCCTTCGACCTTCAGGCCGCCGAGCCGATACTGACGGTGGTGAAAGACGAGCTCGTGCGCGGCCTCGAACGAGCCCGGATGCTGTCCCCGCAGTCCGGTCAGGGCCGGTGGATAGCCCGTCGGCGCATCGGCCCGGCCGCCTTTCGGCAGGAGACCGGCGCCGATCGCCAGGGCGACACCGTCGAGGAAGTCGCGCCGCGTCACGCCGTCGCCCATGGATCCCTCCCCGCCGACCGAGGGCCGGTGCGGACCGATGGTAGCCCGGACCGGGTCCGGACCGTCAACGGGCGTCCATGACTCCGAGCACCGCGACCCAATGGCAGGCGACGCCCGCCAGCACGAAGCCGTGCCACACGGCGTGGGTGTACGGCCGGCTCTTCCAGAGGTAGAACGGCACGCCCGCGGTGTAGCAGAGCCCGCCCGCGAACAGCCAGGTGAATTCGTCCGGCGACAGTGCGCGCATCGCGGGCTTCGCGGCGATGACGATCAGCCAGCCCATGACCACGTACAGCAGCACCGACGTCTTGTGGAACCGGAACCCGAACTGCGTGGTCTTGGCTGCGATCCCGAGCGCCGCCAGCGTCCAGATGGCGATGAACAGCGTCCACCCCCAGTCCCCGCGCATCGCGCCGAGCGTGAACGGCGTGTACGTGCCGGCGATCAGCAGGTAGATCGCCGAGTGGTCGAAGCGCCTCAGGAGCACCCGTCGCGCCGGCTGGCGGGCGGAGTGGTAGAGCACCGAGGTGGTGAACAGCAGCAGCGCGCTGAGGCCGAACAGCACGCCGCCCGCCAGGCGCCAGGGGTCGCCGTACTGTAGAGCGGTCCAGGCCAGCCACGGGGTCGCGAGCACGGCGGCGACGATGCCGATCGCGTGGGTGAGGACGTGCGCCGCCTCCTCCTCGCGGGAATACGCGGAATGATTCATGGATGCAGCGTGGCGACGGCCTTCCGCGCCGTGGGTTCTCCTGACGCCGGGGCCGGCGGAGGTGGCTAGGATGCTAGCAGCCGGGACCAAGGAGGTCATGCCATGCGTACGCCCATCCGATGGCTGGGGCTGGTCGCGCTGGGGCTGGTAGGCGCCTGCGGCGGCGGCGGAGACGGCGGCGGCGACGGCAACGCGCCGCAACCGCTGGTCGTGAACAGCACGGCCGACGTGGCCGCGCCGCCGGCGGGCACGGTCACCCTGCGTGCGGCGCTCGAGGCCGCTGCGCCGGGCCAGCGCATCACGTTCGCGCCGGCGCTCGACGGGCAGACGATCTCGCTGACGCTGGTCGCCGACGAGCACACCATCCTCAAGGGCGAGGTCATGGGCATCCGCGACGAGCCGAGCGGCCCCGTGTCCTACCTCGTCGGCTACCTCGATCGCGACTACGGGCGCTCTGCGCTGGTCGCGCGCAAGAACGTCGTCATCGACGCCGCCGCCCTGCCCCATGGCATCACCCTGGCCTGGGCCGGCGGGGCCCAGCCGGGCGCGCGGGTGCTCGCCGTGGACGGCAACCTGGAACTGACGAAGGTGCGCATCACCGGCGGCAGCAGCGTGACGGAGAAACTCGCGGTCGCCACGCCGCAGGACCAGCCTTGGACGCTCGGTCGCGGCGGCGCGCTGGCGGTGTGGGGCGTGGCGACGCTGCGCGACTGCGAACTCACCGGCAACCAGGCGGTCGGGGACTTCGACTCCTCGCGCGACCGGGGCGCCTTTGGCGGCGCGATCTACGCGGACATCGTCGACATTCGCAACTGCGTCATCAGCGGGAACACGGTGCTGGGCGGCGGCGCCGCCGGCGGCGGCGTCTATTCGGTCGGCGGCGCCGGCCATCCGGAGACGGTTTCGACGATCGACCGCTCGGCGGTCACGGGCAACCGCATCGCCGGGCTGTTCGTCTATGGCGGCGGTGTGTACTCGGACGGCGGCAGCATCGGCAACAGCAAGACCCTGCGCCTCACCAACAGCACCATCGCGCGCAACCTCGCGGAGCCCTCGCCGGGCCTGCCGCCCTTCCTGCTGCGGATGGGCTACTGGCGCGGCGGCGGCGTGTACATGTCGAACGGCTATCTCGACGTGCAGAGCTGCACGATCGTCGAGAACCTCGTGCGTGGCGTGGCTCGCACCGACAGCCTCGGCCGGCGCAACCTCGCGGGCGGCATCGCCGCCACGGTCGGCAATGCGCACGAGACGGAGGACATGACGATCGGCCACTCGATCATCGCTGGCAACCAGGTGCAGGAAATTGGCGGCGCGACCTATGCGCACGACGTATTCACCGGGTCGCTGTTCGAGTTCCGCAGCGCCGGGTACAACCGCCTCGGCGTGATCGACTTCAGCCAGATCCTGGTCCCGGTCGGAGAGCCGACCTGGGCGTCGCTCGTGCGCAAGCACTACCCACAGGACGGCGACGCCGACGGCGTGGACCTCGCAGACGTCGTCGACCTTGCGGGCGGCCCGGCCACCTCGGCATCCGCGCTCTCCGCGGGCACCGATGCCGGCGCGCCCGCCGTGCTGCGCTACGCCCCGGCCGGCAGCGCGCTCGACCAGGTCCCGACGGGCCGCTACGGCCTCGACGAGACGCACGGCGAGTACGCCGTGCCCGTCGGAACGGATGACTTCCTCGCGATCGTGCTCCAGCGCATCGAACGCCGCTACGGCCTCGCCGGCTTCGCGGCGGCCTTCACGGCCGACTTCGAAGCGTTCCTCGCGAGCGCCGACTCGGATGCCGCGACCGCGGGCGTCCAGCCCTACTCGGATCCCGCCGGCCAGCCGATCCTGTCGCTCGCGGACACGCACTGGCACGGGCCGGCCGCGACCTGGACCCGCGAACTGCCCAACTACCCCTACATCGAGTTCTGGCACCGACTGGACGCCGCGCTGGCGGCCCGCAGCGTGCCGGGCATGGGGCCGGAACTGCTGGGTGACGCGGCGTGGCGCAGCCTGTTCAGCTCGGGCCCGCTCGACGAGAATCCCGACATCCGCATGACCATGAGCACGCGCGAGCGGCTCACGGTGCAGCGACTGCCCGACGACCAGGCCGGCGTCGCCCGCCCGTCCGGCGCGAAGGCCGACATCGGCGCCATCGAGCTGCGGTAACCTGTCCTCGCCCGTCCGAACGCATCCAGGGAGTTCGTCGATGAATGGTGCCCAGTCACTCGTGCAGACGCTGGTCAATTGCGGCGTCGAAGTCTGCTTCGCCAACCCCGGCACGTCCGAAATGCATTTCGTGGCCTCGCTGGATTCGATCGAGGGCATGCGCCCCGTGCTGGCGCTGTTCGAGGGCGTCGCGACTGGCGCCGCCGACGGCTACGGGCGCATGAGCGGCCGGCCGGCGGCCGTGCTGCTGCACCTCGGCCCGGGCCTCGCCAACGGCCTCGCCAACCTGCACAACGCACGCCGCGCCTCGACGGCGATCGTCAACATCGTCGGCGACCACGCCACGTACCACCTGCAGTACGACGCGCCGCTCACCTCGGACATCGTGGGCTTCGCCCGCCCGGTCTCGAACTGGATCTGCGAATCGAAGAGCGCGCGCACGGTCGCGGCGGACGCCGCCCGCGCCGTGCAGGCAGCGCTCGCGGCGCCGGGGGGCATCGCGACGCTCATCCTGCCGGCGGACACGGCGTGGACCGAGGCGGACCGCGCCGCGCGTCCGTTGCCGATGCCGGGGAAGATCACGGTGGCGGACGCGGCGGTCACGGCCGCGGCCGAGTGCCTGCGCAACGGCAAGCGCACGGCCCTGCTGATGCGCGGCGCAGCCCTGCTCGGAGCCGGCCTCGAGGCCGCCGGCAGCATCGCCGCCAAGACCGGCGCTCGCCTGCTGTGCGACACCTTCGCCCCGCGCACGCAGCTCGGTGCCGGCCGCGTCCACGTCGAGCGCCTGCCCTACTTCGCCGAGCAGATCACGGCGACGCTCGCCGACGTTGAGCAGATCATCCTGGTCGGCGCCAAGCCGCCGGTGACGTTCTTCGCCTACCCGGGCAAGCCGAGCTGGGGCGCGCCGCAGGGCTGCCGCTTCCTGCAGCTCGCGCACGAGCACGAGGACGGCGCCATGGCGCTCGACGCCCTCGACCACGTGCTCGGGGCCGGCAAGGGTGCGCCGGTGGTACGTCTGCCGCTCTCGCTGCCGGAGCTGCCGACCGGCCCGCTCACCGCGCAGACGGTGTCCCTGGCCATGGCCGCGCTGACGCCGGAGCACACGATCTTCGCGGACGAGTCCGCGACCGGTTCGTTCGCCCTGTTCACGGCCATGGCCCGCGCCCAGCCCTACGACCACCTCTCGCTCACCGGCGGCTCCATCGGCCAGGGCCTGCCGCTCGCGGTCGGCGCGGCCATCGCCTGCCCGGACCGCAAGGTGATCTGTCCGCACGGCGACGGCGGCGCCGCCTACACGCTGCAGGCGCTGTGGACGATGGCACGCGAGAACCTCGACGTGACGACGGTGATCTTCGCCAATCGTTCGTACGCGATCCTCAACATCGAACTGCAGCGGGTTGGCGCGATCGGCGCGGGCGCGAAGGCGCTGTCCATGCTGGACCTGCACCGTCCCGAGATGAACTGGACGCAGATCGCGCAGGGCCTCGGCGTCGAGGCCTCGCGCGCCACCACCAGCGAGGAGTTCGTCGCGCAGTACGGCTCCGCGATGAAGCAGCGCGGGCCGCGCCTGATCGAGGCGCTGATCTAGCCGTGCGCGGGCGGTCGCGATGCCCGGGCGCGCCCGGGGAGAGGTGCGGGCGCATCCTCGCCGTGCTGCTCGCCATGGCCTCGCCCGGCCCGGCCGACGCGGCGCAATCCGCGGCCCCGTCGTCCGACGCGTGCCGCGGTGTCCCGACGGCACCGACGGCGGCGCACCAGGCCAGCCCGGACGCCTACGCCGCCTGGATGCGCGATTGGCTGGCGCTCGACTGGGGCCAGCTCTGTCGCTATGGGGCGCAGAACGCCGCCCTGCCGCCGGCGAGCCGGCAGCGCGTCGTGATGATGGGCGACTCGATCACCGAGGGCTGGCAGCTCGCGATGCCGAGCTTTTTCGCCGGGGACGTCCTCGACCGGGGCATCAGCGGACAGACGACCGGCCAGATGCTGCTGCGCTTTCGCCAGGACGTGATCGACCTGCATCCTGCGGTCGTGCACCTGATGGGCGGCACCAACGACGTGGCGGGCAATACGGGACCCTACTCGCCGGACCGCGTGCTGGCCAACGTCGAGTCCATGATCGAGCTCGCGCAGGCCCACGGCGTCCGGGTCGTGCTGGCCGCGGTGCCCCCGGCCGACCGGTTCACATGGCGACCGGGGCTGCGTCCGGCGGCGTCGATTCGCGCGCTGAACGGCCGGCTCGAGGCGTTGGCCCGCCGGCGAGGCGTCGAGTGGGTCGACTACGGCGCGGCCATCGGGGACGGCCGGGGCGGCATCCTCGGTGTCTACGCCGAGGACGGCGTGCACCCGACCGAGCGCGGCTACGCGGCCATGGCACCGCTGGCGCGCGGCGCCATCGCGCGGGCACTCGCCGCGGATCGCTCCGCGCCCTGATTCAGCCGGGCACGCGCAGTGCCAGGAAGTACGCGAGCAGCGCCGCCGCGACCAGCCACGAGACCGCCCGCACCTCGCGCACCCGGCCCGCGATCAGCTTCACGAGCGGATAGGCGATGAACCCGAGTGCGAGGCCGTCGGCGATCGAGTACGCGAGCGGGATGCCGAGCAGCACCAGGAAGGCGGGCAGCACTTCCGAGTAATCGCTCCAGTCCAGGTGTCGTACGTTCGCGAGCATCATGCCGCCCACGATCACCAGGGCGGGCGCGGTGATCGACGGGTAACCGCCGAGCATCGCGACCACGGGACTGAAGAACGGCGCGACGAGGAACAGCGCCGCGACCACCAGAGCGGTGAGGCCGGTGCGGCCACCCTGCTCCACGCCCGTGGCGCTCTCGATGAAGCTCGTCACCGTGCTGGTCCCGAGCGCCGCGCCGGCCACCGTGCCGATCGCGTCCGAGACGAACGCCTGGCGCGCCCGCGGCAGGCGCCCGTCCACCAGCAGGCCCGCCTGCTGGGCGACGCCGACCAGCGTGCCGACCGTGTCGAAGAAGACCATGAACAGGAACACCCCGACGATGGGCGCCATCGCGAGCGAGAACGCGCCGCGCAGGTCCATGCGCAGGAAGGTCGGTTCGATCGACGGCGGCCACGCCACCAGAGCGGTCGCAACCTCGAAGCGCTGCGACAGCGCGGACTCGACATAGGCCGGCGAGGCGGCGTAGCCGGGCGCGAGCGCGGGCACCAGCGTCTCCAGGACCAGCGCGGCGAGGCCCGCCGCGAGGATGCCCCACAGGATCGAGCCGCGCACACGCCGGGCGTGCAGGCCGCCGCCCGCGAGCAGCCCGACGAAGAACACCACCAGGTCGGGCGAGGCGAACTGCGGATTGAGGCGCACCGCGGTGCCGGGATCCTTGACGATCAGTCCGGCGTTCTGCAGGCCGATGAACGCGATGAACAGGCCGATGCCGGCTGCGATGGCGTGACGCAGGCTCGGGCTGATCGCGTTCATGACGGCCTCGCGCGCGCCGGCCAGCGTGAGGGCCAGGAACAGCACGCCCGAGAGGAAGACCGCGCCGAGCGCCGTCGCCCAGGGCACGGTCGCGCCGGCCGCCGCGGCCGCGGGGATGGCCGAGAAGATGAAGAAGAAGTTCTCGCCCATGCCGGGCGCCTGCGCGATCGGGTAGCGTCCGTACAGGCCCATCACCGCCGAGGCCAGCGCGGCCGCGAGACAGGTGGCGGTCATCACCGCGCCGAAGTCCATCCCGGTCGACCCGCCGACCAGCGCGCCCGACAGCACGGCCGGCTGCACGAAGATGATGTAGGACATCGTCAGGAACGTCGTCAGCCCGGCGACGAACTCGGTGCGAACGGTCGTGCCCTGCTCGCGCAGCTGGAACACGCGCTCGAACATGCGGAATCCCCGAGGGCCGTGGCGGTTGGCTGCGATGCTAGGCGCCGCCGGCGTGGGCACGGCAGTCGTAGAGTACGCAGCCGCCGGCACGGCGGGCGGGACGTTGGCGGGCCGCGCCCGTGCACCACGATAGAGCGAGCCGACGCTAAGGCGCTGCGGTATGTGCGTCTAGTCGCAGGCTGTCGCACCCGATAAATCGGGCCCTTGGTCGTCCCGGAACCCGACGCACGATGAACGCACGCACCCGCCCGTCCGCGACCGGCCTGTCGGCCCGCGCCCTGCTGACTCCGGAGCCGTTCGTCCGGATGTTCGCCCGGCGCGTCCAGCAGGAAGGCGCCCTGGACCTCACCCAGGGCGACTACAAGAACGCCGACTTCGCCCCGCATCCGGAGGTCGTGCGCGCCGCCCAGCGCATCACGCGCAACACGGTCCACAGCTACGGCCCCGCCGTCGGCCGGCTCGACGTGCGCAACGAGGTGGCCGAGTTCTTCAATCGCGACGGGCTCATCGACTACCCCGGCTCCGAAGTGCGCTTCCTGCCGGACGAGGTGCTGTTCACCCCGGGCACGCGCGCCGGCCTCGCCATCGTGCTCGAGGTGCTCGGCGCGGACGGCTCGGGCGTGGTCGTCACGCGACCGAGCTGGGAATACGACTGGTTCATCGAGCGCGCCGGCAAGAAGGTCGTCGAGTTGCCGACCACCGCGCCGGAATTCCTGCCCGACCCCGCGGCGCTGGAGCGGCTGCTCGCGGGCGGCCAGGTCTCCTGCGTGATCCTGAACAACCCGCACAACCCGACCGGGCGCGTGTACCCGCGCGAACTGGTCGAGGAACTCGTGCGCGTCGCCGTCCGGCACCGCTGCTACGTGCTGTACGCCTCGGTGTACCAGCGCCTCGACTACGTCGGCTGGTTCGTCAACCCCGCTTTCGCGAACCCGGAGTGGCGCGACTACGTGATCTCGCTCTCGGGCCTGTCGAAGATGGACATGTTCGGCGCATCGACCGGCGCGCGCGCCTGCTGGCTGGTCATCTCCGACCAGATCCGCGCCAACGGCGTGCGCGCCCGCGACGTGCTCGCGAACCTCTCGGCCTGGCTGGTGGCGACGCCCTCGACGCTGGCGCAGGACTGGGCGCTCGCCGCGCTGCAGAGCCCGCTGGCGGCCCTGCGCCGGCCGTCGCCGTACATGCGCGAGCGACGCGACTTCATCCTGCAGGCCGCGGACGAGCTCGCGTACCTCGGCATCGAGCGGACCGACTTCGGCGGCACCTTCTACGCGCCCCTCGCCTTCCCCGGCCTGGTCGGCGAGAAGTTCGACCGCGTGCGCCACGGCGTGCACGAGACGGCGGTCGTGCGCAATTCCGTCGACGCCTTCGAGTTCCTGCTCTCGGGCGGGGTCGGAGGCATACCCTTCGCGGCCTTCGCGGGCGGCCCCGACGCCCCGGACCGCTACGGCACCTGGCAGCGCCTGTCCTACGGCTCGAAGGACGTGAAGGAACTCGCCGTCTTCATGGACCGCGTGAAGGCGCGCATCGAGCAGCAGGGTCGGCTGGGGGCCGCCGCGGCCGCCCCGGCGGCACCCGCGTCGGCGCACGCCGACGTCTGGTCGAGCGTGTGCACGGCCGAGGGCTATGCGGCCCTCGACGGCATCGACCCGAAGCGCTTCACCGACGCACGTCGGCGCTTCCTGCAGGACCCGCGCCACGAGGCCCTGCGTCTCACCGGCACCAAGCACCCAGACTCCACCAGCCACCGCGCCGAACAGCTCGAACGCGCCCTGCGCGCCGTGCCGGCGGATGCCGTCGAACGGGCCCGGCTGGCCCTGACCCACCTCGAGTGGAACCCGCTCATGGAGGCCGAGCGCGAATTCGAGGAATCGATCGCGGACCTGCTCGGGCCCTGCAGCGAGGTCCTGCTGGACCTCGAAGGCCGGCAGATCAGCCCGGACTGGCTCGACGTGCCGGAAAAGGTCGTGCTCGCACTGCTGCGCCACGGCGTGATCCCGGGCGAGGACCGTCACCTGCTGCTGCGGGTGCCGAACCCGTTCCTCGAGCAGGACGAGGAAAAGGTCGCGAAGATCCTCGCGTCGGTGGCGCGCAGCAACCTGCTGTTCCACCTCGCCTGCGAGCGCCTCGGCATCCGTGCGGAACAGAACGCGATCCACGAGATCACGGTGCCGCAGGTCAACTCGCGCGCCGAACTCGGCGCCGTGCTCAAGATCGGCACGATGTACCTGCAGGCGATCGCCGCGCTGTTCGACCCGGCGAGCGAGCGCCACGACGCGTTCCTCGCCGCGCGCATCGAGCCGGGACGGCGCACCGAGCTGTGCGCACGCGTCGCGCGCGTGCGCCTGGTCCCGCTGTGCGAGAACGTCGGCGCCCTCGCCCACCTGCCGGACCTGCTCGAGAGCTTCTACCAGTCGCTCGCGCGCGGCGTGGGCGTGGCCGACCTGCCGACGCCCGAGACGTTCCGCACGTCGTTCACGCGGCCGGAGGCGGTCGTGCGCGTGTTCGTCGCCATGTCGGACACCGCCCTGCAGAGCGGCAAGATCGCCACGGACGCGGCCTACACGCTCGCGGTCGCGGCGCGCGAGGAGTCGGAGCGGCGGCTCGGCGAGTACGCCCGTGCGCTCGGGCTGCCGGCGCCGCGCGTGACCCTGCTGATCGGCGCGGGGCGCGCCGGCTTCCGCGGCGGCTTCGACCCCCAGCACCCCGGCGTCATCGCGCAGTTCGCCCGCGCGGACGGCGTGACCGTCCAGGGCATCCGCGCCGACTCGCCGGCGGAGACCGAGAGACTCGCCGCGGCGTTCCGCACGCGCTGGTCGGCCCGGCCCGCGGCCGGCATGCCGGCCCTGCCGCGCAGCGACGCCGAGTCGCTCGCCCACGTGCTCGAGTCCGCCGTCGAGGCGCACACCGAGACTCTGCTGCGCATCGCCCCGCTGCTCGCGCCGTTCGGCAGCCTCGTGCCGCAGACGCGCGTGCGCATCCGCGCCACCGGGTCCGCGAACTACGGCCGTTCGATCCCGAGCTATCCGACCGAGTGGACGTCCAACCTGAAGCTGCCGGACGACCGCGACCTGCGCGACGCCTGGCCGGAGGGCGTGACCCTGCCGCGGGCGATCGTCTACAACCTGGCCTGCACCACGCTCGGCATGCCCGCCGTGACCAGCGACCTCGCCGTGCTCGACCGTCGCACCGCGGTGCTGCTCGAGCGCCACGTGCCGGGGTACCGCGAAATCATCGCCTCGGAACTGCCGGCCTTCGTCAAGGATGCCGCGGCGCTGGTGTTCGGCCGCAAGCTCGCCGAGACCACCGCGCGCCGCTGCCTGCGCGCGACCGCGGCGCTGTGGGTCGATGCCCGTCCGCGCCAGGACCTCGTGGCGCCCACCTGCCTGTTCGCGATGCAGTACCTGCGCTACGTGGCCGAAGACTCCGAGTCCTGGGACGAGACCAAGGAGCACGAGAGCCAGACCACCCGCGAGGAGGAACTCATCCGCGAGACCTCGAGCGTCGCCTTCGCGTCGCTCTGCGCCGAGCGGCCCGGCGACCGCTGGCCGACGCTGCAGTCGATGGTGGACGCCGAGGATGCGCCGCGGCTGCTGCTGGCGCGGGAACTCACGCTCGAGGAGAAGCGCGAGTTCGTCGACCTGCGCATCGAGGGCTGGCTGCGCGGCCTGCCGGACACGCTGTCGCAGGAACTGCGGCGCGAGTGGTCGCGCCTGCGCGAGCTGTCGAAGTACGAATTCACGCTGGATGCGATCGAGCGGCTGATCGCGCTCGAGAAGCTGCGCGGCAGCGTCGGCGCCTGAGCACGCGGGCGGCATATGACCAATCGGCCTGACGCCCGGCCGGGGCGCGGGTTACCATGCCCGTCATTCCCGCACCGCACGATGGGCTCCGCATGCTGGCCGAACTGCTGAACTCCGGAAAGATCCTGCTGGCCGACGGCGCGACCGGCACCAACCTGTTCGCCATGGGCCTCGCTTCCGGCGAAGCCCCCGAGATCTGGAACCTCGAGCACCCGGAGCGCGTGCGCGCGCTGCACCAGGGCTTCGTCGACGCCGGCTCCGACATCATCCTCACCAACACCTTCGGCGGCAACGCGCGTCGGCTGATGCTGCACGGCATGCAGGACCGCGTGCGCGAGATCAACCGGCTCGCGGCGCAGCACGCGCGCGCCGTGGCCGATGCGGCCGGTCGACCGGTGGTGGTCGCGGGGTCCGTCGGGCCGACCGGCGACCTGTTCGAGCCGCTCGGCGTGCTCACCGAACCGATGGCCGTCGAGGTCTTCGCGGACCAGATGGCGGGCCTCAAGGAAGGCGGCGCGGACGTCGCCTGGATCGAGACCATGTCGTCGCTCGAGGAGATCCGCGCCGCGGCCATCGCCGCCGCCCGGGTCGGCCTGCCCTACACCTTCACCGCCAGCTTCGACACGGCCGGCCGGACGATGATGGGCATCACGCCCGCCGCACTGGTGGAATTCGCGGCCGGGCTCGAGCCGCGTCCGCTCGCGATCGGCGCCAACTGCGGCGTCGGCGCCTCGGATCTCGTGATGAGCATCCTCGGCATGTCCGCGCGCGACGCGGGCATCCCGCTGATCGCCAAGGCCAATGCCGGCATCCCGCAGTTCATCGGCGCCGAGATCCACTACTCGGGCACGCCGGAGCTGATGGCGAACTACGTGCACCTCGCGGCCGACGCGGGCGCGCGCATCATCGGCGGCTGCTGCGGAAACAGCTTCGCGCACGTCGCGGCGATGCACGACGCGGTGGCCCACCATCACGCAGGGTCGCGGCCGGACGAGGCCCGGGTCGTCGGCACGCTGGGTCCGCTGCAGGCCCCGGGCGCGAAAGGCGGCCACCGGGCCGGCGGCGAGGGGCGGCGCAACCGGCGCGAGTGAACCGATGCGGGCCGGGCGCCCGCAGGTCCGCGGTCAGGGCTTCTTGCTGCAGCCGGCGGCGTGGGCCGCAGCCACGATGGTATTCAGGTCCACCGCCCCGGCCGCGTCCGCCGGGACCTTCCCGGCCTCCTCGAGCTGCTGGCGATACTCCTGGCACTGCGGCGCCGTGTCGATCAGCGCCATCAGGCCCTGGGCCTTGGCTTCGCGCGTCTGCGGCGGGCGCGGCGTGGACGCCTGCGCAGGCTGGCCCTCGGCCTGACCGGCCGCGGCCGGCGAATCCGGGGACTTGGAACACGCGGCCAGCAGGGCCACGGCAAGGACGCTGAGGACCGTGGAGTGCTTGATCATCGTCTCACGCTCGATCGGGGACCCCGGCATGGGGCCGCGCAAGGATGCCACGGACCCGGCGAAACGCGATCGCGGATTTCCCGGACCGCCCGCGACGGAACTTTCGCCCACGGCCGGGCACACGCGGCCACGACTCAGAACCGCTGGCCGAAGCGCAGCTCGAAGGTGCGCGGCCGCACCGTGACCACGTTGGGCGAACTGCAGACCGACGGCGCACAGGGGGCATAGCGGCTCAGCTCGCCGAGTTCGTCGGTCGCGTTCTCCACCCGCAGGTCGGCCGTCCAGTTGCCCCGGGCGAGGCCGAAGCCCAGGTCGAGGGTGGTGTAGGCGGGTTGCCGGCCCAGCAGTGCGGCCGCGTCCACCTCGAGGACCGGAATGACGTCGCTCTGGTGCACGACCGCACCCTGCACGTGGGCGTCGAGCGAGCCCCAGCGGAAGCTGTACGTCGCCACGGCATTCATCTTGAAGCGCGAGGAGACCGGCAGGCGCGAGCCCTCCGGCGCCAGCGTGTAGTTGTCCTGGGGTGGATCGCCGGGCGAGGCCGGCGGGCCGGGGATCGAGCAGTCGAACTGCGGGTTCACGTACTGGCACGAGTTGGTGGTGAGTTCGGCATCCAGGTAGGTCGCCGACGCCGACAGCAGCAGGTGATCGCCGACAGCCCACTGGACGTCGGACTCGATGCCCTGGATGCGCGCACGGCCCGCGTTGACGATCTCGGTGATGTTGTTCGGGCCGGACACGCCGAACTGCGCGTCCTGCCACTTCTCGTGGAACAGCGCGCCGTTCCAGCGCAGTCGCCCGTCGGCCCACTCGGTCTTCCAGCCGAGCTCGTAGTTGTCGAGCGTGTCGGGCCGGTACGGCGGGCGCACCGGATTGCGGTTGACGCCGCCCGGCCGGAACCCCGTGGAGTACGTCGCATAGAGCATGCGGCCCTCCGCGACCCGCCACGTCAGGTTGGCCTTGCCCGTGAGATCCGACCCCGACGTGGTCGCGTCGATGTTGTTGCAGGGGCGCTGGCCGGGGTGCCGCCCGACCGTTCCGGGCAGGCAGGGCGCGGCCGAGTCGGCCCCCTCGCCCACCTGCGAGACGTGCGACGGCCCGTAGCCGAAGAAGCCGATCACGCTGTTGTCGTAGTCGAACAGCCGCAGGCCGACGGTCGCCGTCCAGGCCGGCGTGATGTCGAACGCGCCCTCCGCGAAGATCGCGCGATCGAGATCGACGCGTTCCTGCGAGTTGAGGTAGTTGACCCCGGGCTGTCCGGTGACCGAAAGGTCGGCGGCGAGTCCGTCGACGCGGTACGCGTTGTACGTGTCGTTGGTCTGGCGCTGCCAGAACAGGCCCGCGACGAAGCGCAGGCGCGCGTCCTGCGGCGAGGCTAGGCGCAACTCGTGCGTCTGCTTGGTGAAGGCGTCGTGATTGCGCGTGTACATCGACGGGTCGATGACCGAGCCGGAGTCGTCGAGGAAATAGTTGCCGAAGTAGCCGGGGTACAGCACGTCGTAGTAGTAGCTGTAATCGGAGTAGTCGGCGACGTTGTCGATGCTGCGGTCGAGGTAGCCGCCGCTGTAGATCAGGTCGAAGCGGCCGATGCGGCCCTCGACCGTCAGGGCCGCCTGCACCCAGCGGTCGTCATTGGACTCCGGTACGTAGCGTGCAACTTTGCGCTCGCCGAGCGCCGGCATGGACGCCCAGGAGCCCTCCGCCGACTGCTCCTGCCAGGCGACGGCCGGAGAAACGGTCCAGCGGTCGTTCAGGTCGAAGCGCAGCGCGGCGCGCGCACCGTCCGTCTGCAGCGTGTTGAAGTCGTTCTCGCGCAGCGCCGAATTGTCACGCACGGCGCCGGAGGTCGGGAAGACCAGCGGCGGGTCGGGCGTCACGTTGTCGACGTAACCCGGGTCGCGCACCGTGTAGCCGACGAGCCGGATCGCGGCGCGCGAGCCGAGCGGGAGGTTGAGGAAGCCCTCGGCGCTGCCGCCGGCGCCGCCCGAATCGACCAGCGAGCCCTGCAGGTCGTAACCGGCCTCGAGCTGCCCGGGCTCCGGCTTGCGCGTGATGATGCGCAGCGTTCCGGCCATCGAGCTCGCGCCGAACAGCGTGCCCTGCGGGCCCGACAGCGCCTCGACGCGCTCGACGTCGTACACGTGCACGTCGAGGTTGTTGCCGATCGTGGTGACCGGCTGCTCGTCGAGATAGAGGCCGACCAGCGGCGCCGAGCCGACCCGCAGGCCGTCGCCGCCGTTGGTGACGCCCCGCACGTAGAGTTGCGACTGCCCGGGACCGTAAGTCTGGTAGGAGAGGCTCGGCAGGTACTTGGCGTAGGAGTCGAAGTCCGTGACCGACAGCGCCTCGAGCGTGCGGCCGTCGAGCGCCTGCAGGCTGATCGGCACGTCCTGCAGGTTCTCGACGCGCTTCTGCGCCGTGACGACGATCTCCTCGAGCGCATTGCCACCCGGTGCGGGTGCATC
>JBPOHK010000018.1:0-2924 GCA_052035645.1 Pseudomonadota bacterium
TCGACGTACGGCGCGCTCGCGGCGTAGTCGAAGCAGGCATAGGCATCGTGCGCGTGCAGCAGCTTCGCGATCTCGCGCACGGGCGAGCGCATGCCGGTGACGTTCGAGGCCGCCGAGAATGCGCCGATGCGCAGGCGGCCCTGGTATTGCGGGTCTTTCAGCAGCGCCTCGAGGTGGCGCAGGTCGACGCTGCCGTCGTCGGCGAGGTTGACCTCGACGACCGTGGCGAGGCCCTGTCGCCAGGTCACCTCGTTCGAGTGGTGCTCGTACGGGCCGACGAAGACGACCGGCTGCTTCGACTGCTGGTAGGCCTTGAACGCTTCGAGCGACTCGTCGCCGAAAAAATCGCGCATCAGCTCGCCGACCGCGCGGCGCGTGGCGGGGGCGAGGGCCACGCCGACGATCTGCTGCAGCTTGTCGATGGCACCCGTGGCGCCGGTGCCCGTGGCGACGATGCGGCCGTGCGGGCCGGCGTTGACCGCGTCCTTGATCTTGCGCTCGGCCGAGTGCAGCAGCCGGCTCATGCTGCGGCCGGTGAGGTCGTCCTCGGTGTGCGTGTTGGCGTAGATGCGCTGCAGGCTCTGCAGGTAACGCTCGACGAAGAACAGGCAGCGGCCCGAAGCCGTGTAGTCGCAATACACCATCAGTCGCCGGCCGTAGGGCGTCGCGAACGACGCGTCGATGCCCACGATCTGCGAGCGCAGGAATTCAAAGCTCCAGTCCGTCATGCCCGCGCATTCTAATGGCCAACAAATAGGGGACATTCCTCTTTTTGGAGACGGGGGACACGCGGGGGCCATCAAATGGACTGGACTCGGGTAGAAGCGCGGGTCCACGGGTGTCGGGCAACGCGCTCGGGCGGGCCCGGACCCGACGCAACGGCCGCAACAAGGCGCGCCCCCGACTGGTCCGGCCGCTGCGGAAAAGAGGAATGCCCCCTATTTCACAAGCTGCTGTTTTGGTTGTGCTTTTTCGCGGGGGCGGCTGCCGCTAGTGCGTATGTCGCCACCCACGGCGGGGATCGACAATTGGCTCATCGGGGTGATTTCGAGGAGCGCCCCATGACGCACAAGCAGGTCCTGTTCCGCTCGGCCGCGCGCGAGAAGATCCTGCGCGGCACCACCCAGCTCGCCGAGGCCGTGCGGGTCACCCTCGGCCCGAAGTCGAAGTCCGTCCTGATCCAGAAGAAGTGGGGTGCGCCGCTCGTGTGCAACGACGGCGTGACCATCGCCAAGGAGTTCGACCTGCGCGACCCGGAGGAGAACCTCGGGGCGCAGATGCTGCGGCAGGCGGCCGAGAAGACCGCGGATGCCGTGGGCGACGGCACCAGCACTTCCACGCTCCTCGCCCACGCGATCTTCGCCGACGGCGTGCGCAACGTGACGGCCGGCGCCAGTGCGATCGACATCAAGCGCGGGCTCGACCGGGCGCTGCTCGCGGCGGTCGGGGCGCTCAAGGGCCTGTCGCGCAAGGTCAGCACGCGCAGGGAAAAGGCGCAGGTCGCGACCATCTCGGCGCACAACGACGCGCGCATCGGCGAACTGGTGGCCGACGCCATGGAGAAGGTCGGCGGCGAGGGCGCGATCACGGTCGAGGAGTCGAAGACCACGGAGACCGTGCTCGAGGTGGTCGAAGGCATGCAGTTCGACCGCGGCTACACCTCGCCCTATTTCGTCACCGACACGGAGAAGATGGAGGCCGTGCTCGACGACCCGTGCATCCTGCTGACGGATCGCAAGCTCAACGTGCTCAAGGACCTCATTCCGCTGCTCGAGCAGGCCGCGAAGGCCGGCCGGCCGCTGCTGCTGGTGGCCGAGGACTTCGAAGGCGAGGCCCTCGCCACCCTGATCGTCAACCACATGCGCGGGGTGCTGAAGAACGTCGCGGTCAAGGCACCCGGCTTCGGCGACCGCCGCAAGGCGATGCTCGGCGACATGGCGGTGCTGACCGGCGGGCAACTGGTGAGCGAGGAACTCGGCAGCCGGCTCGAGGACGTGCCGCTCGCGTCGCTCGGGCGCGCCAGGCGCGTGGTCGTCGACAAGGACACGACCACGATCATCGGCGGCGCGGGCGAGCGCAAGGCGATCGACGGCCGCATGGCCCAGATCCGGCGCGAGATCGAGAAGGCGACCAGCGACTCCGACCGCGAGAAGCTCGAGGAACGCCTCGCCAAGCTGGCGGGCGGCGTGGCCGTGATCCGCGTCGGCGCGCCGTCCGAGTCGGAGATGAAGGCGAAGAAGGACGCCCTCGACGACGCGATCGCCGCGACCAAGGCCGCCGTGGCCGAAGGCATCGTGCCGGGCGGCGGGCTGGCGCTCATCCGCTGCATGGTCGCCGTGGAGGCGCTCGAGGCGCAGTGCGAGGGCGACGAACGCACCGGCGTGCAGTGCCTGAAGCGGGCGCTGTCCGCGCCGACGCGGCAGATCGCCGAGAACTCGGCCGTGGACGGCGGCGTGGTCGTGAGCCGCATGGTCGGCTCCACCGGGGCGGTGGGCTTCGACGCGGCGCGCCAGGAGTACGTCGACCTCTACGAGGCCGGCATCGTCGACCCGACCAAGGTGATGCGCGTCGCGCTCGAGAACGCCGTGTCCGTGGCCAGCGTGCTGCTGCTCACCGAGGCCACCATGACCGAGTTGCCCGAAAAGGAGCACCCGCAACCCGCCGAAACCGCCGACCTGTGATGGGGACACTCACTATTTTCCTGCCTCGCCACCCCCACGGGCGAGTCGACGTCACAAAAAAATAGTGAGTGTCCCCTGTCTGCCAGTTCTGCGTATTCCGCCCCCGTCTTGCGGGGGTAACATCGAACTGCAGGCGACCGTTCAACCTTCACGGGAGCACGACCATGTTGCAGAAAACCACCCTTCCGCAAGTGGGCGCCCAGGATCCCGAGCTCGAGAATTCGCCGATCGCCCTCGAGGAAG
>JBPOHK010000016.1:0-70428 GCA_052035645.1 Pseudomonadota bacterium
CAGCACGCTGTCACCGCCGCAGCGCCGACAGGCGTCCCTTCCGGGTGGCTTCCAAGGGCCGTGCGCCGCGGGGTAGCCGCGCACCCGGCCGACCCGGCCGGCTTCACCGCGGCCCCTGGAGGCCACCCCGGCGCGGGGGCGGCGGCCTGGGGGCGCACGGCCCTTGGAAGCCACCCGGAAGGGACGCCTGTCGGCGCTGCGGCGGTGACAGCGTGCTGCTGGGCCCGCCACCCTCGCCGTTGGCCACCTGATTGCGGCGCCGCGCTAGACTGGCCGCGACAGCCACGAGGTTCCACGCCGACATGACGACGCCGCACACCGCCCTCGCCACGCAGATCGCCGCCGCCTTCGAGGAGCGCGCGTCCCTGACCCCGGCCAACGCCCCGGCGGACATCGTCGCGGCCGTCGAGGAGGCGCTGGCGCTGCTCGATGCCGGCGCCGCCCGGGTCGCCGAGAAGGTCGACGGGCAGTGGCGCGTGAACGAGTGGCTGAAGAAGGCCGTGCTGCTGTCGTTCCGCCTGTTCGACAACCGCGTGGTCGATGCCGGCTACACACGGTTCTACGACAAGGTGGCGCTGAAGTACGCCGACTGCTCCGCCGACGGGTTCCGCGCCGACGGCGTCCGGGTCGTGCCCCCGGCGGTAGTCCGGCGCGGCGCCCACGTCGCGCGCAACACGGTGCTCATGCCGAGCTACGTGAACATCGGCGCCTACGTCGGCGAAGGCACCATGGTCGACACCTGGGCGACGGTCGGCTCCTGCGCGCAGATCGGCCGCAACGTGCACCTCTCGGGCGGCGTCGGCATCGGCGGCGTGCTCGAGCCGCTGCAGGCGAGCCCGACGATCATCGAGGACCACTGCTTCATCGGCGCCCGATCCGAGGTGGTCGAAGGCGTGGTCGTCGAGGAAGGTGCGGTCCTGTCGATGGGCGTGTTCATCGGCCAGAGCACGCGGATCTACGATCGCGAGCGCGACGAGGTCACCTACGGTCGCGTGCCGGCCGGCGCCGTCGTCGTGCCCGGCACGCTGCCGGCGGCGAACGGCCGCTACGGGCTCGCCTGCGCCGTGATCGTCAAGCGCGTCGACGCGCAGACGCGCGCCAAGGTCGGCATCAACGAACTGTTGCGCAGCACCGAATAGAAAAAGCCCGGCGCGAGGCCGGGCTTTTCCAGGCTGTGCCTGCGACTGGCGTCAGGACTGACTGCGACGCCGGAGCCCCGCGACGCCCAGCAGGCCGAGGCCCAGCAGGCCGAGCGTGCCCGGTTCCGGAACCTCGTTGCCGCCGCCGCCGGCCGTGGCCGACCCGAAGGTGATGTCGTCGAACCCGGTCTGGTTCGCCGTGCCGCCGAAGTTGATCGAGCGAGCGGTGCCGGCGAAGTTCACGCCGACCGCCGTCCAGTTGCAGAAGCTGCCGCCCGGGTCGCCCGTGCAGTTGTTGAAGCCCTGCGCCGAGAGGTTCAGCGTGCCGAGCAGGTTGCCCGTGCCGTTGAGGCCGTCCCAGACCGTCACCGACGCCGCCGTCGACGACGAGTAGAAGAACGAGAAGCCGGTGTCGAAACCCGCCGCCATGTTCAGGATGGCGTTGTTGGCGTTGAGGAAGAACATGATCGTGCTGGCCGACGGCTCGTTGGCGAAGTTGCCGCTGCCGCCCGCGTCCGCATCGACCACCGCGAGTGTGTCGTTGGAGAACTGGATGCCGTAGTTCGTGCCGGCGCCGCCGTTGTAGAAGTTGCCGACGGCGTTGAGATCGCCGACGCCCTCGAAGTCGAGGACGATCACGGCGGCGGATGCACTGGCCTGCGCGAGCGCCAGACCGACGCCGGCCGCCAGGGCGAGGCACCTGGGCTTGCTGAGAAGGGTCTTGAACATGTCGGCTCCCTGACTGTTGATCGTTGTGTGGTTGAGAGGGCTGACCGTCTGTTCAAAATGGAAGCAATTCACGTGCCATGCCCCGGCCCGGGACTGGCCATCGTGAAATCAACGTGTTAGGCGAGTGCGCCGGGAGCGGGTGTAAAGAATGTCGACGCCCGCGGGCGTGAGCAGGCCGGCCGTTGCTTGCTGCGGCGCGTCAGGCCGTCGCCGCGGGTTCGGTCGGGTCCGCGACGAGGTAAAGCACCTGCTCGGCGATGTTCTTCGCGTGGTCGCCGATGCGCTCGAGCCCCTTGAGCGCGAACACCGTGTCGATGCTCGCCTTCAGGAACTGGTGGTCCTGCATCACGAACGACATGAGCTGGCGCAGCGCGGTGGCGAACTCGGCGTCGAGTTCCTGGTCGCGCGCGAGCACTTCGCGGGCCAGCGCGGGATCGGACTCGTCGGCCGCCCGCACGGCGCTGCGGAGCATCCCCGCCGACAGCTCGGCCATGTGCCTCAGGTAGCGTGCGACGGCGGTCACCGGATCGGTCGCGCCACCTTGCGCGACCTGCAGGGCGAAGCGCGCGATCTTCTTCGCCTCGTCCCCGACCCGCTCGAGCTCGAGGCCGATCCGGGCGACGGCACGCGCGAGGCGCAGGTCGTTCGCCACCGGCTGCTGCAGGGCAATGTACGTGAGGCTGTCCCGGTCGAGCCGCCGGTCGTAGTCGTTGATCAGGGATTCCCGCGACAGCACGACCTGCGCGAGCCGCGCGTCCCGCTCGATCAGGGCCTTCACCGCGCAGGCCACCTGGTCGATGGCGAGCCCGCCCATCTCGACCGCGCACAGACGCAGGCCGGCGAGGCTCTGCTCGACGGCGCGCGAGGTGTGGGCGAGCTCCGCCGGTGCGCCGGTCTCAGCCATAGCGGCCCGTGATGTAGTCCTCGGTCGCCTTCTTCGCCGGGTTGGTGAAGATCCTGGAGGTCACGTCGACCTCCACCAGTTCGCCGAGGTACATGAAGGCGGTGTAGTCGGAGACGCGGGCCGCCTGCTGCATGTTGTGCGTGACGATGAGGATGGTCACGCGGCTGCGCAGTTCGGTGATCAGTTCCTCGATCCTGGCGGTGGCGATCGGATCCAGCGCCGACGTCGGCTCGTCGAACAGCAGGATCTCCGGCTCCGTCGCCAGCGCGCGCGCGATGCACAGGCGCTGCATCTGGCCGCCCGAGAGCGCCAGCGCCGAGTCGTCGAGGCGGTCCTTCACCTCGTCCCAGATCGCCGCGCCGCGCAGCGCCTTCTCGACGCGCTCGGCGAGGTCGACCCGGTTGCGCAATCCGCGCAGGCGCAGGCCGTAGGCCACGTTCTCGAAGATGCTCTTCGGGAACGGGTTGGGCTTCTGGAACACCATGCCGATGCGCATGCGCACCTCGATCGGGTCCACGCCCGGACCGACGAGATTGACGTCGTCGGGCCGCAGGTGAATCGCGCCCGAATAGCGCGTGTCCGCCTGCAGGTCGTGCATGCGGTTGAAACAGCGCAGGAAGGTGCTCTTGCCGCAGCCGGACGGGCCGATCAGCGCCGTGACCTGGTGCTCGGGGATGGCGAGGTTGATGCGCTTGAGCGCCTGGTTCTGGCCGTACCAGAAGTCCAGGTTCTCCGCGACGGCCTTGGGCGGATTGGCGCGCGACACGGGCCGCGACTCGACGCTGATGGCGAGGGGCGCGGCCGGTGCAGGCGTGGCGACGGTATTCATCTTGCGTGACTCACCAGTTGATCTTCTTGCGGAAGCGGTAGCGGATCCAGATCGCCACCGCATTCATGAGCAGCGTCATGCCGAGCAGGATCGCGCCGGCGGCGGCGGCGTTCGCCTGGAACGCCTGGTCGGGCCTCGACACCCAGTTGAACATCTGGATCGGCATGGCCGTGAATTCGCTCCTCAGCCACTCGGCGTTGAGGAACGGAAATTCGCCGCTCACCGGCGACGGCGGCAGGAAGGCGATGAAGCTGAGCGCGCCGATGGTGATGATCGGCGCGGTCTCGCCGATGGCGCGCGACAGGCCCAGGATCAGGCCGGTGAGGATGCCGCCGGTCGAATACGGCAGCACGTGGTCCCGGGTGACTTCCCAGCGCGTCGCGCCGAGCCCGTAGGCCGCCTCCCGGATCGCCTTCGGCACGGCCCGGAGCGACTCGCGGGTGGCGACGATCACGATCGGCAGGATGAGCAGCGCGAGCGTGAGGCCGGCCGTGAGCACGCTCTGGCCGAGTCCGAACTGGTAGACGAACAGGCCGAGCGCCAGCAGGCCGTAGACGATGGACGGCACGCCGGCGAGGTTGGTGACGTTGATCTCGATGATCCCGGTGAGCCAGTTCTTGGCGGCGTACTCCTCGAGATAGATCGCCGCGGCGACGCCCACCGGCAGCGCGACCAGCGCCGTCACCAGCATGATCATCGAGGTCCCCACCCACGCGGAGAGGATGCCGGCCCGCTCCGCCTTGCGCGACGGGAAGTTGGTGAAGAAGTCCCAGCCGAAGCGCTCCGCGCCGCGGTGGACGAGGTCGAGGAACAGCGCGCCGAGCAGGCCCAGGCAGGCGAACAGGACGAGCAGTCCCACCACGGTGAAGACGCTGTCGAGCCGCTTGCGCCAGCGCAGGGCGTGCCGGATCTCGGCGAGGGTCAGTTCCGCCGTGGCAGCCATCAGTACGCCTCCCGGAAGCGGCGGGTCAGCAGGAAGCCCACCACGTTGAACACGAGCGTCATCAGCAGCAGGACGAGGCCGGCCGCGAAGATGCTCTGGTAGCCCACGCTGTCGTGCGGCAGGTCGCCGAGGCTGACCTGCACGATGTAGGCCGTGATGGTGGCGGCGGGCTCGGTCGGATCGAAGGTCAGCGTGGGCTGCATGCCGGCGGCGATGGCCACGACCATGGTCTCGCCGATCGCGCGCGAGATGCCGAGGATGTAGGCCGCGGCCAGGCCCGAGAACGCCCCCGGCACCACGACCCGCAGGGCCGTCTGCAGGCGGGTGGCGCCCATCGCGTAGGAACCCTCGCGCATGTAGCGCGGCACGGCCCGCATCGCGTCCTCGCCGACCGACGCCACGTACGGCACGATCATCAGGCCGATCACGAGGCCGGCGCTCAGCATGTTGAAGCCAGGCAGTCCGGGCAGGATCTTCTGCAGCAGCGGCGTGACCATCAGCAGCGCGAAGTATCCGTAGACCACGGTCGGCACGGCGCCCAGCAGTTCGAGCACGGGCTTGACCGTCTCGCGCAGCCGGTGCGAGGCGAACTCGGACAGGTAGATCGCGATCAGCGTGCCGAAGGGGATCGCGACCAGCAGCGCCACGCCCGTCACCGTCAGCGTGCCGGCGACGAGCGGCAGGATGCCGTACTGCGGATCGGCGAACAGCGGCGTCCACACCGTGCCGGTCGCGAACTCGACCAGCGAGACGTGCTCGAAGAACCTGGCCGCCTCGGTCACCAGGATCACGACGATCGCGACCGTCGTGAACACGGCCACCAGGCCGGCCGCGGCCAGCAGCAGTTCGACGACGCGGTCGCGGGCCCTGCGATACCGCAGGTTGGAGACCGCGGACAGGCGGGCCCCGGGCTGCACGGCGTTCATGGCTTGATCCTTCCCCTACCCTCGCGCGACGCGTCGGCCCGCGACCGGTCGTCCCGGTCGCAGGCCGCGCAAACCGAGGCTGCCGCCTCGCTCAGAGCTTGGCCTCCATGGCCAGCAGCTGGTCGATCGTGATGCCGATCTTCGGCACGCCGCCGAACACGCTGCCGAGCTTGCCGTCCTGGAAGTGCTTGAGGGTGAGAGCGTACGCGTTCTTCGGCAGCGGGAGGTAGCCGACCTCCGCAACGAGGTCGCCCCGGCCGAGCATGAACTGCACGAACTCGCGAACCTCGGGTCGCTTGGCGGAGGCCTCGCGGACGTAGACGAACAGCGGGCGCGACAGCGGGCTGTAGGTCGCGT
This sequence comes from Pseudomonadota bacterium, assembly GCA_052035645.1. Classification (GTDB taxonomy): domain Bacteria; phylum Pseudomonadota; class Gammaproteobacteria; order Steroidobacterales; family Steroidobacteraceae; genus RPQJ01. The sequence goes on from JBPOHK010000016.1 coordinate 5,828, forward strand.
TGGTCACGTTCTCGAGGCTCGGCCCGACCGGGCCCTTGCCCGCGTCGACGGCCACGGCCGTCATCTTGTCCTTGTGCGCCGCGTAGTAGGCGAAGCCGAAGTAGCCGATGGCGCCCTTGTTGTTCTCGACGCCCTGGACGAGCGTGTTGTCGTCCTCGCTGGCGGTGTAGTCGCCGCGCGTCGCCTTGGACTTGCCGTTCACGGCCTCGGTGAAATAGTCGAACGTGCCCGAGTCCGCGCCCGGCCCGAACAGCATCAGCTTCTCGCTCGGGAAGCTGGCGCGGATCTGCTTCCAGTTGGTGATGCGGCCCTGCGCGGCCGGCTCCCACATCTTCTTGAGCTCGGCCACGGTCAGGGTCTTCGCCCAGGTGTTCTGCGGGTTGATCACCACGGTCAGCGCGTCGAACGCCACCGGCAGTTCCATGTACTTGATGCCCGCCTTGCGACAGGCCTCCATCTCCTCGGCCGTGATCGGCCGCGAGGCGTTGGAGATGTCGGTCTCGCCGCGGCAGAACTTCTTGAAGCCGCCGCCGGTGCCCGACACGCCGACCGTCACGCGGACCTTGCCGCGCTTCTGGATCTGGAACTCCTCGGCATAGGCCTCGGAGATCGGGAAGACCGTGCTGGAGCCGTCGATCTTGATCGCCGCCTGGGCCTGTGCGCGGGCCGGGAGAGCCAGCGTCGCGACGCCGGCGAGCAATGCGGGAAGCGCCAACTTCTGCCACAACTTCATGGAGTTAACCCTCGTCTGGTGAACGGGAGGAGAGCCACGGGGGCTCCTCGACTGGGCGGCAGTTTGCGCAGGGTCTGTGACAGGAATGTGACATGCCAGAAAATCCTTGTCGCCCCGGCGCGCCTTGGTTATACAGGCCCGCCCGCCCGCACCGGCAGGCCCCTTCGTCCCTCGTACGACAAGCCCATGACAGCCACGCTCGAACTCACCCAGGAACTGTTGCGCCGCCCGTCGATCAGCCCGGAGGACCACGGCTGCCTGCAGGTCATCGCGGCCCGGCTGGCGCCCCTGGGATTTCGCGTCGAGCCGCTGGCCTTCGGTCCCGTGGCCAACCTGTGGGCCCGCCGCGGCGAGGCCGCCCCGGTCCTGTGCTTCGCCGGCCACACGGACGTGGTACCGACGGGCCCGCGCGAGGAGTGGCGGACCGACCCGTTCGAGCCGCTGGTGCGCGACGGCGTCCTCTACGGCCGCGGCGCCGCCGACATGAAGAGCGGGCTCGCTGCGATGGTCACGGCTCTCGAGCGCTTCGTCGCCCGCCACCCGGACCACCGGGGCTCGCTCGCCGTGCTGTTCACGAGCGACGAGGAAGGCCCGTCGGTCGACGGCACCCGCCGGGTCGTCGAGGTGCTCGAGGCGCGCAACGAGAAGATCGACTGGTGCGTGGTCGGCGAGCCCACCAGCGGCGAGGTGTTCGGCGACACGATCAAGGTCGGCCGGCGCGGCTCGCTCTCGGGCCGCCTCACGGTGCACGGCGTGCAGGGGCACATCGCCTATCCGCAGCTCGCCGACAACCCGGTGCACGGCTTCGCACCGGCGATGGCCGAACTCGTGGCGACCCAGTGGGACGCCGGCAACGAGTTCTTCCAGCCGACGTCCTTCCAGATCTCGAACATCTCGGCCGGCACGGGCGCCCCGAACGTGATCCCGGGCGAGCTGAAGGTGCGACTCAACCTGCGCTTCTCGACCGAGCAGACGGTCGAGGCGCTGCAGAAGCGCGTCACCGCCATCCTCGACCGGCACCGCGTGAACTACTCGATCGAGTGGTTCGTCTCCGGCCTGCCCTTCCTGACCCGCCCCGGCGTGCTGACCGGGGCGGTCGAGCGTGCCGTCGAGGAGACCACCGGACAGAAGCCGGCCTATTCGACGACGGGGGGCACGTCCGACGGCCGCTTCATCGCCCCGACGGGCGCCCAGGTCGTCGAACTCGGCGTCGGCAATGCGACGATCCACAAGGTGAACGAGTGCGTCCGCGTGGCGGACATCGAGCTGCTGAGCCGCGCCTACGAGCGCGTCATGGAGCTGCTGCTCGCGCGCGGGCGGTGACCGTCAGGCGCGGGCGGGCTCGCGCTTGATGAAATTGACCCACACCGCCCAGCTGCTCACGACCACGAGGCTCATCAGCACCCAGGTCGGCATGTTCAGGCCGAGGAACATCCAGTCGACCTTGGCGCACTCGCCGGAACCCTTGAGCACCTTCGCCAGCACCTCGTGCCAGGGCAGCACGTCCATCATGTAGTCGAGGCTGGCGCCGCACTCGGCCACCGTGCCCGCGGGCTGGGCGATGATCCACATCTGGCGCGCCGCGACGGCCATGCCGAACAGCGCGACGAGATCGATCAGCGCCCCGTACACCCGGGCTCCGACGCCCCGGGGATCGTGCAGCGCCGCGAGCAGGAACAGCACGCAGATCACGAACACCGAGACGCGCTGCAGGATGCACAGCGGGCAAGGTTCGAGCTTCAGGCCGTACTGGCAGAACAGCGAATAGCCGAGCAGGCCGAGGCACGCGAGGAACCCGAGCAGGTTGCCCTGCCGGCGGGTCAGGCCGGAAAGAAACGCGACGATCGAACTCAACCCTGGCTCCCGGTGCGTGCCGTGCGCAAGGCCGAGATCTGCTGCTCGACGTCCTCGATCGAGAGGTGACGGACGTCCTTGCCGAGCACCATGTAGATTACGTACTCGCAGATGTTCTTGGCATGGTCGCCGATGCGCTCGAGGGCACGGGCGACCCAGAGCACGTCGAGCGCACGACGGATGGTGCGCGGATCTTCCATCATGAACGTGATGCACTGGCGCTGGATCGCCTCGTACTCCTCGTCGACCAGGCGGTCCTTGCGGGCCACGGTCAGCGCCGCCTCGGTGTCCAGCCGCGCGAAGGCATCGAGGGCCCCGCGCACCATCTCGGCCACCAGGCCGCCGATGTGCTTCAGCTCACGGTAGCGATCGACCGTGCGGTCGAGGCTCGCGAGCCGCGCGGCGGTGTGTCCGAGCTTCTCGGTTTCGTCGCCGATGCGCTCGAGGTCCGTGATGGTCTTGATCACCGCCACGATCAGCCTGAGGTCCGACGCCGTCGGCGCGCGCGTCGCGAGGATGCGGCTGCAGTCGTCGTCGATCGAGACCTCCATGGCGTTGACCTTGTGGTCCAGACGCGCGACCTCTTCCCCGAGCCGGCTGTCGCCGTCGACCAGCGCCTTGACCCCGTTCTGCAGCTGCTGCTCGACGAGGCCGCCCATCTGCAGCACGGCCGTGCGCACGCCCTCGAGATCGGCGTTGTAGCGGCTGTGGATGTGGTGGGAGAGGTCGGAGGTTTCCATGCGGTGCTCCAGCGTCGCGTGTTGTACAGGACCGCCGCTGTGGCGGCAAGTTCAGGCGTGGACCAAAGAAAAGACCCTCACCCATTCCCTCCCCCGCCGGGGGCGGGGCAGGGCCGGCGATGCCGGCGGGTGAGGGTTCCGCGCCGAGGCGGGATCAGAACTTGTAGTTCAGGTCCAGCTGCAGCCGGTTGTAGTCGAGGCCGTCGCCCGTGCGGAAGGCGTCGCCGGAGACCGGCGCGACGTCCTTGTTGAGCGAGTTGATGAAGTACGTCGCCATGATGTTGAAGTTCTTCACCGGGGCATAGGCGGCCCGCAGCACGAAGCCGTCGCCGTCGGTGCGGCCGTCGGCGAAGTCCGAGTCGACGATCTGCCCGAACAGCGCGTCCTTGTCGATGGACTGGTACCACACGCCGGCCAGCCAGTCGCCCGGGTTGCTGGCTTTGCCGAGCGACGCACCCAGTGCGTACGCCGTGTCGTACTCGACGTCCGAAGCCATGTTCCGGGCATAGTCAGCCCAGAGCTGGAACGGCAGGTTGAACAGCGTCGTGTTCATCTCGGCCGAGAGTTCGGCCACGTTGTAATCGTAGGCCAGCAGGTTGGTCGTGCTGGTGCCGACGCGGTACGTCGTGTTGCCGTTCGCGTTGTTGCCGTACAGCGGCGACTTGTTCTCGCAGGCCACGCAATCGTAGTAGTGGGCCGCAATGCGGGTTTCGCCGCCGAACAGCGGGAACTTCATGCCGACCTGAGCACCCATGAGCCGGCTGTCGTAGTTGGTGCCGTCCGGGTCGGCAGTGTAGTTCTCGGTCAGCCAGGTGCCGTAGGCGCTGCCGAACAGCATGCCGCGGTCGAACTTGACGGCGATGCCCTCGGGATTGTAGTCGCCGTCGTAGAACATGCTCGTGCCCGGCCGCCAGTGCGCCCACGGCTGCTTGCCGAGGATGACGTCCACGCCGGCGACCGGCGTCCAGTCGACGAAGGCCATGTCGAGGCCGATGGACTTGCGGGTGCCGTTGCTGCCGAGCGTCTGGTTCGACGAGCGCGGATCGTCGCCGCCCGTCGCGATCAGCAGGGTGCCCTTGAGGTGGTCGCCGATCTTCGCGTCGAAGCCGAGTCGCGCGCGGATGCGCTGGCGGTCGCGATCCGCCGCGTCATCGACCGTGGCGGTCGCGCCGCTGCCGACGACGCGGTCCTGCTGGATGTTCTCGTGGCGATAGCGGAAATCGCCGCGCGCCTTGATCTTGGTCGCCCAGTCGGCGCCTTTCACCTTGGCGAGCTCGGCGCTGGCGACCGCGCTTTCCTCGCGCAGGTCGCGGGCCTGGGCCTTGAGGTAGTCGGTCTCGGCGTCGCGACGCTCGACCAGCGCCTTCAGCTCGGCGTTCTCGGTGGCGAGCTGGGCGTTGGTCGACTCGAGCCGGGCGAGGCGCTCGGCCAGCGCCTGCATCTGCGCCTGCACGGCTTCCAGGTCGGCCTTCGAGGCGGCGCCCTTGGTCTGGGCGGACGCGTCGACCGCGGCCAGGCCCAGGATGGCGGCCACGGCCGCCGCGATTACGGTCTTTCTCACGATCGGTACCCTCGGGGTGTGTGCAACGGACATGCCGTGCTTTTTAGGCCCGTCATGTGACAATGAGGTTTCATGCACGCGACAGTTGCGCGTCATGCGCCGGAGCGGGGGGCGCGCGGCCGGATCAGTTGCGCGGCTCGATGCGCGACGGCGGGAAGTGGCAGGTGAAGGTGCTGCCCTGCCCTTCGCGGCTCGCGATCTCGAGCCGGCCGCCATGGCGCTGCAGCGCGTGCTTGACGATCGCGAGGCCGAGGCCCGAACCGCCGAGCTTGCGGGAACGACCGGCATCGACCCGATAGAACCGCTCCGTCAGCCGCGGCAGGTGCTCGGCGGGTATGCCGATGCCGCTGTCGCGGACGGCCACGTGGCCGCCGTCCGCATCGACCCACCAGCGGATGTCGATCCGGCCGTCGGCGGGCGTGAACTTCACTGCATTCGACACCAGGTTGCCGAAGATCGAATGCAGTTCGCCGTCGGCGCCCAGCAACCGGGCGTCGCTGTCGAGCTTCAGTTCGATGACGGCCGGATGCACCGGGCGGGCGAGCGCCTCCTTGCGGATCACGGCCAGCAGGCCGCCGACGTCGATGGGCACGCGTTCCGCCTCGCCGCCCGCGGCCTCCATTTTCGACAGCTCGAGCAGGTCGCCGACGATCCCGCGCATGCGGTCCGACTGGCGCCGCATCTCCGCGACCGGCTCCTGCCACTCCTGCGGCAGCCCCGCATCGTCGGCCAGCGTGTCGAGATAGCCGCTGATGACGGTCAGCGGCGAGCGCAGCTCGTGCGAGGCGTTCGCGACGAAGTCCTTGCGCATCGACTCGAGGCGCGCCTCGCTCGTCACGTCGCGCACGATCAGCAGCCCGAGACCCGAGTCGCCCGAGGCGACCAGGCTGAACAGGTACCAGCGGTCGCCGAACTGCGGGAAATGCACCCGCGGCGGCGCACCCTTGCCGCCCTGCTCCACGTACTCGATGAAGTCCGGATGGCGGACCAGGTTGTCCACCCGCAGGCCGAAGTCGATCTTGCGGCGCAGGTTCAGGTAGTCGGCCGCGGTGCGGTTGAACCAGAGGATCTCGCGGGCCGGGCCGAGCAGGATCGCACCGTCGGGCATCGCGCTGGTCATGCGGCGCAGCTCGCGCAGCAGGCGCAGCACCCGGCGCTTGTGGAAGACCTTGCGGCGGTACAGGCGCGTGGTGACCGCCATCACCTCGCCCCACAGCCCCGTCATGTCGGGCGGCCTCTGCCGGCTGCGGTGGCGCAGCCAGTGATCGAGCCGCAGCAGGTTGCGCACCTGCGCGGCGAGGACGAGGACGGCCGCAACGGCGATCCAGCGGCCGGGATGACCCGCCACCGCGCCGATCGCGCCAGCGAGCGCCAGCACGAGCACGATGCCGATCAGGTAGCGCCAGCCCGGTTTGGACAAGGTGTGGCGCGCTCCGCAGGTCAGTCCGCGCGGGTCGAGAAACGGTAGCCGGAACCGCGCACCGTCTGCACGAGGCCGTCGCAGCCGTAGGGCTCGAGCGCCTTGCGCAGGCGGCGGATGTGCACGTCCACCGTGCGCTCTTCCACGTAGACGTTGCCGCCCCAGACGCGATCGAGCAGTTGCCCGCGGCCGTACACCCGTTCGGGGTGTTCCATGAAGAACTGCAGCAGCCGGTACTCCGTCGGCCCGAGCGGCACGCTCTGCCCGCCCGCCGTGACCCGGTGACTCGCGGTGTCCATGGCGAGCCCGCCGGCCTCGACGACCTCGCCGGCGCCGGCCGGGGCCGCGCGCCTCAGCAGGGCCTGGACGCGCGCGAGCAGTTCGCGCGGGCTGAAGGGCTTGGTGACGTAGTCGTCGGCGCCGCCCTCCAGGCCGGTGACCTTGTCGGCCTCGTCGGCGCGAGCCGTCAGCATGATCACCGGCAGGTCGGCGGTGTCCTTGTGCCGCTTCACCGAGCGCACGAGTTCGAGGCCGCTCTGGTCGGGCAGCATCCAGTCGACCAGCAGGACGTCCGGCCGCCGGTCCGCGATCTGGGCACGCGCCGAAGAGCAGTCCTCGGCCTCGCGCACCTCGTAGCCGGCGCGCCTCAGGCCGAAGGCGACCATGTCGCGGATCGGCTTCTCATCTTCGACGATCAGGATCTGCTTGCCGGTCATCTCGGCCCCTGTGGCGCGGCCTGGTTGCAGCAGAATTACAGTCGTCAATTATGACATTCCCGTGACAGGGCCACCGGCGGGCCTCGCCACGTCGTCGCGCACGTAGCGCGGCAACGCCTCCTCGGCCGACACGGCGCGACCGGCGGCGAGCCCCAGCGCGCCGAGGCGCGCGACCGCATCGGCGCGCGGATGGAAGCCCGGGTGGACCTGCAGCCCGGCCGCCCGGATCCGCTCGTCGAGCACGGGATAGCGGCCGAGGGCATTGCCCGCCACGTGCCGGATCGTCGAATCGATCCCGACCCTGTCCGGCGGGCCGACCGCCTCCGGGTGGATCTCGAGAGGCTCGGCCGCGCCCGGGCCACGCCGGTAGACCGCCCAGTAGACCTCCCCCATGCGCGCGTCGTTGCAGACGAGCACGTGTTCGTCGGCGGCCGCCGGCACCTGGAACGCCACGGCCGCGAGGCTGGAGACGGGCACGACGGGCCGCGCTGCGCCGAGCGCGAGCCCCTGCGCCACGCCCGCCGCCACGCGCACGCCCGTGAAGGCCCCCGGGCCGCGGCCGAACGCGATGGCGTCGAGTTCCTCGAGCCGCAGTCCGGCCTCCCGCAATGCCGCGTCCACCATCGGCAGGATCAGCTCGGCGTGGCTGCGCTGCGTCAGCACGGAGTGCAGGGACAGCCGGCCGTCCGCGAGCACCGCGGCCGAGCAGCATTCCGTCGCGGTGTCGAGGGCGAGCAGGCGCATGACGTCAGCGTGACCGATCGGACGACGCGGCGCTAGCCCGGCGCCGACGGGGGCAGGGCCGCGTCCGCGCCGAGCCGCTCGCGCAGGAACGACCGCACGTCCTCGAGCGAGCGCGTGCGCCGCATGGGCGGCAGCGAGGCGAGAAAGGTGCGTCCGTAGCCCTTGGTCACGAGCCGCGTGTCGCAGATCGCGACCACGCCGGAGTCCGTCTCGTCGCGGATCAGGCGGCCGACGCCCTGTTTCAGCGAGATGACCGCCTGCGGGACCTGCTCGTCGAAGAACGGATTGCCGCCCTGCTCGCGGATCGCGGCGAGGCGGGCCTTGAGCAGCGGATCGTCGGGCGCGGCGAACGGCAGCTTGTCGATGACGACCACCGACAGCGCCGCGCCCTTGACGTCGACACCCTCCCAGAAGCTGCCGGTCCCGAGCAGCACGGCATTGCCGGCCTCGCGAAAGGTGCGCAGCAGCTGGTCGCGCGAGGCGCTGCCCTGCACCAGCACCGGCACCGGCGGCGAGGCGCCCCACACGCGCTGCAGTTCTTCCGCGCCCTCGCGCAGCGCGCGGTGGCTGGTGAACAGCAGGAAGGCCCGCCCGCCGCTGGTCTCGAGCACCGGCAGCGCGGCGCGGATCACGTCGCGGGTGTGCCCGGGCGCCCCGGGATCGCCGAGGCCCTTCGGCAGGTACAGCAGCGCCTGGTGCGCGAAGTCGAACGGACTCTCGAAACGGACGGCGCGCGCGCGGCCGAGGCCGCTGCGCCGCTTGAAGTGCGTGAAGTCTTCGCCGACCGCGAGGGTCGCCGAGGTCAGGATCCAGGCGACGGGCTGCGTCTGCAGCAGCGCCGCCAGCGGCGTGGCCACGTCCACCGGCGCGAAGTGGCAGCTGACGTTGCGCGGCCCGGTCTCGGCCCAGCGAACCCCGCCGGGGGCCTCCGCGCCGGTCAGCGCCTGCAGCCGCTGTCCCGCCTCCTCCAGCCGCTCGCGCAGCCGCGCGAAAGCGGCCTGGTTGTCCGCCGCCGCGAGCGGTGCCAGCACCTCCGCCAGCTCGCCCGCACGCCCCGCCAGCCCATGGAGCGCCTCGAGCAGGCGCTCCGGCCACGCGGCGTGCTCGATGCGCGCCTCCGTGCCCGCGGTCGCACCGAGCACGGCTGCCACCTGCTGGTCGAGCGCGCCGATCGCCGCGTCGATGCGCCCGCCCATCTGTTGCGCGAGCAGCAGTTCGCCGGTGAGGTCCTTCACCAGCGTGGCGATCTGGCGCGTGCTGACGCTGTAGCCGAGGAACTGCGCGGCGACGTCGGGCAGCTGGTGCGCCTCGTCGATGACGACGGCATCGACGCCTGGCAGCAGGTCGCCGAACCCTTCCTCCTTGAGCACGAGGTCGGCCATCAGCAGGTAGTGGTTCACGACCACGATGTCGGCGGCCTGCGCCTCGCGGCGCGCGGCGAGCACCCAGCACTGCTCGAACTTCTCGCACTTCACGCCGAGGCAGTTCTCGCGGGTCGAGGTCACCCAGGGCCACACGGCGTCCTGTTCACCGAGGCCCGGCAGCTCGGCGATGTCGCCGCGCCGCGTGACGTGCGACCACGCCCGCACCCGCGGCAGCGCGGTCGCGACGTCGCGCTTCAGGCCGCGCGCGTAGGCCTGCTGCTCCGCCAGCTCGAGCCGGTGCGGACAGAGGTAGTTCGCGCGTCCCTTGAGCAGCGCCACGCGCACGGGCCGCCCGAGCGCGCCGCAGATCGCGGGCAGGTCGCGGTGGAAGAGCTGGTCCTGCAGGGCGCGCGTCCCGGTCGAGACGATGACCCGCTTGCCCGACAGCAGCGCGGGCCCGAGGTAGGCGAAGGTCTTGCCGGTACCGGTGCCGGCCTCGACCACGAGTTGCTCACGGCCCGCGAGCGCCGCCGCGACGTGCTCGGCCATGGCGACCTGCTGGGCGCGCACCGTGAACCCGGGCAGCGCCTCGACCAGCGGTCCGTCGGGACCGAAGACTTCCGCGAGGGTGGACGCCACGGCTCAGGTGAACACGGCGCGAAAGCGCAGCAGCGCGGTCGCGCCGGGCGCCAGCGGGCGGGACAGCAGCCAGCGCACGTGGGTGTACTCGACGAGCGGCTCCTCGCGTCCCGCTTTGGCGCCGGACCGGGTGGCCGGCGGGCGGTCCGGGGCAAAGCTCGTGCCGCCGTCGGCGGAGAACTGCACCACGCAGTCCGGTCCGACGGCCGAGCCGCGCCGGTAGACGACGCCGAAGGGCAGCCGCTTGGTCACGACCACGTCCTGGACGGGCCGCCGCCCGGGGTTGCGCACCCGGATCGTGTAATAGACCTCCTCGCCGGCGCGCAGCCGGGTGGCTGGCACCCACCGGCGCTGGGCGCGCCCGTCCGGGCCGGGGTGTTCCTCCAGGATCTCGGCGACGACCGTGACCGCGAGTGGCCCGCTGCCGGTGGCCACGGGCGCACCGACCTGGGCCTCGCTGGTGTTGGCCTGGGGCAGCGCCGGGGCAGCCGCCAGCCAGGCCAGCAGGCCTGCCGCCAGGCAGGCGAACGGGGAACGGCGGCGGGCAGCGGGTCGCATGGGGGTCGGACTTTGCGGGACCGTTTCCGTCGGGGCAAGCGTCAAACGGCGCGGGAGCGGCCAGATCGGGGCCTCGGCACTTTCCGCGTGTTGACACCCGGGTGGGTCATGCACTATTGTGCACTGCAGCAAATGCTGCAACGCAGCAGCGCGCCCCTACACGCAAGCAGGAGCCAGCCATGATCAGCCAGATGCAGGACATCGTGACCGAGAAGACGCACGCCCTCGCTGAGCAAGTCCAGAAGATGCGCAAGGAATCGGTCGAGACCGTGCGCGAAGCCGTCACGGGATCCGCCGAAGGTCTCAAGGCGATGAAGAGCCCGGTCCGCCTGTTCGCCCGCTCGGGCATCAAGGTGACGGCCGTGTCGCAGACCGCCGTCCAGAACCTGATCGAACTGCAGTCCGACATGATCACCTCCGCCCTCACGGACGTGGCGCTGCGCCTCGAGCGCGCGACGCGCGCCGACGGCGTGGTGGACCTCGTGCGCGACCAGTTCGAGATGATCCCCGCCACGCGTGCGCGCCTGGTCGAGGACGCGAACCGCGCCGTCGCGATCTTCAAGGACGCCGGCCGCGAGTTCCGCGCCGTCGCCACCCACACGATCGACAAGGTGCGCGAGCGCGCCGAGCAGGAAGTCCCCGAAATCAAGGTCGCGCGCCGAAAGGTCAAGCGCGCCGTCCGCAAGACGACTCGCGCCCGCAAGGCGGCCTGAGCGTCCGAGGCACTCGTACAAGAATTCCAGCCTCTACCGGTCTCCCCCTGATTGCGCCCTCCTCGGAGGGCGCTTTTTTTTTGTTCCGATTCAATGCCTAATGCGACTTTTGTCGCATTGCAGCGCGAGCCGCGGACCACGCCGCTATAATCGGGCGGAGCGGGGCCCGCTTGACGACCCCGGCCCGGCCCAGCGCCGGGGACAACGCAAGGAACCAGGCTGATGACCACTTCGAACGCTGCCCTTCGCGACTGGGTCGCCGAGTCGGCCAAGCTCACCCGGCCGGAACGCATCCACTGGTGCGACGGGTCCGACACCGAGCGGGACGAACTCACCGCGTTGCTGCTCGAGCGCGGCGAATTCATCGAACTCGACCCGGCCACGTTCCCGAACTGCCACCTGCACCGCTCGCACCCCTCGGACGTGGCGCGCGTCGAGCACCTGACCTTCATCTGCACCCGCGACAAGGACGACGCCGGTCCGAACAACAACTGGATGGCGCCGGCCGAGGCGCACGCGAAGATCGACGCCCTCTTCGACGGCTGCATGCAGGGCCGCACGATGTACGTCGTGCCCTACTGCATGGGCCCGATCAACTCGCCCTACGCGCGCTGCGGCGTCGAGATCACCGACAGCCCGTACGTGGTGCTGAACATGCGCATCATGACGCGCATGGGCGCGGCGGCCCTGAAGCGCATCGAGCGCGAAGGCAAGTTCGTGAAGGGGCTGCACTCGATCGGCGACCTGAACCCGGAGCGCCGCTACATCATGCACTTCCCCGAGGAGCTCTCGATCAAGAGCATCGGCTCGGGCTACGGCGGCAACGCACTGCTCGGCAAGAAGTGCCACGCGCTGCGCATCGCGAGCTGGCAGGCCCGCGACGAGGGCTGGCTCGCCGAGCACATGCTGATCGTCGGCCTCGAGAATCCGCGCGGCGAGGTGCACTACGTCGCCGGCGCCTTCCCCTCGGCCTGCGGCAAGACCAACCTCGGCATGCTCATCCCGCCGGACACGATGCCGGGCTGGAAGGTGTGGACCATCGGCGAGGACATCGCGTGGCTGCACGTGGGCAGCGACGGCCGCCTGCGCGCGATCAACCCCGAGGCCGGCTTCTTCGGCGTGGTGCCCGGCACCAGCCCGAAGACCAACCGCAACGCCTACGAGATGATCCACCACGACACGATCTTCACGAACGTCGCCGTGACGGCCGACAACCAGCCGTGGTGGGAAGGCCGCATCAGCGGCTCGCCGGCCATCGACTGGCAGGGCCGCCCCTACGACAAGGCCAACGGCCCGGCCGCCCACCCGAATTCGCGCTTCACCGTGTCGGCGAAGCAGAACCCGGCCTACAACCACCTGATGGAGCACCCGGAAGGCGTGCCCATTTCGGCGATCCTCTTCGGCGGCCGGCGCCGCGAGGTGGCGCCGCTGGTGTACGAGGCCCGCGACTGGCAGCACGGCGTGTTGGTGGGCGCCGGCATGGCGTCCGAGACGACCGCGGCCGCGGTCGGCCAGGTCGGCGTCGTGCGTCGCGACTCCATGGCGATGAAGCCGTTCTGCGGGTACAACTTCGCCGACTACTGGTCGCACTGGCTGTCGTTCGAGGGCCGCGCCCGGCAGCTGCCGAAGGTCTTCCACGTCAACTGGTTCCGCCAGGACCGGAACGGCAAGTTCCTGTGGCCCGGCTTCGGCGACAACCTGCGCGTGCTGTCCTGGATCATCGACCGCTGCGAGGGCCGCGCCGGCGCGCAGGAGACGCCGATCGGCTACCTGCCGCGCAAGGAAGACCTGGACCTCGCCTCGCTGAACCTGCCCGAGGAGACCGTGCACCAGCTGCTCGACCTCGACCGCGACGCCTGGCACCGCGAGATCGACGAGATCGGCAAGTACCTCGAGGAATTCGGCAGCCGCACGCCGCCCGCGCTGCGCGAGCAGTACCTCAAGGTGAAGCAAGCCCTCGGCTGAAAAACAGGGGACATTCCTCTTTTTCGCCACGCCGCGAAAAAGAGGAAACCCCGTTCAGTCTTCGAGCTGGTAGCGGATGGCGTCCGGGGCGTTCGCCTCGGGCAGCTTGCCGAGGCCGATGAAGCCCTTGCCGGCGAGCGGCACGGAGTCGCGCCGCACGAAGGACTCGCGCCCTTCGTGGTTGATCACGAACGTGCCGTTCGTGCTCTGGTCGACGAGCAGGAACTTGTCGCGGCTCACCTCGATCTTGGCGTGCAGCCGCGAGATCAGCGAACCCTTCACGACGACGTCGTTCTCCTCGGCGCGGCCCAGGGTGAACACCTTCTTGGCATCGTCGAGCACGTGCTCCTGCCCCTGGTAGTACAGGCGGACCTTGCCCGGCCGGTGGCCCCTGCGCGACTCGATCTCGATCGACGGCAGCATGCTCGTGACGTCTTCCTGCTGCCAGAGCACCTCGTAGAGCTCCATGTCCTCGGCGAGGCCGCGCACGGTCGTCACGTCGATGCGCCGGCTCACGCCTCGCCACTCGGAGGACAGGCGGCTGACGGTGTCGCCGCTCAGGACGACCTGGCCGGCCTTGGCCTGGCTCGTCATGCGGTTGGCCGTGTGGACCGTGGCGCCGAAGATGTCCTTGTTCTCGAGCACGACCGGCCCGAAATGGCAGCCGATGCGGATGGCCACGTGCTGGCCCTGCACCAGCAGCTCGGGCTGGGCGCCGATGTCCTGCTGCATCTCGGCGGCGCCGTTCACGGCGTCGTTGGCGGTCGGGAAGATCGCCAGGATCTCGTCGCCGATCGTCTTGATCACCGTGCCACGGTTGCGCTCGGTCGCCTCGCGCATCAGCCCGACGCACTTAACGATCATTTCGCGGGCCGCATGGTCCCCGAGCACCTCGTAGAGCCGAGTGCTCCCGACCACGTCCGCGAAGAGGACGGCAACTTCCGTCTCTGTGCTCGACACGTCCTGATCCCCTGTGCCCGGCCATCCCGGCCCGGCCGACGACAATCTGTAAAGTATACAGGGTCCGACCGGCGATCCCCGCCCCGTCCGGCCGGGGGTTCGACGCGGGGTCCGTCAGCCGGCTATCGGCCGGCGCGCAAGCCGCTTGAGTCGCGCCGGGCGAGGCCTCACGCGGCGCGCCCGAACATGCGCAGGGACTGGCGCAGCAGCTCGGCGCCGGCCCCGGGCCGGTGCGCGTTCTCGCTGAGGAAGCGTCGCCAGGCCCGCGCATTGGGCTGTCCGGCGTACAGCCCCTGCACGTGGCGCAGCAGCGCGGGCAGCCGGTGCCCCGCGACGAGCATGCGCTCGACGTAGTCCGCATAGGCCAGCACCACGTCCTCGCGCGCGGGCATCGCCGCGCCGCCCGGCCACAGCCGGGCCTCGAGCTGCGCGAGCAGGTACGGCTCCTGGTACGCCTGCCGGCCGAGCATGACGCCGTCGAACCGCGGCAGCCACGCCTCGATCGTCGCGAGGTCGCGCAGGCCGCCGTTCAGCACGACGCACAGTTGCGGGTGCTCGCGCCTGAGGCGCTCGGGGACGTCGTAGCGCAGCGGCGGGACTTCGCGGTTCTCCTTCGGGCTGAGCCCCTGCAGGAACGCCTTGCGGGCATGGACGATGAACACGTCGATGCCGGCCGCGTGGACGGCCGCGACGAAGCGCTCGAAGAACGCGTAGTCGTCGTGCCCGTCGATCCCGATGCGGCACTTCACGGTCACCGGGACCTCGACCGCCTCGCGCATGGCGCGCAGGCACTCGGCGACCAGCCCCGGCTCCGCCATCAGGCAGGCGCCGAACCGGCCGCTCTGCACGCGGTCGCTCGGGCAGCCGACGTTGAGGTTGATCTCGTCGTAACCGCGCGCGGCACCGAGCCTGGCGCCGCGCGCCAGCAGCTCCGGATGCGACCCGCCGAGCTGCAGCGCGACCGGGTGTTCGGCCGGATCGAAGCCCAGCAGCCGCTCGACGTCCCCGTGCGCCAGGGCCTGCGCCGTCACCATCTCCGTGTACATCAGCGCGTGCGGGCTCAGCAGGCGCAGCAGGTAGCGGCAGTGGCGATCGGTGTAGTCCATCATCGGCGCCACGCAGAGCCGGCGATCGAGGCGGGCCGCGGTCGGGTTCATGCGCGCGCCGTCTCCGCCACCAGCCAGTCGACGACCTGCCGCAGCGCCTGCGACTCGTCCGCGCCCTGCGCCAGCGCCGCCTCGTACACGCGCAGCTGGCGGTGCGCGCTCGTGCCCCGGCGCAGGATCTCGCGCAGGCCCTCGATCTCGGCCTCGCAGCCGAGGGCACTGGCATCCTCGCGCACCAGCGCGATGATCTCCTCCAGCAATTCGGCGAAGGGCACGATGCGCTGGCGACCCAGGTCGAGCAGCCCGGCGTCGGAGGAATAGCGCATCGCGCGCCAGCGATTCTCGCCGACCAGCAGCGCGGGATAGCGGCGCCAGCGCTGGTTGCCGCGGCGCAGCCGGAAGAGCATGCGCACCAGGCACTGGTTCAGCGCGGCGAGCCGCACGGCGTCGTCGAGGCTCGTGCAGCAGTCGAGCACCCGGGTCTCGAGCGTGGGGTAGCGCGAACTCGGGCGCAGGTCCCACCAGATGCGCGAGGTGTCGGCGATCACGCCGGTCTCGATCAGCGTGTCGGTGTGGCGGCGGTACTCGCTCCAGCTGTCGAAGTGCTCGGGCAGGCCCGTGCGCGGCACGCCGTTGAACACCATGAGGCGGAAGGACATCAGGCCCGTGCGCTCGCCCTCCCAGAACGGCGAGCTGCAGGTGAGCGCCAGCAGGTGCGGCAGGAAGTACGTCAGCTGGTTCATCACGTCGATGCGCAACTCGTCGTCGTCGATGCCGACGTGCACGTGCAGGCCGCAGATCATCATGCGGCGGGCCGCGCCCTGCATCTCCTCGAGCAGCGCGACGTAGCGCTCCTTGTCGGTGCGCTTCTGCCGGGCCGTGAGCGAGAACGGGTGGCTGGAGGCCGCGATCGGCGCCAGGCCGTAGCGCGCGGCCTCCTCGATCACCGCCTGCCGCAGTGCGGCCAGCTCGCGGCGCGCCTCTCCCGCCGTGCGGCACACCGGCGTCGCCACCTCGACCTGCGAGCGCAGGAACTCCGGGAACGCCCGCCCGCCCGTGCGGTCGTGCAGGTCGGCGAACAGCTGCGGGGGCGGCTCGCTGGCCACCGCGCCGCTCTCGCGGTCGACCAGCAGGTATTCCTCCTCGACGCCCAGGGTCAGCGGCGGGTCGCGCGTCGCCATGCGCCGGACTCCTCGTGCAGCAGGCGGTGGACCTCGGGATCGCCGAGCAGCGGGGCAATCTGCGCCGCGAGCAGGCGCACACAGCGCTCCATGCCCGCCGGCGACTCGAGCAGGTCCTGGCGCACCTCCAGGCAGAGGTGCGGCAGCCCGGGACGCTCCGCGTGGTGGTCGATCGTGTAGTCGGACGGGTGCTTGCCGCTGTAGGGCTCGTTGTCGCCGACGACGAGGCCTTCGACGCCGGCGAGCCCGCGCAGCAGGCGGCGAGCGTTGGGCTCGTCACGGTCCCAAAGGACGCCGACGTGCCAGGGGCGGCGCGGACCGTCGCCGAGCGCCGGCGTGAAGCTGTGCACCGCGATCACCAGCGGCACGACGCCGCGCGCGCGGAACGCCGCCAGCATCGCCGCGATGCACTCGTGGTACGGGTCGAACAGGGCGGCGAGGCGCACGCGCCGTTCGACCTCGTCGAGCTGCTGGTTGCCGGGAATCGGGCAGCCGTCGCTGACCTTGCGGAAGGCTTCGTCGTCTTCCGGCGCGCGGTTGCAGTCCACGACCAGTCGGGAGTAACCGGCGAGGATGGCCGGCGCATCGAGGGCGTCGGCCAGGCCCCGCGTCAGCTCGCCCGCGCCGATGTCCCAGGCCATGTGCTGCCAGGTCGGCAGCTCCGGCAGCCCGAGCCGCCCGAGCCGGCTCGGGAACGCGCGGCTGGCGTGGTCGCACACCAGCAGCGCCGGCGCCGCGCCCGCGGGACGCAGGACGACGAAGGGCGCCGGGTCGTCGTCGACCAGCAGCGGGGACGGCATCGGTTCGGTCGGGCAGGTCACCGGGGCGGGTCGCGGCTCGGGTTCGGGGCCGCCATTTTACCGAATCGGGCCGCGGGCCAGCGGGATGTGACGCCATTCACACCGGTGGACTCACCCACGCCCTACCATCGGTGGCCATCCGTGGGGCGGATGCGCGTGAGGCTGGCGCTGCAGGGATGAATCGGCTGTTCGACAAGGCGACTCGTGATCGTCGCGTGCTGCACTGGCTCGGCACGCGGCCCGTGGACGACGTGCGCGCCGCCGAAAGGCGGGCCCGCGCGCCGTCCGCCGCCCGTGCCCGCCGGGTCGACCCCCCTGCCGGCCCGCCCCCCGCGCTGAACGCCCGCGCATGAATCTCCACCCGCTCCTCCGGCAGCACTTCGAGCAGTCCCGGGACGACTCCGGCCAGTTCGACCTGCGCCGGCTGCTCGGACTCATCAGCACCGCCTACGGCGAGTGGGACGAGGAGCGCAAGGGCGTCGTCCGTTCCATGCGCCTGCTCGCCGACGAGACCAACGCGTTCACGCGCGAGGTCCGCGAGAGTGCGGAGGCGCAGCTGCAGGTCATCCTCGACCACGTCAAGGACGCGATCCTGACGGTCGACGAAGGCGGCCACATCCAGACGCTCAATGCCACGGGCGAGCGGATCTTCGGCTTCCGCGAGGATGAGGTGCGCGGCCGCAGGCTCGAGCTGCTCATCCCGTCGCTGGCGCGCCAGCCGGACATGGTCGCGGCCCTCGACGAGCTGGCCGAATCGCTCGAGAACACGCAGGTCGACCTCGCACCGCGCGAGACCAAGGGCCGCAACCGGGGCGGCGCGCTGTTCGACGCCGAGATCGGCGTGAGCAAGGTGCGCCTCGACGACCGCGGCGTCTACGTCGTGTGCCTGCGCGACACGACCGACCGCAAGCTGGCCGAGGCCGCGATCCGCGAGAGCGAGGCGCGCTACCGCACGCTGGTCGAGAACGCACCCGAGGCCATCGTCGTCCTCGACGTCGACCTCGGCCGGTTCGTCGAGTGCAACGACAACGCGATCCGCTTCTTCAAGATGACGCGCGAGGAGCTGCTGGCCACCGGCCCCGAGCGCATCAGCCCGCCGGAGCAGGCCGACGGCACGCCCTCCTTCGGCGTGCAGCGCGGCCACATCGATCGCGCGCTGGCGGGCGAGGCGCCCAGCTTCGAGTGGCTGCACCGCGACGCGCTGGGCCACGACATCCCCTGTGAAGTGCGCCTGGTCCGGCTGCCCTCCTCCGGGCGGCGCCTGATCCGCGGCAGCATCACCGACATCACCGAGCGCAAGCGCAGCGAGTTCCTGGCGGCCGGCGAGCGGCGCGTGTTCGAGCGCATCACCGGCAACGTCGAGCTGGCCGTGACCCTCGAGACACTGACCGAGACCGCGGAGCGCGTGACGCCGGAAGCGTGGTGCAGCGTCTGCGTGTTCGACGCCGAGGCGAACGTGCTCTGCCACGCCGCGGGCCGCCGCCTGCCCGCGCCCTTCCTGGCCCGGCTCGGCCGGGTCGAGGTCGGGCCGCGCAACGGCTCCTGCGCCGCGGCCATCTTCCTGCAGCGCCAGGTCGTGGTGGCCGAGATCGCGCGCGACGCGCTGTGGGAACACCAGCGCCAGCCGGCGCTCGAAGCCGGCCTGCGCGCCTGCTGGTCGACACCGATCCGGTCCTCGGACGGCCGCATGCTCGGCACGGTGGCGCTGTATTTCCGCCAGCCGCGCAGCCCGCTGCGCCGCGACTTCGAGCTCATGAGCCGCCTGACCGCGCTCGCGGCGATCGCGATCGAGCGCAAGCGCTCCGAGGAGGCCCTGCGCCGCAGCGAATCGCAGTACCGGGGGCTGTTCGAGAACGTGGTGGAAGGCGTCTACCGCTCGAGCGTCGACGGCCGCTTCGCGTCCGTGAATCCCGCCCTGGTGGCCATGTTCGGCTACGAGAGCAGCGAGGAGATGCTCGCCATCCGCCGCACGGTGGACATCTACGCCCAGCCCGAAGACCGCGACCGCATCGTCGAGGCCCTGCACCGCGACGGCATGGTGCGCGACGCGGAGTGCCAGATGCGCCGCCGCGACGGCTCGCTGATCACGGTGATCGAGAACGCCCGCGTCGTGCGCGGCAAGGACGGCGGAACCGAGGGCTACGAGGGCACGATCACCGACATCTCGGTGCGCAAGCGCGCCGAAATCCAGCTCTACGAGGAAAAGGAGAAGGCGCAGGTCACGCTGCAGTCCATCGGCGACGCCGTGATCACGGCCGACGCCGACGGACGCGTCGAGTACCTGAATCCCGTCGCCGAGGAACTGACCGCCTGGGAGACCCGCGAGGCGGCCGGACGGCCGGTGGCCGAGGTCTTCCGGGTGGTGAGCGAGACGACCCGCCAGCCCGTCGACAGCCCGATCCTGCGCTGCCTGAAGGAAGGCCGGCTGGTCGAGATGGAGGAACCGTCGCTGCTGATCAACCGGCGCGGCCAGGAGATCTCCATCCAGGACTCCGCCTCGCCCATCCGCGACCGCGGCGGCCGCCTGATCGGCGTGGTCATGGTGTTCCACGACGTCAGCCAGGAGCGTCGCCTGCAGCGCGCCCTCGCCTACCAGGCGACCCACGACGCGCTCACCGGCCTGATCAACCGCCGCGAGTTCGAGCAGCGGCTCACCGACGCCCTGCGCAGCGCGCGCAGCGACGAGAGCGTCAACCACGTGCTGATGTACCTCGACCTGGACCAGTTCAAGGTCGTGAACGACACCTGCGGCCACCAGGCCGGCGACCGGCTGCTCAAGCAGATCACCAGCGTGCTGCAGACCCGCATCCGCACCCGCGACACGCTCGCGCGGCTCGGCGGCGACGAGTTCGGCGTGCTGCTCGAGGACTGCACCCTCGAGATGGCCGCGCGGATCGCCGAGAACCTGCGCCAGGCGATCCGCGACTTCCGCTTCGTGTGGCAGGACCGCGTCATGAACGTCGGGGTCTCGATCGGCCTGGCCGAGGTCAACTCGCACGCCGAGACGCCGGCCGCGGTCATGAGCGCGGCGGACGTCGCCTGCTATTCCGCCAAGGACTCCGGCCGCAACCGCGTGCAGACCTACGCCGAGGGCCGCGCGCCGGAGCGGCACCGCGAGATGCAGTGGGTGTCGCGCATCAACCGGGCCTGCGAGGAGAACCGTCTCGAGCTGCTGTGCCAGCCGATCGTGCCGATCCGCCACGGCGCCCGCGTCGAGCGCCACTTCGAGCTGCTGCTGCGGATGCGCGACGAGGCGGGCGAACTGGTACGGCCCTCGGAGTTCATCCCGGCGGCCGAGCGCTTCAACCTCATGCCGGCGATCGACCGCTGGGTCGTGCGGCAGGCCTGCACGCGTTACGTCCACCGCCGCAGCGACGAGGGCCGCCGCTCGCACTTCACCCTCGCGGTGAACGTCTCGCCGACCACGCTGAACGACGAGCAGTTCCTGGACTACGTCATTGCGGAGATCACCGCGGCGGACATGAGCCCCGGCGCCCTGTGCTTCGAGCTGACGGAGACGGCGGCCATGACGGGCCTCGCGGCGGCCACGCGCTTCATCAACGAACTGCGCGCCCGCGGCTGCCGCTTCTCGCTGGACGACTTCGGCAGCGGCCTGTCCTCGTTCATGTTCCTGAAGAACCTGCCGGTCGACTTCCTGAAGATCGACGGCCAGTTCGTCCACAACGTGATCGCGGACCCGATCGACCGCAGCATGGTCGAGGCCATCGCCCGCATCGGCAACGCGATGGGCATCGCGACCATCGCCGAGCGGGCCGACTCGCCGGAAGTCCTGCAGTGCCTCGCCGAGATCGGCGTGCCGTATGCGCAGGGCAACTACATCAGCGCGCCGCAGCCGATCGAGCTGCTCGGCCCGCTGATCGACGTGGCCTCGATGCCGCCGATGACGGCAGACCGCGTCGCCTGAACCCGTCCCGCCCGGGCCCCGCCCTCAGTCCTCGACCGAGGCGGCCGAGCGGCCGGCACGCTTGCGGTCGAGTTCCTTGAGCTGCCGCTTGCGGATGCGGATCGACGACGGCGTGATCTCGACCAGCTCGTCGTCCTCGATGAACTCCATCGCCTGCTCGAGCGTGTAGCGGATCGGCGTCGTCAGCACGATGTTCTCGTCCTTGCCGGCCGCGCGCATGTTGGTGAGCTTCTTGCCCTTCAGCGGGTTCACGACCAGGTCGTTGTCGCGGCTGTGGATGCCGATGACCTGCCCTTCGTAGACCTCGTCGCCGTGCGAGCACATCAGCTTGCCGCGCTCCTGCAGGTTGAAGAGCGAATAGCCGAGCACCGTGCCCGTGCCGTTCGAGATCATCACGCCGTTCTGGCGGCTCGCGATCTCGCGGTCCGAGACCGGCGCGTAGTGGTCGAACACGTGGAACAGCAGGCCGAGGCCCGAGGTGAGCGTGCGGAACTCGGTCTGGAAGCCGATCAGGCCGCGCGCCGGGATCACGTAGTCGAGCCGCACGCGCCCCTTGCCGTCCGGGTGCATGGCCTGCAGCAGGCCGCCGCGGCTGCCGAGCGCCGTCATCACGGCGCCCTGGCTCGAGTCCTCGATGTCGACCGCGAGGATCTCGTACGGCTCGTTCTTCACGCCGTCGATCTCCTTGATGACGACGCGCGGGCGCGAGACCGCGATCTCGTAGCCTTCGCGCCGCATGTTCTCGAGCAGCACGCCGAGGTGCAGTTCGCCGCGGCCGTAGACCTGGTACTTGTCCGGGTCGTCCGTCTCCTCGACGCGCAGCGCCACGTTCGTGAGCGCCTCGCGGAACAGGCGCTCGCGGATCTGGCGGCTGGTGATGAACTTGCCTTCCTTGCCGGCGAACGGCGAGGTGTTGACCTCGAACGTCATGCCGATCGTGGGCTCGTCGACGATCAGCGCGTGCAGCGCCTCCGGGCGCGACGGGTCGCAGAGCGTCTCGGAGATCGCCGGGCGCTCGATGCCCGAGAACGCGACGATGTCGCCGGCGCCGGCCTCTTCGACCTCGACCCGGTTCAGTCCGTGGAAGCCGAGCACCTGCATGATCTTTTCGCTGCGGGCCTGGCCGTGGCTGTCGACCACGGTGACGTTCATGCCCTTGCGGATCTTGCCGCGCTTGATGCGGCCGATGCCGATCGCGCCGACGTAGCTCGAGTAGTCGAGCTGCGAGACCTGCAGCTGCAGCGGGCCGTCGAGGTCGACGTCCGGCGGCGGGCAGTGCTTCACGATGGTCTCGAACAGCGCCTTCATGTCGCCGCCGCGGTGCGCCGGGTCGAAGGACGCGAAGCCCTGGATCGCCGAGGCGTACACGACGGGGAAGTCGAGCTGCGCCTCGGTGGCGCCGAGTCGGTCGAACAGGTCGAAGGTCTGGTCGAGCACCCAGTTCGGGCGCGCCTCGTGGCGGTCGATCTTGTTGATCACCACGATCGGTCGCAGGCCGTGCGCGAAGGCCTTCTGCGTCACGAAGCGCGTCTGCGGCATGGGGCCGTCCACCGCGTCCACCAGCAGCAGCACCGAGTCGACCATGGACAGCACGCGCTCGACCTCGCCGCCGAAGTCGGCGTGCCCGGGCGTGTCCACGATGTTGATGCGATAGCCGTTCCAGCGGATCGCCGTGTTCTTCGCGAGGATGGTGATGCCGCGCTCCTTCTCGAGCGCGTTCGAGTCCATGACCCGCTCGGGGACGACGGTGCGGGCGTCGAAGGTGCCGGACTGCTTGAGGAGCTGGTCGACGAGCGTGGTCTTGCCGTGGTCGACGTGCGCGATGATGGCGATGTTGCGCAGGAATTGCGTGGGATTGGAGGACACGGGGGGGCGCCGGGGGGTCAAAAGGGCGCGGAGTATACCGGATTTGGGCGCCTTCGCCCGGCGCCCGGCCCGGTCGCGGAGCGGCCTCGTTCCGGCCTGCCCCACGGGCTGGTGCGACCGCCCCGGGGTGCCTGGCCGGCGGGCGGTCCCGCCCGCCCGGCCATCCGGAGCGGCCCGGCCTACTGGCCGGCCTTGGGCTCCGCGGCCGGCATGGGCTCGACCGCCTGGCCGGCGGCGTCCTTCTGGGGTGCGGGCTTGGCGGCAGCCGGGGCCGTGCCCAGCACCACCGGCACCGAGAACGTGCGCACCTCGGTCTGCACCGCGGTGATCATCCGGGCCAGCACGCTGACGTAGTAGGTGCCGTCGGCGTCGGCCTGTACCGTCACCTTCTGCGAGTACGGCGTCCCCGCGACGACCTTGTCGAACTTGAAGGCACCCTGCTGCACGATCGACAGGCCGGGCATGCCCGTCACCTCGATCTCGAGCGTGTCGGCCGGCAGCCGCGGATGGAAGACGAGTTCGATCTCGAAGGGCACGCCGACCTGCGGCTTGGCGGACAGGTCGTACTTGAGGTCGACCGGGGCCGAGGTCTTGCCGCTGATCACGGCCGACGCGAGACGTGCGTCGTCCTCCTCGGCGGTGGCGGCCGACGGCTTGTCGCGCGCCTGCTCCGTGCCGGCGTGCGGCTTGACCCGCACCTTGGCGCCGCCGCCGTCGGCCTTGCCGCCGCAGGCCGCGAGGCCGAGCGCGAGGGCCAGGGCGACCGCGAGCGTGGCGAGCCGGACGTATCCGTGGGTCGTTGCGTTCATGCGTTTCTCTGCCGGTCGATGCTCAACCCGTGAGGGTGACGTTGTAGCACGTCCTGCCCCGGGGCGTCCCCGTCGCAGGGTCCTCGATGTGACTGTATTCATAGACCTCGACCACGTAGTCGCCCGGGGCGAGCGTGCGCACGAGGTCCTCCTGGTTCGCGTTGGACGACTCCGCGACCGCGATCGCGCCGCCGTTGAACAGCACGATGTCCGGGTCGGGCGTGACCTGCCCAGGCGTCGTGTCCGAGGCGCCGGCATTGAAGACCGCCCGGATCGTGGCGTTGACCGTGCCGGCGAGCGTGAACTTCAGGAAGCGACGGTTCGCGATCTTGTTGTACGTGCCTTCCGTGCGGTTGCCGCACAGCGTGACTGCCCCGCCGTTCAGCGCGAGGTTGGTGTACAGGGGCAGCGCGTCCGTGTTGCTGCCGCTGTTGGTTTCCGTCGAGCCGAACGGGTCCATGGTGCCGGCGACCATGCCGCGGCTGCCGACCAGCGTGTTGATCGCGGAGGCGGCGCCCGGATTGGCCGTCCTGAGCGCCACCACCAGCGGGAAGATGCTGGTGAGCGGCTGGCCCGTGCGCAGCGTCGAGCGGAAGGTGTCGAAGATCGTCGCGTAGGAGAGGTTCACGCCGTCGTTGGCGTCGGCCGCGCCGTCGTAGAGGTCCCAGAGCAGCGCTGCGAGCGTCGACTCGTTGAACCAGCCCGCCGGGTTCACGGACGTCGTCTCGAGGTTGAAGCCGCTGTCGCCGCTCTGGCTGGCCCCGAACGAGTCGCGGTACAGGGGGTCGCCGAGCGACATCCCGGAGAACGCGTTCGCATAGCCTTCGCTGAACGCCACGCGCAGGTCGAGCTTCTCGCCGAAGGAATGCGAGCCGCCGACCGTGTCGTCGCGGCTGGTGTTGTCCTGCAGGTAGTGCTGGAACTCGTGCGTCAGCACGTGCTCGTCGTATTCGTCGGTGTCCACGCCGTCGTTGCCGAGCACGTAGATGCCGCCGTCCGCGCCGGTGCGGTACAGGGTCGTCTGGATGTTGCCGGTGGCCGGCGTGAAGTCGTTCGAGGAGCGGTTCTGCGGGCTCCAGAACACGTTGAGCGCAGGCAGCGCGATCGTGGGGTCGCCGCCCTGGGTGACCACGAACTGCACCGCGCTGTACATCGAGTCGAGGATGGCGAACGGGGCGGCGACGCGGGTGCCCGTGTAGCTCGTCCCCTGGAAGTCGGGCCAGCCCGAGTCGGCGAGCAGGTTCCGGGTCACGTTCGCCGTGCCGGTGTTGAACGACGCGCTGTCCATGACGTAGAGCGCGTCCGCATTGGTGTTGTTCTTCACCTGCACGTCCCAGGTGGCGCCCGAGGTCGAGCGCGTCTGCGCCCTGGCCCTCACCTTCACGTCGGTGCTGACCGGCGCGGTGTCGAACGAGTAGTTGCCGTTCGAGTCCGTGGCGGTGGTGAAGAGCACCGAGGAATTGGAACTGCGCAGCAGCTCGACCACGATGCCGCGCGCCGGCGCAGCCGTCGTGCGGCTGTAGTCGAGGCCGCCGCCGCTGGCATTCGCGAAGGGCACGCGCTCGTAGGTGATGCGCCCGCTCACCTTGACGCTGGCCGGCGGCGGGCCGGAGGTGACCGTCACCGTCTGCTGCGCCGTCGAGGTGGCGCCGCGATTGTCCCGGACGGTGAGCGTGATCGTGTAGGAGCCCGCCACCGCGTACTCGTGCGTCGTGGTCACGCCCGAGCCGCTGGAACTGTCGCCGAAGCTCCACGCGTAGCTCGAGATCGAGCCGTCCGGGTCGCTCGAGGCGGAGGCGTTCACGGTCACCGTCACGGGCGCCTGGCCCGACGCGGGCGAGACCGTGAACGAAGCCACCGGCGCCTGGTTCGAGCTGCCGCCACCGCCGCCGCCACAGCCGGCGAGGACGAGCGAGGCCGCGAGGACGATCAGGACCGGCAGGCGCGCGGCGAGAGTACCGGGAATGTGCTCTTTCACGGGAGGTCCACGGTCAGTGAATGGGGGCGCGGCGAGGATAGCATGCGGCTCCGTCCGCGCCGTCTTCGACGCCCCTGGCGCGATTCAGTTCCGCTGCAGCGCAGGATCCGCGAGCAGCCGCCGCTCCCAGTCGAACTGGGTGCGCACGATCGTCTCGAGGTCGTCGTGGCGAGGCTGCCAGCGCAGCGTCGCCCGGATCCTCTCCGCCACGGCCACGAGGCTCGGCGGATCGCCGGCGCGACGCGGCGCTTCCGCCACGGTCAGCGGCTGGCCGCCGCGCACGCGGCACACCATGTCGAGCACCTCGCGCACGCTGTAGCCGTGCCCGTAGCCGCAGTTGAGCGTGGTCGACTCGCCGCCGCCGCGCAGGTAGTCGAGCGCGCACAGGTGCGCGCTCGCGAGGTCCTCCACGTGGATGTAGTCGCGCACGCCCGTGCCGTCCGGCGTCGGATAGTCGGTGCCGAACACCGACACCTGCGGCCGGATGCCCACGGCGTGCTGGCAGGCGACCTTGACCAGCAGCGTGGCGTTCGGCGCGGTGTGGCCGATCCGTCCGCCCGGGTCGCTGCCGGCCACGTTGAAGTAGCGCAGCGCGACGTAGCGCAGGCGCGAGGCGGCCGCGAGGTCGCGCAGCATCCACTCGCTCATCAGCTTCGACATGCCGTACGGGTTGATCGGCACCGTGGGCGATCCCTCGGCCGCGAGCCCGCCCTCCGGGATGCCGTAGACGGCCGCCGTCGAGGAAAAGACGAAGTGGCGCACGCCGGCGCGGTCGCACTGCTCGAGCAGGTTGCGGGTCGCGCAGGTGTTGTTCCCGTAGTACTTGAGCGGGTCCGCGACCGACTCGGGGACGATCGTGTGGGCCGCGAAGTGCAGGACCGTGTCGATCGAGTGCTCCGCGAGCACGTTCGCCACCAGGTCGCGGTCGGCGGTGTCGCCGACGACCAGGGGCGCGCCGAGCACCGCGCTGCGGTAGCCGGTCGAGAGGTTGTCGAGCACCACGACCCGCTCGCTGCGCTCACGCAGCTGGCGCAGGACGTGGCTGCCAATGTAGCCGGCACCGCCGGTCACCAGGATCGAGGAAGGCATGGGCTAATGCTAGCAACCCGCCTGCCGTTACAAGTGGGAGGCGATTCTCATTGCCCGGCGCGGCCGTGGGAGAGAATTGGCCGAAACGCGTACGGCCGGCCCTGCACGCCGGCGGGTGGACGGAAGCTCGCAAATGAAAAAGATTCGCACAATCAACGGGTCGCACGGGGCCCGCCGGCCGGGTGCCGCGCGGCCGAGCCCGGGGACCCGACCGTGAAGGAGGGACCGGCCATGGCCTTCGGCAAGCCCTATCGCCTGCCCACGACGCTGCGCGAGCAGTTGAGCGCCCCGGCGAAGGCGTCGTCGACGAGCGTGAGCGTGCGCACGGTGCGGCGCCTGATGGGCTTCGACGCCCTCAACACCGACGGCTGGGGCGACCTCGGCCTGCTCGCCGGGTCGCGCTTCATGAACGGCCGGCGCGGCGTGGCCTTCGAGTGGGAAATTCCCCGGCAGGTCCTCAACATCCTCTATTTCGACGGGGACGTCGCCAACGTCACGCGCGTCGTGCGGGTCAAGGCGACCGAGCAGACCGGCCGCGTCGAGTTCGGCGACAAGGACGGCGTGCGCCGCGGCATGGGCACCATCGAGGTGAATGGCGCCGCATGGTTCTACGAAGACCCGAACGGCCGCGTCGCCTACGCGGTGTCGACCGGGGCCACCTACACCCGGGTGTCGGCCGACGTGTTCGAGCGCCAGCGCTTTTCCTGCGACGGGCAGTCGGTGACGCTCGAGGCGCCCGACGCGTACCAGCGCGTCGCGGACTGAGCCTGCCGGCGCCTAAGGGGCGAGCGGCGGCTCGCTCATCGCCGCGAGCTGCTCGCGCAGGTCGAGCACGTGCTGCTCCCAGTAGCGCGGCTCGCCGAACCACGGGAACGCGCGGGGAAACGCCGGGTCGTCCCAGCGCCGGGCCAGCCAGCCCGCATAGTGCATCTGCCGCAGCGTGCGCAGCGGCTCGATCAGCGCGAGCTCGTGGTACTCGAAATCGGCGAAATCCGCGTAGCCGTCGAGCACGTCGCGCAGCTGCGCGGCCATTTCCTCCGTCCGGCCCGACAGCAGCATCCACAGGTCCTGCACCGCGGGGCCGCTCACGCAATCGTCGAGGTCGACGAAGTGCGGACCGGCGTCCGTCCACAGCACGTTGCCGGGGTGGCAGTCGCCGTGCAGCCGCAGCACCCGCAGCGGTTCGGCCGCCGCGAACCGCTGCTCGATGAGCGCGAGCGCATCCTCGACCACCGTCGTGTAGGCCGCCTCGAGATGCGCGGGGATCCACCCGGCCTCCAGCAGGTAGCGGGCGGTCCCCGTGCCGAGCGCCTCCCAGTCGAGGCGTGGCCGGTGGCGGAAGGTCCGCGTCCGGCCCACCGCGTGGATGCGGGCGAGGAAGCGGCCCATCCACTGGCGCTCCTCGCGGGTCGCGAGTTCGGGCCAGCGCCCGCCCTGCCGCGGATAAAGCGCGTAACGGAACACACCGAGCTCGAACAGGCTGCGACCCTCGCGCACCAGCGGTGCGACCACGGGCACCTCGGCACGCTGCAGCTCGAGGGCGAACTCGTGCTCCTCGAGGATGGCTGGCGTGCTCCAGCGGCCCGGGCGGTAGAACTTGGCGATCAGCGGGGGCCCTTCCTCCTGGCCCACCTGGTACACGCGGTTCTCGTAGCTGTTGAGCGCGAGGACCCGCCCGTCGCAGACGTAGCCCAGGCGCTCGACGGCCTGCACGACCAGGTCGGGACCGAGGGCCGAGTACGGGTGCGAGGAGCGATCCATGGGGGCAGGATACCGTGCGCCGGGAGGTTAAGATGCGCGCGTGCTGAGACCCGTCATCCTGCGCCCGCGCTCCCTGAGCGGACTGATCCTGCTCGGTTTCGCCATCGTCGCGCTGCCGCTGCTGCTCGGCACGATCAGTGCCGCCGTCGAGATGCGCAACCTGGCCGCCGCGAGCGAGCGGCTGGTGGTGAACGGGGTCGCCGCGACCCAGTACACCCAGGCCCTCGTGCGCCAGGTCTCGTCGCTCGAGCGGACCGTGCGCCTGTACCAGATCATCCCGCGCCCGGCCCTGCTCGAGACGTTCCGCCAGAACCAGCAGCTGCTGGTGCAGACGCTCGACAGCTTCGCCCTGTTGCCGGGCGACCCGAACCGGGGTGCGGTGATCCAGCGCATGCGCGCGAGCATCGCCGCGGTCGAAACCGGCGTCGGCACCCGGTCGCCGGCACAGGTCACGGGCGCCCTGCGCGAATTCAGCCAGCTCGCCAAGGATGCCGGCCAGCTCTCCAACCTCGCGAGCGCGCAGACCGACCGCGAGCTAAAGCAACTGCAGTCGGAAACGGAGAGCGCGCGCCGGCGCCTGTTCTGGCAGGCGGCGGCACTGGTGCCCGTGACGCTCGCCCTGATCGTGTTCTTCGCCGTGTTCTTCGCGCGGCCGATCCGGCAGATCGACGACGCGATCCGCAGCATCGGCCACGGGCAGCTGGAGCGGCCGGTGTCCGTGCGCGGCCCGTCGGACCTCGAGTCCCTCGGCAGGCAGCTCGAGTGGCTGCGCCAGCGTCTCGGCGAGATCGCCGAGGAGCGCAACCGCTTCCTGCGCCACATGTCGCACGAACTCAAGACTCCGCTCGCCAACCTGCGCGAAGGCACGGAACTGCTGCTCGAGGGGGCCGTGGGCCCGCTCGGCGCCGAGCAGCGCGAGGTGAGCGGCATCCTGCGCGACAACAGCCTGCGCCTGCAGCGGCTCATCGAGAACCTGCTGTCGTACAGCGAATGGCAGGCGCGGCGCAGCGGCCTCGAACTGGCCGACGTGCGCCTGCAGCCCCTGGTCAAGGCGGCGATCGAGACCTACCAGCTGCCGATCAACGCCCACCGCCTGCGACTCGACCTGCAGGTCGACGACGTCGCGCTGCAGGCCGACCGGGCGAAGCTGCGCCTGATCCTCGACAACCTGATCTCGAACGCAGTGAAGTTCACGCCGGACGGCGGGACGATCACGGTACGGGCCAGGATCGGCGACGCCGGCCGCGAAGTGGTGCTCGACGTCGCCGACACCGGACCCGGGATTCCGGCCGGCGAGCGCGACCGCATCTTCGAGGCGTTCTACCAGGGCGCAACCCCGCAGGGCGGGCTGGTGCGGGGCACGGGCATCGGGCTCTCGGTGGTGCAGGAATTCGTGCACGCCCACGGCGGCACCGTCGAGATCGTCGACGGCGAGTTCCCGGGCGCGCATTTCCGCGTGCACCTGCCGGCCCAGGGCCCGGCCCTGAGGTGACACGACCGCACCATGCGTGACGCGAGGGTCTAGAATGTCGAGCCGGACCGGCGCCGACCGCAGGCGGCCATGGCCGAGTAATTAAGATGATTTTTCAAATAGTTACGAATCATATCTCAGGCAAGTTCATGGCTCCTCGCGCGCTCGGCGCCCTGCTCGCCGGTGCCTGTCTCGCCGCCGGCTGCGCAGCCCACCCCAAGGCACCGGCCGCCTCGCCGACGGCGGGCGTCGCGCACGCCGCGACCCAGGCGGCGGATCTCGCGCCTTACCTCGAGCCGCTCGCGCGCATGGCCGCGGGCGACGGCACCCAGCAGGCCGCGGAACTCGCCGCGCTGCTGGTCCGCTCCCAGGAAGCCCCGACGGCCGCGAATCGCCTGCGTTACGCGATCGCCCTCGGTGCCGCCGGCCACTCCGGCAGCAACCCGCAGGAAGCCCAGCGGCTGATCGACTCGCTGCTCGCGGGGCCGAACGACCTCAGGCCCGGGGAAGCGGGGCTGGCCCGGGCGTTCCAGCAGGAGTTCGGCGCGCGCGCCGCGCTGCACGCCGAGATCGCCCGCCAGCGCGAGGACCTGGAGCATCGGCTGCAGGCCGCCGACGCGGACGACGACAAGCGCTACGCATCCCTGGCAGCGGAGAACGCGCGGCTGCGCAAGGCGCTGGCGGAAGCGGAGCGCAAGCTCGAGGCGGTGGCCGAGATGGAACGCGCGCTGATCGAGCAGAACGGCGCGTCCCAGCCGAACGACCGCCCCCCGCCCCGCTGAGGCCATGACGCGCCCGAGCCGACGCCCTGCGCGCATCCTGGTCGTCGACGACGACCCTGGCCTGCTGCGACTGCTCACGATCCGCCTGCGCTCGCAGAAGTACGAAGTCGAGCCCGCGGAGAACGCGCTCAAGGCCCTCGCGGCGGTGGCGCGTTTCCGCCCCGACCTGGTGATCACCGACCTGCGCATGCCGGAGATGGACGGCATCTCGCTGCTGCGCGAGCTGCAGCGTCGCTGGCCCGGGCTGAACATCATCCTGCTGACGGCGCACGGCACCATTCCCGATGCCGTCAAGGCGACGCAGGCCGGCGCGTTCGCGTTCCTCACCAAGCCGGTCGAGAAGGAACAGCTGCTCGAGGAAGTGCAGCGCGCGCTGCGCACCTCCGGCTTCGTCGAGACGGCCGAGGACTGGCGTGCCGAGTTCGCGACCCGCAGCCCGATCGTCGAGGACCGCCTGGCCAAGGCGCACCTCGTCGCCGGCACGGACTCGGCCGTGATGATCACCGGCGACCCTGGCTCCGGCAAGGAACTGCTCGCGCGCTCGATCCATCGCGCGAGCACCCGCCGGGAGGCGCCGTTCGTGAAACTCGACTGCAGCGGCCTCGACCCGGCGGCCGACGCCGGTGAGCGCGAACTGCTGGCGGCGCTCGACGAGGCCGCCGCGGGCACGATCTTCCTGCGCAACGTGGACGAACTCGCCCCGCCCCTGCAGGCGCGGCTGGCGAAGCGCCTGGGCGGCGCCGACCTGCGCGTGCTGTCGACCAGCGACCGCAAGCCGGAGGAACTGGCCGCCGACGGCCGCTTCTCGCGCGACCTGCTCGACCGGCTGAGCGCGGTGCACATCGAACTGCCTCCGCTCGGCAAGCGCCGGGAGGACATTCCCCTGCTGGTGGCGCAATGCCTGGACGACGTCGCCGCCGAGACGTCGCAGCCGAAGCGCGCCATGTCGCCGGAGGCGCTCGAGGCGCTGGCGACGGCGAAGTGGCCGGGCAACGTGCGCCAGCTGCGCATGGTGGTGCGGCAGGCCGCCAGCCTCGGCGCCGGACCGGTCATTTCGCTCGAACAGGTCCGCGAAGCGCAGGGCGCCAGCACGTCGCTGCCGAGCTTCGACGAGGCGCGTGACGAGTTCACGCGTGGGTACCTGGTGCAGCTGCTGCAGATCACCCAGGGCAACGTGAGCCAGGCGGCGCGCATGGCCCGGCGCAACCGGACCGACTTCTACAAGCTGCTGACCAAGCACGACCTGCGGCCCGAGGAGTTCAAGGACCCCTGACCCCACCGCTAGCGGGCCGTGGCCGGAAAACCACAATTGCTTGTGTTTTCCCCGCCGGATCAACATAATGCGCCCCGCCGAGAACGGCGACCGGTCTCTCCACCGCGTCCCAAGCAGGCCCACCCAACCCCTGCCCGGCTAAAGCTGGCCCTGCCATGCGAGCGGGGCGTGCCGTTCGGACCCATATTCGTCGAGGAAGACCATCTTGCAGTTCCCCACCTTGCCGGGGGACGCGCTGCGCGTGGCTCGCGCCTGCATCCCCGGCATCATCGCGACCGTGGCGCTCGCCGCCTGCGGCAATGACAACCTCATCGGCGGCTCGACTTCCGATGCCCCGCCCACCTCCCCGTCCACGGGCAACCGCGCTCCGAGCCTCACCGGCACGCCGCGATCCACGGTCCGGGTGAACGAGGCCTACGACTTCCAGCCCACGGCCTTCGACGCCGACG
This sequence comes from Pseudomonadota bacterium, assembly GCA_052035645.1. GTDB lineage: Bacteria > Pseudomonadota > Gammaproteobacteria > Steroidobacterales > Steroidobacteraceae > RPQJ01. The sequence continues at coordinate 38,285 of JBPOHK010000016.1, forward strand.
GCGATCCGTTGCGCTTCGAGATCACCGGCAAGCCCTCCTGGGCGCTGTTCAATGCCAATACGGGCCGGCTCTACGGCACCCCTCCGGCCGGAACGTCGGGCACGTTCGGCGGCATCGAGATCCGCGTGACGGACGGCGTCGCCACGACCCGGCTGCCGGTGTTCTCGATCCAGGTGCTCGCCGCGGCCGGCGGAACCCCGGGGTCGGCCGTGCTCAGCTGGACCCGCCCGACGGTCAACAGCGACGGCTCGAGCCTCGGCAACCTCGCCGGGTACCGCGTCTACTACGGCCCCTCGCCGTCGCAGTCGAGCACCACCCTGGTGATCACCGACCCGTCCTCGACCAGCGCGACGATCAACGGGCTGACGTCGGGCACGTGGTACTTCGCGATCGCCTCGTACACCACGAGCGGCGCGGAGAGCAGCCGCACGCCGCAGGTATCGGTCGTCATCGGCTGATTTTGTTTTGCGATACAGCCCGCAGAAGCAGCCGCGGGCGTAGCGCAGGATCGGGGCCCGGGAACCTGCAGCCATGGCCACCACCGAGGTCGTCGAGGTCGCTGTCGTCGGGGCCGGCGTGGTCGGCCTCGCGATCGCGCGCGCCTGCGCCGAGGCCGGCCGCGAGACGGTCCTGATCGAGCGTCACGCGCACCCCGGCACAGAGACCTCCTCGCGCAATTCCGGCGTCATCCACTCCGGCATCTACTATCCCGCGCACAGCCTGAAGGCGCGGCTCTGCGTCGAGGGACGCGAGCGCCTCTACGCGTATTGCGCCGCGCGGGGCATCGCCCACCGGCGCACGGGCAAGCTCATCGTCGCGCAGGAGCACCAGCTGCCGGCACTGCGCGGGTTGCAGGCCCGCGGACTCGCCAACGGCGTGCGCGATCTCGAGTGGCTGGAGGCGGCGCAGGCCCGGGCGCTCGAGCCCGAGGTGCGCTGCGCCGCCGGCCTGTTCTCGCCCTCGACCGGCATCGTGGACCCGCACGAGCTGATGACGGCGCTGCAGGGCGACCTCGAATCGGCCGGCGGGGCCGTCGCCGTCGGCTCGAACGTCACCGCGATCCGCCGGACCGGCAGCGAACTGCGACTGACGGTGGAAAGCGACGGCGTGCCAGGCGAACTGGCGGCCCGGCACGTGATCGTCTCGGCCGGGCTCGATGCCGTTGCGCTCGCGAAGCGCATCGAGGGCTATCCGGCCGACCGCATCCCGTCCGCCTGGCGAGCGAAGGGCAACTACTTCGCCTGCGCCGGCCGGCCGTTCCGCCACCTCGTCTACCCCATGCCGAACGAGGCGGGGCTCGGCGTGCACGCCACGCTCGACCTCGACGGCAGCACGCGTTTCGGGCCGGACGTGGAGTGGACGGACAACCAGGACTATGCGGTCGACCCGGCGCGTGCCGATGCGTTCTACGCATCGATCCGCGAGTACTGGCCCGGCCTGCCCGACGGCGCATTGCGCCCGGGCTACGCGGGGATGCGGCCGAAGATCGCCGGCCCGGACCAGCCGGCCGCCGACTTCATGATCGCCGGACCCGCCGAGCATGGGATCGCGGGCCTGGTGGCGCTGTTCGGCATCGAGTCGCCGGGACTCACCGCCTCGCTCGCCCTGGGTGCCTACGTAGCCGGGGCCGTGTTTTCCTAAGTGCATGTATTGCCTGATTGAATCGACAATCCGCCGGGCGATGCGCTACCGTACCTCCCCCCGGCTGAAGAGCCGCCGTCCGTTCGGGATGGAACGGCGGAACACCAACGATTCGACGCGGCGCTCGGCCGCCACGACCCGGATGTCGTCCACGATGAAACTGCGCGCACTCTCCCTGCTCCTCGCCTCGACCGTGGCCCTCAGCGGCTGCCTGAGCGGCGATCCCGACTCGATCGACGGCGGCAACAACGGCAACGAGCCGGTGGTGACGCTGCAGGCGAATCCGTCGCGCATCGTCACCGGCAGCGCATCCACGCTCACCTGGAGCGCCAGCGGCGCGCGCAGCTGCGTCGCGTCGGGCTCGTGGTCGGGCGAGAAGGACACGAGCGGCAGCGAGTCGACCGGCGCGCTGACCACGTCGCAGAACTACGTCCTCACCTGCAGCGGTCCCGGCGGCACGACGCAGCAGGCCGTGCCGGTCACGGTTTCCGACGCGCCCCCGACGCTGACCCTGAGCGCCAGCCCGACTTCGGCGGCCCCGGGCGCCACGATCACGCTCACCTGGCAGTCGACCGACGCGCGGGCCTGTCTCGCCTCCGGCGGCTGGACGGGCGGCAAGCCGCTCAGCGGCAGCGAGTTCATCATCGGCCTCGCGGCCTCGAGCGACTTCACGCTGAACTGCAGCGGGCCGGGCGGCTCGATCAGCCGCACGGTGTCGGTCACGATCAACGCCGGCCCGCCCGCGCCGACCGTCACGCTCGCGGCCAACCCGACCTCGGTCGTGATCGGCAACCCGACGCAGCTCACCTGGAGCAGCACCAACGCCACGGGCTGCACCGCGTCCGACGGCTGGAGCGGCAGCAGGGCCGCCACCGGCAGCGAGGCGTCTGCACCGCTCACGGCCGACACGAACTTCACCCTGAGCTGCACGGGCCCGGGCGGCACGTCCTCGCAGACGGTGACGGTAACCGCAGGCACGCCGCCCGCGCCGCCCACCGTCACGCTGGTCGCGAACCCCGCCACGATCGCGAGCGGCGGCACGTCGACCCTGAGCTGGAGTTCGACCAACGCCAGCAGCTGCACCGCGACGGGCGGCTGGAGCGGCGGCAAGGCGATCGCGGGTTCGCAGACGACCGCGCCGCTGGCGGCGACGACCGACTTCACCCTCAGCTGCAGCGGCGCCGGCGGCACGTCTTCGCAGACGGTGACAGTGAGCGTCGCCCCGGCCCCCACGCTCAACTTCACGGCCAATCCGACCACGGTGCAGAGCGGAGGCACCTCGGCGCTCACCTGGGTGACGACCAACGCGACGGCCTGCACCGCCTCGGGCGGCTGGAGCGGCGGCAAGGTGGCGAACGGCAGCCAGATGACGGCGCCGCTGACGCAGTCGACCACCTTCACGCTCGCGTGCACCGGCACGGGCGGCAGTGTCACGCGCTCCGTGACGGTCGCAGTGGCGTCGGCTCCGACCCTGACGCTGACCGCCCTGCCCGTCAACGTGGCGAACGGTGGCACGGCCTCGATCAACTGGAGTTCGACCAACGCGACGAGCTGCACGGCATCGGGCGGCTGGAGCGGCACCAAGGCCACCAGCGGCACCGAGACCTCCGCGCCGATCAATGCCGACACGACGTTCACGCTGACCTGCACCGGCACCGGCGGGTCGGTCACCCAGAGCGCTTCGGTGACGGTCGTACCGGCCCCGACGGTCGCCCTCGGCGCGAACCCGACGACCGTCGCGAGCGGCGCAGCCGCCACGCTGATGTGGAGCTCGACCAACGCGACGAGTTGCAATGCGACCGACGGCTGGACCGGACCGAAAGCCACCTCCGGGACGCAGACCACGGCACCGCTGTCGACCACGACGACGTACACGCTGACCTGCACCGGCACGGGCGGCAGCGCATCGCAGAGCGTCACCGTGACGGTGATCCCGCCGCCGACCGTCTCGCTCAGCGTGACGCCGTCGGTGATCGCCTCGGGCGGCTCGTCGACGCTCGCCTGGAGCGCGACCAACGCGACCTCGTGCACGGCCAGCGACGGCTGGAGCGGCAGCCGGGCCACCAGCGGCTCCGAGTCGACGGGCCCGGTGACCACCACCACCACCTACACCCTCAGCTGCACCGGCCAGAGCGGGTCGGCGTCCCGCAGCGTCACGCTCACCGTCGCACCGCCGCCGACCGTGAGCCTCGGGGCCAGCCCCACCAGCCTCGCGAGCGGCGCGGCCGCCACGCTGACGTGGAGCTCGACCAACGCGACGAACTGCACCGCCTCGGGCGGCTGGAGCGGCAGCAAGGCCACCAGCGGCTCGCAGTCGACCGGCCCGATCGCCGCGACCGCCACGTTCACGCTCACGTGCACCGGGTCCGGCGGGACGGCTGCCCAGAGCGTGACGGTCACGGTCGTGCCGGCGCCGACGCTGGCATTGAGCGCGAGCCCCACCAGCCTCGCCAGCGGCGCGGCCTCCACGCTCACCTGGAGTTCCACCGACGCGACGAGTTGCACCGCCTCGGGCGGCTGGAGCGGCAGCAAGGCCACCAGCGGCTCGCAGTCGACCGGCCCGGTCGCCACGACGACGACGTTCACGCTGGCGTGCACCGGCACCGGCGGCACGGCGACGCAGAGCGCGACGGTCACCGTCGTGCCCGCACCGACGGTGACGCTCACCGCGAACCCCACCAGCGTCACGAGCGGCGGCTCCTCGACCCTGAGCTGGAGCTCGACCAACGCGACCAGCTGCACCGCCTCGGGCGGCTGGAGCGGCAGCAAGGGCACCAGCGGTTCGCAGTCGACCGGCGCACTCGCCGCGTCCACCACGTTCACGCTCAGCTGCACCGGCACCGGCGGCACCACCGACGCCAGCGCCACGGTCACCGTGAATGCTCCGCCCGTCCCGACGGTGACGCTCAGCGCGAGTCCGGCCAGCGTCACGACCGGCGGCTCCTCGACGCTGACCTGGAGTTCGACCGACGCCACCAGTTGCACCGCCTCGGGCGGCTGGAGCGGCAGCAAGGCCACCAGCGGTTCGCAGTCGACCGGCGCCCTCGCCGCGTCCACCACGTTCACCCTCAGCTGCACCGGCGCGGGCGGCAGCGCCGACGCCAGCACCACGGTGACCGTCGGCGCCGTGGCCGGGGTCGCCTTCCCGCTGCACGTCGAGGCCGGTACCCGCTACCTCGTGGATGCGAACGGCAACCCGTTCTTCATCCACGGCGACACGCCGTGGGCGCTCGCCACGCAGCTGACGCGCGAAGAGGTGGTGACCTACCTGGAGAACCGCCGCCTGAAGGGGTTCAACACGATCCTCATCGAGCTGATGGAGCACTTCTTCTCCACCAACCCGCCGAACAACGCCTATGGCGAGGGGCCGTTCCTCACCCCGGGCGATTTCGCGACGCCGAACGAGGCGTATTTCGCGCACGTCGAGTACATCGTCGCGCAGGCGAAGTCGCGGGGCATGCTCGTGATGATCACGCCGGCCTACATGGGCTTCGGCGGCGGCAGCGAGGGCTGGTACCAGGAGATGGTCGCCAACGGCGCGACCAAGCTGCGCACCTTCGGCCAGTACGTCGGCAACCGTTTCAAGGCCTACGACAACATCCTCTGGATCCAGGGCGGCGACTACAACCCGCCCGAGAAGCTGCTGATGCGCGCCGTGGCCAACGGCATCAACGACGCGACGCCTGGCTCGCTGCAGTCGTTCCACGGCCAGCGCTTCACGTCGGCGCTGGCCTTCGCGACGGGCGAGAGCTGGCTCAACGTCAACAACTCCTATTCGAGCGAAAGCACCGTGGTGAGCGACGCCTTCACCGAGTACGCGCGCTCGAGCATGCCGTTCTTCCTGAGCGAGGGCCGCTACGAAGGCGAGACGACCGGCACCGAGGTCGTGGCCCGGGCGCAGGGGTACCAGGCGGTGCTCTCGGGCGCCAGCGGCCACCTGTACGGCAACAACCCGGTGTGGCTGTTCGCCTCCGGCTGGGAGGCCGCCATGGATGCGCCGGGCGCGTCGACGCTGCGCCACCTGAAGTCGCTGTTCGATTCGCTCGCGTGGTGGACGCTGGTGCCCGACACGGGCGGCACGCTGGTCACTTCCGGCGTCGGCAGCGGCACGTCGCGCACGGGCGCTGCGCGCGCGAACACGGGCGCGTTCGCACTCGTGTACATGCCCTCCTCGCGCACCATCGCGGTGAGCATGGGCCAGCTGTCGGGGCCGAACGTGCGGGCCCGCTGGTACGACCCGACGAACGGGACGTATTCCACCGTCGCCGGCTCGCCGTTCACCGCCTCGGGCTCCCGGAGCTTCACGCCCACGGGCAACAACTCGCGCGGATTCAGTGACTGGGTTCTCGTTCTGGACTCTGTGCCCTGAGGATAATCCTCGACCAGAACGAATAGCCTGCCTCGCGGGGTGACCCTTGACTGTCGTGTACTTCGACCCGACGTTCGGCGAGCGCGTGCGCCGCGAACGACTCTATGACGGCGACCTGATCGTCGATACCCCGAGCCCGGCCTCCCGCGAACTCTGCGAGTTCGCGCGCAGCCAGATCACCCAGAGCTTCGGCGACCTCGACCCGGAAACGGCGCAGTTCGAGATGCCGGTCGAGCGCTACGCCGCCCTGCTGTCCGAGCTGAAGCCGCGCTTCATCCACCATCCGGAGACGCTGCGCCTGGTGCGCGACGTCCTGCGTTCGCTGGGCTACCCCGAGGACACGACCTACTTCGACGTGCCCCGCCTGCGCTCCTCGACGAGCGACGGCTACCTCACCACGGGCATCGCCTATGCGTTCCATGCGCACCGCGACACCTGGTATTCGGCGCCGATGTGCCAGGTGAACCTCTGGATGCCCGTGTACGCCGCGCGTCCGGACAACATCATGGCCTTCCACCCGCAGTACTGGTCGACGCCGGCGCCCAACGACTCCCACAACTACGACTACCAGCGCTGGAACGCCACCAGCCGCTTCAATGCCGCGCAGCACATCGGCAAGGACACGCGCGTGCAGCCGAAGGCCCAGGTCCCGCTGGACCTGGCGAACGACATCCGTCTGGTCACGCCGGTCGGCGGCATCCAGCACTTCGCCGCCGCGCAACTGCACTCCAGCATCCCGAACCAGTCCGGCCGGACGCGCTTCAGCATCGACTTCCGCGTGGTCAACCGCGAGGACCTCGAGAACGACGTGGGCGCGCCGAACCTCGACTCCTGCTGCACCGGCACGGCCCTGCCCGACTTCCGCCGGCTGGCCGACCTGCAGCACCTCGACGACGCGCTGATCCAGCGCTACATGGCGGGGCACCCGCAGGTCCCGCAGGTCACGCTGCGCCAGAGCGCCTGAACGATCAGGCGTAGGGGCGGAACACGGGCTTGACCGACGCCCCGACGAGGTGGCGCTCGACGCCCTCCTCCAGCGCACTGCGATAGACGGCCAGCGCCGCGTCGGCCGCCTCGATCGTGCGGTCCACGTCTGCGTCCGTGTGCGAGTAGCTGATCACGAACGACGGCGCGAGCACGCCGTGGCGGATCATCTCCTGCATGAAGAGCGTGCGCATCGGCTGGCTCGGCTGGCGGTCGGCGTCCCGCGTCCCGAAGAACAGGCAGCAGTCGCGGCCGAAGCAATCCACGTAGCCGCGCAGGCGGTGCCGGTCGACGGCCTGCAGGAATCCCTCGCGCAGGCGCCGTCCCTGCCGGTGCAGGTGCTCGGTCACCGGCTCGTCGCGGTACACGCGCAGGGTCTCGATCGCCGCGGCCATCGCGTGCGTCTCGGCCCCGTGCGTGGTCGACAGCAGGAACACGCGCTCGCGCGGATGATCGATGCCGCCGAGCACCATGATCTCGCGGCGACCCGCGATGGCCGACAGGGCGAAGCCGTTCGCGAGGGCCTTGCCGAAGGTGCTCAGGTCCGGCGTCACGCCGTACACGTGCTGCGCCCCGGCGCGGTGCCAGCGAAAGCCGGTGATCATCTCGTCGAAGACCAGCAGTGCGCCCTCGCGGCGGCACAGTGCCTGCAGCCCGGCCAGGAAGCCGGGCGCCGGCTCGTCCGTGCGCGCGGCCTCGAGCACGACGGCCGCGATCTGCCCGGCGTGGACCCGGAACAGCTCCGACAGGGACGCGAGATCGTTGTAGCGGAACTTGAGCGTCTGGTCGCGCACCCACTGCGGCACGCCGCCCGGCATGCCGGTGGTGCCGATGAACCAGTCGCTGGTGGAAAAGAACGGGTGGTCGCCGCAGATGGCCACCTTGTCGCGCCCGGTGTGGCAGCGCGCGAGGCGGATGGCCGCGTCCACGGCCGTCGAGCCGTCCTTGCAGAACTTCACCATCTCGGCCGTCGGCACGGACTCGAGGAAGGCCTCGGCGCATTCGAGCTCGATCGGCGCCGGCCGCCCGAAGTTGCTGCCGTGGGCGAGCTCGCGCCGCGCCGCCTCCACCACGGACGGATACGCGTGACCGAGCGTGACCGCGCGCAGGCCCATGCCGTACTCGATGAACTCGTTGCCGTCGGGATCCCAGACGTGGCAGCCCTGGCCACGCACGATGAACGCCGGCGCGAGTTCGGGATACTGGTCGTCGCCCTTGGCGTAGGTGTGGGCGCCGCCCGGGATCACCGCCCGAGCGCGTGCGGCGAGCGCCCTGCCGCGCGCATAGTCGCGCACGGGCGGCCCGTGCCGCGGGTCAGGGGGAGAGTCGGAGCTTGCGCCCATGGAATGCCTCGGCGTAGCCGTCCGGCGCGCGGCACTCGACGCCGCGCAGCCGCATCATGGCCAGGAAGGTGTCGCGCGTGAACCAGTCGCGCCCGGCCTGGGTCGGGAAGGACGCCAGCAGCACGTCGGCCTTGCGGGCCGCCTGTCGCGCGGTGAGCGGCACGTACACGTTCGGCTGGCCGAGTCCGCCGTCCCACTTGGGCGTCTCGTACTCGAGCACCACCTGGTCCCGGAACGTGTTCCACACCATCTCGTTCACGATGCGGTGGTCCTGGTGCCGGTCCTCGCGCTCGTGGCAGAAGATCACGTCGGGCACCGGACGCCGCCTGAGCGCCTCGAACCAGTCCTTGATGCCCGCGTACAGCGCCGGGAAGCGGCCGTCCGCGAATCCGCCGTGCAGCACCTCGCCGCGGCACCGTGCCTGGACGATGCGCCGCATGGCCCGCTCGGCCTCGCGCCGGCGCTCCGCCGTGCCGCTCAGCAGTGCGTAGTCGACGACCAGCGGACGCCTGTGCGCCTGCAGCGCGAGCAGCGTGCCGGCGCAGCCGATCTCGACGTCGTCGCAGTGCGCGCCCACGCACAGCACGCGCAGGGCGCGACGGGAACCGGAGTCGAGCTGCAATCCCAGCATGCGCGCCTCAGTCGTGGTTGCGGGCGGGGTGACGCGCCCAGACCATCCACGGACAGTCGCCCCGCGCCTCCATGCGATCGAAGGCGATCTTGTCCTTGAACGTGTCCATGCACTGCCAGAAGCCGCCCCAGCGGGTCGCGGTCAGCTTGCGCTGCTCGATCAGGCGGGCGAAGGGCTTCTCGACCAGTTCCTCGCCTTCCTGGATGTAGTCGAAGATCGACGGCCGCAGCACGAAATAGCCGCCGTTGATCCACAACTCCTGCTCGGGCATCGCGCCCATGCGGGTGACGTGACCGTCCGGGGCCGTCTGCACGGCGTGGAAGCTCTGCGAGTTGCGCACCGCCGCGAAGCTCGCGATCACGTCACGCGAGCGGAACTCCGCGATGTGCTGGTCGAGCGCGAGGTCCGAGAGGCCGTCGGCGTAGTTGGCGAGGAACATCTCCTCGTCCTGCACGTACTTGCGCACGCGCAGCAGGCGCTGGCCGATGTTGCTGTGCAGGCCGGTGTCGACGAAGGTGATCTTCCAGTCCGCGAGGTCGCGGGAGTGCAGCTCGACGCGATGGTCGCTGCCGTAGAAGGTGAAGTCGTTGGTCATCGCCTCCTCGTAGCGCAGGAAGTAGTCCCGCACGAGGTCGCCGCGATAGCCGAGGCAGAGCACGAATTCCTTGTGGCCGTAGTGCGCGTAGTAGCGCATCAGGTGCCAGAGGATGGGCCGGTGGCCGATCGGAACCAGCGGCTTCGGAATGGTGTCGGAATGCTCCCTCAGCCGGGTACCGAGACCACCGCAGAACAGGACGACCTTCATCCCTCCTCCCTCTCGCCGACGCGCCCGAGCAGGCCGGCCTCTTCGAGTGCAGCGGCGGCTGCACGGATGATATCGAACCGCAGTCCGCTGCGGCGCGCGACGTCGAGCAGGCTCTGGGTCCCGTCCGACTGGTTCAGCAGCCACAGCATCGCGTGCTCGCGCTCGGCCGGGCTGGTGCCGCCCACGGCCCCGTAGAGCCCGCGCTTGCCGAGCCGCGGCTCGCCTTTCGGGCTGAGGTTCAGGTAGCGCGCGTCGTGCTCGAGCACCGTCACGAACTGGCGGCAGGCCTCGAGACTCCCGGCCAGCGACTCCGGCCGGATGAAAGCGAGATCGTCCGCCGAGGTGTGGTACTCCGGATAGGTGCCGTTGAACGAGCGGGTGAGCCGGCCGACCGGCAGGTTGAAGCCGGGCGAGCAGAGCTGGCGCTCGTCGTATCCGTACGGCGAGAACGGCACGGTGCGTCCATCCGGCCGCTCTCCCACCACGAAGCGGCCGACGGCGTCCGTCCAGGTGGTCTCGTCGCGCGAGCACTTGTAGGTCAGTCCGCCCGGGTCGCCGAGCAGGCCGAGCACCAGCCCCGCCCGGACCCGGTCCAGCCGGGACTCGTTCGCGTGCAGCCAGCACAGCGAGCCGATGGTCCCCGGCGCGAACACGAACCGGTAGGTGTAACGTCGCGGCTCGCTCGCGACCCACTGCGCGAGCGCGGTCGCCACGGCCATGCCCGAGGTGTTGTCGTTGGCGAGCGACGGATGGCAGACGTGGGTGAAAAACAGCACCTCGTCCTGCCGGCGGCCGGGCAGCACGCACTCGGCGTAGGTCAGCGACCCCGGCGCGAGCGAACTCTTCACTTCGACACGGTAGTCGCCGTCGGGGAGCGCCTCGCGCTGGACGTGCGGCAGGCAGAAGCCCCAGTCGCGGCGGTAGTAGCTGGTGCGATACGGGATCCAGCCGGGGTACGCCGGCAGCGAATGCAGCTTCGCCTCCAGTTCCGTGCGGGAAATCGTCCGGCTCACCGGCTCGGAATAGCTGACGAGGTGCAGGTTGTGCCGCTGGAAATCGACGACGCGCGCACCGTCGGGCGCAAGGACCGCGGCATCCTCGACGTTCCACTCGAGCGGCACCTCCCAGTCGAAGACCGTCGTGCCGCTCGGGACTTCGTGCACCTGCAGCGGCAGGTGCTCGCCGAGGATCGCGAGGCTGCGGCGGACCCCGTCGCCGGTGATGCTGCGGCAGATCGGGTACAGCCGGGTCGCCAGCGCGTGCAGTTCCGGCCCGTTCACGCCCGCCTCCCGCCGGCCGCGGCCTCGTGCCGGGCGCGGTCGAAATCGGGATAGCCCGCGTCACGCGCGGAGATCGTCATCTCGCCCGCGTCGGGCCACTCGATCGCGAACGCCGGATCGTTCCAGCGCACGCCGTCGGCGAGCGACGGCGCGTAGACGTCGGTCATGGCGTAGAGCACTTCGGACGCGTCGGCGAGCGTGAGGAACCCGTGGGCGACGCCGTGCGGGATGAACACCGAGTCACGATTGGCATCGTCGAGCCGGAGGCCCTCGTGGCGCAGGTAGCTCGGCGAATCCGGCCGCAGGTCGAGGAGCACGTCGTGGACCGCGCCGCGCACGCAGCGCACCAGCTTGTCCTCCCGCGACGGGGAGCGCTGGAAATGCATGCCGCGCAGCGTCCCGCGGCGGGCGTTGAACGACAGGCTCGACTGCACGAACGCGCCCGGCAGGCCGGCCGCGGCGAATTCGTCGCGGCAGAACACGCGGGCGAACAGCCCGCGCTCGTCCGCGTGCGGCTCGACCTGCACGAGATAGGCGCCCGCGATGCTGAGCGGCCGGAACTGCATGCTCAGCGCCAGAAGAACTCGTCGTCGATCTGGCCCGTGGACTGCAGGTACTTGATCTGCTTCAGGCGGGTGTAGGCGCGGAACTGGTAGGTGTCGGCAGGCATCTGGATGCGCTCGAAGATCTCGCGCAGCTGGCGGGCCCCGTCGCGGGCCGTGTACCGGCACTTGAAGCCCGGCAACTCGCCGTGGATGCGGTCGAAGTTCACGCGGTAGCTGCGGTTGTCGCCGCTCGGCGGACCGACGCTCACCTCGCAGCCCGTGAATTCGTCGGCCACGATCTGCGCGATCTCGCGGATGCGGTAGTTGTCGGAGTTCTGGCCGACGTTGAAGACCTTGCCGCGCACGGCGTCCTCCGGCGCCACCAGTGCCCGGTAAATCGCCTCGCAGATGTCCTCGACGTGCACGACCGGCCGCCACGGGCTGCCGTCGCTGATCATGGCGATCTTGCGCGTCGTCCAGGCGAGGGCCGACAGGTCGTTGATGACGATGTCGAACCGCATGCGCGGCGACGGGCCGTAGGCGGTCGCGTTGCGCAGGAAGACCGGGCAGAAATCCGCGCCCGCCATCGCGCCGACGTCGCGCTCGACCAGCACCTTGCACTCTGCGTAGGCCGTCTGCGGGTTGGTCGGCGAGGTCTCGTCCAGGAAATCGCCCGTGCCCGCGCCGTAGACGCTGCACGACGAGGTGTAGACGAACCGGCGGATGCCGGCGGTGCGCGCCGAGTGCGCCAGCGCCACCGAGCCGCCGTGGTTGATCTTGTGCGTGATCTCGGGCTTGTTCTGCCCGAGCGGGTCGTTCGACAGTTCGGCAAGGTGGGCCACGGCGTCGCACCCGGCGAGGTCGGCCGGCGTGACGTGGCGGAGGTCCTTGTTGAGGGTCTGCGGCGAGCGGCCGAGGTGGCGGTTGTCGCTGTACAGCCAGCCGTCCCGGTAATAGCCGGTGTCGAGCCCGAGGACCTCGATCCCCCGTTCCATGAGGTAGGGCGCCAGCACCGCGCCGATGTAGCCGTTCACGCCCGTCACGAACACTTTCATTTTTCCGACCCGTTGCTTGCACGTGCCGACCCGGCACGCCGAATCCCGCCATTCTAGGCGAACGCCCCCCTCGAACTTCGACCGGCCTCAAGCTTTTGCCTTCATGGGGCCCAGCCGTTCCCCTATGATCCCGCCATGGCCCGGGGCCACCGATCCAGCCGTCCGCACGACCTGCCCGCCGTCCGGCGGCGCCTGCTGCTGGCCGCCGTCGCACTGCTGGGCGCCTGCCTCGCCCCGGTGGACACCGTCCAGGCCGCCCCGGCCGCGACGGCCGGTCCGCAGCCCGGGCCGGCCTCCGGCGTCTTCCCCCTGCGGACCGAGGCCGGCAAGCGCTACCTCGTCGATGCGTCGGGCCGGCCGTTCTTCATCAAGGCCGATGCCGCGTGGTCGCTGATCGCACAGCTGAAGCGACCCGAGGTGGAGCGTTACCTCGAGACCCGCCGCCGGCAGGGCTTCAACGCGATCCTCGTCGAGCTCGAGGAGCACAAGTTCTCGGCGCATCCCCCGTTCAATGCCTATGGGGTCGCGCCCTTCACGCGCCCGGGCGACTTTTCCGTCCCGAACGACGCGTACTTCGACTACGCCGACGAGGTGATCGGGCGGGCCGCCGCGCACGGCATGCTGGTCATGCTCACCCCCGCCTACCTGGGGTACGACGGCGGCGAGGAGGGCTGGTACCGGGCGCTGAGCGCACACACGCCGGCGCAGCTGCGCGAGTACGGCCGCTACGTCGCGCGCCGGCTGGGGTCGCACCCGAACATCCTCTGGGTCCACGGCGGCGACTTCCTGCCGCCGGACCGCACGATCCTGCGCGAGGTGGCGCACGGCATCCGCGAGGTTGCGGGCCCCGGGCTGCACACGTTCCACGGCTCGCGCGGCCATTCCGCCGTGGGATTCCTCGGCACGGACGAGCCCTGGCTCAACGTGAACAACATCTACACCAGCGAAGCCGACGTGGTCGCCCGGGCCCGCGCGGAGTTTGCGCGCAGCACCCTGCCCTTCTTCCTGATCGAGGCGCGCTACGAAAACGAGAAAGGCGCCGGCGCCGAGATCGTCCGGCGACAGGCCTACCAGGCGATGCTGAACGGAGCCTGCGGGCACACGATGGGCAACCGGCCCGTCTGGAACTTCGATGCCGGCTGGCAGGCGGCGCTCGACAGTCCCGGGGCCCGCTCGATGCAGCCGTTCCACCGGCTGGTGGACCGGATCGCCTGGTGGACCCTCGTCCCGGACCAGCGCCAGCGTTTCCTGGTCGCCGGAGCGGGTTCCGGTGCAGAGGCGTCCGCGGCCATCGACCCGCAGGGCGCGCTAGGCATCGTCTACGTGCCCAGCCTGAGGGCCGTGACCATCGACCTGCGCGGCCTGCGCGGCCCGCAGGTGGACGCGCGCTGGGTGGACCCGGTCACCGGCGCGGAGCGCGTCGTCGCGGGCTCCCCGTTCGATGGCGACGGCCCGCGGGTCTTCGTCGCCGACGGGCGCAATGCGGGCAATGCGGAGGACTGGATCCTGATCCTGCGCTCGGTCCGCTGAGCGCTGCGCGCGGATCTCGCCGCGCCCGTCATGACGCGCGTCTCGTTTCGACGGGTCGGTTGCTTGACTTGCCGCGAGGGCAGCGCCGAAAGTACCCGGCAGAAGAGCACTGCGCCCGCGACGGCGCCCGCACGGAGCCCCGATGAATTCCTCGGTCGGCGTGATCGCCGTGGTCCCCGACGCGTGGACCGACATCTGCATGCCGCGACACCAGGTCGTCGGGCGCCTGCCGAAGTACTTCCCGACCGTCTGGATCGAGCCGGCCGACAACTGGCGGGAGTACTTCCTGCCGTCGGGCAGGCAGTTCCTGCGCGGCGACCGCTGGAGCGAGCCCGTGCCGGGCATGGACGTGCTCACCCCGGGGCTGCGTCACCCGCTGTTCTTCCGTCCGGCCGCGCTGTTCCGGTCCACGTTCCGCTCGCGCCTGGCCGCTGCGCGGCGGCGCCTGCTGGAGCGCGGCGTGCGGCAGGTGGTGCTCTACCTCTGGCGCGACGAATTCGCGGACGCCGTCGACCTGGTGCCGCACGACTTCAGCTGCTACCACATCGACGACGAATACACGTTCTCCGAGGTCGACCTGCCCAATTCGCCGCGCGAACTGCGCCTGATCGAGCGCGTCGACCAGCTGATCGTCCATTCGCCGGCGTTGTGGCGCAAGAAAGGCGGCATCAACCCGCACACGGCCTTCATCCCGAACGGAGTCGACTACGCGTCCTTTGCCGACCCGCGCCCGGAGCCCGCCGACCTCGCGCCGATCCGCCACCCCCGGATGGGTTATGCCGGCGTGATCAAGAAGCAGCTGGACCTCGAACTGCTGGTGCAGCTGGCCAGTGCCCGGCCCGGGTATTCGCTCGTCATGGTCGGCCCGGTGATGAACGTTTCCGGCAAGGAGCACCTGCTGGAGCAGCTTCGCGCGCTGCCGAACGTGCACTTCCTCGGCGAGAAGCGGCCCGACGAGCTCGGGGCGTACATGCAGCACTTCGACGTCTGCCTGATGTGCTACGAGGTCAACGAGTACACGCGCTACATCTATCCGCTCAAGATGCACGAGTACCTCGCGAGCGGCCGCCCCGCCGTATCCTCGCCGATCGATGCGGTCGTCCCGCATGCGGACTTCGTCACGCTCGCGGTCGGGGCCGGGCAGTGGCTGGAAGCCATCGATGCCGGCATGGGGGCCGAGGCCCAGTCCGCCGCACGCCGGGCAGCCCGGCAGGGCCACGCCCACGAACACGACTGGGACGTGCTCGTCGGCAAGGTCGTCGAACTGTTCGAGCAAGGTCTCGCCCGCCGTCGGGCCGGCTGAGCCCGCCGCAGCGACGGCGCCGTTCCCTCCGGCGCACGCGCCAGTTATGTGAGAAATGCGGCAAATTCGCCACGGCGTGCGTGGCAGAATGCCCGCCTGCCCACCTGCAAGAATCGCCGTCCCGCCCCCAGGTCGCCCCCATGACTGCAACCCCTGCCGCCGGCGCCGCCGGAACCCACGATCCGCGCTGCCGGTTCTGCCGCGCCCCCTTGCGGACGACCTTCGTCGACCTCGGCATGTCGCCGCTGTGCCAGACGCACATCGAACCGCACCAGCTGAACCTGATGGAGCCGTTCTACCCCCTGCACGCCTGGGTCTGCGGCGAGTGCTTCCTGGTCCAGCTCGAGGAATTCGTCGCGCCGGACGCGATCTTCTCCGAGTACGCCTACCTCTCGTCGTACTCCGACAGCTGGGTCGAGCACGCCCGCCGCTATTCGATCGCGATGCGCGAGCGCTTCGGGCTGGGGCCACAGAGTCTCGTGACGGAGATCGCGAGCAACGACGGCTACCTCCTGCAGCACTTCGTCGCCGCCGGCGTGCCGGTGCTCGGCGTCGAACCCGCCGCGAACGTCGCGAAGATCGCCGAGGGCAAGGGCATCCGCTCGACCGTCCGCTTCTTCGGCCAGCAGAGCGCGCGGGAGATCCTGCGCGAGTTCGGCGCGCCGGACCTGCTGCTCGGCAACAACGTGCTCGCCCACGTGCCCGACATCAACGACTTCGTCGGCGGCATGAAGATCCTGCTCAAGCCGGGTGGCGTCATCACCATGGAATTCCCGCACCTGCTGCAGCTGATGCAGCAGAACCAGTTCGACACCATCTACCACGAGCACTTCAGCTACCTGGCGTTCTTCGTGGTCGAGCGGATCTTCGCGCACCACGGCCTGCGCCTGTTCGACGTGCAGGAGCTGCCGACGCACGGCGGCTCGCTGCGCATCTACGGCTGCCACGCGGACGACGCCACGCACCCGACGCTGCCCGCGGTCGGCGCGCTGCGCCAGCGCGAGCACGACGAGGGCCTCGCCGACCTGAAGACCTACGAGGGCTTCGGCGAGCAGGTGCGCGAGACCAAGCGCCGCATCCTCGATTTCCTGATCGGGGCCAAGCGCGCCGGCAAGAAGATCGTCGGCTACGGCGCGCCCGGCAAGGGCAACACGCTGCTCAACTACTGCGGCATCCGCACCGACCTCCTGGACTTCACGGTCGATCGCAATCCGCTCAAGCAGGGCCGCTACACCCCGGGCACGCACATCCCGATCCTGGAGCCCGAGGCGATCGAGCGCGCACGTCCGGATTACGTGTTCATCCTGCCGTGGAACCTGAAGGACGAGATCGTCCAGAAGTCGGGGTTCGTGCGGGCCTGGGGCGGCAAGTTCGTCGTGCCGATCCCGACCATCCAGGTCATCGACTGACGAACCGAGCCATGTCCGACGCCCGGCGACCGCCGTTCCGCAACCTGCGCAAGCTGTGGAGCAGTCGAGAACTGCTCCTGCTGCTCACGTGGCGCGAGATCAAGGTCCGCTACAAGCAGTCGATCATGGGGCTGGCCTGGGCCATCCTGATGCCGGCCATCATCGTCGGCGCGGGCGTGCTGGTCCGGGTGGGCGCCGCGCAGCTGACCGGCGGCGAGGTGACCGTCGACGACGTCGCCTCGGTCATGGTGCGCGCGGTCCCCTGGGCGTTCTTCGCGGGCGCGCTGCGTTTCGGCACCAACAGCCTGGTCGGCAATACCAGCCTGGTCACCAAGATCGCCTTCCCGAAGGAAGTCTTCCCGATCTCGGCGGTCCTCTCGAACGGCTTCGATTTCCTGATCGCGGCGTCCGTCGTCGTGCTCGGGCTGCTGCTGATGGGCTGGGTCCCGACGATCCACGCCCTCTGGGCCTTCCCGCTGCTCGCCCTGCTCGCGCTGTTCACCGCGGGCCTGACCATGCTGCTGTCCGCGCTCAACCTGTTCTACCGCGACGTCAAGTACCTGGTCGAGGTCGTGCTGACCTATGCCATCTTCGTCACCCCCGTGCTCTTTCCCGCCAGCATCGCCGGCCGCTGGCAGTCGATCGTGCTGCTGAACCCGATCGCCCCGATCCTCGAGGGCCTCTCGGACGCCATGATCGGGCACCGCCTGCCGCAACTCGGCTGGGTCGGCTACAGCGCGGCCGTATCGGTCCTCGCGGCACTGCTCGGGTACACGGTGTTCAAGTGGCTCGAGACCCAGTTCGCGGAACGCATATGAGCGCCCGACGATGAGCGAGAATGCACTCGAACTGCACGGCGTCTACAAGAAATTCCGGCGCGGCGAACGCCACGACTCGCTGCGGGACCTGCTGCCCGCGCTCGCCAAGCGGGCCGTTCGCGGCATCGCCGGCGCCGGCTCGCTGCGCGACCAGGAGTTCTGGGCGCTGCAGGACATTTCCTTCACCGTCGGCCAGGGCGAGGCCGTCGGGGTCATCGGTCACAACGGGGCCGGCAAGAGCACGATGCTGAAGCTGCTGAGCGGCATCCTGCAGCCCACCAGCGGCCGGATCGTCGTACGCGGCAGGCTGTCCGCCCTGATCGAGGTCGGCGCAGGCTTCCACCAGGACCTGACCGGGCGCGAGAACGTGTTCATGAACGGGGTCATCCTCGGCATGAGCCGGGCCGAGGTCCGCCGCAAGTTCGACGAGATCGTCGAGTTCTCCGGCCTGCAGGAATTCATCGACACGCCGGTGAAGCGCTACTCCTCCGGCATGTACGCGCGGCTCGGGTTCTCCGTCGCGGCGCACCTGGAGCCCGACCTGCTGGTGGTCGACGAGGTGCTGAGCGTCGGCGACTTCGTGTTCCAGTCCAAGAGCATCGAGAAGATGCGGGCCGTGCGCCGCAGCGGCGCGACGGTCATCTTCGTCTCGCACAACCTGCGCGCGATGGCGGACCTCTGCGACCGCGCCCTGCTGCTCAACAAGGGACGACTGGTTGAGGACGGCCCGAGCTCGAAGGTCATCCACACCTACATGGAGCAGGCGAGCACCTCGCGCACGAACGCGGCCGAGAAGGCCGTGCACATCGAGAGCGTGCGCGTGATCGGTGACGACGGCGAGCGCTTCGACTTCCAGTCCGGCGAGAAGGTCCGGGTCGAGGTCCGCGTGCGGGCCTCGGACGTCGCGTCGCGCATCGCCTGCATCCTCTACCTGCTCGACGACAACTACTACGAGATCTTCGAGGTTTCCTCCGAGCGCATGCTCGGCTCGGGACGCGACTACCGGGCCGGCGACACGGCGACCTTCGTGTTCGACCTCGACCTGAACGTCGGTTCGGGCAATTTCCAGCTCTGCGCGATGCTGTTCCAGCACCACACCGGCACGATCTTCGACAAGATCGAGCCCGCGGCCACGCTGATGATCACCAATCCGACGCACGTGCGCGGCATCGTCGACCTGCGGCCGAAGGTCAGCGTCATCGGCTGAAGCGCGCCCGCAGCGCGCCGTACGCGCGGCGCGCCTCGTCCGCGGCCGCATGCCGCGTCGCGAAGGCCGAGGCGACCCAGACGATGCCGGCCACGATCCCGACCAGCACGCCGACCACGAGCGGATTCTCGATCACCCGCAGCACCACCAGCCGCGTCGCCGCCGCCGCGCCGATCGTGCAGGCGGCCAGCAGAGCGCTGCCTCGCGTCGCACGCAGCAGGTCGCCGAACGTATAGCCGATGAGCCGCCGCAGCTGGCGCAGGTACAGGGCCAGCACGACCAGCGCCTGCACCGAGAGCGCCAGTGCCACGGCCTCGAGGCTGACGAATGACGCGGCGACGCACAGCACGGCCCACAGCGGCGTCGTCAGGCTCGTGATCCTCAGCCGGGCCCCGGGCCGCCCGAGGCCGCCGAGCATTTCGCCGGCGAAGGCGTAGGCCGCCTGGATGATCGCCCCGACGCACAGCAGGCGCAGCAGCGGCGCGGACGCCGACCACTGCGCGCCGTAGAGCACCTCGATGATCTCGGGCGACAAGACCCCCATCAGCCCGTACATGGGCCACACGAAGGCGGTGTAGAGCCCGATGGTGCGGACGTACTGCCCCCGCAGCAGCGATGCGTCGGCGCGGGCCTGCTTCGCGAAGCCCGGCAGGAGCACGCGCGCGATGCCCCGCCCGATGTTCTGCTGGAAGTAGACGAACAGGCCGTTGGCGCGGCTGAACAGGCCGAGTGCCGCGAAGCCGAAGCGCCGGCCGATGACGAACTCGTGCATGTTGGCGCCGGTCTGCTCGAGCAGCCCGCTCGCGGTGTACTTCGAGCAGTAGCTCCAGATCGGACCGGACCCGCGCAGCGTCGGCAGGTGCGACAGCCCGTCGCGCCGCACCCACAGGAGCAGCGCCAGCATGCACGCCGTGTTGGCCACGTTGCCCCAGGCGAGCGACATGTAGCTCTGGCCGCGGAAGGCCAGCGTCACGCTGACCACGTGCCCGACGATGACCGCGATGGTCTGGATCCAGAGCACGGTCGCCACCCGCATGTCGCGATACAGCAGCGCCGAGGTCGGCGTCGCGAGCGGCAGGAACACGAACGAGATGCACATGACCGCGATCAGCCGGGCCAGGCCCGGCTCGCCGTAGAACGCGGCGATCGGGTGCCGCAGCACCAGGATCAGCAGGCCCAGCGACCAGGCGACGGTGATCGCGACGCCGAAGGCCGCGCGGATGCGCGCGCGGTCCAGGGTCTTGTCCTGCACGACGAACTCGAGGATGCCGAATTCGCGGGCGACGCTCGCCACGGCCAGCAGGGCCGCGCCCAGGGAATACACGCCCACCTCGGCCGGCGTCAGCAGCCTCGCGATGATCATGGTCGCGACGAGGTAGACCGCGACCGAGAGGCCGCGCTGCAGCATCGTCAGGGCCAGGAGCCGCCGCATCCGTCAGCGACCGAGCAGGCGCCTGAGGGTGGCCACGCCCCCCTCGGGCAGGCGGGCGCGCACGCCTTCGCGCACGACGGCCTTCAGGCGCTGCCATTCGAGCGATGGCACATCCGCGAGGCGCAGTTCGACCAGCCGCACGCCCTGCGCCGCGAACACCTGCCGGGCCACGCCCTCGGGATCGCCGTGCATCGGGAAGTACGAGCAGCCGACCGCCCCGGCGAGTGCGGCCAGGTCGGGCGCTGCCACCTCGACACCGGACGCGTGCCCGTGCGTGGCCAACTGCTGTCGCCGGATCAGGTTCATCTGTCCGTCGTTGAATACCACGACGACGAGGTCGACCCCCTCGCGCACGGCCGTGACCAGGTCGCCCATCGACAGCACGAGTCCGGCGTCGCCGATGCAGGCGATCACCGAGGCGTCCGGCCGCGCCAGCGACGCGCCGATCGCGCCCGGCAGCCCGAAGCCCATGGACTGGAAGTCGCTCGGACAGAGCAGGCCCCGCGGTCGCCGCACGGAGGCGTAACGACGCGTCAGCGCCTGGTGCAGCCCGGCGTCGGTCACGTACACGGCGCGCTCGCCGGACACCGCCGCCAGCGCCGCGAACACGTCCCGCAGCGAGCCGCCCGGCACGTCCGGCAAGGTCGGCTCGAAGTCGATCGGCTGCCGGCGATCGGCCTGCAGGCGTTCACGGGCCGCCGCCAGTTCCGCGGCGGGCCACTGCGCGAACGGCAGGTCGACCTCGGCCAGCGCCTCGAGCACGTCCTCGACCCGTGCGTGGATGCCGAGACGCGCGGGATAGTTTGCCTCGAGCACCTCGGCGGACGCATCCACGCGCACCAGCTTCGCCGCCGGCAGTTCCAGGCGTCCGCCCGCACTGCCGTTGTGCGAGAACTTGCAGCCCAGGGCGAGGATCAGGTCGGCCTGCTGCAGGAGACCGGGCACCACGGGGCCGAGCCCGGTCGAGAAGTCCTGCACGAAGGCGTGCGGGTCCTCGTCCGAGAGCACCCCTCGCCCGCTGCTCGTGAACAGCACGGGCGCCGCGAGACGCTCGGCCAGCGCCTGCACCCGGGCAGCGGCACCCTGCGCGCCCTGGCCCGCGACGATCACGGGGCGGCGGCTGGCGGCGATGGCATCGGCCAGTGGCGCAACGTCCGGCCTTGCGGACCGCACCTGCGCCGACACTCGTCCGTCGCCGGCGGTCGCTTCGAGGAGCGCCGAGTCGATCTCGAGCAGGACCGGTCCCGGCTCGCCCGCACGGGCACAGTCGTAGGCGGCTGCGAGCACCTCGAGCAGCGCGTCGGCGCGATGCACGTGCAGGCACTGCTTCACGACCGGGGCCGCCATCGACGCCTGGTCGATGCGCTGCAACTGGAACGCGCGGCCGTGATCCGCCTGCCGCTGGGTGATCCACAGCAGCGGCACGGAGTCGTGCCGAGCCTCGACGACGCCGGCGAGGGCATGCACGAAGCCGGGTCCGGGGATCGTCGCCAGCACGCCGACCGAGCCGCTCGCGCGCGCGAAGCCGGTCGCCGCGAAGGCCGCCGAGCCCTCGTCGGCCGTGACCACGCGGCGCAGCCCGGCGGCCCGCAGGGCCTCGTACAGCCGCACGTTCTGGGTGCCCGGCAGCCCGAATACGCAGTTCACCCCGCGCTGGCGCAAGGCGCCGCACAGCGCGTCGGCGCCGCTCGCCGTCATCGCGGACCGCCGCGAAATTCCGCCGCCAGCCGTCGTGCCGCCGCGACCAGGCGGGCGCCGTGCGAATAGATCCGAGCCACGGACAACGTGGGCGTCAGCTCGCCGCCGAACTGGCTCTTGAAGCGGGTCACCGAATTCAGCGAGGCGTTGGTGAGGTCGTCGGCCTGGTAGCCGGCCGCGGCGAGGGACTCGAAGGAGCGCCAGCGCAGAAAGGCACTGGCCCCGAGCTTGAGGTACTGCTCGTCCGCGCCGGCGCAGACCGTGTGCGCCACGCGCCCGGGACCCGTCAGCATCAGTTGCGAGGCGATGACCTGGCCCTGGTACACCGCGTGGCCGAGGCGCGCGAGGCCGGCCGCACAGGCGCGCTCGAAGTAGCGGCGGAACGGCGCTTCGGGCAGGTACAGCGGCGCGCCGCGTCGCTGGTGCGTCTGCAGGTGCAGCCGGTAGAGCGCGCCGACGTCGTCGTCCTCGCGATAGGTCACGCCCTCCCGGGTGCAGCGGCGGATGAGGCGCTGCAGGTTCGGGTCCACGCGCTCCCACTGGGCGGCGAGGTCGGCGATCGGCACCACGTAGGTGTACGACAGTCCGGCATCCCACCCCTGGTCCAGGAACGGACGCAGGTCCCGGAGCGAGCCGTCGCAGTGCAGGCGCACGCTCGCGTACCCCAGCCGGGCCACGTGCGCCTCGAGCGCGGCCAGGACCGCGACCTGCTGCGCCACGCGATCGGAGTGGAACTTCTTCGGCGGCAGGTCGAGCACCGGGCCGTTGTAGTAGAGGAGCGTCCGGTTCGTCGCCGCCGGGCCCCACCGCGTGGGCGTGGCGTACAGGGCGAGGCCGCCGACCAGGTGGCCGTGCAGGAAAGCGCCGACGATCCGCCAGCTCGCACCGGTGGCGGCGCACAGGGCGTCGAGGTACCCGGGCGACGCGTACGGCCCGCCCTGCTCCGAGCGCTGCAGCAGCGCACGCCACGCGTCGAATTCGGTGTCGAGCAACTCGCGGGTGACGACGCCCGAGTCGCCGGGACCCGACGCCGGCGCGTTCATGACTTCGTGCCCGACAACCGGTGCGCGAACGCGGCGCTCAGGACCCGCGTGAATCCGACGATGCCGGGCAGCGGGTCGTCCCAGCAGCCGACGGGCTGCAGCGCGGGCAGCACGTCCCCGGGCCAGCGGCCCCAGCTCGCCCGGCCCTGCTTCACCAGCGGCTGCATCGCGAAGAAATCGTAGTACGGATACACGCACCTCGCGCCGACGCGGTAGTGCTCGACGGCCGGCACGGGCCGCCCCAGCGCGTCGTCGTAGGCCATGCGGCAGACGTCGACCCCGCAGCGCACCGCGAAGTCGATGAACCACCACGGCCGCGCGTTGACCTCGAGCAGCTTGAACAACCCGTCGCGCGGGTCGCGCTTGAACTCGGCCGAGAAGATGCCCCGGTAGGCGACCTCGCCGAGCACCTTGCGCACCGTGTCGACGGCGCCGGCCACCTCTGCGAGCGGCACGCTCACCATGAACGTGCTGTTGCCGAAGTCGGGCGGGTAGATCCGCAGCCGCCGGCGCGGGAACAGCGCCTTCACGGTGCCCGTCCGATCGACGTAACCGTCGATGAAGTAATGCTCGTCGAAGGAACCCGGGATGTACTCCTGGAGGACGACGCTCATGCCGGTCGCGAGCACCTCGTCGAGGCGACGACGTGCATCCTCGGCCGTGCGCACCCTGAGGCCCTTGGTGCCGAAGTGCGCGAGGAAGCTCTGCGAATCGGTCGGCTTCAGGAAGTAGAACGTCTCGTCGGACGGCGGCAGGACCTCGACGTCGGCCACGCTCTCGATCAGCCGCGTGCCTGGCATCGGCACGCCGAGCCGCGCCAGCAACTGGGCGAGCCGTGCCTTGTTCTGCAGCGTCTCGAGCGCGGCGCGTGGCGGCACCACGCTGCGGTACTGGTCTGACCCGCGCTCGACGAACTCCGCGACGACCTTGTTCCAGTCGTCGCTGCACGCACAGAGGTACGCGCGCGGCAGTCCGGATTCCCGCAGCACGCGCTCGAGGAGTTCGAGGCTGGGTCGCGGAGTGCTCTCGAGCGGCCGGGTGCCGGGCAGGGGCTCGAACCAGCGCGAGCGGCAGATGAGGTCGTCGCGCACGGCCGGGAAGACGTACGCACGGATGCCCGAACGCGAAAACGCGCGCAGCACTCCCAGTCCCGTCACTCCCCCGGAGAGGATGACCACGGGCCACTCGCCCGGCGCCTCCCGGCTCACACCGCTGACTTCCGCAACTGTAACGGTCTCCTTGCGGTCCGCGTCGCGGGACGGGGACCTCCGATCGTGAATTCTTACATATGCCGGAAAGGCAGGACCAAGATTCGACGCGGCCAGTGCGCGACGCGTCACTGTTTGGCCTGGTGGCCGATGTGCGCTCCCATCGCGGCCCCGGCCAGCGGGAACCGCGGCCGACCCCGGACGGAGTCCTGCCCGGCCGTGCCGACCGCCTCGCCTCGGCTGGTGCCGCGGTCGGTGCCGGGCTGTGAGCCCGGTCGACATAAGCTGCCGGAAGGCGGACCTGCTTCGCAGAACGCCGGCGCGTCCTGGGCCAACCTCGCGGGGCCCGGGACGGCAGGACGCTGGCAGTGACGCGCGCTCGTCGCGCCCTGGAGCGCTGCCTGTGGCCCGAACGGTCATCGCGAGCTTTGCTATCGTATCGACAACAACATGAACACGCTGATCCATGACTTGCTGAGCGCGAGCGCCCAGCGCCAGCCGGGCGCCCGCGCGCTGACGTTCAAGAAGATCGACGTCCCCTACGCGGACCTGGCCGGGCTCGCGGGCGAATTCTCGCGCGCCCTGCTGGCGGCCGGGCTGTCGAAGCAGGAACGCGCCGCGGTCTACCTGCCGAAACGCATCGAGACGGTGGCCGCGATCTTCGGGACGACCATGGCGGGGTGCGTGTTCGTGCCCGTCAATCCCCTGCTCAAGCCGCCGCAGGTCGGGCACATCCTGCGCGACTGCAACGTCCGCGTGCTCGTCACCACCGCTCAGCGACTGGGCGAACTGGCGGAGGAAATCGCCCAGTGCCCGGACCTGCACACGCTGGTCGTGCTCGACGGCGTGCCGACGGCCTCGCCGAAAGGCAAGCACACGGTCGCCTGGGAAGCCTTCCTGGCCGCCGGGGCGGGCACCCCGCATCGGGTCATCGACACCGACATGGCGGCGATCTTGTACACGTCCGGCAGCACCGGCAAGCCCAAGGGCGTCGTGCTCTCGCACCGGAACATGGTGACCGGCGCCTGGAGCGTCTCGAGCTACCTCGAGAACCGGCCGGAGGACCGCCTGCTCGCCGTGCTGCCGCTCAGCTTCGACTACGGCTTCAGCCAGCTGACCACCGCGTTCCACGTCGGCGCCAGCGTGGTGCTGATGGACTACCTGCTGCCGCGCGACATCCTCAACGCCGTCGTGCAGCACCGCATCACCGGGCTGGCGGCCGTCCCGCCGGTCTGGATCCAGCTCGCGGAGCTGACGTGGCCCGGGACGGTGACCGACCACCTGCGCTATTTCACCAACTCCGGCGGCGCGATGCCGACCGCGACGCTCGCGAAGCTGCGCGCGGCCTGGCCGCGCACCCGGCCGTTCCTCATGTACGGCCTGACGGAGGCGTTCCGCGCCACGTACCTGCCGCCCGAGGAAGTCGACCGGCGGCCCGAATCGATGGGCAAGGCCATCCCGAACACCGAGGTCATGGTCGTGCGCCCCGACGGCACGCCATGCGATCCGGAAGAGCCGGGCGAGCTGGTCCAGCGCGGCTCGCTCGTCGCGCTCGGCTACTGGAACGATCCGGCCAAGACGGCCGAACGCTTCAAGCCCGTACCGGGCCAGCGCGCCGAACTGCCGCTGACGGAGATGGCCGTCTGGTCCGGCGACACCGTCAGGAAGGACAAGGACGGCTTCCTCTACTTCATCGGACGCAAGGACGAGATGATCAAGACCTCGGGCTACCGCGTCAGCCCGACGGAAGTCGAGGAGATCGTCTACGCGTCGGGACTCGTCGGCGATGCCGTCGCCATCGGCGTCCCGCACCCGAAGATCGAGAAGGCGATCGTGGTCGTGGCATCGCCGGCCGCGAGCGGCGCAACCGATGCCGTCACCGCACAGCTGCTCGATTTCTGCAAGGCCCGCATGCCCAATTTCATGGTGCCGGCGCGGATCGAGTGGCTCGAGGAGCTGCCGCGCAATCCGAACGGCAAGTTCGACCGGCCGCTGCTGGCCGGCCGGTACCGCGACGTGCTGCAGGACGCCGCCGGATGACGCCCGTCGCGTTCCCCCAGCACGCCGCCCACCCCTATTTCGAGGCCGACGGTGGCGAACTGCTGATCGGCGGTCGCCGGGTGTCCGACCTCGCCCGCGAAATCGGGCGCACGCCGTTCTACGCCTACGACGCCACTGTGATGACCCGCAAGGTCGAGGCGCTGCGCGCCGCCCTGCCGCGGGAACTCGAGATCCATTACGCGATGAAGGCCAACCCGATGCCCGCGGTCGTGGCCCATTTCTGCCGGCAGGTCGACGGCATCGACGTCGCCTCGGCCGGCGAGATGCGCGTCGCACTGGCCGCCGGGATGCGGCCGGAGCTGATCAGCTTCGCGGGACCGGGCAAGTCGGTCGCCGAACTCGAGGCCGCGGTGGCCGCGGACATCGTCGTCAACGTGGAGTCCGAGCTCGAATTGCGGCGCATCGCGTCGATCGCGCAGCGTTCCGGCGCGCGGCCCAGGGTCGCCGTGCGCGTCAACCCGGACTTCGAGCTCAAGACCTCCGGCATGAAAATGGCGGGCGGCCCGAAGCAGTTCGGCATCGATGCCGAGCGCGTCCCGCAGGTGCTGCAGGAACTGGGCACGCTGCCGGTGCGCTTCCACGGGTTCCACATCTTCAGCGGCTCGCAGAACCTGCGGCCCGAGATCATCGCCGATGCGCAGCAGAAGTCCGCCGCGCTGGCGATCGAACTGGCGCGCCACGCGCCGGGGCCCGTCCGCCTGCTGAACCTCGGCGGCGGTTTCGGAATTCCCTATTTCCCGGGCGAACAGCCGCTGGACCTCGCGCCCATCGGCGCCAACCTGCACGCCCTCCTGCCGCAGATCCGCGCGGCGCTGCCGGAGGCGACCGTCGCGATCGAACTCGGCCGCTACCTCGTCGGGGAATCCGGCGTGTACGTCTGCACGGTGCTCGACCGCAAGGTGTCGCGCGGCCAGGTCTTCCTGGTGACCGACGGCGGCCTGCACCACCACCTCGCCGCGTCGGGCAACTTCGGGCAGGTGCTGCGCAAGAACTACCCGCTGATCGTCGCGAACCGGGTCGGCGCAGGGGCGCGCGAGACGGCCTCGGTCGTGGGCCCGCTGTGCACGCCGCTCGACCTGCTCGGCGACCGAATGGACCTGGCGGTCGCCGAGGTGGGCGACCTCGTCGCGGTGTTCCAGTCGGGCGCGTACGGCCTCACGGCGAGCCCGCGGGGCTTCCTCAGCCACCCGGAACCGGCCGAAGTGCTGGTCTGACACCGGGCCGCAGGGGACCGAGACCGTGCTGTTCAATTCCTACGCTTTCCTGCTGCTCTACCTGCCGATCACCCTCGTTGGCTACTTCCTGCTGGCACGGCGGGACATCCGCTACGCGGCCGGCTGGCTCGCGCTCGCCTCGCTGTTGTTCTACGGCTACTGGGACTTCCACTACTTCCCGCTGCTGCTCGCCTCGATCGTCTTCAACTTCGTCGTGGGCGGGCGGATCAACCGGGCCGCCGGAACGCCGGCCGCCACGCGCCTGCTGGCCTTCGGCGTGGCGGTGGACCTCGCCCTCCTCGGCTATTTCAAGTACGCGGACTTCTTCCTGGACAGCATCGCAGCGCTGACCGGCGACCCGCCGCCGCACCTCGGCATCATCCTGCCGCTCGGCATCTCGTTCTTCACGTTCACACAGATCGCCTACCTGGCGGATGCGCGCATCGGCAAGGCGCGTGAGTACAACTTCACGAACTACGTGCTGTTCGTGACCTACTTCCCGCACCTGATCGCGGGCCCGATCCTGCATCACAAGGAGATGATGCCGCAGTTCGCCGACCCGGAGACCTACCGGATCCGCGCCGGAAATTTCGCCGTCGGCTCGGCCATCTTCGTCATCGGTCTCGCGAAGAAGGTGCTGGTCGCGGACAATCTGTCGCTCTACGCGAACGACCTGTTCGGCGCGCCCGGCGAACCCTCGTTCTTCCTCGCCTGGGGCGGCGTGCTGGCCTACACGTTCCAGCTTTACTTCGACTTCTCCGGCTATTCCGACATGGCCATCGGCCTGAGCCGGATGTTCGGCGTCAAGCTGCCGCTCAACTTCAACTCACCCTACAAGTCGCCGAGCATCTCGGAGTTCTGGCGGCGCTGGCACATGACACTCTCGCGCTTCCTGCGCGACTACCTGTACATCGCACTCGGCGGCAACCGGCGCGGCCCGGTCCGCCGCTACGCGAACCTGCTGACGACGATGCTGCTCGGCGGCCTGTGGCATGGCGCCGGATGGACCTACGTCGCCTGGGGTGGGCTGCACGGCGCGTATCTGGTCGTGAATCACGCGTGGCAGGCGATGCGCGCCAGGTTGGGGTGGACGCAGACCGGGCGCCTGTACCACCTCTGGGCCGTCGCTCTCACGTTCCTCGCCGCGGTGGTCGCCTGGGTCTTCTTCCGCGCGACCAGCTTCCAGGATGCGACCGTGATCCTTGCCGGCATGGCGGGCCAGCACGGGTTCGCGCTGCCGCAGCCCATCCTCGGTGCACTCGGCCCGCTGGGCGACACATTGTCCGGTCTGGGCGTGACCGCCTACCTCGGCGGCGGCCAGCGCTTCGTGGAGACCTGGGCCTGGACTGTGGTCGGCGCCACGATCGCGTTTCTCGCCCCCAACACGCAGCAGATCGTGGGGCGCTTCGAGCCGGCGCTCGATTTCCGCGCCAGCGACTGCTCGCCGATCCTGCTGCCGGTGCAGTGGCGACCGACCGCGACTTGGTCCGTCCTGCTCGGCGTCCTCGGCACCGCCTGCTTCCTGGCGCTGAGCCGGCCCACCGAGTTCCTTTACTTCCAGTTCTGAACCTTGAACGCCCACCCCGACACCGATGCAGCCTCCTACCTCCGGCGCTTCCTCGCGACGCTGGCAGGCGGGCTCCTGCTCGTCGCGCTGGTCAACCTCTGGGTCGATCCTTACCGGTACTTCGAGGTCTTGCCGGTCTCGAGGCTGACGGCCACCAAGGTCCTGCCGCAGTCGAACATCGGCGCGGTCAAGGTGCTCAACGCCATCGCAGCGCAGCCGCGCTGCCTCGTCGCCGGGAATTCCCGCGCGGACATTGGTTTCGACCCCGGTCACCGCAGCTGGACGGGCTGCGAGGGCAAGGTCTACAACATGGCGGTGCCCGGCGCCGGCATTTCGCGCGTGCGCGACGACTTCGAGTCGGTCGTGGTGCGGGCGCCCGTGAAACTCGCGGTGATCGGCATCGACTTCCAGGACTTCGTCCTGAACGCCTACCCCGTCGGCACGCCCGTCCGCAATCCGCGCCCGCAACCCGAGCGCCTGCGGCGCGAGGAGCGGCTGCACGCGTTGTTCACGCTGGCCGGCCTGACGGACAGCCTGGCGACCCTGCGTGCGGCGAGCGCGCCGTATCCGGCGACGCTGCGGGCAGACGGCCTCAACCCGCTGCGGGACTATCTGGCGATCGCGGCACGCGAAGGCTACCCGTCGATGTTCCGCCAGCGCCTGAACGAGACCTCTGCCAACTACGTGCGGGCCCGCAAGGGCATCTATCCGCCAGGCGCCAGCGACTCTGCCGAGTTCGAAGCGCTGCGCGAGATCCTCGCCGTCGCGCGTGAGCATGACATCCGCCTGTACCTGGTCACCTACCCGTACCACGCCCAGTACTACGCGATGTTCGACGAGCTGGGACTGTGGCCGGAGTTCGAGCTCTGGAAACGTCGGCTGCTCGACACCGTCGTGACGGCCGATCCGGACGGCGAACGCGTGCAGCTCTGGGACTTCGCGGCCGTCTCGGCCCCGGCGCGGCTGCCGGTCGAGGATTCGGACCAGCATGGCTCGGCGCTCTGGTACTGGGAGGCCGGCCACTTCAAACGCGCGCTCGGCGACCGGCTGCTGGACCAGATGTTCGGCGCGACGACGGCCGTGGAACCGGGCATGGGAACCCGTCTGACGCCGGCCACCGTCGACGCCTGGTTGTCCGCACAACGGGCCGCGCTCGAGGATTTCGCGCGGGTCGCCCCGGACCAGCGCCGGGACGTCCGCGAGGCCCTCGCCCGCGCCGTGGCTGCCACTGCGGTGCAACGCCCGTGAAATGCCCGGCGCGACATAATGCAATCGGCCGTTGGCCGAACGCGTGATAATCTTAGGACTCACAAGAAGCAGGCCCCCATCGTGACGATCAGCAAGGAACAGGCGCAGGCGCAGCTGGAGCGCGTCTTTCAGGAAGTGTTCGACGACGATTCGCTGCGCATCGGCGAGGACATGACGCGCGAGAGCTTCCCGACCTGGGACAGCCTCGGCCACATCCGCCTCGTCTCGGCCATGGAAGAGGCCTTCGGCGTGAGTTTCAGCATCGAGGAGATCGAGGCCATGACCAGCGTCGGGCGGATCCTCGAGAGGATCGTCGCGAAGGCCTGAGGTCTCGACCCGCATGTCCGGCGGCGCCTACTCCCTCATCGACCTGCCCTGGCTGCCACGAGCGCCGGAGGACTTCCGCGCGCGCGTACAGGCCGTCGAGGCCGCGGCGGAGCAGGACTGGGCGACTCCTCTGCGCGTGCTCGCCACCACGGCGCTCAGCCTCAACCAGTCGATCACGCTCGCGCGACTCGCGCAGAAGCTGCGCCGCGACCGCCCGAGCCGCTCCCTCACCGGCTTCCGGCTGGGCCTCGTCAGCAATGCGACGGTTGACTTCCTCAAGCCGATGCTCGAGGTCGCCGCGCTGCGTCACGGTATCGCGCTCGAGATCTGCGCGGCCGATTTCGGCCAGGGCATGCAGGAGGCGCTGGATCCCGGCTCGCGCATCAACCGCTTCCAGCCCGACGCCGTGCTGCTGGCGCTCGACCACCGCGGGCTGCCATTCAAGGGCGCGGCCGACGGGCGCTGGCCACCCTACGACAGCGAGCGGGCGCTCGCCGACCTGCTCGCCATGCGCGAGGGTTTCCGTCGCAACAGCGGCGCCATCAACCTCGTGCAGACCCTGCCGTCGCCGGCCGAGCTGCTGTTCGGCAGCCTCGACGCAGGCATCGCGGGTTCGCTTCGGTCGGCCGTCGCGCGCTTCAATGCGGCCCTGGCCGACGACGTGCCGCGGCGCGGCGACCTGCTGATCGACGTCGACTGGCTCGCGCAGTCGATCGGCCTGGACCACTGGTACGACCACCGCAACTGGTACATCGCCCGGCTGCCGTTCGCCCAGCGGGCGCTGCCGCTGTACGCGGATTTCGTGGCGCGCGTGCCGGCGGCGATGCGCGGCAAGGCACGCAAGGTGCTGGTGCTCGACCTCGACAACACGCTCTGGGGCGGCGTCATCGGCGACGACGGCCTCGACGGCATCGCGCTGAACGAAGGCGACGCCCGCGGCGAGGCCCATCGCGCCATCCAGTCGATGGCGGCCGACCTGCGCCGCCGCGGCGTGGTGCTCGCCGTCTGTTCGAAGAACGACGACGCCACGGCGCGCCTGCCCTTCCGCGACCACCCGGGCATGATCCTGCGCGAAGAGGACATCGCCGTGTTCGTGGCCAACTGGAACGACAAGGCGAGCAACCTCGAGCGGATCGCGAACCAGCTCGAGCTCGGCCTCGACTCGCTGGTGCTGCTCGACGACAACCCGGCGGAGCGGGCCCTGATCCGCCAGGCGCTGCCGCAGGTCGCCGTTCCCGAGGTCGGCGACGACGCGTCGACCTACGTCAAGGCCGTGCTGGGCGCGGGCTATTTCGAGTCGATCGCGCTGACGGCCGAGGACCTGGTACGCGCGAACCAGTATCGCGAGAATGCCCAGCGTGCCGAACTGCTCGAGGGTTCGCGCGACCTCGACGCGTTCCTGCGGTCGCTCGAGATGGAGGTCGCG
>JBPOHK010000123.1:0-11301 GCA_052035645.1 Pseudomonadota bacterium
CCGTCGCGCAGCACGGGGGTCCAGGGCTCGAGACCGTCCGACCAGCCGGTGAACTCCGGCTGCTTGTCCAGGTGGCCGTAGAGCAGCACGCAGTCGTCCACCTGGCCCGGCACGTCGACGAGGAGCAGGGGCGTGCGGCCGGGCAGCCTCAGCAACTCGACGGTCGAGCCGGGCACGGCGTGCGACTCCGCCCAGCGCCGCATCAATTGCGCGGCCGCTTCCATGTGCCCGTGCGCCTCCCAGTCGGGGTCGAACAGGGGCGACTTGTTCGGGATGCGCACGTAGTCCATGAGCTGCGGGACGATCGACTCGTCCCAGGTGCGATCGACGAACTGGCGAATCTTGTCTGTGTTCATGGTGTTAATAATTTCAATTAGTTACGACGTAAATCGCATAACGTGTCGAGTTCAGGGCGCGACCTCGAACCCGAAGAATCCGACCGCATTGGCGGTGGTGGCGGCCGCGACGGTCGCGGGCTCCTCGCCCCGGCACGAGGCAATGGTACGCAGGATGTGGGGCAGAAACTTCGGTTCGTTGCGACGGTGGGACGGCTTCGGCTGCAGGTCGCGCGGCAGCAGGTACGGCGCGTCGGTCTCGATCATCAGGCGGTCGAGTGGAACGAGTTTCACGAGCTCGCGCAGGTGCTGCCCGCGGCGCTCGTCGCAGATCCAGCCGGTGATGCCGATCGCCAGGCCGGCATCGAGGTAGTCGCGCAGTTCGCGTCCGTCGCCGGTGAAGCAGTGGGCGACCCCGCCGCGCAGCCGCGGCAGGTAGTCGCGCAGGATGGCCATGAAGGCGTCGTGGCCGTCGCGCTGGTGCAGGAACACGGGCTTGCCGGCTTCGACCGCGAGCTCGAGCTGCAGGCGGAAGACCCGCTCCTGGTCCTCGTGGGGCGAGAAGTTGCGGAAGTAGTCGAGGCCGCACTCGCCGGCGGCGCCCACCTCGGGTCGCGCCACCAGCTCACGCAGCTGCGGCAGGCACTCGTCCGGGAACTCGCGTGCGTGGTGAGGATGGATGCCGGCCGTGCAGCGGTAGCGCTCCGGCGCGCTGCGCACGATCTCGAGCGCCCGGCGCGTGCTCTCGAGCGTGCTGCCGGTGATCACCATGCGCGTCACGCCGGCGGCGACCGCCCCGGCGACGACCTCTCCGCGGTCGTGGTCGAAGCTGTCGTGGGCGAGGTTCAGGCCGATGTCGACGAGGGGAAACGTCATGGGAAGTGCGCTGTGATAATGTTCCGGACTTCGTGCCACGGCGGCGGCCGACCGGGCGGGGACGGCATTCTAGCCACCCGGGCGGCGCGGCGCGCCCGGCGAACCACAACGAACCGGTGAACCGTTCATGGCCCTGGACAAGGCAGCCCTGGAAAGTCTGCGTCTGGATCGCGGCACGGAGGCCGCCCGTTACCAGGAGTCCGGCCGGCGATCGCGTCGCTGGTGGATCCTGGGCGCGGTGGCCGTCGTCCTGCTGCTGCTGTTCGCCTGGCGCTCCTTCGGCGGCGCCGTGCCGGTCCAGACCGTCACGGTCGAGGCGCCCGAGGGCGCCGACGGTGCCGTGCTCAACGCCTCGGGCTACGTCGTGGCGCGCCGGCTCGCCACCGTCAGCTCGAAGGTGACCGGGCGGATCGCCGAGGTGCTGTTCGAGGAGGGGGCTGCCGTCCAGCAGGGGCAGGTCCTCGCGCGGCTGGATCCGGCGACGGCCCGCGCCGAATACGCCGTCGCGGCGGAGGGACTCGAGGCGGCGCGCCGCAACCTGAACGAGATCCGGGTGCGGCTGGCCGATGCCGAGCGCACGCTGGCCCGCAACCGCAGCCTGGTCGAGCGCAAGCTGGTCGCGCAGAGCGTCGCCGACACCTCCGAGGCGGACGTCGCCGCCCTGCGCGCACGGCTGGCGGCATCGGAGGCCGAG
This sequence comes from Pseudomonadota bacterium, assembly GCA_052035645.1. Classification (GTDB taxonomy): domain Bacteria; phylum Pseudomonadota; class Gammaproteobacteria; order Steroidobacterales; family Steroidobacteraceae; genus RPQJ01. The sequence continues at coordinate 1,906 of JBPOHK010000123.1, forward strand.
GCCGGCGTGGCGCGCAGCCAGCTGGCCCTGGTCCGCCAGTCGCTCGACGACCTGGAGATCCGTGCGCCGTTCACGGGCGTGGTGATCTCCAAGGACGCCCAGCCAGGCGAGACCGTCTCGCCGATGTCGGCGGGCGGCGGCTACACCCGCACGGGCATCGCGACCATCGTCGACATGGATTCGCGCGAGATCGAGGTCGACGTCAACGAGGCGTACATCAACCGCGTCCAGGACGACCAGCGCATCGAGGCCGTGCTCGACGCCTACCCCGACTGGAAGATCCCCGGGCACGTGCTCAGCATCGTGCCCACGGCCGACCGCCAGAAGGCCACGGTGCGCGTGCGCATCGCCTTCGACCAGCTCGATCCCCGCATCCTGCCGGACATGGGCATCAAGGTGCGATTCCTCGAGCCCGGGGATGCCAAGCAGCGCCCGCCCGCGGTGCTGCGGGTGCCGGAGACGGCGATCGTGCGCGACGGCGAGTCCGCGTTCGTGTGGCTCGTGCGCGACGCCCGGGTCGAGAAGCGCCCGGTGACGCTCGGCGCGGCCGAGGCGGGGCAGGCGGCCGTGACGCACGGCCTGCAGGGCGGCGAAGTCGTGGTCGTCGATCCGCCGGGCCGCCTGCACGACGGCTCGGCCGTGGAGTTGCAGGCCGCCGCGAAATGACCGACAGCGCCGCGCCGATCGTCCGCATCCGCGACCTCGTCAAGGAGTACCGGCGGGGTTCGGAGGTCGTGCGGGTGCTCGACGGGCTCTCGCTCGAGATCGCGCGGGGCGACTACGTGGCGCTGATGGGCCCGAGCGGCTCGGGCAAGTCGACGCTCCTGAACCTCATCGGCGGCCTCGACCACCCGACCTCGGGCGAGCTGGAGGTGGACGGATTGCGCGTGGATGCCCTCGGCGAGGCGGCGCTCGCGCGCTGGCGGGCCGACCACGTCGGCTTCGTGTTCCAGATGTACAACCTGCTGCCGGTGCTGACCGCCGAGCGCAACGTCGAACTGCCGCTGCTGCTGAAGGACCTCACGCGCGAGCAGCGGCGGCGCCGGGTCGCGGCCGCGCTGAAGCTCGTCGGACTCGAGCACCGCGCGCGGCATCGTCCGCGCGAGCTGTCGGGCGGCCAGGAGCAGCGCGTCGGCATCGCCCGCGCCATCGTCACCGACCCGACGCTGCTGCTCTGCGACGAGCCGACCGGCGACCTGGACCGCAAGTCGGGCGACGAGATCCTCTCGCTGCTCGAGGCGCTGAACCGCGAATACGGCAAGACCATCATCATGGTCACTCACGATCCGCACGCCGCCGAGCGCTCGCATCGCGTGGTGCACCTCGACAAGGGCCTGCTGCGCGAGGACCCGGCGTGACCGGAAAGTACCTGCCGCTGCTGCTCGCGAGCCTGCGGCGCAAGCGGCTGCGCACCTTCTTCACGGTGGCCTCGATCCTGGTGGCCTTCCTGCTGTTCGGCCTCGCCGAGTCGATGCGCAACGCGCTCGAGTCGGGTGTCGAGGTGGCGGGGGCCGACCGCCTGCTGACGATGCACAAGGTGTCCTTCACGCAACTGCTGCCGGCGAGCTACGAGAGCCGCATCCGCGCGGTCGACGGCGTGGTCGCGGTCGCGCCGCAGACCTGGTTCGGGGCGTGGTTCCGCGACGAGAGCAACCAGGTGCCCTGCTTCCCGACGGACCCGGCGACGTTCCTGCGCATCTACCCCGAGTTCCGCCTGCCGGAGGACCAGGCGCAGGCCTGGATCGCCGACCGCACCGGCATCCTCGTCGGCCGCGCGATCGCCAACCTGTTCCAGTGGAAGGTCGGCGACACGGTGCCGCTCAAGTCGGCCATCTGGCGCAAGCAGGACGGCTCCGACAGCTGGGAGGTCACGGTGCGGGCCATCTACGACATGCCCGACGGCGGGGACACGCGCCAGATCCTGATGCACCAGGAGTACTTCGAGGAAGCCAAGCTGGCCGGCAAGGGACTCGTCGGCTGGTACGTGGTGAAGGTGCGCGACGCCGACGCCGGCCCGGCGATCGGACGGCAGATCGACCGCATGTTCGCGAACTCGCCGGCCGAGACCAAGACCTCGTCCGAGCGGGCGATGGCGCAGTCTTTCGTCAACCAGATCGGCAACGTGGGCGCGATCCTCTCGGCCATCGTGGCCGCGGTCTTCTTCACCATGCTGCTGGTGACGGCGAACACCATCGCGCAGTCGGTGCGCGAGCGCACCAACGAACTCGGCGTACTCAAGACGCTCGGGTTCACCAACGGCGGCGTGCTCGCGCTGGTGCTCGCCGAGTCGATCCTGATCACCGTGGTCGGCGGCGCGCTCGGCATCGGCCTGGCGTACTGGTTCGGCCTGGCCTTCGGGCCCTGGTTCAACCAGTACCTGCCCGGCTTCCAGGTGCCGCCCTACGCGATCGCGCAGTCGGCGGTGTTCATGGTGCTGCTCGGGCTCGTCGCCGGCGCGGTGCCGGCCGTGCAGGCGATGCGCCTGCGCATCGTGGAGGCGCTGCGTCGCGACTGATGCCATGAGCCTCGCATCCTGGTTCCAGCAGGTCGCCACGGTCAGCGAGATGAACCTGCGCAACCTGCCGTCGCGGCTCGGCACGTCGCTGGTGGCCGTGATCGGCATCGGCGGCGTGGTGGCGGTGCTGGTGTCGCTGATGTCGATGGGCGTGGGCTTCCGCGCGGCGCTCGACCTCTCGGGCCGCGACGACGTGGCGATGATCCTGCGCGGCGGCTCGGCCGACGAGCTCTCCAGCTCGTTCACGCGCGAGGAATTCGACGTCATCGCCTCGGCGCCCGGCATCCTGCGCGACGCGCGGGGGCCGGTCGCCTCCGGCGAGATGTACACCATCGTCGACCTGCCGATGCGCAGCACCGGCACCGGCGCCAACGTGCCGTTCCGCGGCGTCGACGCCCGCGCGCCGCAGGTGCGCGATCACTTCCGCCTCGTCGCGGGACGCATGTTCGTGCCGGGTCGCGACGAGGTCATCGTCGGGCGGGGCGCGTTCACGCAGTTCGGCAACATCGACCTCGGCCAGACGGTGACCTGGGGCTCGCACGACTGGACCGTGGTCGGCGTGTTCGAGGCCGGCGGCAGCGTGTCGGAATCCGAGGTATGGGCCGACCTGCAGGTGCTTCGCGGCGTGTACCGGCGCAGCAGCATGGTGCAGGTCGTGCGCGCGCAACTCACCTCGCCGGCCGCGCTCGAGACGCTCCGGGCGAGCCTCGAGCACGACCGGCGCGTGAACGTCTCGGTGCGCAGCGAGCGGCAGTTCTATGCCGACCAGTCGCGCATCCTGGTCGCGCTGGTGAAGTACGTCGGCACCACGATCGCCGTGCTGATGGGCATCGGCGCCGTGTTCGCGGCGCTGAACACGATGTACTCCGCGGTTTCGGCGCGCACCCGCGAGATCGCCACATTACGGGCGCTCGGCTTCGGCGCCGGGCCGGTCGTCACCTCGGTGCTGATGGAGTCCGTCGTGCTCGGCCTGCTCGGCGGGCTGGTCGGCGGTGCGCTGGTTTATTTCGTCCTGAACGGCTACCAGGCCTCCACGCTCAACTGGGCGAGCTTCAGCCAGATCACCTTCGCCTTCACGGTGACGCCGCGCCTGCTCGTGACGGGCCTCGTCTATGCGCTCATACTCGGCGTGGTCGGGGGACTCCTGCCGGGCGTGCGTGCGGCGCGCATGCCGGTGACCGCAGGCTTGAGGGAACTGTAGGGCATGCAATCGAGACGGGGAGGGGCGGCGGTGCTCCACGACCCGCTGCAGATGACGCTGTGGTCCACGCGCGACCAGGCGCCCGACTGGCACGTCCGCATCAGCCGCCGGGCGCGACGGCTGTCGATGCGCGTCTTCCCGGGCGGCCGCATCGAGGTCGTCGTCCCGCCGGGCGTCGGCGTGCCGGCCATCGAGCGCTTCGTGGGCAAGCACCGCGAATGGGCCGAGCGTCGGTCGCAGGAGTTGCGCCTGCAGGCGCCGCGTCCCGCCGACCGCCGCCCGCAGGAAGTCACCCTCGCGCTGCTCGGGCACACCTGGCAGGTCGAGTACCGCGCGGGCCGGAGCAACCGCGCCGAGCCGGTGGCGCACGACTGCCTGCGGGTCCAGACCGCCTCGGCGACCGACCGCCACGTCAGCGAGGCGCTGGTGCGCTGGCTCGGCCGGGAAGCCTCGGTCCACCTCTCGACTCGGCTGCGCGCGCTCGCCGGCGAACTCGACATCGACTACGGCCGCCTCAGCATCCGTCGCCAGCGCACCCGCTGGGGCAGCTGCTCCACGGCCGGAACCATCAGCCTCAACATGTGCCTGATGTTCCAGCGGCCCGAGGTCGTGCGCTACCTGATGATCCACGAGCTGTGCCACCGCCGGCACATGAACCACTCCCGGCAGTACTGGGCCCTGGTCGCGCGCTGCGAGCCGGACTGGAAGGCCCTCGACGCGGAGCTGCTGAAAGGCTGGCACCACGTGCCGGCCTGGGTCTTTCCCTGACGAGGGCGGCCCGGGGAGCCCTCCCGGCCCCGGCTGTGTAAGATACGGGGCCCCGTTAGCCTCGTGACGCGCCATGCCGGACAGACTGCACAACCTCAACGTCCTCTCGAGCGAGATCCTGCCGACGCCGGAGCAGGTCAAGCAGGCGCAGCCGCTCGCGCCGGCCGCGGAGGAGTTCGTGGTCCGCAGCCGGCACGCGGTGCGTCGCATCCTCGACCGCGAGGATCCGCGCCTGTTCGTGGTGGTGGGGCCCTGTTCGATCCACGACGTGGTGGCGGCGCGCGAGTACGCCGCCCGCCTGCGCGGGCTCGCCCAGCGCGTCGACAAGACCATGCTGCTGCTGATGCGCGTGTACTTCGAGAAGCCGCGCACGACCGTCGGCTGGAAGGGCCTGATCAACGATCCGGACATGGACGATTCCTTCCGCGTCGAGCGTGGCATCGAGCTCGCCCGCGAGCTGCTGCTGCACCTGGCCGGGACCGGCGTGCCGGCTGCCACCGAGGCGCTCGACCCGATCATGCCGCAGTACCTCTCGGAGCTGATCACCTGGACGGCAATCGGCGCCCGCACGACCGAGTCGCAGACCCACCGCGAGATGGCGAGCGGGCTGTCGACGCCGGTGGGCTTCAAGAACGGCACCGACGGTTCGCTGGCGGTGGCGATCAACGCGCTGCAGTCGGCGCGCCACCCGCACCATTTCCTCGGCATCACCCAGCAGGGCCAGTCCGCCGTGTTCCGCACCCGCGGCAACCGGTACGGCCACATCGTCCTGCGCGGCGGCGGCGCCCGCACGAACTACGACTCGGTGAGCCTCGCCCTGTGCGAGCGCGAGCTCGAGAAGGCCGGGCTGCCGCCGAACATCGTGGTCGACTGCAGCCACGGCAACTCGAACAAGGACCCGGGCCTGCAGCCGCTGGTCGCCGAGAACCTCGCCAACCAGATCCTCGAAGGCAATCGTTCGATCGTCGGGTTCATGCTCGAGAGCAACCTGCACTGGGGCAGCCAGCCGATGTCGGCCCGGCGCGACGAACTCAAGTACGGCGTGTCGGTGACCGACGCCTGCATCGACTGGGAGACGACCGAGGGCCTGCTGACCTCCCTCGACCAGCGCATGCGCTCGGCCCCGCGCTTCGCCAAGGGCTCCGCGGCCGCCTGAGGCGCGGCCTCCGCGCCGAAACCCCTCGCCGGTCCCCGTCGAACCGGGGGCTGTTACTATCCGCGTTCTTTCAACCGGTCACATCCTGGGGAGGACACGACCATGACGATCAAGCAGGGCGAGAAGATGCCGGCCGGCACCTTCAAGACGATGACCAAGGACGGCCCGCAGAACCTCACCACCGATCAGCTCTTCGCCGGCAAGAAGGTCGTGCTGTTCTCCGTGCCCGGCGCGTTCACCCCGACCTGCGACGCCAAGCACCTGCCGGGGTTCGTGCAGAACGCGGCGGCGCTCAAGGCCAAGGGCGTCGACACCATCGCCTGCATGGCGGTGAACGACGTGTTCGTCATGAACGCCTGGGGCAAGGCGTCCGGCGTCGGCGACGGCGTGCTGATGCTGGCGGACGGCAACGCCACCTACGCCAGGGCGCTGGGCCTCGAGCTCGACGCCTCGGGTTTCGGCATGGGCGTCCGCGGCCAGCGCTTCGCGATCGTCGTGGACAACGGCGTCGCCTCGAAGGTGCTGGTGGAAGGCCCGGGCGAGTTCAAGGTCTCGAGCGCAGAGCACGTCCTGGGACTGCTCTGAAGCAAAGAACTGCGTCCTAGTCGAAGAACGCGCGACACGCGGCGGCCCTGGCCGCCGCGGTGTCGGGGCGCGAGCGGAGCGTGGCGTCGCCGAGCCGGCGGCGCAGCGAACCGGTCCCCGTGTAGCGCACGTCCCGCGCATCCTGCAGCACCATCACCGGCTGCCCGACACCCTTGACGATTTCCCGCAGCGCCGCCTCGAGCGCGGCGCGGGCGGCATCGCCGTAGCTGTCCGGCTGGCGCATGGCGTCGACGAGCGCGGCGTGCAGCAGCTCCGCGTCCAGTTCGACGCGCTGCATGCGCGCCGCCTCTGCCGAGCGCTCGAACCACGGCCAGGTCATGTGGGCAGTGCGCAGCTGCTCGAACAGGCGCCAGACGTGCGAGCCCGCGCGGTCGGGGACCACCCGCGGGCAGTATTCGCGCACGAAGCGCCGGCGGTCGCGGTTGCGGATCATCGGGACGGCGTCGAGCAGCATGCGGCGGACGCGGCGCGGCCGGTTGGCCGCGAGGGCGATGGCGAACGCGGTGCCCAGCCCCTCGGCCACGATGTCGACTTCTTCGCAGTCGAGTGCGGCCAGCACCTCGTCGAGTACCGACACGTACGCGCCGAGGCTGGGCGACGGCAGCGGGTCAGACTCGCCGAGGCCCGGCATTTCGGGCGCAATCACCAGGCGGTCCGTGGCGAGCTCGGTTGCGTAGGCGTCGAGCTGGCGCGGCGTGCCGGGCAGGTCCGGCAGCAGCAGCGTCGGCGGCTGCCGCGTCGATGCCCCGCGCAGCCCGACCCGAACCTGGCCGTGCAGCAACTCGACGTACCGGTGGCGCTGCCAATGCGCACTCGCGCGACTCGATGGCGCCGGCGGCTCCCAGCCCGGCAGGTCGCGGCATCCTTCGCGCAGCACCGACAGCAGGTGCTGGCGCCAGGCGCCGGGGGCGTCCGGCACTCGCACGACCCGGCTGGCGTTCGGCATGGCGAGCGGCAGGCGGTCGAGGTGCGTGTACAGCACGTCGTTCTGGCGGCACATGAACACCGACGGCGAGCGCAGCCGTGGGATCGCCGGGCCCGCCGCGTAGCGCAGCGCGGCGCCGTAGGCGCCCGGCCAGTGCCGGCCCGCCATGAACAGGTCGGCCGCGTAGGCGTGCAGCGACAGGTCGTCGGGCAGGGCCTGCGCGATGCGCGCGTCGGCATCGCGCGCGAACCACGGGAAGTAGCGCTGGAAGTCGAGCGCCATCGTCCACTGGCGGGCGATGTGTTCGCCCTCCGACGCCGGCACGAACGGTTGCAGGTAACGCTGCAGGTACGCCTCGTCCGGCAGCTCGGGCGGCAGCGACAGGCCGTCGAGGATGGTCAGTGCCGTTCGCTGCGGGTGATCCACGGCGAACTGCAGGGCGATCTTTGCGCTGGTGTGCCAGCCGTACAGTGCGCAGCGCTCGATGCCGAGCGCCGTGAGGGCCTCGCCCAGGGCCCGGGCGTAGTCCGCGATGGTGGGCACGTCGATCGGCAGGGGCGAGGACCGGCCGTAGCCCGGCGTGTCGAGCGCGACGACGGTGAAGTGCTCGCCGAGCCACTCGATGGTCGGGATGTGGACGACGGAGGAGCGCGGCGCGTGGTGCAGCAGCACGACGAGCGGGCCGCGACCGCCGTACCGGAAGTGGACCTCTCCCTGGGAGACGTCGACGCAGCCCTTGCGAACGGTCGCCATGGGGAAGGGTGGGCCGGCGGCAGGACGGTCGGGACCGACCCTCCGTGCCGCCGGCCGAAGGCTCAGCCGCCGAGCGCCTTTTCGAGCTCGGGGACGATCGTGAACAGGTCGCCGACGAGGCCGATGTCGGCCGCCTCGAAGATCGGCGCTTCACCGTCCTTGTTGATCGCGACGATCGTGCGCGCGTCCTTGATGCCGGTCATGTGCTGGATCGCGCCCGAGATGCCGACCGCGATGTACAGTTCAGGCGCGATGATCTTGCCGGTCTGGCCGACCTGCAGGTCGTTCGGCACGTAACCGGCGTCGACCGCCGCACGCGACGCACCCACCGCCGCGCCGAGCTTGTCGGCGAGGCTGTAGATGATCTTGAAGTTGTCGGCGCTGCCCAGGGCGCGGCCGCCGGAGACGACCTTGGCGGCAGACTGCAGGTCCGGGCGGCCGGTCGTCGCGCCGGTGCGCGACACGAAGCGCGTGTGCGTCGGCAGGGCGACGCCCGCGTCGAACTTCTCGATGGCCGCGCTGCCGCCCGTCGCGGCTGCCTCGAACGACGCGACGCGCACGGTGGCGACGACGATCTTGTCGGCCGGCACATCGATCGTGAGGATCGCATTGCCCGCGTAGATCGGCCGCTTGAAGCGGTGCGGGCCTTCCACGGCCATCACGTCGCTCACCTGGCTGACGCCGAGCAGCGCCGCGACCCGCGGCATCACGTCCTTGCCGAACGTGGTCGAGGGGCCGAAGACGTGCGTGTAGCCGGCCGCGGCCTTGGCGAGCTGCGGGGCGTACACGGCCGCCAGCGGTTCGGCATTGGCCGGATTCTCGAGGACCAGCACCTTCGCCACGCCGGCGATGGCGGCGGCCTGCGCGGCCACGGCCGAGGCGTCGCTCGCCAGCACCGCTACGTCGATGGTGGCGCCCGCGATCTTCGCGGCGCAGGTGACGCTCTTCAGCGTGCTCGCATTGAGCTTGCTGCCGTCGTGTTCGGCAACGATCAGGATCTTGCTCATCAGACCAACCCCTTCTTCTGCAGTGCCGCGACCAGTTCGCCCACGTCCTTGACCATGATGCCCTTGGAGCGGCTCGGCGGCGGATCGATGCGCACGGTGGTGACGGCCGCGCCCTCGGCCACCCCGTAGTCGGCGAGGGCCTTGACGTCGAGCGGCTTCTTCTTCGCCTTCATGATGTCCGGCAGCTTCACGTAGCGCGGCTCGTTCAGGCGCAGGTCGACCGACAGCACGGCCGGCAGGTCGATCTCGAGGGTCTCCAGGCCGGCGTCCACTTCACGCGTCACGGTCGCCTTGCCGTCGGCGATCTCGACCTTCGAGCAGGACACGGCCTGCGGGCGGTCCCACAGCGCGGCGAGCATCGGCGCCGTCTGGCCGTTGTCCTCGTCGATGGCCTGCTTGCCCAGCAGCACCATGAACGGCTGCTCGGCGTCGACCAGCTTCTTGAAGATCGTGGCGACCGAGTAC
>JBPOHK010000074.1:0-1597 GCA_052035645.1 Pseudomonadota bacterium
ACCTTCCCACCGACACCTTCCGCGACCGCATCTCAGCCGACTACAAGGCCAACCGCGCGCCGATGCCGCAGGACCTGCAGGAGCAGATTCCGTGGGTGCACGAGGCCTGCGAGGCGATGGGCGTGCCCATCCTGACGCACGAGGGCTTCGAGGCCGACGACGTCATCGGCACGCTGGCCCGCAAGGCGGCGGCGGAAGGCTACGACGTCGCCATCGTCACCGGCGACAAGGACTTCTTCCAGCTGGTCGACGGGCCGATCCGCGTCTACAACCCGAAGGACGACGGCGCCTGGTTCGACGCCGAGGGCGTGAAAGCCAAGTTCGGCGTGCTGCCCTCGCAGGTGGTCGACGTGCTCGCCATCATGGGCGACACCTCCGACAACGTGAAGGGCGTGCCCGGCATCGGCGAGAAGGGCGCGCGCGACCTCATCACCACCTACGGCTCGCTCGACGCCCTGCTGGAACGGGCCGGCGAGGTGAAGGCGAAGAAGCAGCGCGAGGCGCTGCTGGCCCACGCGGCCGACGCCCGCACCAGCCGCGAGCTGGTGACGATTCACACCGACGTGCCGGTGACGTTCGACGCCGCGGCGCTGGCGTTCCGCGGGGCGTCGCGCGAGCGCTGCTACACGCTGTTCTCGTCGCTCGGCTTCCGCACGCTGGCCCCCGAATACGCCCCGACGGCGGCGTCGATCACCAAGGACTACGCCATCGTCGAGACCGCTGACGGCGTCGGCGCGCTGGTGGCCGAGGTGCGCGCGAAGGGGCGCATGGCGCTGCACCTGCTGGCCGACGGCGAGGCCGGGATGCGCGCGGAACTGGCCGGCGTGGTGGTGGCGCTCGAACCTCGGCACGCACGGTTCCTGCCGTTCCAGACGGCGTCGCTCGTCAGCGACGGCGGGCTCGATCGGGCCGCCACCCTGGCCACGCTGAAGGGCGTGCTCGAAGACCCCGCGATCCGCAAGGTCGGTCACGACCTGAAGTTCGCCGCCGTCGTGCTGGCCCGCCACGGCATCACGCTCTCTGGTCTCGAGGCCGACACGATGATCGCCGGCTACCTGCTCGATGCCTCGCGATCGAGCCAGGACCTGGAGCCATTGGCGCTCGAACAGCTCGGCTACCGCGCGCGGCTCGCCGACGACGTCCGCGGCAAGGGCGCCAAGGCGGTGCCGTTCGGCACCGTGCCGCCAGCGCAGCTCGTCGACTACGCGGGCGAACGGGCGGATCTGGCCTGGCAGCTCGGCGAACGCTTCATGCCCGAGCTCGAGACCGCGGGCGTCGCCGCGGTGTACCACGAGCTCGAACTGCCGCTCGTGCCCATCCTGGCCGGACTGGAACGCGTGGGCGTGAAGGTCGACACGCACGCCCTCGGCAGTCAGGCGGCGCGGATGGAACACGAGATGAACGCGCTGGCCGCCGAGATCTTCCGGCAGGCCGGCGAGACGTTCAACATCGGTTCACCGAAACAGCTCGGCGAGGTGCTCTTCGACAAGCTGCAGCTGCCGGTACTGAAGCGTACGGGCACCACGCGCACGCCGTCCACGGCGGTGGAAGTGCTCGAGGAACTCGCGCTGACCCACGACCTGCCGCGGCTGATCCT
>JBPOHK010000171.1:0-69101 GCA_052035645.1 Pseudomonadota bacterium
GGCACGGCCCGCTGCGACTTCCCGGGCGGCAGCGCGGCCCAGCTCTACCGCTCGGTGCGCGCGCTGTACGAACTGCCGCCGGCGACGCGCGTGTTCGTCTGCCACGACTACCCGCCGGCCGACCGGCCCGTCCGCTGCCAGACGACGATCGCCGAGCAGCGTGCGGCGAACGTGCACCTGCGCGACGGCGTCACCGAGGACGAGTTCGTGCGCATGCGCGATGCGCGCGACGCCACGCTCGCCGTGCCGAACCTGATCCTGCCGTCGGTGCAGGTGAACATCCGCGCCGGCCGCTTCCCGGCGCCCGAGGCCGACGGCGTCCGCTACCTGCGCGTGCCGGTCGACGTGCTCGGCCGGCCGCTCTGAATCCACCGCCACACACGGGAACCCCCATGACGCAACACGCAGCCACCGTCACCGACGCCACGCCCGAGCAGGTCCAGGCCTGGCTCGCCCAGGGCCAGATCCTGCTGGTCGACGTGCGCGAGGTGAACGAGTACGCGGCCGAGCGCATCCACGGCGCGCTGCTCTACCCGCTGTCCACCTTCGACGCGAAGGCGCTGCCCCAGGAGGGCCGCAAGCTGGTGCTGCACTGCGCCGGCGGCCGCCGCTCGCTGACCGCCGCGCACAAGCTGCTCGAGGCCGGCTTCGGGCACGCGACGCACCTCGCGGGCGGCCTGCAGGCCTGGAAGGCCGCGGGCCTGCCGACCATCCGCATCGATCCGATGACCGGCCGCGTGATCGACGCGGGCCGCTGACACCACGGGAGACCTCCAGCATGTGCATCGACAAGTTCGTCCTGCGTTTCGCCGGCGCCATGGTGCTGCTGAGCCTGCTGCTCGCGCACTTCGTGAGCCCCTACTGGCTGTGGTTCACCGCCTTCGTCGGCGCGAACCTGCTGCAGTCCTCCTTCACCGGCTTCTGTCCGCTCGCCATCGTCCTGAAGAAGACGGGCATGAAGAGCGGCGCCGCGTTCTGATCCCGCCCGGAAGCACTCCATGAGCCGTCACGCCGTCGCCCCTGCGTCCCTCCGTTCCCTCCTGCTGGCCGCGGCGCTGCTCGCCGTCGCCGCCGGGCCCTCGTACGCCGCGCCGGCCGGCGCGCAGCCGGGCCTCGCCACGGTCACGGTCGGCCAGGGCGGCCTGTCCGAGCGGCTGCTCGACGGCACGGTCGAGTCCGTGCACCAGGCGACGCTGTCCGCGCAGACCGCGAGCCGGGTCGCGGAGATCCCGGCCGACGTGAACGACGCGGTCGCCGCGGGCACGGTGTTGCTGCGCCTGCGCGGCGCGGAGCAGGCGGCCGGCCTCGGCCAGGCGCAGGCGGCGCTGCAGGCCGCGACGGCGCGCGAGCGCGAGGCGCAGGCCCGCTTCGCTCGCATCGGCGACATGTACTCGCGCAAGGTCGTCGCCAAGGCGACCTACGACGAGGCGCTCGCGGCGCGCGACTCGGCGGCCGCGCAGCTCGAGGCGGCACGGGCCGGCGTGGCCGCAGCGCGCGAGGGCGTCGGCTACACCGAGCTGCGTGCGCCGTATGCCGGCGTCGTGACCCAGAAGTTCGTGCAGGTCGGCGAGGCGGTCGCGCCGGGCGCGCCGCTGATGGCCATCGCCGCGCTCGACGCGCTGCGCGTGGTCACGGACGTGCCGCAGGGGCTCGCGGAGCAGGTGCGCGCGCAGAAGAAGGCCACGGTCCTCGTCGGATCGCAGCGCATCGAGGCCGCCTCGGTCACGGTCTTCCCCGCGGCCGACCCGCGCACCAACACGTTCCGGGCGCGCCTCGACCTGCCGGCGGGCACCACCGGGCTCGCGCCCGGCATGCTGGTGAAGGTCGGCATCGCCTCCGGCGAAGCGCCGCGGCTCACCGTGCCCGCCACGGCCGTGGTCGAGCGCAGCGAGATGCGCGCGGTCTACGTCGTCGCCAAGGACGGGCGCGTGACCATGCGCCAGGTGCGACTGGGGCGGGTCCACGGCACGCAGGTCGAGGTGCTCGCCGGCCTGGTGGCCGGCGAGGCGGTCGCAACCGATCCGGTCGCGGCCGGGTTGAAGGCACGCCAGGCGGCCGCGGCCCATGACTGAGAAACTCGGCATCAGCGGCCGGCTGGCGCGCTTCTTCCTCGACAGTGCGCTCACGCCCCTGATGGGGCTGACCGCGCTGCTGCTCGGCCTGTTCGCCGTGATGGTCACGCCGCGCGAGGAGGAGCCGCAGATCAACGTCACGATGGCGAACGTCATCGTGCCGTTCCCGGGCGCCAGCGCGCAGCAGGTCGAGAGCCTGGTCGCGACGCCGATGGAGAAGGTGCTGGCCGAGATCGACGGCGTGAAGCACATCTACTCGGTCTCGAAGCCCGGCGTCGCCGTCGTGACCGTGCAGTTCGAGGTGGGCGAGGAGCGCACCTCCGCCATCGTCCGCCTGTACAACGCCATCTACTCGAACCAGGACTGGCGCCCGGCGGGCCTCGGCGTGCTGCAGCCGCTGGTCAAGCCCAAGGGCATCGACGACGTGCCGATCGTGGCGCTCACGCTGTGGACGAAGGACGCGACGCGCGGCGCCTACGACGTGCGCCAGGTCGCGCACGCGATCGAGGCCGAGATCCAGCGCGTGCCGGGCACGCGCAACGTCTACACCATCGGCGGGCCCGACGAGACCGTGCACGTCACGCTCGACCCGCAGAAGCTCGCCGGCCACGGGCTGACGGTCGCCGAACTGTCCGCCTCGCTGCAGGCGGCCAACGTCGTGCAGCACGCCGGCCAGCTGGTCGACCGCGGCGCCAGCGAGCCGGTGCAGGCGGGCGAGTTCCTCGCGAGCCGCGACGAGGTGGCACAGGTAGTGGTGGCGGTCGAGCAGGGCCGCCCGGTCTACCTGCAGGACGTCGCGACGGTCACGCTCGGCCCTGACCAGCCGGAGCAGTACGTGCTTTTCGGCGCCGGCCCGGCCGCGCAGAGCCGCCAGGTCGACCTGCAGGGCGAGGCGCCCGCGGTGACGATCGCGGTCTCGAAGAAGCCCGGCGAGAACGCGAGCGACGTCGCCGACGCCGTGCTCGCCCGCGTCGCCCAGCTGAAGGGCACCTACATCCCCGACGGCGTCGAGGTCACGGTCACCCGCAACTACGGCGAGACCGCCAACGACAAGGCGCAGAAGCTCATCCAGAAGCTGATGTTCGCCACCGCCTCGGTGGTGCTGCTGGTCTGGCTCACGGTCGGCTGGCGCGAGGCCGTCGTGGTCGGCGCCGCCGTGATCATCACCCTGGCGGCGACGCTGTTCGCCTCCTGGGCCTGGGGCTTCACGATCAACCGGGTGTCGCTGTTCGCGCTGATCTTCGCCATCGGCATCCTGGTCGACGACGCGATCGTGATCGTCGAGAACATCCACCGGCACATGGCCCTCGGGCACGGGTCGCTCGGCGAGCTGATCCCTGGGGCGGTCGACGAGGTGGGCGGGCCGACGATCCTCGCGACCTTCACGGTGATCGCGGCGCTGCTGCCCATGGCGTTCGTGAGCGGGCTGATGGGCCCGTACATGAGCCCGATCCCGATCAACGCGAGCATGGGCATGCTCATCTCGCTCGCGATCGCGCTCATGTTCACCCCCTGGCTGTCGAAGCGGATGCTGTCCCATTCGCACGCCGTGGCGCACGGCGGCGGCGAGGAGCAGGCCGACGGCCGCCTGCAGCGGTTCTTCGAGCGCGTGATGTCGCCGTTCCTGCGCGGTGACGGCGCCCGCGGCCACCGCCACAAGCTCTACCTCGCGGTCCTGGTCGCGATCGCGCTCGCGGTCTCGCTGGCGGCCGTGAAGTGGGTCGTGATGAAGATGCTGCCCTTCGACAACAAGTCGGAGTTCCAGGTGGTGGTCGACATGCCGGAAGGCACCGCGCTCGAGGAGACGGGCCGCCTGCTCGAGGAACTCGCGGCGAAGATCGCCGAGCGGCCCGAGGTGACGGACTACCAGATCTACGCCGGCACGTCGGCTCCCATCAACTTCAACGGCCTCGTGCGCCAGTACTACCTGCGCAGCGGGCACGAGGTGGGCGACATCCAGGTCAACCTCGTCGACAAGCACCACCGCGACCTCAAGAGCCACGAGATCGCGCTCGAGGTGCGGCCGGCGCTCGCGGCCATCGGCAAGAAGTACGGCGCGTCGGTCAAGGTGGTCGAGGTGCCGCCGGGCCCGCCGGTGCAGGCCCCGCTGGTCGCCGAGGTCTACGGCCCCTTCCAGGAGTCGCGCGAGCGCCTGACCGCCGAGCTGCGCCGCATCGTCGACGGCAAGCCGGACATCGTCGACGTGGACGACAGCCTCGACGCGCCGCGCCCGCGCTACGTCGTGGCCGTGGATCGCCAGAAGGCCGCGCTGCTCGGCATCAGCCAGGCGGAGGCGACGCAGGTGCTCACGGCGGGACTCGCCGGCATCGACGCCACCTACGCCCGCGTGGGCCGCGAGACCTACCCGATCCCGGTCCGCCTCGAACTCGACGTGCCCGACAAGGCCGGCCTCGACGGCGTACTCGCGCTGCGGGTGCGCTCGCGCAGCGGGGCGCTGGTTCCGCTGTCGGAGATCACCACCGTCGAGCGCCGGGAGTGGGACCGCTCGATCTACCACAAGGACCTGCTGCCGATGGCCTGGGTCACCGCGGACGCCGTGGGCGACACCGACAGCCCGCTGTACGGCATGTTCGAACTGGTCGGCGCGTTCGAGGACGAACTGCCGGCCGGCACCGACCTGCAGCAGTGGTTCTTCTCGCCGCCGCAGGACCCGTACCGCCCGAGCGTGAAGTGGGACGGCGAGTGGCAGATCACCTACGAGACGTTCCGGGACATGGGCCTCGCCTACTCGGTCGGCCTGGTGCTGATCTACCTGCTGGTGGTCGCGCAGTTCGGCTCGTACGCCGTGCCGCTCGTCATCATGGCGCCGATCCCGCTCACCATCATCGGCGTGATGCCGGGGCACGCGCTGCTCGGCGCGCAGTTCACCGCCACCTCGATGATCGGCATGATCGCGCTCGCCGGCATCATCGTGCGCAACTCGATCCTGCTGGTGGACTTCATCAACCTCGAGGTGGCACGCGGCCGCGCCCTCGCGGACGCGGTGATCGGCGCCGCGGCGGTGCGGGCCCGGCCGATCGCGCTGACCGCGGTGGCCGCCATGACCGGCGGGTTCTTCATCCTCGACGACCCGATCTTCAACGGTCTCGCGGTGTCGCTGATCTTCGGCATCCTCGTCTCGACGGCGCTGACGCTGGTGCTGATCCCGATCTTCTACTTCAGTTATCGCAACCGTACCGCGGCTCGCGCCGCCCACTAGAGCAGGGGGACATATGGCACACGTAGTGATCATGGGAGCGGGCCTCGGCGGCGTGGCCTGCGCATACGAAATGAAGAAGCGGCTCGGCAAGGCGCACCGCGTCACGCTGGTCGGCAGCAACCCGTACTTCGAGTTCACGCCGTCCAACCCGTGGATCGCGGTCGGCTGGCGCAAGCCGGAGCAGACCCGGGTCGACCTCGCCGCGCCGCTGGCCGCGAAGAACGTCGACTGGATCGACAGCATGGTGCAGACGATCGACGCGCCGGCCTCGAAGCTGAGCCTGACGAACGGCCAGACGGTGGACTACGACTACCTGGTGATCACCACCGGGCCGAAGCTGGCCTTCGACGAGGTGCCGGGGCTCGGTCCCAAGGGCCACACGACCTCGGTCTGCACGCACGGCCACTCGCTCGAGTCCTTCGAGCAGTACCAGAAGTTCGTCGCCGAGCCGGGACCGCTGATCGTCGGCGCCGCGCAGGGCGCGAGCTGCTACGGCCCGGCCTACGAGATGGCGATGATCTTCGACACCGACCTGCGCAAGCGCAAGATCCGCGACCGCGTGCCGATGACCTTCGTGACGGCCGAGCCGTACATCGGCCACATGGGCCTCGGCGGCGTGGGCGACAGCAAGGGGCTCATGGAGTCCATCCTGCGCCAGCGCCACATCCAGTGGATCACCAACGCCAAGATCGCGTCGGTCGAGGCCGGCACGATGCACGTCCTCGAGCACAACGACGACGGCAGCGTGAAGAAGGAGCACAAGCTGCCGTTCCGGCACTCGATGATCCTGCCCGCGTTCAAGGGCGTCGACGCCGTGGCCGGCGTGCCCGAGCTGTGCAACCCGCGCGGCTTCGTGCTCATCGACGAGCACCAGCGCAGCAAGAAGTACCGCAACATCTTCTCGGCGGGCGTGTGCGTGGCGATTCCGCCCGTCGAGCAGACGCCCGTGCCCACCGGCGCCCCCAAGACCGGCTTCATGATCGAGTCGATGGTGCACGCCATCTGCCTCAACATCGGCGCCGAGCTCGAGGGCAAGCCGGTCGAGGCCCGCGGCACCTGGAACGCGATCTGCCTCGCGGATTTCGGCGACACCGGGGCGGCCTTCGTCGCGCTGCCGCAGATCCCGCCGCGCAACGTGACCTGGGCGCGCGAGGGCAAGTGGGTGCACCTGGCGAAGATCGCCTTCGAGAAGTACTTCATCCGCAAGGTGAAGACCGGCTCGATCACGCCGATCTACGAGAAGTACGTCCTCAGCACCCTGGGCATCGAGGCCCTCAAGCAATGACGCAGGTTCGAAGGTCGGCCATCGCCGTGGCCGTGGGTACGTTGCTGCTCGCAGGAGCGGCCGCGGCCGAGACGCTCGATCAGGCCTGGGCACTGGCGCTGCAGCGCGATCACGCGCTGGCGTCGGTCCGTGGACAGGCCGAGGCCGCGCAACTCGACGCCGCCGCCGCCCGCGCCCAGCGCTGGCCGATGCTGGCCGTGGGCGGGACGTACTCCCGGCTCGACGATGCGCCGGCCTTCGATTTCTCGTTCACCGGCCTGCCGATCACGGCGCCCGAGATGTTCCGCAACGACGAAGTGCTCATGGGCGCCGCGACGCTCTCGATCCCCGTGTTCACCAGCGGGCGGATCTCCTCGAGCATCCGCGCGGCCGAGGCGCACAGCCGCGGCGCCGGCGCGGCCGCGACCGGGGCCGAGGCCGACCTCAAGCTCGCGGTCGCCGACGCGTACGTCGGCGTGCTGCGGGCGCAGAAGGCGCTGGCGGTCGCCGAGAGCAACGTCGCGAGCCTGCGCTCGCTCGCGGGCGACGTCGGCAGCATGTTCGAACGGGAGCTGGTGCCGAAGAACGACCTGCTGGCCGTGCAGGTCGCGCTGGCCGATGCCGAGCAGGCGCGGCTGCGCGCGGCCAACGGCCTCGAGATCGCGCGGGCAGGCTACAACCGCCGGCTCGGCGAGCCGATGGCCAGGCCCTGCGACCTCGCCGAGGCCCTGCCCGAAGTCGCCGGACTGCCGGACGACGTCGACACGCTCGTCGCGAACGCGCTGCGCCAGCGCACGGAACTCGGCGCGCTCGACGCCGAGGCCGAGGCCTACCACGCCATGGCCCGCGCCGAGCGGGCGCGGGTCCTGCCGCAGCTCAGCCTGAACGGCGGCTACAACTACCTGCAGAACCAGTTCCTCGACGACGAGGAGTTCCTCTCGGCCGGCGTCGGCTTCCAGTGGGCGCTGTTCGACGGCGGCCAGGCGCGCAAGCGTGCCGCGGCGATGGACCGCAACGGAAGGGCGACCGAGGACCGGCGCCGCGACGCCGAGTCGCTGATCGCGCTGCAGGTGCGCCAGTCGTGGCTCGCGCTCGCGGAGGCCGGGGATCGCGTCAAGGTGTCGACCGCGGCGGTCGAGCAGGCCGAGGAGAACCTGCGCATCGCGCGCGAACAGTACGGCGCGGGCCTCGGCACGCAGACCCAGTTGCTGCAGGCGGAGACGCTGCGCGTCGGCGCACTCGGCAACCGCGACAACGCGGTGCTCGATCTCGGGCTCGCGCGGATCCGCCTGGCGCGCGCCGTCGGCGCGCTCTGACCGCCGCGCGCCTCAGCCGGGCAGCACGCGGCCCGGGTTGAGGATGCCCCGCGGGTCGAGCGCCTGCTTCAGGCGCCGCATGAGTTCCAGCTCCGCCGAGCTGCGCGACAGCGCCAGCCAGGGCTGCTTTTCCAGGCCGATGCCGTGCTCGGCCGACACCGACCCCCGGCGGGCGGCGAGCGGCTCGTAGACGCAGCGCTCGATGCCGTGGCGGGCGTCCCTGCCCGGCGGCCCGCACACGATCACGTGCAGGTTGCCGTCGCCGAGGTGGCCGAACACGAAGCGACGGTACGCCGGCCAGTCCCGCTCGAGCCGCGCCATCGCCTCCGCGAGGTAGGCCTCCATGTCGGCGAGCGGCAGGCTGATGTCGAAGGTCACCGGCATGCCGAGCCGGAACAGCTGCTCGACGTCGTCGCGCAGGGCCCACATCGACTCGCGCTGGGCCTTCGACGTCGCGATGGCCGCATCGGCGACCGTGCCCCGCTCGATCGCGTCCCCCAGCGCGGCCTCGAACTGCTCCTGGTCGCGCCCGGGCTCGCCGCCCGACGACTCGACCAGCACGTACAGCGGGAAGTCCTGTGCCAGCGGCGGCGTGCCCTTGGCCGGCGGCGTCGTCACGAGGCGGTAGAACTCGTTCCACATCACCTCGAAGGCGCTGAGCGTGCCGCCGAGCGCACCGTCCATGTGCTTCAGAAGCGCGGCGACGTCGGCGAAGCCGCGGCAGGCGACCAGTGCGGTCTGCGTGCTGCGCGGCTGCTCGCGCAGGCGCAGGACGAGCCGCGTGACAACGCCGAGCGTGCCCTCGCTGCCGATGAACAGGTGCTTCAGGTCGTAGGCCGCGTTGTTCTTGAGCATGCGGTTGAGCGAGGAGATCACCGTGCCGTCCGCCAGCACGGCCTCCAGGCCGAGCACCGACTCGCGCGTCATGCCGTAGCGGATCACGCCGTTGCCGCCGGCGTTGGTGGCGACGCTGCCGCCGATCTGGGCGGAGCCGCGCGCGCCGAAATCGACCGGGTAGAGCAGCCCGTGCCGCTCGGCCTCCTCCTGCACGGCCTGCAGCGCCGCGCCGGCCTGCACCGTCATCGTGCGGCCGACCGGGTCGACGTCTTCGATCCGGTTCATCCGCTCGAGCAGCAGGCCGATCTCGTCCGGCCCGGCGACGCAGCCGCGCACCAGCCCGGTGAGTCCGCCCAGGGTGACCACCGGCTGTCCGGCGGCGTGGCAGGCCGCGAGCATGCGCGCCACCTCGGCCGTGTCGGCGGGGCGTACGAGCGCGCGCGCCTGGCAGGCAGAGTGGTCGGCCCAGCCCACGGCGCGAGCGCGCACGTCTTCGCCGGTGAGCACGTGCTCGCGGCCCACGATCGATTCGAGCAGGGCGAGATCCATGGTCGTCCCTCCGGGCTAGGCCGCCAGCAGCGCGGCGATCTCCGCGAACGCGCGGTCCAGCGCGTCGACCTGCGCGCCGGCGGTCGCCGGGCAGGTCAGCATCATGTTGTGGAACGGCGCGATCAGGCAGCCGCGATTGAGCAGCGCGAGGTGGATGGCGCGCTCGAGCGCCGGCGCGTGGGCCGCGTCGGCCTCCGTGCCGTTGCGCAGCGGCCCGGGCGCGCAGACGAACTCGACGCGGGCGCCGACGCGCGCCACGTGCCACGGCAGGGCGTGCCTCGCGATCGTCGCGCGCAGCCCCGTCGCCAGCCGATCGGCGAGCGCGTCCATGTGCGCGTAGGCCGCAGGCGTCATCACCTGCTCGAGCGTGGCGCGCATCGCCGCGAGCGCCAGCGCGTTCGCCGACAGCGTCGTGCCCATGCCGGAGTGTCCCGGCGGGGTCGTCGCCCGCACCGCGTCGAGTCGCGCGGCCACTTCGCCGGTGAGGCCCCAGACGCTGGCCGGCACGCCGCCGGCGACGGGCGTGCCGAGCACGAACAGGTCGGGCTCCAGGCCGTGCGCGCGGGTGTAGCCGCCGGGACCGGTCGAGATCGTGTGCGTCTCGTCGATGAGCAGCAGCGTGCCGGTCGCGCGGGTGAGTCGGCGCAGTGCGGCGTGGTAGCCGTCCTCGGGCAGCACCATGCAGCAGTTGGTCATCACGGGTTCGGCGATCACGCACGCGACGTCGCGCGGTGCCAGCGCGGCCTCCAGGGCGTCGATGTCGTTGAACTCGACGACGCGGGTGAGGGCCGTGAGGTCGGCGGCCTGGCCCAGCAGTCCCTGGCGGTGCACGGGCCGGCCGTCGACGAGCCGCACGTACGTCTCGTCGACCGTGCCGTGGTAGCAGCCGTTGAAGACGAGCACCTTCGGACGCCCGGTCACCGCGCGCGCGACGCGCAGCGCGAAGCGGTTCGCATCGGTGGCGGTCGTCGCGATCTGCCACTGCGGCAGCCCGAAGCGCCCGGCGAGCAGCGGGCCGATCGCGAGCGCGTCCTCGGTCGGCAGCATGTAGGTCAGCCCGCGTTCCGCCTGCCGGCGGATGGCC
Source organism: Pseudomonadota bacterium (assembly GCA_052035645.1). Classification (GTDB taxonomy): domain Bacteria; phylum Pseudomonadota; class Gammaproteobacteria; order Steroidobacterales; family Steroidobacteraceae; genus RPQJ01. The sequence continues at coordinate 10,343 of JBPOHK010000171.1, forward strand.
TCGGCCACCGGCGCGGGGGAGTGGCCGAACATCGAGCCCGTGTCGCCGAGGCAGAAGTCCGCGTACTCGTTCCCGTCGACGTCGCGCAGGACCGCGCCGCGCGCGTCGGCGACCAGGAACGGGAAGGGCATCGACCAGTCCTTCATCCAGTGCATCGGCACGCCGTCGTAGAAGCCGGCGATGCCCCGGCCGGTGCCTTCGCGCGAGCGCGCGTGCCGGGCGGCGTAGGCGGCGGACTCGGAGTCGAACAGCGCGGCGATGCGCCCGGGCGGTATGCCGCCCGTGTTCTCGTGCGTCATGGTGCTGGACCGGTCGTGCGGGATGCGCACGCCATTGTACGCACGGCCGGCGGGAGGCGCCGACCCGGCGATTCAGTCCTGTCCGGGCGGCTGCGGCGGGCGGGCGGACGGGTCCACGCGCTCGAGCCAGGTTTCCTTCCAGAACGGGAAGATGGCGCGCGGGCACATCATGCGCCGGTCGCTGTAGCGACCCTCGCACCAGGCGCCGTCGAGGATCACGCTCTGCTCCTTGAACTCGAGCATCGCGCCCGAGCGCTCGTCGACGATGCGGCGCACCGGCGAGCGCACGCGGAACACCTTGTTGCAGTGGGGCACTTCCTCGGCGTCGAAGTACATCCCCCGGTTCTTGTTGGTGCGATCGAGCGTCGTGAGGATCTCCGCGTACGGCCGCACGCGCACCAGTTCGCCCGGCTGCAGGTTGAGCGGCCGCGACGGCGTCTGCACGCCGGCGGGCACCGAGCCGCGCAGGCGCGGGTAGGGCGGTCCGCCCGCCAGTTTCTGGAAGGCGTCGTAGACCTGGATCAGCCGGTAGGCGAGCGTCGAGGACAGCGGCTCCACGCGCTTGATCAGCCCGTACCAGAACACGTACACGGCGCCGTTCACGAGGCGGCGCAGCCCCACGTTGCGCGAGGTGTAGTCCTCGAGGTACTGGCGGAAGTCCCACCACTTGAGCGGCTCGGTGAACTCCGGCAGCAGCGTGGCCTGGCAGCGGTAGCGCGGCGGCGCCTCGCCCCCTGCATCGACCCGGGTCGCGGCCTGCAGCTGTCGTTCGGTGCAGCCGGCGCCCGCCGCGGCGGCGGTGCCCTCGCCGGGACGCTTCAGCCAGGCTTCCTTCCAGAAGATCAGGCAGGCAGCCTCGCAGCCGTCGTGGGCGGCCCCGTCGCAGCGCAGTTCCTTCAGGTGCACGGTGGCCTCGAGGCGCCGGCCGCCCGTGCGGTTGACCGTGTCGCAGGTCTTGTGGGCCCGGGCCATGACCTCGAAGCGCTGGCCGCAGTAGCGGAGCATCTCCGGCATGAAGGGCAGCCGGTCGAGCCGGCCCTCCGCGTCGAGGGTCGCGAGGATCTCCTCGCGGCTGCGGACCTCGACCCAGTCGCCGGTACGCAGGCTCACGGGCGGCACCGCGCGGCGTCCCGCGGCAGGAGGGCCGCGCGCAGGCGGCGGGCGACGGGACGGGCTGGACGAGTCATGCGGCAAAGCTACCGTAACGCCCGCGAACCCGCCAAGCGACGACGGGTCCCGCCGTCGGCAAGGTGTTACCTGCGTCACTTCACGCCCGGCCGCGGGCGGAGTGTGAGTCGGTTCACCCTGACCCCGGCGGGCCTGTGCGACACTGTTCGCGTCCTCGGCCGCGCTGCCCGTCCGCCGGCCGGGATTGCGCCTGCGCCGCGTGGAGTGGAAGGAGACGGGCTGGAGCCCGTCGTCGACGGAATCGGACCCGGAGCGTCGCTCGCGATGACACTGCCTTGGCTGGGCGAACTGTGGCGCTACCGGGAACTGCTGTATTTCCTGGCCTGGCGCGACCTCAAGGTCCGCTACAAGCAGGCCGCGCTCGGCGCGGCCTGGGCGGTCGTTCAGCCGTTCTTCACGATGCTGGTGTTCACCCTCTTCTTCGGCCGGCTGGCGGGCATTCCGAGCGACGGTGTGCCGTACCCGCTGTTCTCGTTCTGCGGCCTCGCCGCCTGGACCTGCTTTGCCGCCATCCTGGGCCAGGCGGGCAACAGCCTGGTCGCCAATTCGAGCCTGATCACCAAGGTGTACTTTCCGCGGGTGCTGCTGCCGGCCGCGGCGGCGGCCGGTTGCCTGCTGGACCTCGCCGTCGCGCTGCTGTTCCTCGCCGGGATGATGGTCTATTACCAGGTCGTCCCGGGCCCGGCGCTGCTGCTGGCGCCGTTGCTGCTGGCCCTGATGGTCGTCCTCGCGCTGGGCGTGAGCATGCTGCTGGCCGCCGTGAACGTGCGCTTCCGCGACGTCAAGCACGTGATCCCGTTCCTGGTGCAGCTCTGGCTGTTCGTCACGCCGATCATCTACCCGATCTCCTACCTGCCTGCGGACTACCGGCGCATCGCTGCGCTCAATCCGATGACCGGCATCGTCGAGGGCCTGCGCGCCAGCATCCTCGGGGTCGGCACGCCCGACTGGGGACTGATCTCGGTCTCGGCCGTGGTCAGCGTGGCGCTGTTCGCCGCGGGGCTCCTCTACTTCCACGGCGCGGAGCGCCGGTTCGCCGATGTGGTCTGAGTCTTGCCGCCCGGTCCGCACGCGGAGGCGCCCGTGAACGACGTGATCGTCGTCGAACGCCTCTCGAAGCGTTACGACATCGGCGCCCTGCAGCAGCCGACCATGCTGCGCGAGCAGCTCGCGGCACTGGCCCGGCGCCCCTGGCGCCGCGGGGCGCGCACCGAGGTCGTGCACGCGCTCGACGACGTCTCCTTCCGGGTCGCGAGCGGCGAGATCGTGGGCATCATCGGCGCGAACGGCGCCGGCAAGAGCACGCTGCTGAAGATCCTCTCGCGCATCACGCATCCGAGCTCCGGACGCGTCCACGTGGCCGGGCGCCTCGCGGCCCTGCTCGAGGTCGGCACGGGCTTCCACGAGGAGCTGACCGGGCGCGAGAACGTGTACCTGAACGGCTCGATCCTCGGCATGAAGCGCGCGCAGGTCGACGCCCGGCTGGACGAGATCGTCGAGTTCTCCGGCGTCGAGCGCTTCCTCGATACGCCCATCAAGCGCTACTCGAGCGGCATGCGCCTGCGGCTGGGATTCGCGGTGGCCGCCCACCTCGACCCCGACATCCTCGTCGTCGACGAGGTGCTCGCGGTCGGCGACGCGGCCTTCCAGCGCAAGTGCCTGAGCACGATGGAGGGACTGCGCGGCGGCGGGCGCACGGTGCTGTTCGTGTCGCACAACATGGCGGCGGTCGAGAACCTGTGCACGCGCGCGATCTGGATCGACGCCGGCCGCCTGCGCGAGGACGGCCCCACGGGCCGCGTCCTGCACGCCTACATGGGCGCCTATGCCGGCGATGCCTCGGGCATGGCCAGCCTGCGCGACTTCCCGGGCCGCAGCGGCACCGGGGACGTGCGCTACACCGGCATCGAGTTCCTCGATCCGCAGGGCCGTCCGTGCACGCTGCTGCGCGCCGGCGACCCGCTGCGGATGCGATTCCACTACGAGGCGAGCCGGCCGCTCGCCAACCTGAGCTTCGGGTTCCGGCTGTACGGCGAGATGGGCACGCTGGTCACCGAGACCAGCACCCGCCTGCACGACATCGAGCTGCCGGCGCTCGCCCCCGGCGAGGGCCGCATCGATCTCGACATCGACGCGCTCAACCTGATGCCCGGCCGCTACTTCCTCACGGTCGGCGTCACGACGATCGGCGGGCCGGTGCACGACACGCTGCACCATTGCGCCCGTCTCGACGTGGAGCCCGGCCGCGTCTACGGCACCGGCCGCGTCGTCGACGGACGCCACGGCTTCGTCTTCTTCCCGCAACACTGGGACCTGCAGGGCGTACGCAGTCTTGAATAGCAACAGGATCCCGCGGGTCAGCGTCGGGCTGCCCGTGTACAACGGCGAGCCCTTCCTCGTCCAGGCGCTGGAGGTGCTGCTGTCGCAGACCTTCACGGACTTCGAGCTGATCATCTGCGACAACGCGTCGACGGACGGCACGGAGGCGATCTGCCGGGGGTACGCGGCCCGCGATCCGCGCGTCCGCTACCTGCGCCATGCGCGCAACATCGGCGTGAACCGCAACTTCAACCACTGCGTCGCCGAGGCGCGCGCGCCGTATTTCCGCTGGGCGGCGTCGGACGACCTGTGCGCGCCGACGCTGCTCGAGAAGCTCGTCGCCGTGCTCGATGCGCGCCCGGACGTGGTGCTCGCCTATCCGGGCACGCGCGAGATCGACGAACGCGGCGACACCGTGCGCGACTACTCGGACGGCCTGGGCCTCGAGCAGGAGGCCCCGCACCAGCGCTTCTCCGCCTGCCTGTGGAAAGTCTACTGGTGCAACCCGCTGTTCGGGCTGTTCCGCACCGAGGTCCTGCGCCGCACCGGCCTGTTCGTGAACTACTCGAACTCGGACATCGTGCTGCTGTGCGAGGTGCCGCTGCACGGCAAGCTGGTCGAAGTGCCGGAGACGCTCTTCCACCGCCGGGTCCACTCCGGCATGACCGTGCGCAAGTACCGCACCGCGCACGAGCGCATGGCGATGGGCAACCCGGAACTGGCCGGGCGCCTGACCTTCCCCAACACGCGCTTCTTCGCCGGCTTCTTCGCCGCCATCCGTCGCAGCGGCCTGCCGTGGCGCGAGCGGATGCTCTGCTATGCTCGGCTCCACATCTGCTGGCGCCGGTGGCGCGAGCGGCTGTGGGAGGACGTCAGCTACGCCGCGCGGTACATGGTGGGCCGCACGTGAAACCCCTCAAGCTCATCACGCACGTGCGCGGCGACGGCGACCTGCTCGAGGCCTGGCTGCGGCACCACCTGCGCCTCGGCGTCGGCGAGTTCCGGGTCGTCGTGCACGGCCCCGAGGCGGAGAACCGCGAGCTCCACGAGCTCGCGCGCCGCTACCCGGTCCGCATCGAGGACGCCTACGACGACGAGTTCGACGTGCGCGAGAAGAAGCGGAGGCTCGACCGGCTGCTCGAGGGCCTCGCCGGCGAGTGGGTGGTGCTGGCCGACAGCGACGAGTTCCTGGAGCTGCCGCTCGGCGGGTTCGGCGCGACGATCCGCCTGCTCGAGTGGGCCGGCGCGGACGTGCTGTACGCCCCGATGCTGCAGCACCTCAATGCCGACGGCTCCCTGGCCACGCCGCCGCGCATCGACGATCCGTTCGCGGCCCAGCCGCTGTGCTCCGTCGACCTCTACCGGCGCATGGGCTCGAACGCGTCGCTCAACAAGTACCCGCTGTTCTACTGCCGGCCCGGCACGCGCCTCTCCGACGGCGGCAACCACAACCCGCCCGAAGGTTGCGGGCAGGGGACGGCGTCCCTGCGCGGCGTGACGCATCACTTCAAGTTCCGGCAGTGCGTGCTCGAGCGCCTCACGCGCCGGGCCGACAGCGCGCACACCTTCCGCCACGAGTCGGTCGGGTTCCTCGGCTACCTGGAGGCCCACGGGGGGCGGCTGCCGACGGAAGGCGCCTTCCCGCATTCGCGCCGCGAACTGCTCCGCCGCGGCCTGCTGCGCCGGCCCGGGTTCGGCTGGCTGTGGCGCAAGCTCGGCGGCGGGGGGGATGCGTCGTGAGCGGCCTGCCGCCCCGCGTCTCGGTCGTCGTCTGCACGTACAACCACAGCCAGTCGCTGCTGGGGACGCTCGCGAGCCTGGCGGCCGTCGAGGCGCCGCCCGGGCCCGGCTGGGAACTCGTGGTCGTCGACAACAACTCCAGCGACGACACGCGCGCGGTCGTCGAGCGGTACTTCCGCGAGTCGCAGGTACGGGGACGCTACGTGTTCGAGGGCCGGCAGGGCCTCTCGGCCGCCCGCAACTGCGGCATGCGGGCCGCGCGCGGCGAGATCGTCGCATTCACCGACGACGACGTGAAGGTGGGCCCGGACTGGGTTCGGCGCCTGCAGGAGGCCTTCGACGCCAACCCGGCCGTCGGCATGGTCTGCGGCCGCACCGAGCTCTACCGCGAGACGCTGCACCCGCTCGGCGTGCGGACCTCTCGCGAGGCGAGACTCTACGTCCACCCGGCGCAGCCCGTCGGCGTGGGCATCGGCAACAACATGGCGATCCGCATGGACGTCGTGCGGCGCATCGGCGAGTTCGACGTGACGCTCGGCGCCGGGACGCGCATGGCCGCGGCCGAGGACTCCGACTACATCTACCGCGTGCTGCGGGCCGGCCTGCCCGTGCTCTACTGCCCGGACGCCGTCGTCTACCACGACCACGACCGGGTGACGGAGGCGCAGGTCCGGCGCATCCAGCTCAACTACCGGCGCGGCTGCGGCGCGCTCTACGTCAAGCACATCTGGCGCGGCGACGGCTGGGCGTTGCGGCTGTTCTACTGGGAGCTGCGGGACCTCTCCCGCGGCCTCTCCGGCGGACCGCAGGCGCGACGGGAGGCCTGGCAGTACCTGCGGGCGACCCTGGACGGCGCACGCCTGCGCATCGGCAGCGAAGTGAGGACCTGGCTTGGACGCAACTGACACACCCGCCCACGACCGGGAATCGGAAGATTTCTGGAACCAGTGGAACCGCGACTGGCGTTTCCGCAGCGACATCGACCCGTTCATGCGCCGCCAGCTGGAGATCGTGGCCGAGGTGGCGCGCGCCGAGAACCTGCGCGACGCCCGCATCCTGGGCTTCGGCTGCGGGACCGGCTGGATGGAAAACAGCCTCGTCGGCTGCGGCGAGATCTGGGGCACCGACCTCTCCCCGGAGGCGATCGCCGAGGGCCAGCGCCGCTACCCGCAGCTGAACCTGCGCTGCTGCGATTTCCTGCGCGAGGCGCTGCCCGGTCCGTTCGACCTCGTGCTCAGCTCCGACTCGCTGGTGCCGATGGCGGACCACGCGGAGTGCATCCGGCGCGTCGCCGAACTGGTGCGCCCGGGCGGCGTGTTCCTGCTGATGACGCAGAACCCGTTCGTGTGGTCGCGCCGGTCCCGGTTCCGCCCGGTGCCGAGCGGCATCCCCCACCCGACGCCGGACACCTGGCCCACGCGGGCCCGCGTCGAGGCGCTGCTGCAGCCCGCGTTCTCGATCGAGCGCTGCTTCACCTTCGAGCCCGGCGGCGACCAGGGCCTCCTGTGGTGGGTCGAGAACGAGTCCGTGCGGCGGGTGGCCCACGGCCTGCTCGGCGAGTACCGCTGGCGCCGGCTGCTGGAACGGGCCGGGCTGGGGCGCGAGCTGGTGTTCGTCGCGCGGCGGCGCCGGGACCCGCCGGGCGCGGGTTGACGGTCCCGCGGCGCCCGTGGATACTGGCCGCGAGATGAACACGAACCCGACCCTCGACCTTCGCTGGTGGTGGTGCCACTCATAAGGAGTGGGGCCGGACGCGCTCGTCTCGTTCGCAGGAATCCAGGACCCATCTCCGCGAGCCGCCGGGGGTGGGTTTTTTGTTGTCCGTCCCCGGGTCCTCGCGACAAGGGGAGCCGTGTGTGACAACGCATCTGTTCGACATCGCCGCCGACCTCGACACGCCGGTGTCGGCGTACCTCAAGCTGAAGCCCTTCCGGCCGCACTTCCTGCTGGAGAGCGTCGAGGGCGGCGAGCGCATCGCGCGCTATTCCTTCATCGGCTTCGGCGACCGCCTCGAGTTCCGCCTCGACGGCACGGGCCTCCGGATCGGCGAGGAGCGGCACGAGCGGCCGCGTGACCAGGCCGAGCTGCTGGCCGCTTTCCGCCGGGCGCTCGCGCAGGCGCCGCGGCCGGAGATCGAGAACGACGGCTTCCCGCTGCTGGGCGGCCTGGTCGGCGCCGCCAGCTACGACCTCGTCCGCTACTTCGAGCGCCTGCCGCAGCAGGCCCGCCGCATCGACGACTGCCCGGACGCGCACTACATCGCGCCGCGCTCGCTGCTGGTGTTCGACCACGTCACGCACCGCGCCGCGCTGCTGCACTCGGGCAGCGAGCAGGAGCGGCGCAGCCTGCGCCGCGAGGTGATCCGCGCGCTGCGGGGCGGCCTGCCCGGCCCGGCCTGGGAGCCGAAGTTCAGCCCGGCCGAGGCCAGCCTCACGCAGGACGAGTTCCTGCAGAAGGTCGCGCGCACCAAGGAATACATCGCGGCGGGCGACGTCTACCAGCTCGTGCTGTCGGTGCGCTTCGCCGGCCGTTGCGACGTCGACCCGTTCGAGGTCTACCGCGCCCTGCGCCTGCTGAACCCGTCGCCCTACCTCACGTACTGCGAGCTCGGCGACCGCACCATCGTCGGCTCGTCGCCGGAGGCGCTGGTGAAGCTCTCCGGCCGCGCGGCGGAGATGCGGCCGATCGCGGGCACGCGCCCGCGCGGCGCCGACGACGCGCGCGACGCGGCGCTCGAGGCCGAACTGCGCGCCGACCCGAAGGAGAACGCCGAGCACGTCATGCTGGTGGACCTCGCGCGCAACGACCTCGGCCGCGTCGCCACCGCCGGCTCCGTGCACGTCCATCCGTACCGCTCCATCGAGCGCTACAGCCACGTCATGCACATCGTGAGCGGCGTGAAGGGCACGCTGGCGCCGGGTCGCGATGCGTTCGACCTCTTCGCCGCCGCGTTCCCGGCGGGGACCCTGGTCGGCGCGCCGAAGGTGCGCGCGATGGAGATCATCGACGAACTCGAGCCGGTGCGCCGCGGCTTCTACGGCGGAACGGTCGGCTATTTCGGCCACGGCGGCGACATGGACCATGCCATCACGATCCGCACCATGGTCTTCCACGGCGACACGTACAGCTTCCAGGCCGGCGCCGGCATCGTGGCCGACAGCGTGCCGCAGAGCGAGTACGAGGAAGTGTTCGCCAAGAGCGCCGTGCTGCGCCGGGCCCTCGAGATGGCGAAGGAGGGCGCATGACGAGCGCGGCCCCGCGACTGCTCTTGGTCGACAACTACGACAGCTTCACCTACAACCTGGTGCAGGCCTTCCTGGTGCTGGGCGCCGACGTGCTCGTGCATCGCAACGACCGCATCACGGTCGAGCAGGCGCTCGCGCTCGCCCCGACGCACCTGTGCATCTCGCCCGGTCCGGGCACGCCGCACGATGCCGGCGTGTCGATGGAGATGATCCGCGCGTTCGCCGGACGCATCCCGGTGTTCGGCGTCTGTCTCGGGCACCAGTCGATCGTCGAGGTGTTCGGCGGCGACGTGGTGCGGGCCGGCCGGCTCATGCACGGCAAGGTCTCGCCGGTGCAGCACGACGGGCGCGGCGTGTTCGAGGGCATGCCCCAGCCGTTCGAGGCCGGACGCTACCACTCGCTGATCGCGAAGCCGGAGACGCTGCCGGCGGTGCTCGAGGTGACGGCCCGCACGCCGGAAGGCGAGATCATGGGCGTGCGCCACCGCGAACTGGTGGTGGAGGGCGTGCAGTTCCACCCCGAGAGCGTGCTGACGCCGGAGGGACCGGTGCTGATGGGCAACTTCCTGAAGCAGCGCGGCGGCCGTCGCGGCTGACCGGAGGCCACCGTGTCCGATACGCGCAGCCTGCTCGAGCACCTGCTGAACCGCCGCGACCTCGCCGAGGCGCAGGCCGGCGAGCTGTTGCTCGCGCTGACCGACGCCTCGCTTGCGCCGGCGATGGCGGGCGCGCTGCTCGCGGCCCTGCGCGCGAAAGGCGTCACTGCCGACGAGGTGCGCGGCTTCGCGACCGCCATGCGCCGGCTGGCGCGCCGGCCGTCGCTGCCGCCGGGGGGCGACTCGATCGACATCGTCGGCACGGGCGGCGACGCCTCCGGCAGCTTCAACCTCTCGACCGGCGCGTCGCTGCTGGTCGCGGCCATGGGCCTGCGGGTCGTGAAGCACGGCAACCGCTCGATCTCCAGCCGCTCGGGCAGCGCGGACGTGCTCGAGTGCCTCGGGCTGCCGATGCCGCTCGACGAGCAGGGCGCGGGCGCCTGCCTCGCGGCGACCGGCTTCACGTTCCTCTTCGCGCCGCACTACCACCCGGCGATGAAGGAGATCGCGCCCGTGCGGCGCGCGCTCGGCGTGCGCACCGTCTTCAACATGCTCGGGCCGCTGACCAACCCGGCCGAGCCGCCGTACAGCCTGATCGGCGCCTACAGCAGCGAGGCGGCGCGCCTGATGGCCGACGCGTTCGCCGGCCTGCCGATCGAGCGCGTTTTCGTCATCCACGGCGAGGCCGGCTGGGACGAGCCGACGCCCATCGGCCCGTTCGAGCTGTTCGACGTGCGCCCCGGCCGCGTCGAGCGCAGCGTGCGCGACCCGCGCGACATCGGCCTGTCGCGCTGCACGCCGGCGTCGCTGGCCGGCGGCGACGCGGCGCACAACGCCGCGGGGCTGCGGGCGGTCTTCGGCAACGTCGACGCGGGCCCGCATCGCGACGCGCTGGTGCTCAACGCGGCGCTCGCCCTGGAACTCACCGGCCGCGTGCCCGACGCCGCTGCCGGCGTGCGTGCCGCCTCCGACGCGCTCGACCGCGGCGACGGCGCGCGCTTCCTCGAGCGGCTGGCCGCCTTCGGCGCGTCGCTGGCGGCGGGGCGCTGACCGTGGGACTGCTGGGCGACATGGCGGCGGGCAGCACGCAGCGCGTGGAGGCGGCGCGGGTCCGCGTACCCGCCGCCTCGCTGGAGGCGGCCATCGCCTCGCTGGCGCCGCCGCCGCCGCTGCGGCTGGCGCCGCACGGCTTCGACCTGATCGCGGAACTCAAGCTGCGTTCGCCGTCGCTCGGCGACCTCTCCGCCGCGACCGCCGACCCGGTCGGCCGGCTGCACGGCTACGCGCGCGGCGGGGCTGCCGTCTGCTCGATCCTCACCGAGCCGACGCGCTTCGACGGCTCGCTCGAGCACCTGCGGCTGGCGGCGGACGCGCTGCGCGGGCATGGCGTGCCCGCGATGCGCAAGGATTTCCTGGTCGATCCCTACCAGGTGCTGGAGGCCCGCGTGCACGGCGCCTCCGGCGTGCTGCTGATCGTGCGCATGCTCGCGCCCGGGGTGCTCGCTTCGATGCTCGACTGCGCGGCCGAGCACGGCCTGTTCGTGCTGCTCGAGGCCTTCGACGCGACGGACCTCGCGGCGGCGCGCGAGCTGGCGCGCGGACGCGCGGGCCGGCGCGAGCAGGTGCTCATGGGACTCAACTGCCGCGACCTCGAGTCGCTGCAGATCGACTTCGCGCGTTTCGCGGCGCGGCGGTCGCAGTTGCCGGACGGCTGGCCGGCCGTGGCCGAGAGCGGCGTGACCCAGCCGGCCGACGCCGCGCACGTGGCCGGGCTCGGGTACCGCCTCGCGCTGGTTGGCACCTCGCTGATGCGCCACGCGGATCCGGCCGCGGCCGTGCAGGAACTGCTCGCGGCCGGACGGCAGGCACTGGCATGACCGGCGTACCGGCGCTCTGGGTGAAGATCTGCGGCCTCGGCACCGCCGCCGACGTCGCCGCGGCCGCCGAGGCCGGGGTCGACGCGGTCGGCTTCGTGTTCCACGTCGCCTCGCCGCGCCACCTCGATCCCGCGGCCGCGGCCGGGCTGCAGCGCGCCGTGCCGCCGTGCATCGAGCGGGTGGCCGTGTTCCGACACCCGGCGCAGGCGCTGGTCGATGCAGTGCTCGAGGCGATCCGGCCGGACGCGCTGCAGGCCGATGCCGCGGACTTCGAGCGGCTCAGGCTGCCGTCGCAGCTGCGGCGGCTGCCGGTGCTGCGCAGCGGCGCGGCGTCGCCGCCCCTGCCGGCGCGCTTCCTGTACGAGAGCGCGGCGAGCGGCGCGGGCGTGCAGGCGGACTGGGCGGAGGCGGCGCGGCTCGCGCGCGACGCGCAGCTCGTGCTGGCGGGCGGGCTCGACGCGGGCAACGTCGGGCAGGCCATCGCCCGCGTGCGGCCGGCCGGAGTGGACGTGAGTTCGGGCGTGGAGCGGGCGCGCGGCGTCAAGGACGCGGGGCGCATGCGTGATTTCGTGTCGGCGGCACGCGCGGCGCAGGCTGCGCTCGCGGCCGCGGTGTGAGCGAGGAGTACAGACGATGAAGACCGGGGCCCTGAGGATCGACCGCGATGCCCTGCTCGCGCAGGCGCTGAGAGACGAGTTTCCCGACGCGCGCGGGCGCTTCGGGCCGTTCGGCGGCCGCTACGTGCCGGAGACGCTGGTGCCCGCGCTCGATCGCCTGGAGCAGGGCGTGCGCGACATCCTGCCCGACCCGGCCTTCAAGGCCGAACTCGAGGCGCAGCTGCGCACCTGGGTCGGGCGCCCGACGCCGCTGTCGTACGCCGCGGCCCTCTCGAGGCGCTGGGGCGCCGAGGTGTGGCTGAAGCGCGAGGACCTCGCGCACACCGGCGCGCACAAGATCAACAACGCCATCGGGCAGGCGCTGCTCGCGCGTCGGCTCGGAGCGAAGCGCATCGTCGCCGAGACCGGCGCGGGGCAGCACGGCGTCGCCTCGGCCGCCGCCTGCGCGCGGCTCGGCATGCCCTGCGTCGTGTACATGGGTGCCATCGACATGGAGCGGCAGGCGCCGAACGTCGGGCGCATGAAGCTGCTCGGTGCCGAGGTCGTGCCGGTCACCGGCGGAGACAAGACGCTGCGCGCGGCCATCGACGAGGCCCTGCGCGACTGGGTCGCCGACCCGGACGGCACCTACTACCTGCTCGGCTCGGCGGTGGGCCCGCATCCGTATCCCTACCTCGTGCGCGAGTTCCAGTCGGTGATCGGCATCGAGGCGCGTGCGCAGATGCTCGCGCAGGCGGGCGCGCTGCCGGACGTCGCGGTGGCCTGCGTCGGCGGCGGCTCGAACGCGATCGGACTGTTCCACCCGTTCGTGAAGGACGCGGGCGTTCGGCTGCTGGGTTTCGAGGCGGGCGGCACCGGCACGGGCCTCGGCCAGAACGCGGCGTCGATCGCCTACGGCACGCCGGGCGTGCTGCAGGGCTGCTACTCGCTGCTGCTGCAGGACGAGCACGGCCAGATCCAGGAGACGCACTCGGTCTCCGCCGGGCTCGACTACCCGGGCGTCGGGCCCGAGCACGCGCTGCTCGCGAGCGTCGGGCGCGTCGACTACCGCGCCGCCGGGGACGACGAGTCGCTCGAGGCCCTGGCCGAATGCTGCCAGTGCGAGGGCATCCTGCCGGCCATCGAGTCGGCGCACGCCTTCGCCGGCGCGAAGCGTTACGCGCAGGAACACCCGGGCAGCCGCATCCTCATCGGCCTGTCGGGGCGCGGGGACAAGGACATGCCGACGCTCCAGCGCACGCTGCTGAAGGGGAAGCTGTGATGAAGCCTCGCGACACCATCAGTGCGGCGATCCGCGCCGCGGCGACCGAGGGCCGTCCCGCCCTGGTCGCGTTCATGACCGCCGGATTCCCGGACCGCGCCGGCTTCGGCGCGAACCTCGCGGCCATCGCGGCCGAGGCCGACGTGGTCGAGATCGGCATCCCGTTCACCGACCCGATGGCCGACGGCATGACCATCCAGCGCGCGAGCTTCGCCGCGCTGCAGGGCGGCTTCACGCTGCCGTGGCTGCTCGGGGAACTCGCGGCGATGCAGCCGCGGCCCGCGGCCCCGCTGCTGCTGATGAGCTACCTCAACCCGCTGCTCGCCTACGGTCTCGACCGGCTGCCGGAGGCGTCCGCGCAGGCCGGCGTCGCCGGCTTCATCATCCCGGACCTGCCGTTCGAGGAGAGCGCGGACGTGCGCGCCGCCCTCGACCGCGCCGGGCTCGCCCTGGTGCAGATGGTCACGCCGGTGACGCCGCCCGCGCGCCTGAAGATGCTCTGCGAGGCCAGCCAGGGGTTCGTATACGCGGTGACCATGACCGGCACGACCGGCAAGACCGTGGCGGTGCCCGCCGACGTGCTCGGGTACATGGACGCGGTGAAGAAGGTCGCGCCGATCCCGGTCTGCGCCGGCTTCGGCATCCGCAGCGCCGAGCACGTCGCGCGCATGCGCGGTCACGTGGACGGCGTGGTCGTCGGTTCGGCGCTGGTCGAGGTGCTGGAGCGGCGCGAGGATCCGTCGGCGTTCCTGCGCAGCCTCAGGGCCTGAGGCGTGGACGGAATGCGGCTCTGCGTGTTCTGCGGCTCCGCGCCGGGCGCGCGCCCCGCGTTCGCGGACGCGGCCCGCACGATCGGGCGCGAGATCGGCCGGCGCGGCTGGACCCTCGTGTACGGCGGCGGACGGGTGGGACTGATGGGAACGCTCGCCGACGCCGTGCTGCAGGCGGGTGGACGGGCGGTCGGCGTGATCCCGCGCTTCCTGTACGAGCGCGAGGTCGGCCACGAGGGTCTCGCCTCGCTCGAGATCGTCGAGTCGTTCGCCGTGCGCAAGGAGCGCATGGGCCAGCTCGCCGATGCGTACCTGTCGCTGCCCGGCGGCGTCGGCACGCTCGACGAACTGTTCGAGGCGTGGAGCTGGTCGCAGGCGGGGCTGCAGAACAAGCCGAACGGCCTGCTCAACGTCGAGGGCTACTACGACGAGCTGCTGCGGTTCCTCGACCGTGCCGTCGAGGACGGCCTGCTGAAGCCCGCGGCGAGGCGCCAGCTGATCGCCGGCTCGGAGCCGTGCGGCCTGCTCGACGCGCTGTTCGCGGCGTCGCCCGCGGCGGTCCGGCCCTAGTCGGGCAGCACGCGGCCGGCGAGCGCGCCGTCGGGTCCGACGTCCACCTCGATCACCGTGTCGTCGACCACCACGGGCTGCGTCTGCCGGGCGATGGTCACGTTCATCGAGATCCGGTTCGGCATGCCCTGGTTGATGCCGTTGATGCCGCCGCGTGCGGCCTCCGCGGGTGGCGTGCCGGCGTCGGCTTCCGGCGCCGCCCGGCCACGGATGTTGCCAACCGAGTTCTTCGCGGCCTCGTGACGGGCGAGTGTCGCGCCCTGCGCGACCGCGCTGCCGGCGGCGTGCAGCCCCGCATTGACCTTCTCGCCGAAGGTCGCGCCCTGGGTCTGCTTCGCGACGGCGGTCGTCGTCACCGCGAGACGGTAGCGGCCGGGTGCCAGCCCCGCGAGGCGGAAGCTGCCGTCGGTCGCGATCGGCGCCGCGGTCACCGTGCCGCCCGGCATGGGCGCCACGGCCACGGAACGGGCGCTGAGGACGGCGCCGCCGGGCAGGGCGGCGCCGAGCAGTTCCGCGCGATCGCCCGTGCCCTGGGCTTGCGCCCGGGCCACGGGCAGGAAAGCGGCGAGCGAGACGCCGACGGCCATCGCGGCCGCAGCGACGGCGAGCGTGGCGGGAAGCGGGGAAGGCTGGATGTGTCTCATGGGGGCGAACTGATACGCCCCGCTGCCGCCCGCGACAATCTCCGGTGCGGCGCGCGGCCCGGAATCGCGAGCCGCATCACATCGCCGTCCGGGCGGCCCGCCGCCTCAGGTGGCTTCGACGGCGCGACGGATGCGGTCGATCACCAGGGCCCGCATGGTCTGCAGCGGGTTCTTCTCCCAGGTGAAGACGGGCGGCGTGCGCCGCAGCATCGACCACTTCTGCGACTTGAGGACCTTCTCGAGGTAGGCGAGGTGGCCTTCGATGGCTTCCATGTACGGATTGCGGCCGCCGTACAGCGACTCGAAGTAGCGGTACGCGCCGCCGAACTCGCCGTCGAGCCGCGTGCGCAGCGTCTCGGCGAAGAACTGCGGGGTCTGGCGCAGCACGTCGAGCCCGGAGCCGTAGACGACCTTGAGGTCGCCGCCCTCGGAACGGGAGATCGCGACGCCGCCGAGCACGAATTCCGGGTAGAGCCGGTCACGGCACTTCTCGAGGTAACAGCGATCGGACATCTGCGCCATCATGTCGGCCGTGCCGAGCAGGTGGCCGACCTTGCGGTCGCGCGGATCGTCCAGGCGGATCTGGTCGAACGGCACTTCGTAGCCGGTGAAGTGGATGATCCGGGTCGCCACCGGCACCCACTCCGCCATGCCGATCGTCGGCAGGTAGCGCGCGAGGAACTCCGCGCCGCGCGTCACGTGCGTGCGCGTGTACTCCGCGCCGTTGCGGTGCTGCGTGTCGTCGGACTGGCGGATGTAGCCGGCGTCGTGGAACAGCGCGGTGACGAGGCCCATCAGCGCACGGTCGCCCCCGAGCCGCTGCTCGGGCGTGTGCGTGCGATCGTAGCCCGCGAGCAGCCGCGCCATCGCGAGCGTGTCGTCGAGCGAGTGCTGCATGTCGTGGTAGACGGTGTCGCAGCCGAAGTAGCCCGGAAACTGGCCGGAGTACAGGCGCTCGAAATCGGCGAAGGCGGTGGCGAGGCGGTCGATGCGCGCGCCGGGCCAGGTCTGGTTGACGAGTTCCTCGACCGCGCGCTGGGTCGCGGCCACCGAGCTCACCTGCACGGTGTTGGTGACGTCGTAGTCGCTGCGCCGGAACTGCGTCAAGATGGAGTCGTTGCGTCGTCGCTGGCCCTGTCGAAGGCAGTCTACGCGCGGGCGCGCGGAACACCAGAGTAAAAAAATCCGTCACCGCGCGCGGCGGCGCTCATATGTCAAACGCGGCGACCACCGGGGCGTGGTCCGACGGCCGTTCCAGCCGCCGCGGCGCCTTGTCGATGTGACATGCGGCACATTTCGCGGCGAGCGCGTCCGACGCGAGGATCAGGTCGATTCTGAGACCTGCGTTGCGCCGGAACGCCATCATCCGGTAGTCCCACCACGAGTACTGCTTCTCGGGCTGCTCGAACAGTCGGAAGCAGTCGCGCAGTCCGAGCGCCTGCAGCGCGGACAGCGCCTCGCGCTCGGCCGCGCTCACGTGCACCGATCCCTCCCATGCCTTCGGGTCGTGCACGTCGCGGTCCTCGGGCGCGATGTTGAAATCGCCGAGCACCACGAGGTGCGCGTGCCGGCGCAGCTCGTCGGCGAGGTAGCCGCGCAGCGCGTCGAGCCAGCGCAGCTTGTAGCGGTACTTGTCCGAGTCGACGGCCTGGCCGTTCGGCACGTACACGTCGATCACGCGCACGCCGCCGACCGTCGCGGCGAGCACGCGCTTCTGCTCGTCGTCGAAGCCGGGGATGCCGGCGACCGCGTCGGCGACCGGCGCCCGCGCGAGGATCGCGACGCCGTTGTAGGTCTTCTGCCCGAAGAACGCGACCTGCAGGCCCAGCGCCTCGAGTTCCGCCCGCGGGAAGTCGGGATCCGGCAGCTTGGTCTCCTGCAGCGCGAGCACGTCGACCGGGTTCGCCGCCAGCCAGTCCGCGAGGTGCGGCAGGCGGACGCGCAGCGAGTTCACGTTCCAGGTCGCGATCTGCATGGCGGGCACCTCAGGCCGCGAGGCCCATCTGCCGCAGCAGCGGCTCGATCTCCGGCTTGCGGCCGCGGAACTCGACGAAGGCTTCCATCGCGTCGCGGCTGCCGCCGCGCTCGAGGATCGCGTGCAGGAAGCGGCGCGCGGTGGCGACGTCGAACACGCCGCGCTCCTCGAACGCGCCGAAGGCATCGGCCGACAGCACCTCCGCCCACTTGTAGCTGTAGTAGCCGGCGGCGTAGCCGCCCGAGAAGATGTGCTGGAAGCTGTGCGCGAAGCGGTTGAACTCCGGCGGCTTCACGACCGCCACTTCCTCGCGCACCTCGGCCAGCGTCTCCTCGAGGCGCGGGCCGCGCGCGGGCGAGTACTCCGCGTGCAGCCGGAAGTCGAACAGGCCGAACTCCAGCTGGCGGACCGTCTGCATGCCGGCCTGGAAGCTGCGCGTCGCCTGCAGCTTGGCGAGCGTCGCGGCGGGCAGCGCCTCCCCGGTGTCGACGTGCGCCGAGATCAGCGGCAGCACTTCCTCGCGCCAGGCGAAGTTCTCCATGAACTGGCTCGGCAGTTCGACCGCGTCCCAGGGCACGCCGTTGATGCCGCCGACGCTCGGATAGTCCACGCGGGTCAGCATGTGGTGCAGGCCGTGGCCGAACTCGTGGAACAGCGTGAGCACTTCGTAGTGGGTCAGCAGCGACGGCCGGTCGCCGCCCGGCGGGGAGAAGTTGCACACCAGGTACGCGACCGGCAGCGCACTCGCGGTGCCGAGCCGGATGCGCCCCACGCACTCGTCCATCCACGCCCCGCCGCGCTTCCTCGGTCGCGCGTAGAGGTCGAGGAAGAAGCCGGCCCGCGGCGTGCCGTCGCGCTCGAGGACGTCGAAGTAGCGCACGTCCGGGTGATACGTCTCCGCATCGGGCCGCGCGACGATGCGGATTCCGTACAGCCGCGACGCCACGGTGAACAGCCCGGCGAGCACGCGGGGCAGCGGGAAATAGGGCCGCAGTTCCTCCTCGGACACCTGCAGGCGCTCGCGCTTCAGGCGCTCCGACCAGTACGCCACGTCCCAGGCGGCGAGCGGCCGGCCGGCGAACGCCTCCAGTTCCGCGAATTCGCGCCGGGCCGCGGGCCGGCTCACCTGCGCCAGCCGGCGCAGGAAGTCGAGCACCTCGCCGGTCTCGTGGGCCATCTTGGTCGCGAGGGAGTGGTCGGCGTAGCTCGCGAAGCCGACCAGCTGCGCCGCTTCGTGGCGCAGCGCGAGGATCTCGCCCATCAGCGCAGTGTTGTCCCACTGTCCGGCATGCGGGCCCTGGTCGGAGGCCCGCGTGACCCAGGCCGTGTAGAACTCCCGCCGCAGGCCTTCGTTCGCGGCGTGCGTCATCACGGCCTGGTACGTGGGCGGGTCGAGGCTGAACAGCCAACCTGACTTCTGTGCGGCGCTCGCCGCCCCGAGTGCGCGCTCGACGACGGCGGGTGGCAGGCCCTCGACCTCGGCCGGGTCGGTCACGTGGCGCGACCACGCGTTGGTCGCGTCGAGCACGTTCTCGTCGAACTTCGACTGTGCGACCGCGAGCCGCTCCATCACCGCGCGAAAACGCAGCTTGCTCTGCTCGGGCAGGGCGACGCCCGCCAGCCGGAAATCGCGCAGCGCGTTCTCGAGCAGCTTGCGCTGCGACGGCTCGAGGTGCGGCCCCTGCTCGTCGTACGCGCGCTGGTACGCGGCGCAGAGCTCGGCGTTCTGGCCGAGTTCCGTGTGGTACGCGGTCAGCAGCGGCAGGCAGGCGTTGTAGGCGGCGCGCAGCTCGTCGCCGTTCATCACGCCGTTGAGGTGGCCGATCGGCGACCAGGCGCGCGCCAGCCGGTGGTGCATGCGCTCGATCGGCGCGACCAGGCCGCTCCAGCCGGCGGCGCCGCCGTCGAGCAGGCGCTGCAGCTCGCGCCGGTTGGCGTCGAGCAGCTCGCGGATGGCCGGTTCGGCGTGCGCCGGCTCGATGGACTGGAAGCGGGGCAGCGGGGCGTCGGTCAGCAGGGGATTGGCCATGCGGCCATTCTAGACGAGCCTCAGGCCAAAGCGGTTTGCAGCAGCCAGCCGAAGGCGTAGACGGCGGCGACGAAGCCGACGAAGGCTGCGGCCGCGCCGCGCCGGTAGCGACGGGCGAGCTGCTCCGGCGGCGATGCGGCCAGCAGGAACAGCTGCCCGGACTGCGGCCTCGCCACGACGTGCACCGCGGATCCGACGGGCCTCTCGCGGGCCTGCGCCTGCACCGTGCGCAGCGCCTCGGCCCGGGCGTCCTCCCATTCCGCGAGGCTGATCCGTCCGTCGCCGTCGGCGTCGAACCGCTCGACCAGCGCCGCCTGGTCCGCCTTCCACTCGCGGGCCAGGTCGTTCGCGGCCGCCTGCAGGTCCGGGCCGTCGGAGCGGTGCGAACGGAAGTCGCCCAGCACGTACACCTGCTCGTGCTCGTAGATGCGTTCCTCGACGTACTTGTAGTCCCGCTCCGCGCGTCGGTCGGCTCCCGGCGCCGTCGTCGGCCAGGGCGTGCCCCCGTACCAGGCGGTCGACTCGGTGGTGACGACTTCCGCCCCTTCCGGCATGACCAGGCAGCGGCCCGTGCCGTCGTCGAGCTCGAACGGCTGGTTCGACGTCCCCGACGCGACGACCCGCCACCTGTCGCCGCGCTTGCCGGACTGCTCGCGCTTCGAGATGCGGTAGCGCCACCAGATGCAGGGTCGCCGGGTCAGCGGTCCGAAGTTGCCGCCTGCCCCGGCCTGCAGGCCGCGGCCCGCCAGCTCGACGTAGCCCTGGGCGGCCGAGCGCACGCGCGAGGTGGGCGTGTCCTCGATCAGCCGGGCGATCCGGATCCAGCGCAGCGACAGCGCGGCACCGCCGATCGCGGCGGCGCCGAGCACCATCACCCAGAACCAGAAGTCTTCACCCAAACAGCTTGCCCAGGTCCACGTCCCGCTTCTGCTCCTCGCTGAACTCCAGCAGCGCGGCCTGCCTGAACTCGAACATCCGCGCGATGATCAGGTCGGGGAAGGTCTGCTGGCGGATGTTGTTGAGGTTGACGGCCTCGTTGTACAGCTCGCGGCGGTCCGCGATGCCGTTCTCGAGCTCGGAGATCCGCGAACGCAGGTGCGCGAAGCCCTCGTCCGCCTTCAGCGCCGGGTAGTTCTCCGCCAGCGCGAACAGCCGGCCGAGGCCGTCGCGCAGCTGGCCCTCGGCGCTGCCGAGCGAGGCCACGTCCTGCGCGCCCTGGGCCTTGAACACCGCGGAGCGCGCCTGCATCACGCGCTCGAGCGTCTCCTGCTCGTGCTGCATGTAGCGCTTGCAGGTCTCGACCAGCTTCGGCAGCTCGTCGTGGCGCTGCGTGAGCAGCACGTCGATGTTCGACCAGGCCTTGTGCACGTTGGCGCGCAGCGAGACCAGCCCGTTGAAGATGCGCACGAAGTACGCCAGCGCCACGAACACCAGCGCGAAGAACAGCAGCAGGATCACCCACATGGTCGACTCTCCCGGTCCGCCACAGGGCGTCCGCCCGTGCAATTTGCCGCCGTCGCACCCCGAGCGTCTACACTGGACGCGCAAATTCCCCACGAGGATCCCGATTCATGCCCCTGCGACCCTTCCGCGGCACCGTGCCCAGCCTCGGTCCCGGCGCCTATGTCGACCCGACCGCGCTGGTGGTCGGCGACGTCGTCCTCGGCGAGGACGTCTCGATCTGGCCCATGGTGGTGGTGCGCGGCGACGTCAACCACATCCGCATCGGCGCGCGCAGCAACGTGCAGGACTGCAGCATGCTGCACGTGTCGCGGCCGTACCCCGGCAACGACGCGGGCTGGCCGCTGGTCGTCGGCGAGGACGTCGTGGTCGGCCACAAGGTGGCGCTGCACGGCTGCTCGATCGGCCACCGGGTGCTGGTCGGGATCGGCGCGATCGTGCTCGACGGCGTGGTGGTCCAGGACGACGTGGTGATCGGCGCCGGCAGCGTGGTCACGCCGGGCAAGGTGCTCGAGAGCGGCGGCCTGTACGTGGGCAACCCGGCGAGGCGCTCCCGCGACCTCACGGCCGACGAACTCGCGCGCACGCCGCGGATGGCGGCGCACTACGTCGCGCTCAAGCGGGAGTATTCGACCTAGCCGCCGCGCGGCGCCGCAGCGCCTCGAGCACCGGGGCCGTGTCCGGGCGCACGCCGCGCCAGAGCTGAAAGGCCTCGGCGGCCTGCTCGACCAGCATGCCCCAGCCCTGCACGGCGGTCCCTGCGCCGAGCCGCCTCGCCCAGTCGGTGAACGGCGTCTCGCCGACGCCGTAGGCCATGTCGTAGCACGCCGTGCGCGGGCCGACCACGCCCTCCGGCACCGGCGGCACCTCGCCCTTGAGGCTGGCCGAGGTGGCGTTCACGACCAGGTCGAAGGGCTGCGGCTCGACCGCGGCGAACTTCGCCGCGCTCACGGAGCCCAGGGACGCGAACTCGCTGGCGAGCTGCGAGGCGCGCTCGAGCGATCGGTTCGCGATCACCAGTGTCGCCGGGTGCAGCTCCAGCAGCGGGGCGAGGGCGCCGCGCGCCGCGCCGCCCGCGCCGAGCACCAGGATGCGCGGGCGGACCAGCTTCAGCCCGAGATTGCGCGTCAGGTCGGTGACCAGGCCGACGCCGTCGGTGTTGTCCCCGACCAGGCCGACGTCGCGCCGCAGGATGGTGTTCACCGCGTCCGCGCGCTCGGCGCGCGGCGTCAGCTCGTTCACGAGGTCGGCGGCGGCCCGCTTGTGCGGCAGCGTGACGTTGCAGCCGCGGCCGCCGGCGCTGAAGAACTCCAGCACGTCGTGACGGAACGTCTCCGGCGGCGACTCGTACAGCCGGTACGTCATGTCCTGGCCGGTCTGCTTCGCGAACAGGCCGTGGATGAACGGCGACCAGCTGTGCTGCACCGGGTAGCCGAACACGACGTAGGCGTCGGTCATGGCGCGCCGGGCCGTCCCGTCAGCCCTTGAGCCACTGCGCGGCGCGCTTCGCGAAATACGTGAGGATGCCGTCGGCACCCGCGCGCTTGAAGGCGAGCAGCGACTCGAGCACCACCGCGCGCTCGTCGAGCCAGCCGTGGCCCGCGGCCGCCATCAGCATTGCGTACTCGCCGCTCACCTGGTACGCGTAGGTCGGCACGCCGAAGCGGTCCTTCACGCGCCGAACGATGTCGAGGTAGGGCATGCCGGGTTTCACCATCACCATGTCCGCGCCCTCGTCGAGGTCCAGCTGCACTTCGCGCAGCGCCTCGTCCGTGTTCGCGGGATCCATCTGGTAGGTGTACTTGTTGCCCTTGCCGAGGTTGCCCGCCGACCCGACCGCGTCGCGGAACGGGCCGTAGAAACTCGAGGCGTACTTGGCCGAGTAGGCCAGGATGCGGGTGTAGATGTGGCCGCCGGCCTCGAGGGCATCGCGCACCGCGCCGATGCGGCCGTCCATCATGTCCGAGGGGGCGACGACGTCCGCGCCGGCCTCGGCATGCGAGACGGCCTGCTTCACCAGCGCCTCGACGGTCACGTCGTTCAGCACGTAGCCGCTCTCGTCGATGATGCCGTCCTGGCCGTGGGTCGTGAACGGGTCGAGCGCGACGTCGGTGATCACGCCGAGCTCCGGCACGGCCTGCTTGACCGCCCGCACCGCGCGCTGCGCGAGCCCGTCCGGGTTCCAGGCCTCGCGGCCGTCGAGGCTCTTGGCCTCGGGCGGAGTGACCGGGAACAGCGCGAGCGCCGGCACGCCGAGCGCGTGGATCGCCTCGGCCTCGCGCACCAGCTCGTCGATGGACACCCGCTCGACGCCCGGCATCGACGGCACCGGCACCCGCTGCTGCCGGCCCTCCATGACGAACATCGGGTAGATGAAGTCGGCCGGTGTCAGCACGCTCTCGCGCATCAGGCGGCGCGAGAACTCGTCGCGGCGCATGCGCCGCATGCGGACGCGGGGATACTGGTGGGGGGTGTGGTGGTGGCTCATCGATCGCGGCTCCGCTGGGGCGGCCGGCCTCGTTTGCGCTCGCATCGGCCGGCGGCTAAGGTGCGGGCCTGGCAGGAAATAAGCCCGCGTCTCACCGGGTCTTTATACATGAACGCGCCGTTTGCCGGAAAGGACGGGGAAACCGCATTCGCGCGCCTGTGCGAGGAGCTGCGCCCGGACCTGTTTCGCTTCGCGTACTGGCTGGCCCGCGACCGGCAGGTGGCCGACGACGTGGTCCAGGAGAGCCTGCTGCGGGCGTGGCGCGCCCGCGACAGCGTGGATGCGGCCGGGGCCCTGAAGCCGTGGCTGCTGACGATCGTCCGCAGGGAGCACGCGCGCATGTACGAGCGCAAGCGGTTCGAGACGGTGCCGGTGGACGAGCTGGTGGGCGGGGAATCGCCCGAGCTCGCCGCCGCGGAGGACCGCGAGGTGCACGACATGCGCCGCGCGATCCTCGCGCTCGAACCCGACTACCGCGAGCCGCTCGCGCTGCAGGTGATGCTCGGGCTCAGCACGGCCGAGATCGCCGGCCAGCTCGGCCTGACCCAGGGCGCGGTGCTGACGCGCCTGTTCCGTGCCCGCCAGCAGCTGCGTCGCGCGCTCGGCGTGGGCGATGCGACGGAGGACGAGGAGTGATGGACTGCCTGGAATTCCGCCGCCGTGCCGGTGGCGACCCGCAGCACCCGGACGGGGAGGCGCTCGAGCACGCCGCCGGGTGCGTGGCCTGCGCGGCGCACCTGCGCGAGCTGCGCCGCATGGACGTGACGATCCTCGCGGCGCTGCGCGTGCCCGCGGCGGCATCCGGGCCGCGTCCGTCGCCGGCCGCGTCCGTCGCCGGCGCGGTGCTCGGCGACCGTCGGCGCTGGTTCGCGCTGGCCGCGAGCATCGCCGGCGGTGTCGCCGTCGGTGCGCTGCTTTGGGCGAGCGGCCCGCGCGACGCCCTGGCGCGCGACGTGGTGCGGCACGTCGAGCACGAGCCCGCGGCGCTGGTCCCCACCCAGACCGCCGCCGACCCGCAGCGCGTCCGCGACGTGCTCGCCCGCGACGGCGTGCGCCTCGTCGGCGGCATGGGTCTGGTCACCTACGTGCGGTCCTGCGAGTTCCGCGGCCACGAGGTGCCGCACCTCGTCGTGCAGACGGCGGACGGGCCGGTGACGGTGCTGCTGCTGCCGCAGGAGCGCGTCGACGGCCCGGTGCAGTTCCACGAAGGCCGCTATGTCGGCACCATCGAGCCGCTCGGGGCGGGCGCCGTCGCCGTGATCGGCGGTTCGCCCACGCAGGTGCGCGAGGCCACGCGACGCGTGACGGAGGCCGTGCAATGGCAAGCCGGGTGAAGGGCCGTCCCGCGCAGGCGCCGCGCGACGCGCAGCAGCTCGCGACCGACGGGCGCACGCGCTGTCCCTGGTCGAACGTCGGCATGAGCGCGGCCTACGTGCGCTACCACGACGAGGAGTGGGGCGTGCCGGTGCACGACGACCGCGTCCAGTTCGAGTTCCTGCTGCTGGAGGGCGCGCAGGCCGGGCTCAGCTGGTCCACCATCCTCAACAAGCGGGCCGGCTATCGCGAGGCGTTCGCGGACTTCGATCCCGAGCGCGTCGCGCGGTTCGACAAGCGCCGGCGCGAGCGCCTGATGAAGTTCGAGGGCATCGTGCGCAACCGGCTCAAGATCGAGTCGGCCGTCACCAACGCGCGCTGCTTCCTCGCCGTGCAGGAGGAGTTCGGCTCCTTCGACCGCTACGCCTGGCAGTTCGTCGGCGGCCGTCCGCGCGTCAATCGCTGGCGCGCGCTCGGCGAGGTGCCCGCCCGCACCGCCGAGTCCGATGCCTTCAGCAAGGACCTGCAGCGGCGCGGCTTCAAGTTCGTCGGCTCGACCATCCTGTACGCGCACATGCAGGCCACCGGCATGGTGAACGACCACCTCGTGTCCTGCTTCCGCCACGCACCGCTCGCGCGCGCCGCGCGCTGATCACTCGCCGGCGAGCCACTCGACGCGCGTGCCGCCGCCGCCGTCGGGCGCGAGCAGGCGGTGCAGTTCCGGCAGCAGCGCCTCGAGCCGCGCATCGAGCTGCCACGGCGGATTGACGACGAGCAGCCCGGAGCCCTGCATGCCGACCGCGGTGTCGGCGGGCCGCACGCTCAGCTGCACGTCGAGCAGCCGGCGCAGGCCGGACTCGCGCAGGTCGCGATGGAAGCGCACGGGGCCGGCGCGCTGCGTGAGCGGATACCACACGGCCACGATGCCGGTCGGCCAGCGCTCGTGCACCGTGGCCAGGCCCGCGAGCACCCGGTCGAACTCCTCGTCCGACTCGTACGGCGGGTCGATGAGCACGAGTCCTCGGTTCTCGCGGGGCGGCAGGTGGGCGCGGAGCGCGGCGTAGCCGTCCGCCTCCAGCACCGACACGCTGCGCGCGCGCCCGAGCGCCGCGCGCAGGGCCGCCGCCTCGCGCGGATGCTGCTCGACCAGCACCATCCGGTCGCCCGGCCGGCGCTGGCCGGCGACGATCAGCGGCGAGCCCGGGTAGGCCGTGATGGCGCTGCGTCCGGGGCCGGCCGAGGCGCGCACCTGCTCCACGTAGCGGGCGACCTCCGCCGGCAGGCGCTGCGCCGGCAGGGCCAGCAGCCGGCCGATGCCCTCCTTGTACTCGCCGCTGCGCTGGGCCTGGGCGTCGCTCAGGTCGTAGAGGCCCCGACCGGCGTGCGTGTCGAGGTAGAGGAAGGGCGCGGGCTTCCGCTCGAGGTGCTCGACGAGCATCATCAGCACGACGTGCTTGAGCACGTCCGCGAAGTTGCCGGCGTGGTAGGCGTGGCGATAGTTCATGGCGGCGGGGCTGCCGGAGGACGATCCGATGAAGGGTAGAGTATTGCACCGGGTGCATGCCCTGCGCCTGGCCGCGACCACCGCGCCGGTGGCGGCGCTCGCGCTGGGCACGGCCTGCGCCCAGAGTCCGCCGCCGCCGGCGGCATCTCCCCCACCCCCGGTCCAGGGACAGCCCATGACGGCCACGATGCGTTCGATCGGCGAAGCGGCCCGGGCCGATGCGGCCCGGCGCACCGGCCTGCCGCTGGCGGAGGTGCGCGTCGTCTCGGCCGAGTCCGTCACCTGGCGCGACGGCTCGCTCGGCTGCCCCGAGCCCGGCATGGCCTACACGGACGCGCTGGTACCCGGCTACCGCATCCGGGTGGCGGCCGGCACGCAGGAACTGGACTACCACGCCAGCCGGGGCGGGCAGCTGGTGCTGTGCCCGGCCGGGCGCGCGGTCGAGCCGCTGCCCGACAGCGCGATCTGAGATCCGCGCGCGCGGGCCCGCGCCGCCGGGCCATTCTCCGCGCCGGGAACCCTGCCCCAAAACAAAGCGCCCCGGGGATTGCTCCCCGGGGCGCGAGTCGACACGACTCGTGAGGCCGGCCCTTACGGGTCGACGCGCACGATCGTCGGGCTCGGCATGCCCGCGGCGCCGTCATACGCGACGGAACCGAGGTAGCGCACGCCCGGCGTCAGACCGGAGAACGTCAGGTCGACGTTACCGGTGGCCCCCAGGGTCGCCGTCGCCGGCGCCGCCACGGCCATGTTGCCCGTGGAGGTGCTGCCGAGGCGCCACACGAACGCCTTGTAGGCGGTCGGGTTGCCCGTCGCATAGCCGTCGATCGCCAGCACGTAGGTGCCCGCCGTCGGGTTGACGAGGTTCATCTCCTCGTTCGACGTTGCACCGCCGCTCGAGGCGACCTGCGTCAGCGTGCCGTCCGCATTGACGCGGAACAGTCGCAGGTCGAGGTCGCTCGCCGGCGCCACGTCGGTGTCGAACAGCGAGAAGCGGGCGTAGGTCGTGCCCGCGGCGATCGGGATGCTGAAGGCCTGCGTCGCGCCGTCGCTGACGCTGCCGCTCGCCGTCGCGGCCGGCACCAGTCCGCGGGGCGTCGCGGTGAAGGGGCCGTCATAGCCGAACTTCACCGGGAACGAACCGCTGACCTGCGCCGGCGCACCGAGCGCCACCGGCTTGACGACCACCGGGATGCGGACCTTGTGGCGTCCGTCGCTCCAGGTGATGTAGCCGCCCGTGTATGCGTTCAGCGGGGCGGTGGTGCGCGAGACGGTGATCGACACCTTCTGCGACTTGCCCGGGTTGATGTAGAACGTCGCCGGCGTGACGGAGACCGTCGTGCCCGCGAGGCCCTGCACCGACACCGAGTACCGGCTGCGGCCGGCGACGTTCGTCAGCGTGCGCGTCACGGTCTGCGAGCCGGCGAGGTCGCCGATCGCGATGGACGGGCCGTTGAAGTCGCTCGGATCGAGCACAGGGATGCCGGCGCTGGTGCAGTTCTCCACCGGCAGCTGCGTGCCGCACAGGAAGCCCAGCCAGTCGTTCCAGCCGGAGTCGAACACCAGGCCCGGATCCTCGGCCTTGTTCGGGGCCACGTGGCCCGCGCCCGCGCCGAAGATCACCGCCGGGCTGTTCGGGTCGCCGTCCAGCGTGTTGTACGCCGTGGTCATGATGGCCGACTTGATCATCATCGGCGACCAGCGCGGGTAGCGGTCCTTCAGCAGGGCCGCGATGCCCGCGATGTGCGGAGCCGCCATCGAGGTGCCGCTCAGGATGTTGAAGTCGAGCCCGCCGAGCACCGGCGAGAACGCCGCCAGGATGTCCTGGCCCGGCGCCGTCACGTCCGGCTTGAGCAGGTCGCCCGCGCCGGCACGCAGCGGACCACGCGACGAGAACGACGCCGTGTACGGCGCCGGCGTCGAGTAGTCGATCACGGCCTTGTTGATGGTCGCCGTTGCGCCCGCCGTCGCGCCATAGGCCCACACGGCCGCGCGATCCGTGACCTGCAGGTGCACGGACGGGATCGTGTGGAAGTCGGCGTTCAGCGTGTTGTTGTTGACGTTGGTGAGGATCATGCCGACGCCGCCGGCCTCCTGTACCGCGAGGCTCTTGTCGACGCGGGCGTTGGTGCCGCGGTCGCAGACCACGATCTTGCCGGCCACCTTGGCCGGGTCGAGCGCGGGGGCGCCGTTGAAGCCCGTCGAATAGCAGAGCTGCACCGCCACCGGGTCGGCGCCGGCGAGGCCGGCATCCGTCGCGAGGATCAGCGGGGCCGTCACCGGGGCGGCGGCCAGGCTCTGACCCGTGTAGCTCGTGCCGTCGCCGAGCGTGGTGGAGCCGCTGGTGCCGCGATTGTGCGTGCCCGCTGCCACCGAGGTGAGCCACGGGCTCGGGTGAGCCACCGTGCTCGCCGTCGGGCCGCTGTTGCCGGCCGAGGCCGACACGAACACGCCCGCATCGGCGGCATACAGGAACGCGATCTCCACCGGGTCGCGGAAGCTCGTCTGCGAGCCGCTGACCGAGTAGTTGATCACGTCCACGCCGTCCGCCACGGCCTGGTCGATGGCCGCGACGAGGTCGGAGGTGAAGCCGTTCGCGGTGGAGGCGTCCTCGGTCGACCACAGGGCCTTGTAGGCCGCGATGCGTGCGCCCGGCGCCATGCCGCTCACCTTGCCGAACACCGCCGCCGGGCCGGTGACCGTCGTGCGGTAGTTGCCGGCGGAGGTCGCCGCGGTGTGCGAGCCGTGGCCGTCGTAGTCGCGCGGGGAGTTGAACTCCCACGGGCGCTGCGCCTCGATGCCCTCGTCGCCGCCCCAGGCCTCGTTGAAGTAGCGGGCGCCGATGATCTTGCCGTTGCAGGCGTCGTCACCGACGAACTCCTCGCCGTCCTCGCAGTAGCCCGCCCAGTCGCGCAGGCTCGAGTCCTTGTGGCCCCAGCCCTTGCCGTGGTCGTCGCCGCGATGGTGGCTGTGCTTGCCGCCGTGACCATGGTGGTGACGGTCGTCGCCCTCGAAGCTGGCGTTCTCGGGCCAGATGCCGGAATCGACGATGCCGACGATCACGCCTTCACCGGCCTCGCGGCCGCCGCCGAGCTCGTCCCACAGGCCGTGGTGGTCCGTCAGGCCGAGGAACGCCGGCGTCGACGAGGTGTCGACCGAGCGCAGCTCGTCCTTCACGACCGAGAGCACGCCCTTCATCGAGGCCAGCTTCTCGGCCTGCGCGTCGGTCAGTTCCGCCGCGAAGCCGTTGAACACGAGGTCGTAGTTGTAGAGCTTGCGGCCACCGACCGCCGCAACGGCCGCGTCCTGCTTCGACTTGAGGTAGGCGCGGTAGTTCTGCGTCTCGGGGCGCGAAAGGTCGACCTTCTCGCCGAGGGCCGGGCGCGTCGCCGCGTAGCCCTTGAGCCGGCCGCTGTAGCTGGCGACGGGTTCGCCGGCCATGCGCACGATGTAGACCTTGTTGGTCGGGATGGCGCGGTTCGCCTTGGCCGAGGCTTGCGCCGTGGCCTTCTTGGCGCTGGCGCCCTTGGCCTTCGCGCCGCTGGTCGCGGCGTTCAGGTTGGCGGTGGGGACTGACAACCCGGCGGTGACCGCGATCGCGGCCGTCGCCAGCATCGTCAGCAGCGGCTTCTTGTGCATGTGAGCCCTCCGGCAGTGCACTGACATGGATGAATGGATCGGGGCAGTCGAACGGCGCACGCAGGTCGAGGGCACGAAGGCACTCGGCAGCTCGCGTGCGTCGGACTGAAGAAAACGACTGCCGTGCAGCGCTCCATGCGCTGCGCAACCGCCCCTCCCTCAGGCAACCCAGCCCTCTTGTCTTTTTGTGATCAAGAGCTGTGGCTTTGCGACCCCGCCTCGCAGCGGGTGTGCCCCTACGCCTGCCGTGGGGCCGAACCTACGCTGCCTCGGGGAGGAATTGCAAGGTGTGTCACGGTTTCGCCAGGATCGATGCGACATAACGCGACCGCGCAGGGTGCGGCCGGACTCGGCAGGGGCGTCCGTCTCAGCCGGCGAGTTCGGTCAGCCAGTCGCGCGGGCGCAGGAAATCGCGATAGAGGCGTTCCTCGGGCGAGCCCGGCGGCGGCCGGTAGTCGTACTCCCAGCGCACGAGCGGTGGCATCGACATGAGGATCGACTCGATGCGCCCCCCGGTCTGCAGGCCGAAGATCGTGCCGCGGTCGTACACGAGGTTGAATTCCACGTACCGCCCGCGCCGGTAGAGCTGGAACCGGCGCTCGCGCTCGCCCCACGGCGTGTCCTTGCGGCGCTCGACGATCGGCAGGTAGCCGGGAACGTAGTGGTCGCCCACGCTGCGCATGAACTCGAAGCTCCGCTCGAAGCCCCACTCGGCGAGGTCGTCGAAGAACAGCCCGCCCGACCCGCGGGTCTCGTTGCGGTGCTTGAGGAAGAAATAGCGGTCGCACCAGTCCTTGTACTTCGGGTACACGTCGGGGCCGAACGGTTCGCACGCGGCCCGGGCGTTGCGGTGCCAGTGCAGCACGTCCTCGTCGAACGGGTAGTACGGCGTCAGGTCGAATCCGCCGCCGAACCACCACGCGGCCGGCTCGCCGTCGCGCAGCGCCACGAAGTAGCGCACGTTGGCGTGTGAGGTCGGCACGTACGGGTTGCGGGGATGGATCACGAGCGAGACGCCCGTGGCCTCGAAGCTGGCGCCGGCGAGTTCCGGGCGCTGCGCCGTGGCCGAGGCGGGCAGGCGGCCGCCCGTGACGTGCGAGAAGTTGATGCCGGCCTGTTCGAAGACGCGGCCTTCGCTCAGCACGCGCGACTCGCCGCCGCCGCCTTCCGGGCGCTGCCAGGTGTCGCGGCGGAAGACCGCGCCGCCGTCCGCCTGCTCGATCGCGGCGGTGATGCGGTCGTGCAGGCCGCGCAGGTAGGCGATGACGGCGGTGGTGGAGGGTGTCGATGCGGTCACTATGCAGCTCCCCCGCTCGGCAGGTGGCGGCTCAGGTCTTCTTCTTCGCGGCCTTCTTCTTCGGGGCCGCCTTCTTCTTCGCGGCGGCCTTCTTCGGCTTCGCCGCGCCGGACTTCGCCTTGCCCGCGACGGCCGGCGCCTCGGCGGGTGCCGCGGCCGCCGCCTTCGCCGGCGACTTGCGGCCCCAGCGCGACGTGCCCCGGGCGGGCGCCGCGGCCAGCAGCGCCCGGCACTCCTCGAGCGTCAGCGACTTCGGGTCTCGGTCCTTCGGGATCTTGCCGTTCTTCTCGCGGTCGGTGATGTACGGGCCGTAGCGGCCGTTCAGCACCTGGATGCCCGCGTCCGGGAATTCCTTGATGATGCGGTTGGCCTCGATCTCGCGCTTCTCGCGGATGATCTCGAGCGCCCGCTCGAGCGTGACCGTGTACGGGTCGTCCTCCTTCTTGAGCGACGCGTACTTCTTGGTGCCGTACTGCACGTAGGGGCCGAAGCGGCCGATCGCGACCCTGATCGGGTGGCCGTCCTCCCACTGCCCGAGCGTGCGCGGCAGCTGGAACAGGTCGAGCGCCTGCTCGAGCGTCAGGTCGTCCATGCGCTGGTGCGGGCGCAGGCTCGCGAAGCGGGGCTTCTCCTCGTCGTCGCGCGTGCCGATCTGCGCGAAGGCGCCGAAGCGCCCGTAGCGCACGCTCACCGGGCGGCCCGAGGCCGGGTCGATGCCGAGCGGGCGCTCCATCGCGACGTCCGAGCGCGTGACGTTCTGCTCGACGTCGTCGATCTGCTTCTTCAGCTCCTTCCAGAAGCGGTCGAGCGCCGGCACCCACTCTTCCTCGCCGCGCGAGATGTTGTCGAGCTCGTCCTCCATCGAGGCGGTGAAGCCGAAGTCGACGTAGCGCTCGAAATTTCCGGTCAGGAAACGGTTGACGATCTTGCCGAGGTCGGTCGGGATGAAGCGCTTGTTCACCAGCTCGCAGTACTTCTTGTAGAGCAGCGTCTGGATGATGCTGGCGTAGGTCGAGGGACGGCCGATGCCGTGCTCCTCGAGCGCCTTGACGAGGCTCGCCTCGGAATAGCGGGGCGGCGGCTCGGTGAAGTGCTGTTCCGGGTCGATCGAGAGCAGCTGCACCACGTCGCCCGCCTCGAGCGGCGGCAGCACGCGGTTCTCGTCGTCGTCCGGGTTCAGCGTGGCGTCGTCGACGCTCTCGCGGTACACGGCCAGGAAGCCCGGCTTGACCAGCGTCGAGCCGTTGGTGCGGAAGGTGTTGCCCGCGCCCGCCGCGAGGTCCACGGCCACGGTGTCGAACACCGCCGCCTCCATCTGGCTCGCGACCGCGCGGCGCCAGATCAGCGTGTAGAGCCGGTGCTCGTCGGCGTCGATGCGGCCCGCGAGTTCCTCGGGCGTGCGTGCGGCGGACGTCGGGCGCACGGCTTCGTGCGCCTCCTGCGCGTTCTTCGACTTGGTGCGGTAGACGCGCGGCGCATCCGGCAGCGCGTCGCGGCCGTACAGCCGGTCGATCACGCCGCGGATCTCGCGGATCGCCTCGTTCGCGAGGTTGACCGAGTCGGTGCGCATGTAGGTGATCAGGCCGACCGGGCCCTCGCCGAAGTCGACGCCCTCGTACAGCCGCTGGGCGATGCGCATGGTGCGCTGTGCCCCGAAGCCGAGCTTGCGCGCCGCCTCCTGCTGCAGGGTCGAGGTGGTGAACGGCGGCGACGGGTTGCGCCGGCGCTGCTTCTTCTCGACGCTGGCGACCGTGAGCCGGCCGGCCGCGGCCCGCTCGATCGCCGTCTTCGCCTGCGCGGCGTCGGCGCCCGTCGTGATGGTGAACTGCTCGACCTTGCGGCCCGCGTACTCGGTGAGGCGGGCCACGATCTTCTGGCCGGCCTTGTCGCCCTGGGCGTCGATCGTCCAGTACTCGCGCGGCTTGAACGCGAGGATCTCCTCCTCGCGCTCGCAGATCATGCGCAGCGCGGGACTCTGCACGCGCCCCGCGGAGGCGCCGGAGAGCCCGGCCTTCTTCCACAGCAGCGGCGAGAGGTTGAAGCCGACGAGGTAGTCGAGCGCGCGGCGCGCGAGGTAGGCCTTGACCAGTTCCTCGGCGATCTCGCGCGGGTTGTCGATCGCCTCCTGCACGGCGTTCTTCGTGATCTCGTAGAACACGCTGCGGTGCACGGCCTTGCCGTCGAGCGCGCCGGCGTCCTTCAGCAGTTCCTGCAGGTGCCAGGAGATCGCCTCGCCCTCGCGGTCCGGGTCGGTCGAGAGATAGAGCGCGTCGGCCTTCTTGAGGGCGCGCGCGATCGCGTCGACGTGCTTGCGGTTCTTGTCGATGACCTCCCAGCGCATCGCGAACCTGCGCGACGGGTCGACGGCGCCTTCCTTGGGCACGAGGTCGCGCACGTGGCCGTACGAGGCCATCACCTCGAAGTCCTTGCCCAGGTACTTCTTGATGGTCTTGGCCTTGGCCGGCGACTCGACGATGACGAGATTCTTGGTCATGTCCCTCAAAAAAACATGCCGCGGCAGGCCGCGGCAGCTCTGGATTGCGTCCCCACCGGCGATCCGCGGATCAGTGGATGGCCCCGCTGCGATCCTCGAACACGAGGTCCTCCATGCGGGAGAACGCCGTCTCCTGGCCGGGCTGGCTGAACAGCACCATCAGCACCACCCACTTGAGCTTCTCGATGTCGATCTCGTCGCCGTCGAGCGCCATCAGCCGGTCGATCACCAGCTCGCGCTGCGCCGGCGAGAGGATGCCGACCTGCTCGAGGTGCACGAGGTACCCGCGGCAGTCGGTGTCCAGCCGCGCCTGCTCCAGGGCGGCGAACACGCGGATCGCGCGCGTCGTCGGCGCGGGGTGCTGCCGGGACGGGTCGGCCGCCAGTTCCTCGAGCCAGCTCAGGGCGCGCTCGACCTCGCCGGGCGGGAAACCCGCGCGCTCGAGCTCCTGCTGCAGCGTGTCGCGGTCCGGTTCGGGCCCGTCGTCGGCGTCGGTGTCGAAATAGTTCTCGAACAGGTAGATCAGGATGTCGAGAACGCCGTCCTTCATTACACCTTCCCCGGCATCCGGCGGCAGTACCGTCCACCCGGCTGCTGTTGAACCCTTCCGTCGAGCTCGAGGATGAGCAGCATCGACGCGACCGCGTCGGCCTTGAGCCCCGTCCGGGCCACCAGGGTGTCCAGTCCGGCCGTCTCGAAGCCGAGCGCATCTAACAGGATTTCATAGTCCTTGTCCAACCGCGGCCCGGATTCCCCTTGCGCATCAGCGGTTTCCGCGCGCAGGGGCCGCAGGGTCGCGACCAGCGGGCCGAGTTCGGCGAACACGTCCTCGACGCTTTCCACCAGCCTCGCCCCCTGGCGCAGCAGGCGGTGGCAGCCGCGCGCCATGGGGTTGTGGATCGAGCCCGGGATGGCGAAGACCTCGCGGCCCTGGTCCCCGGCCAGCCGCGCGGTGATCAGCGACCCGCTCTGCAGCGCCGCCTCGACGACCAGGGTGCCGAGGCTGAGGCCGCTGATCAGGCGGTTGCGGCGGGGGAAGTTCGGCTTGAGCGGCGGCGTGCCGGTCGGCAGGTCGGCGACCAGCGCGCCACCTTGCGCCGCGATCTCGGCGGCGAGCGCGGCGTTATCGCGCGGGTAGATCGCGTCGAGGCCGCAGCCCAGCACCGCGATCGTGCGCCCGCCGCCGCGCAGCGCGCCGCGGTGGCTCGCCGCATCGATGCCGAGCGCGAGCCCGCTGGTGACGGCGAGACCGCACTGCGCGAAATGCCGCGCGAACTGCACGGCCGTGTCGCGTCCCGGCGCCGTCGGATTGCGGCTGCCGACCATCGCGATCTGCGGCAGGCCGAGCGCGTCGGCGTCGCCGTCGACGAACAGCACGAGCGGCGCGTCCGGGATGAGTGCGAGCAGCGGCGGGTAGCGGGGCGAGCCCCAGCCGACGAGCGAGTGACCGGCCCCGGCGAGCCAGCGCGCGTCCGCGTCGATGCCGGCGGCATCGGGCCGGGCGAGCGCGCCGATCGCGGCCCCGCCGAGCCCGAGGGCGGCCAGCGCACGCGGCGACTCGGCCAGCAGCGCCGTCGGGTCGTCGTGCTGCTTCAGCCAGTCGCCCAGTTGTCCTGCGTGCAGGCCGGGGGCGCGCGCCAGCGCCAGCCAGCCTTCGAGACCGTCCATGGACGAAGAGCCTACCGGGCGGGTGCCCGGCAGGCTCTTCTCATATCTGCCGCGTTCGAGACGTTTGCGGGTCAGCGACCCATGAAGTCGCGCGTGCCGACGTCGCGGTGGCCGTAGGCCGGGTGCGCGATGAAGTCGCCGCGGCGCAGGACGTGCGTGCTCTCGACCACGAGGCCGTAGCTCATGCGGTCGTGCACGCTGAACAGCAGGATCGTGCCGCTGCGCTCGTCCGGCAGCTGCACCTTCTTGTAGTTGGTCGAGTACTCGCGCCAGCCGAGCGAGCCCGAGTCGAAGCGGTCGCGCAGCAGTTCGCCGCGCTCGAAGATCGCCACGGCGTTGCCGGCCTCGAGGCCGTCGCGCTTGCCGCGGTTGATCGCGAGCACCTGGAACTTGCCGGCCACGTGCACGCCGTCGACGACGGCGATCACCTGGCCGTCGAGCTTCTGGTTCTTCGGCGCGCTCAGCACGAAGTCGGCGCCGACGTCGACCTGCGACGGGAACAGCTTGTCGCCCTGCAGGATCTCGCGGCCGCTGTCGACCACGACGAGGTGCGTGACGTCGTGTTCGCGCGACTGCGCGCTGCGCGGATCGACGACCTGCGCCGTGCCAGCGTAGTAGCCGATGTAGCCGAGCAGGTCGCCGTCGTCGGGGTCGCGCAGTTCCTCGCCCGGGTGGACGACGCTGTAGCGCGTGCCGATCGCCGGCTTGCCGAGCTTCTCGGCGTACAGCTCGTTGGCGTTCGAGCCGACGATGTGCTGGTCGCGCATGCCGACGATGTACGGGCGCGTCTTGAGGTCTTCCTTCGCGAGCAGCTGCGGGCGGCCCACGAAGTTCATCAGCAGGTCGTACGGGATGGCGCGGATCGCGTTCGCGAGCGGCGTCGAGCGGACCTGCGGCGACAGGCGCGTCTCGCCGGGGCGGTCGACGGTGATGCGCGGCTTGCCGTCGACGTAGTGCAGGTACAGCTCGTCGCCGGGGTAGATCAGGTGCGGGTTCACGATGTCCGGGTTGACGTGCCAGATCTCCGGCCAGTACCAGGGATCCTTCAGGAACACGGCGGCGATGTGCCACAGCGTGTCGCCCTTCTGGACGACATAACGCTCGGGCGCGTTGGCGGCCAGCGGCACCGACATCGAGCGCTCGTCCGCCGCGGCAGACTGGGCGGAGGCGGGCGTGGCGAGGCCGAGCGCGAGCCCGGTCCCGGCGACGACGGCCCCCAGCACCAGCGCCCGGGCCCAGGTCCGGGGGTCGATCAGGGCGCAAGACACGGCACGCAGGTTACGATCCATCCCATTCTCCAGCGGGTATCGGGGTCGCGACCGTCGCCTTATAATCCGGCCCGCCGGATGCCGGCTGCCGACCACGTCTCAGTCGGGACGTGGCGACAGGCCGGAAGCGGGCCCCGACGGCGCTTCCGCAGCCCCAAACTTCAAGCGCGACTTAACTTTATCAGCATTTTCCAGCGAATGGCGAAGCTCACCATCCTCGAGTATCCGGACCCCCGACTGCGCACCCGGGCCGCCCCGGTGGAGCGCGTCGACGCGGCCGTGCGCACGCTCATCGACGACATGCTGGAGACCATGTACGCGGCCCCCGGCATCGGCCTCGCGGCCACCCAGGTGAACGTCCACCGGCGCGTGCTGGTCGTGGACGTGACGCAGGACCGCAGCCGGCCGCTCGCCTTCGTGAACCCGGAGATCGTCGAGCGCGAGGGCCAGGTCGAGGCCGAGGAAGGCTGCCTGTCCGTGCCCGGCATCTTCGACAAGCTGGCGACCCGCGCCGAACGCGTGGTGGTGCGCGCGCTCGACCGCGACGGCCAGCCCTTCGAGCTGGAAGCCGACGGCCTGCTCGCCGTCTGCATCCAGCACGAGATGGACCACCTCGAAGGCAAGCTGTTCGTCGACTACCTGTCGGACCTCAAGCGCACGCGCATCCGCAAGAAGCTCGAGAAGGAACGACAGAACCGCGCCCAGGCCGGGGCCGGCCGCGACCGTTCGCAGGCGCCGGTGATTTGACCCGACCCCTGCGCATCGTCTTCGCCGGCACGCCGCAGTTCGCCGTGCCGGCGCTCGAGGCGCTGCACGGCGCCGGGCACGCCGTCGTGGCGGCGTACTGCCAGCCGGACCGGCCGGCCGGCCGGGGTCGTGCGCTGGCGCCCGGTCCCGTCAAGGAGCGCGCGCTCGGGCTCGGCATCGCGGTCGAGCAGCCCGCGACCCTGCGCGACGAGGCAGCCGTCCGCCGGCTCGCGTCCTACGCGCCCGACCTCATGGTCGTCGTCGCCTACGGGCTCCTGCTGCCGCCGCCGGTCCTCGCGGTGCCGCGGCTCGGTTGCCTGAACATCCACGGCTCGCTGCTGCCGCGCTGGCGGGGCGCCGCGCCGATCCACCGTGCGGTGCTGGCCGGCGACCTGCAGACGGGCGTCACGATCATGCAGATGGACGCCGGCCTCGACACCGGGCCCATGCTGCTGCGGCGGGAGACCGCCATCGGGCCTCGCGAGACGAGCGGCGACCTGCACGACCGGCTCGCCGCGCTCGGCGCGCAGGCGGTGGTGGAGGCGATCGAGGCCTGGCGGGCGGGCCGCATCGCGCCCGTGCCGCAGCCCGCCGAAGGGGTGACCTACGCCGCGAAGCTCCGCAAGGAGGAGGCCCGCATCGACTGGACGCAGCCGGCGGAGGCCATCGACCGGGCGGTGCGCGCGTTCCAGCCCTGGCCGGTCGCCGAGACGCGCTGGCGCGGCGAACAGCTGCGCGTCTGGGCCGCGCACCCGGTCGCGGCGGGCGCGGGCCCGGCGGCGCCCGGCGCGGTGGTCGAGGCGGCCGACGGAAGGATCGTGGTCGCGACCGGGCAGGGCGCGCTGCAACTCGACGTGCTGCAGGTGCCGGGACGCCGGCCCACCGAGGCGGCCGATTTCCTGCGCGCGCACGATCTCGCCGGCGCCCGCCTGGGAGACGCCGATGCCTGAGCCTTCCGCCAGCGCGCGCCTGCGCGCCGACGCCGCGCGTATCGTCGCCGAGGTCACCGACCGCGGCCGCTCGCTCGACGAACTGCTCGCGGCCGACAGCGACGAAGGCTCGGCGCGCGGGCTGAAGCGCTCGCTGTGCTTCGGCACGCTGCGCTGGCATTTCCGCCTGGTGGCCGTCGTCAAGGCACTCGCGGAGCGCCCGCCCGAGAAGCTGCAGCCGCCGCTGCGCGCGCTGATCGAGGTCGGCCTGTACCAGCTGATCTCGGGCGAGGTCGCGGAACACGCGGCCGTGTCCGAGACGGTCGAGGCCACCCGCCCGCTCGGCCTGCCGAAGGCGGCCGGGTTCGTGAATGCGCTGCTGCGCCGCTTCCAGCGCGAGCGGGAGGCGATCCTGCACGCGGTCGACCGGGACCTCGCCATCCGCACCGCGCACCCCCGCTGGTTCGTCGAGGCCCTGCGCCGGGAGCGGCCGGACGCCGTCGACGCGGTGCTGGCGGCCAACAACCAGCACCCTCCGCTTTGGCTGCGCGTCAATCGCCTGCGGACCACCCGGGAAGACGCCGCCCGCGCACTCGAGGCGGCGGGCTACGCGGCCACGCCGCACGCCCTCGCGCCCGATGCCCTGAAGGTGTCGCCGCCGGCGGACGTCCGCACGCTGCCCGGGTTCGAGGCGGGGCACTGGTCGGTGCAGGACCCGGCGGCCCAGCTCGCGGTCGAACTGCTAGGCGCCCGGGCCGGCGAGCGCGTCCTCGATGCCTGCGCCGCGCCGGGCGGCAAGACGTGCCACCTGCTCGAGCGGGCGGGGGGCTCCCTCGAGGTCACGGCCCTGGACGTGGCGGCGCCCCGGCTGGCGCGGGTCCGCGAGAATCTCGCGCGGGTGGGGCTCGAGGCCACCGTCGTGGCAGGGGATGCCGGCGAACCGGACAAGTGGTGGAACGGACGCCCCTTTGATCGCATTCTTCTCGACGTGCCCTGTTCGGCAACGGGTGTGATCCGGCGCCATCCGGACATCAAAGTGCTCCGAAGGGAAAAGGACATTCCAGCTCTCGCCCGGCGCCAGCGTGCCCTGCTCGAGTCGGCCTGGGCGCTGCTCGCGCCCGGCGGGACCCTGCTCTACACCAGTTGCTCGGTGCTGGCGGCCGAGAACGGCCGGGTCGTGGCGGACTTCCTGGGCCGCCGGCCGGCCGTCCGGGACGTCACGGCCGAAGGGACCGCCAACTGGCCGGCCCGCCCCGCCGGCGGGGACCCGGGGTACCAGGTCCTGCCCGGGGAGGGAGACATGGACGGCTTCTATTTTGCTTGTCTGCGGAACAGCCTATGATCGTTGGAAATGAGCCACAGCCCCCCCACCGGAGGTCGAAATAGGCCGGGTTTCCTGCCTGTCTGCGTGGCCGGGCTGCTGTGCTTTCTCGCAACGACGACGGCTTTCGCGGCCCAGCGCGAGTCCGAGCTGCTGATTCGCGGCGCGCAGGCCGCGGTGGACGACGACACGCTCGAGCTCGACACCCAGCTCTATCTGCAGCTGCCGAAGGGCGCACTCAAGGCGATCGACGGCGGCCTCTCGCTGCACCTCACCTACCAGATCGAAGTCAGTCGCGTTCGCCGTTGGCTGCCCGACGCCAGCGTCGCCGCCATCGAGCAGGAGTTCGAGCTGACCTACCACGCGCTCAGCCAGCGCTACCTCGTGCGCAATCTCAACACCGGCGAGCAGCAGGACTTCGGTACGCTCGACGCTGCGCTGGCCCGCATCAGCGAGGTGAAGGGACTGCCGGTGCTGGACGCCTCCCTGCTGCCGCCGGGTCCCGAGTACGAGGGGCGCGTGCGGGCGGTGCTGGACATGGCGAGCGCCGAGGACGCCTTCGGCTGGCTGCTCTTCTGGACCGACGACTGGAGCGCCGAGAGCGACTGGTACACATGGACACCCCGACCCTGAAGCGCGCCGCCAACGCGGCGGTGATGGGCGTGGGCGGCCTGCTGTGGCTGGCCGCCATCCTGTTCATGGCGCAGACGGCGCAGAACTCGGAGCAGTTCAGCCGCCTGCATCCCTGGATCCTGATGATCAACATCGCGGGCCTCGTGGTGCTGGTCGGGCTGCTGGCGGTGAAGCTGGCGCAGCTGATCCGCGACTGGCGCGGGCACGTGATCGGCTCGCGACTGAAGGCGCGCATGGTCTGGATCTTCGGCGTGCTGGCCACGTTGCCGATCCTGCTCGTGTACTTCTTCGCGGTGCAGTTCCTCAACCGCGGCATCGACAGCTGGTTCAACGTCGAGATCCGCCGCAGCCTCGACGACGCGCTGGTGCTCTCCCGCTCGGCGCTCGAGGTGCGCATGCGCGAGCACCTGCGGGCGACCGAGGTGATGGCCGAGGAGATCGTCGACAACGGCGGGCCGTCGCCCGACCAGCTCGAGTCGCTGCGCCGGCAGGTCGGCGCCTTCGAACTGACGGTGGCCACCGAGAGCGGCGCGGCGATCGCGGTGAGCAAGGGCCTGTCCTCGGAGGTCGTGCCCGAGGAGGTGCCGGACGAAGTGCTGCTGCAGGTCCGCCAGGGCCGGCCGTTCGTGAGCCTCGAGCCGCAGTCGACGGGCGGCTACCTGATCCGGACCGCCGTCTCGCTCGGGCCGGCGCTGCCCGGCCAGGACCGGCTGCTGCTGCAGGCGGTGTACCCGGTCGCCGAGCGCCTGAGCGCGCTGGCCGACACGGTGCAGGCCGCCTACCAGCAGTTCGGGGAGAAGGACTAC
Source organism: Pseudomonadota bacterium (assembly GCA_052035645.1). Taxonomy (GTDB): domain Bacteria; phylum Pseudomonadota; class Gammaproteobacteria; order Steroidobacterales; family Steroidobacteraceae; genus RPQJ01. Next base: position 51,042 of record JBPOHK010000171.1, read on the forward strand.
CTGCGCAAGCCGCTGAAGGCGAGCTTCATCCTCACGCTCACCGTCGTGCTGCTGCTGTCGCTGCTCGCGGCCTGGTACGGCGCGATCTTCACGGCGCAGCGCCTGGTGCAGCCGATCCAGGACCTCGTGAAGGGCACGCGCGCGGTCGCGCAGGGCGACCTCGACACGCGCCTGCCGCTCACCTCGCACGACGAGATGGGCTTCCTCGTGCACTCGTTCAACGACATGACCAAGCGCCTGCGCAAGGCGCGCGAGGACCAGCGGGTCGCGCAGGCCGATGCCGAGAACGAGCGCGCCAAGCTCGCCATCGTGCTCGCCCGCCTGTCGACCGGCGTCGTCTCGCTCGAGGCCGACCAGCGCGTGCGCACCGCCAATCGCGCCGCCGGCATGATCCTCGGCGAGGACCTCGAATCGCGCGTCGGCGCGGGCTTCGCCGAGCTCGGCGCCCAGGGCAGCCTCGCGCGGCAGTTCGCCGAGGCCTGCCGGTCGCACCTCGACGCGGGCGAGGCGGAGTGGCGCGAGCAGATGGTGCTGCAGGCCCCCTCGGGCCGCCGCATCCTGATGGTGGCCTGCACGCCGCTGCCCGGCGAGGGCGACGCGCCCGGCGGGCAGGTGCTGGTGTTCGACGACATCACCGTGATGCTGCAGGCCCAGCGCGAGGCGGCCTGGGGCGAGGTCGCGCGCCGGCTCGCGCACGAGATCAAGAACCCGCTGACGCCGATCCGCCTCTCCGCGGAGCGCATGCGCCACAAGCTGCTGCCGTCCATCAAGGAAGAGAAGGACGCGCAGATGCTCGAGCGCGCCACCGAGACCATCGTCCAGCAGGTCGAGGCGATGAAGGAGATGGTCAACGCGTTCAGCGAGTACGCCCGCGCCCCGCGACTGGAGATGGCGGCGGTGGAGGTGAACCGGCTCGTCACCGAGGTCACCGACCTCTACCGCGCCCAGGACCCCGAGCGGCGCGTGCGCCTCGTGCTCGACCTCGACGAGGGCCTCGGCACCGTGGCCGCCGACCCGGGCCGGTTGCGCCAGCTGCTGCACAACCTGCTCACCAACGCCGTCGAGGCCCTCGAGGGCCAGAGCGGCGGCGAGATCGCGGTCGCGACCCGGCTCGTCGAGCGCAGCGGCGAGGCGGCGGCGGAGCTGACCGTCGCCGACAACGGCCCCGGGTTCCAGCGCGAGCTCGTCGGGCAGGTGTTCGACCCCTACGTGACCACGAAGGCGAAGGGCACCGGGCTCGGCCTCGCCATCGTGCGCAAGATCGTCGAGGAGCACGGCGGCTCGATCGAGGCGGACAACCGCGCCGAGGGCGGCGCGCGCATCCGCATCGTGCTGCCGATGAATGACAGGAAGGCTCGGGACGCGCGCGGCGAGGTGCGCAGGTTCGAGCCCAGGAGAGAGCGTGCATGAGTTCCGCGCGAATACTGGTCGTTGACGACGAGGCCGACATCCGCGAGCTGGTCCGGGACATCCTCTCGGAGGAGGGCTACGCGGTCGAGGCGGCCGCCAATGCGGCGGAGGCCCGCGCCGCCTGCGCGCGGCATTCGCCCGACCTGGTCCTGCTCGACATCTGGATGCCGGACACCGACGGCATCAGCCTGCTGCGCGAGTGGCAGCAGGCGCAGTCGCTCACGGCGCCCGTGGTGATGATGTCGGGCCACGGCACCGTCGAGACGGCGGTCGAGGCCACGCGGCTCGGCGCCATCGACTACGTCGAGAAGCCGCTGTCGCTGGCCAAGCTGCTGCGCACCGTGCAGAAGGCCCTCGACGAGGGCAAGCGCCGCAAGCACGCGGCGCGCACGCTGGTGCCGCCCCTGATCGCGCCGGTCGGCCGCAGCCGCCTGATGCGCGACCTGCGCGAGCAGGTCAAGCAGCTCGCGCCGCACGAGGCCTCGGTGCTGATCGTCGGCGAGTCGGGCACGGGCCGCGAGGCGTTCGCGCGCTACATCCACACGCTCGGCTCGCGCGCGGCCGGTCCGTTCGTGACGGTCGCCGCGGGCGCGCTGACCGAGGCCAATGCCGAGGAGATGCTGTGCGGCGCCGCGGGCGCGCGCACCGGGCTGCTCGAGCAGGCCGAGGGCGGCACGCTGTTCCTGAACGGCCTCGAGGACCTCTCGGGCGCCGCGCAGAAGCTGCTGCTGGCGGCGATCGAGTCGGGCACGTTCCTGCCGAAGGGCGGCACCAGCCCGCTGCGCTTCGACGCGCGGCTGATTTCCTCGGCCCAGCCCGGCTTCGAGCTGCGCGGTCCGCAGCCGTTCCGGGTCGACCTGCTGTCGAACCTCAACACGCTCTCGCTGCGCATCCCGCCGCTGCGCGACTACGCGGAGGACGTGCCCGAGCTGCTGCGCTACTACGTGGACCGGCTGGTCGACGAGGAGCGCCTCGCGTTCCGCCGCTTCGGCGTGGCGGCGCAGAACCGCCTGCGCAACTACCCGTGGCCCGGCAACATCCGCGAGCTGAAGAACCTCGTGCACCGGCTGCTGATCCAGGGCGGCCCGGAGGAGATCCGCCTCGACGAGATCGAGCGGGAGATCGCCGTGCAGGCGCCGGCCGACGAGCCGCTGGTGAAGCAGGACCTGCTGGCCATGCCGCTGCGCGAGGCGCGCGAGCACTTCGAGCGGGCCTACCTCACCCAGCAGCTGCAGCTGTGCAACGGCAAGGTGGGGCAGCTCGCCAAGCGCGTCGGGATGGAGCGCACGCACCTCTACCGCAAGCTGCGCTCGCTCGGCGTGGACTTCCGCCAGACGGAGGAGTGAGCGAGGAGGGGGCCGTCCCCGGCGGGGACGGTGGCCCGGGGGCAACCGCCGGCGGACCGGACTACTGCGCCGGCGTGCGCGCCGGGAAGTCCTTCATGGCCCGGCCGACCGCGGCGTAGACCGCCGAGCGCTCGGTGCTGCCCTTGGTGACCTTGCTCGAGACCTGGCCCTGCCAGACCTCGGCGTTGCGCGCCGCATCGACCGCGTGGATCACCAGCGTGCCCTGCTGGTAGTTGCGCACGCTCGGGCTGCCGACGCTGACCGAACCGCCCACGTTGCCGCCCCAGCTGCCGAGGCCGATGCCGATGCGCACCGGGTTGCTCTCGACGCGATCGGTGCTCGTGGTCTCGTAGGCGATGAGCAGGTCGGGTTGTCCGGTCGCCGCCACGTAGCCGCGCGCACTCAGCTCGGCGGTGATGGCGCCGCGGATGTTCTGGTCGAGCAGGCCGACCGCGGCTTCGCCCGGAGCGCCGGCCGGGTTCACCCAGCCGAAGGTGCGGAACTTCGCGAAATCGACGGACGTGTCCCGCATCGATCCCGGCGACGACGACGTGGAGGTCGAGGTCGCGCAGCCCGTGGCGGCCAGCGCCACGGCAACGACCGCGATCAGCGCTCCGAGCTTCCTGCCCGCCATGGTCTGCACCTCACTGCGCGCGTGAGACGAGGTAATCGACGCCGTTCCTGATGGACTGGTCCGAGAGGTCGGCGCGGCCGCCCTTGGGCGGCATGTAGCCGGCCTTGCCCTGGAAGCCTTCCAGCGCGTGCTTGTACATCGTGTCGGTGCCCTGCGCGATGCGCGGCGCCCACACGGCCTTGTCGCCCGTCTTCGGCGCACCCGCGACCGCGGCCTCGTGGCACATGGTGCACACCTGCTTGTACACCTCTTCGCCGGCGAGGTCGGCCACCGGGGCTGCCGCGGCGGCCGGTTCGGCGGCCGGCGGGCTCAGCGCCGCGTTGTCCTGGCCGGCCACGGCGACGCGCGCCACCGGAGCGATGTTGCGCATCACCTCCGCCTGCCGGACGGGATCCTGCTGGTGGGCCACGTCGGCGGTCTCGTGGGCGATGTTGCGCGCGAGGAAGATCAGGCCGATCGTGACCAGGATCAGCAGGCCGAGGACGAGCATGAACGTGTCGAAGAAGGTGCGATCGTGGTCGGCGCTCACGCGAACACTCCGGAGGGGCATCTGCAGGGGCGCGAAGTATACCCCGCGGGCCCTCGAATGCGTCTATTTCCAGCCCCTGCGGGCCTCACGTCGGTCCGGGGCGGTTTGGACTCCGTCGGGAGCGGGGGCTATGATTCACGCCCCCCGGCCACCCGGGGCCAGGCGCCCGTAGCTCAGCTGGATAGAGTACTGCCCTCCGAAGGCAGGGGTCACAGGTTCGAATCCTGTCGGGCGCGCCACCCCGGCCGCGGGCTTACTTCAGCTTGACGACCGTGCCCTTGTAGGTGACGCCGGCCACCGTCGCGCCCGCGCCGCACTGGAACTCCGTCGTGCTGTTGAACGGCTGCTTCTTGTAGTAGCCGGTCAGGTTGACGACCGCGTTGCCGCCGGTGGACGTCGCGCGCTGGTGGAACGAGAGCAGCGCCGACAGGAAGGCCCACTCGCAGGCTTCCTTGTCCGACTTGTTGAACGCGTTGGTCTTCTTGTTCGACGTGTAGGTGCCGATCTGCCGCTCCACGGCCGGGTGTGCCTGGTCGCCGAAGAAGAACTTCACGCCGGCGAGGCGCGACGCGTACTCGGGATTGTTGAGGACGTCCGCGATCGGGTACGTCTGGACGTCGTCGCGGGCGAGCGACGGGGCGGCGGCGAGGACGCCCACCAGGGCGAGCGCGGCGAGTGCGGTCCGTGACATGGGGATTCGAGCCTCCTACTTTGAGCGGCGGGTCCAGGGATGCCGCGCCGGGAGTATAGGCGAAGTCCGCGCGCGGTCGCGACGCCCGGGCCGGGTTCCGCGGCCCCGTCGCCTGATGCATCATCCGCCTCCTCGGGTCCGCCCGGCGGACCGCCCAGGAGTCGCCCCGCCTTGCGCATCGCCTTCGTTTCCCCGAACCGCGAGCAGCTGCCCGATCCGGTCGTGCCGCTCGGACTGCTCTACATGATGGCGGTGGCCGGTGAGCAGCACGAGAAAACGCTGATCGACCTGTGCTTCGAGGACGACCCGCTCGCGACCCTCGGGCGCGAGCTCGAGCTCGCCCGCCCGGACCTCGTCGCCATCGGCATGCGCAACATCCAGAACGCCGACTACACCGGCACGCGCACCACGCTCGACTACTACGACGAGGTCGTGCGCACGGTGCGGGCGCACGGCGCCGCGCCGGTGGTGATGGGCGGGGGCGGCTTCAGCATCCTCCCCGGCGAGCTGGTGCGGCGCTTCGGGCTGGACTACGGCATCGCGGGCGAGGGCGAGACCGCGTTCGCGCAGCTCGTGGCGCGCCTCGCCGGCGGCTCGCGCGACGCGGCCGGCATTGCGGGCGTGTACGGCCCCGACGGCGAGCCCGTGTCGCCGGTGCGCCCGGTCGGGCGACGCGACTTCATCGACATCCGCAACAACGTGCGGCCGGACCGGCGCGGGCTCAGTCCGCGCTACTACGAGCACTCGGGCATCGGCTCGATCCAGACCAAGCGCGGCTGCGCCCTGCGCTGCGACTACTGCACCTACCCGATGATCGAAGGGCGTGTCATCCGCCAGCGCTACGCGGAGGACGTGGCCGGGGAGTGGGACGAGATGCTGCGTGCCGCACCAGCCATCGAGCACGTGTTCGTCGTGGACGCGGTGTTCAACCTCCCGCCCGAGCACGGCCGCCAGGTCTGCCGGGCGCTGGTCGAGCGCGGCGTGCGCACCCGCTGGACCTGCTACGTCAATCCGATCCGCTTCGAGCTGGACCTTGCCGAACTGATGGCGCAGGCCGGCTGCGTCGGCGTCGAGATCGGCTCGGACTCGGGCACCGACGCGGGGCTGCAGCGCCTCAACAAGGGCTTCACCACGGAACACATCCGCCGCACCAGCGAACTGTGCCGGCGCGTCGGCATCAAGGACTGCCACACCTTCGTGCTCGGCGCGCAGGGCGAGACGCTCGACGACGTCGAGCGCTCGCTCGACTTCATCGAGGCGCTCGATCCTTTCAGCGCCATCCTCATGGCGTACAAGGACGACCGCGAGGCGGTGGATCCGGAACTGGCAGCCCGCCTGGGCGCCTTCCGCGAGCAGGTGCTCGAGCGGATCGTGGCGCGGGCCCGTCCCCACCGTCGCTGGGCCGTGCCGTCCACCGGCCTGCGTTTCAGCGCACGCCTGTTCAACGCGCTGCGCCGGTCGGGGCTGCGCGGGCCGCTCTGGCAGCACGTCGTCTAGCGCGGGTCCCCCCGCCGGCTGCCCAGGACCGCCGGACCGAGCCGGCCGAGGCCGCGCACGAAGTCGACGAAGCGGCCGTGTGCCTGCCCCGGAAAGCGATGGCGCCGCCAGGCGAACTCGGCGGCGAACAGCGCGCCGAGCAGCACGTAGTTCAGCACGTTCGCGAACAGCGACCAGGTTTCGAGCGGCACGCTGACCGGTGGCCGCAGGCCGGCCGCGGCGAGCAGGCCGCGCGGCTCGGCGAGCAGGGCGAGCACAAGGTTGACGCCTGCCAGCGTGGCCGTGAATCCGGCCCACACCGCGGTGAGCCGGCGCGCGTACGCCTGCCGCTCCGCGTCGAGGTCTGCGCCTTCCATCGCCTGCGCGAAGCGCTCGATCAGCGGCACCTCGCCGGCGCGCAGCGACCGGCCGAACAGCCAGGCCACGCTGCCCGCGATCAGCACCGGTGGCGCGAACAGTGGCAGCGTCGCCAGCGACGAGTCGCCCAGCCGCCACAGGGCCGCCACCGCCCCGGCGAGCAGCAGCCAGGCCCACGCGCGGCCGCGTCGCAGCGGCGCGAGCAGGACCAGCGCCAGCAGCACGGCGACGCTCGCGGTGCGCCACTGCGCCAGGCCCGTCACCGTCGCCACGTGCGCAGCGAGCGGGTAGGCCACGCCGAGGACCAGCACGATGGACGGAGCGCGGCCGGCGGGCGGCGCAGTCACGACCGACGCGTCCACAGGTCCGCCCCGGCGCCCGCCAATCGATGCAGCGGACGCCACGGTCGTGGCATCGCCCCGGGCCATTCGTGCAGGCGGGGTTCTTCGAGAGCACCGGTCGCGCCGGCCGCGAACACCGCCAGCCTCAGGTCGGGCCGCGGCGCGAACACCCACGCCGACCAGGGGTCGGCCCCCGCCGGACCGGGGACCGTGGGAGACGTTCCGCGGAGCCACGGCGAGAAGTCCGTGCCTCCCAGCACCTCGACCAGGGGCCGGCCGAGCGCCTTGGCGCAGGCTTCCTTCAGTACCCACAGGTCGTAGAAGGCGAGCGCCCGCGTCTCGTCGTCGGCCTGGCCCGCGACGAACCCGGCCTCGCGCGGCGAGAACGCCGTCGCCGCGAGGCTCGCGCCGTTCCGCGGCACGCACCGCTCCAGGTCCACGCCCACCGCCGCGTGCCGGGCCGCGGCGAGCGCCGCAAAGCCGTGGCTGTGCGTCTGGCTGCACCGGGTGTCCGCGCCCAGGGCCACTTCCCCGGCCAGGGCGCGGCTCACCTCGAAATCGCGCCGTCGCCGCTCCGAGCGGATCGCCGACCAGGCGGCGCGTTCCGCGGCGCAGAGCGCGGACGCGTCGAAGCGGCTGCGCGCCTCGGGCGCCGCGAGCCACACGTCGATCGCCGCGGGCGGACCGTTCAGGTGCGGATGGCAGGGCATGCGTCGGGTGGTATAAGCAACGGAGGGCCGCGCCAGGCAAGCGTCGAAAAATCCAGGTTCACGCGCGGCCCGCGGGGTATGGGAAGACGGGCATCGTATCTCTGGCGGGTGATCGCGACCGGCGTGTGCTTCGCCGTGTTCGGCCTCGGGGCCCTCGTCCTCGGGCTGCTGGTGTTCCCGCCGCTCCTGGTCGCCGTGCGCGACGAGGCGCAGCGGCGCCGGCGCGTCCGCGCCATCGTGCACCGCTCGTTCTGGGCCTTCTTCCGCTTCATGCACCGCGTCGGGGGGTTCACATACGAGATCGCAGGCCGCGAGCGGCTCGGCCGGCCCGGCCAGTTGATCATAGCGAACCACCCGACCCTCATCGACGTGGTGATGATCATCGGCCTGACGCCCGCAGGCTGCGTGGTCAAGGAGGCGCTGTTCCGCAACCCGTTCGTGCGCCGGGTCGTGCAGTCGGCGGGTTACATAAGCAACGGGTCCACCACGGAGATGATCGAGCGCGCCGCCGACGCGCTGCGCGCCGGCGACACCCTGGTGATGTTCCCGGAGGGGACGCGCACGCGACCCGGCGAGCCGTTCGCCTTCCACCGCGGCGCCGCCAGCGTGGCCGTGCAGGCCGCGACGGTGCTCACCCCGGTCTACATCCGCTCGGAGCCGGTTTTCCTGCCCAAGCACCGGCCCTGGTACCGCGTGCCGCCGACGCGTCCGCACCTGGTGCTGCGCGTGGGTGAGGACCTCGACCTGGCGCCGTACCGCGCCCTGCCGCCGCCCCGGGCCTCGCGCCTGCTGAACGACTGGCTGCAGGAGCATTACTCGCGGGCGCTCGGCATGGGCGCCCGATATAATCCAGTGCTGAACGAAGCGGGGCCCGGATCGACGAGCGCGACCGAGGGGCCGCAGTTGGCGACTACGGATCGTGGGGTGACAACATCGTGACCAACGCGGAAGTGCTGGCCCAGGTCCGGGAGTCGCTGTCGGACCTGTTCGAGATCGAGCCCGAGCGGATCCAGCTCGACACCCGCCTCTACGACGATCTCGAGATCGACAGCATCGACGCGGTCGACCTGCTCGACCGGCTGAAGCGCAAGACCGGCTGCAAGTTTGCCGTCGAGGACTTCCGTTCCGTCCGCACGGTCGGCGACCTGGTGCAGGTGATCGAGCAGAAACTCGTGCCAGCGTGAGCGCCGTCGCCGTTCGTCCGGACGAGGACCTCGGGTCCCTCCACCAGCATCCCTGGGTCACGGCCGTGCGCACCGAGGTTTCGTCCCCGTCCGGCGGGTCCCGCCGCATCGTCGCGCGAGTCGTGCCGAGCGACGCGGGCCTGGCCGTGCTGCGCGCCCGGGGCAAGGCGGCGCTCGTCGGCGAGCTCGCCGCCGCCGCACCGGGCCTGCCGGCCGATCCGGCGTCCTGGCGCCTGGTCGAGGACCTCGCACTCGCCGCCCTCGACGACGACGATCGCCGCAACCGCCCCCGCGTCCGCACGCTCGAGGTGCGCGGCGGCAGCGAATTGCAGGCCCGCCTGCTCGTGCCGTTCGACCTCGCCCTGTTCGCGGGCCACTTCCCGACGATCCCGCTGCTGCCGGGCATGAGCCAGGTCGCCTGGGCGGTGGACATCGCGCGCGCGCACCTGCCGGGCGTCGGACCGCTCGCCGGGATCCTCGCCGCCAAGTTCCGCCGCCTCGTGCGGCCCGGCATGCAGCTGCAGCTGGACGTGCAGTGGTCCGCGGCGGCCGGCGAGCTGCAGTTCGAGTACCGGCACGGCGCGGAGACGGCCTCGACGGGCCGGCTGCGCGTCCAGGCGATCGATGTCTAGGGTCTGCGCCGTCGTTCCCGTCTATGACCACGAAGCCGCGGTCGGCGGCGTGGTGGCCGGACTGCGCGGGCACGGCCTGCCGGTCATCCTCGTCGACGACGGATCGCGGCCGTCCTGCGCGCGCGTGCTCGACGCCCTGGCCGCGGGCGATCCTGCCGTGCGCCTGGTGCGTCTCGAGCGCAACGGCGGCAAGGGCGCCGCCGTGATGGCGGGCTTCGAAGCGGCGGCGAAGTCCGGCCACACGCACGTGCTGCAGGTGGACGCCGACGGCCAGCACGCGCTCGCCGACGTGCCCGCCTTCCTGGCGAGATCGCAGCAGCAACCGGATCACGTCGTCTGCGGCCGGCCGCTGTTCGACGCCTCCGTGCCGAAGGGCCGGCTCTATCCGCGCTACCTCACGCACGCCATGGTCTGGATCAACACGCTCTCGCTGGACATCCCCGACTCGATGTGCGGCTTTCGCGTGTATCCGCTCGCGCCGGTGCTGCCGCTGGTGCGCAGCGAGCCGCCGGGCCGGCGAATGGACTTCGACGTCGAACTGCTCGTGCGCCTGCACTGGCGCGGCGTACCGATGGCGTGGCTGCCCACGCGGGTGGTGTATCCGGCGGACGGCGTCTCGCAGTTCCGGCTGTTCCGGGACAACGTGCTCATCTCCGCCATGCACACCCGGCTGTTCTTCGGCATGCTGCGTCGCGCGCCGCGGCTCATCGCACGCCGCTGGCGCCCGGCGACGGACGCCCCGCGGGTGCTGTCGTGAGAAAGCCCGGCATCGTCGCGGCGGAGATCGAGTTCGACGTGGCCTTCCACGACGTGGACCTCGTCGGCGTGGTCTGGCACGGGCACTACCTGAAGTATTTCGAGAACGCCCGCTGGGCGCTCATGGACCGGCTCGGCTTCGGCTTCCAGCGCATGGTCGACTCGGGCTACGCCTGGCCGGTGGTCGAGATGCAGGCGAAGTACCTGCACGCCGCCCGGTTCGGGGAGCGCCTGCGCGCGCGTGCGGGGCTCGTGGAGTGGGAGAGCCGGCTGGTCGTCAACTACCTCGTCACCCGGGTGGCCGACTCGGTACGCATCGCCCGCGCGCAGTCGGTGCAGGTGGCGGTCGACGGCCGCAGCGGCGAGCTGCAGTTCGCCTGCCCGGACGAGTTCCTCGCGGCCGTGCGCCGGGCGTTGCCGGCATGAGCGCGTCGCAGCTGGCGTCGATGCCTCCGGCCGAAGCGGTGATTCCCCACCGCGGCGCGGCGCTGCTCATCGAGCGCGTACTGCGCGCGGACGGTACGCGTCTCGTGGCGGCGCTCACCGTGCGGCCCGGCACGGCGTTCAGCGATCCGGACGGCACGCTGCCGGCGTGGATGGCGCCCGAGATCATGGCCCAGGCCATCGCGGCCTATGCCGGCTGCAAGTCGCTCGCGGAACGCGGCAGCGCCGCTCCGCTCGGCCTGCTGCTCGGCGTGCGCCACCTGCGCGTCGCCCTCGAGCGTTTCGCGCCCGGCGACGAGCTGCAGGTCGAGGTGCTGTGCACTTCGTCCGACGAAGAGGGGCGCGGAGTGTTCGACTGCGAGCTCCGCACGGCGGCGGCAGTCGCGGCCACGGCGACGCTCACGGTCTTCCAGCCTCAGGACGCGCGGACCCTGCAGACGCTGCTGGAGGCCGGATGAGCACGACCGCATCGAGCATCCTCGTCACCGGTTCGAGCCGCGGCATCGGGGCCGCGATCGCCCGACGCCTCGCCGCCGACGGCCACGAGGTGGTCGTGCACTGCAGAAGCCGGGCCGCCGAGGCGGCCGAGGTGGTGGAGACGATCCGCCGCTCGGGCGGCCGGGCGCGCTCCCTGCAGTTCGACGTCACGGACCGCGACGCCTGCGCGGCGTGCATCGGCGCGGACCTCGAGGCGCACGGCGCCTACTACGGCGTCGTCTGCAACGCGGGACTCGCGCACGACACGGCGTTCCCGGCCATGAGCGGCGAGGCGTGGGACTCGGTGATCCGCAGCAACCTCGACGCGTTCTACAACGTGCTGCAGCCCGTCATCATGCCCATGGTGCGCAGGCGCGCCCCGGGCCGCATCGTCACGCTGTCCTCGGTCTCCGGGCTCGTCGGCAACCGCGGGCAGGTCAACTACAGCGCGGCGAAGGCGGGCGTCATCGGCGCCACCAAGGCGCTGGCCGTCGAACTCGCCAAGCGCGCGATCACGGTGAACTGCGTGGCGCCCGGACTCATCGAGACGGACATGGTGGACGAGCACACGCCGGTCGAGGAGATCCTCAAGGCGGTGCCAGCGCAGCGCATGGGCACGCCGGAGGAGGTCGCCGCCGTGGTGTCCTTCCTCGTGTCGCCGGGCGCGTCGTACGTGACCCGGCAGGTGATCGCAGTGAACGGGGGGCTGTGCTGATGCGGCGTGTCGTCGTCACCGGGATCGGCACGCTGAGCGCCCTCGGCTCCGGGTGGCCGCAGATCGAGGCAGGCCTGCGCGCACGGCGCAACACGGTGCGCCGCATGGACGCCTGGGACCGCTACACCGAGATGTCGACGCGCCTCGCGGCGCCGATCGACGACTTCGCGCCGCCCGCGCACTGGAACCGCAAGCAGCTGCGCGGCATGGGCCGCGTCTCGCAGCTGGCGGTGCGCGCCGCCGAGCTGGCGCTGCAGGATGCCGGGCTGCTCGGCGACCCGCTGCTGAAGTCGGGCCAGGTGGGCATCGCGTGCGGTTCCTCGATCGGCAGCACGGCCGACATCAGCGACTTCGCGCAGATGCTGCTGACGGGCACCTCGCCCGGGCTCAACGCGAATTCCTACGTGCGCATGATGCCGCACACGACCACCGCGAACGTCGGGATCTTCTTCGGCCTGAAGGGCCGGCTGATCGTGACCTCGACCGCCTGCACCTCGGGCAGCCAGGGTGTCGGCTTCGCGTACGAGTCGATCCGCAACGGCCTGCAGACGGCGATGATCGGCGGCGGCGCGGAGGAGCTCTGCCCGAGCGAGGCCATCGCCTTCGACCTGCTGTATGCGACCAGCCGTCGCAACGATGCGCCGCACACGACGCCCCGGCCCTACGACCGCGACCGCGACGGGCTCGTCATCGGCGAGGGCGCCGGCATGCTGGTGCTCGAGGAATTCGAGCACGCGCGGGCGCGGGGCGCGCGCATCTACGCCGAGGTGGCCGGCTTCGCGACCAACTCGGACGGTTCGCACGTCACCCGGCCCGAGGCGTCGACGATGCAGGTCGTCATGGAGCTCGCGCTGCGCGATGCCGGCCTTGCGCCGCAGGCGATCGGCTACGTGAACGGCCACGGCACCGCGACCGAACAGGGCGACATCGCCGAGACGCAGGCGACGGCCGCGCTGTTCGGCCCGCGCATGCCGATCAGCTCGCAGAAGAGCTACCTGGGCCACACGCTCGGCGCCTGCGGCGCGCTCGAGTCGATCTTCAGCATCGAGATGATGCGCGGCGGCTGGTTCGCGCCGACGATCAACCTCGACAACGTCGACCCGCGCTGCGGCGAGCTCGACTACATCGTCGGCGACGGGCGCCGGCTCGACGTCGAGTACGTCATGAACAACAACTTCGCCTTCGGCGGAGTCAACACGTCGCTGGTGTTCAAGCGCGTGCCATGAGCGGGGATGCGCCCGAGCGCGCCTGGACGCGACCCGTCGTGCCCGCGGACGGCCGCCCCGTCGCCCGCGCCCGCGGCGCCACGCTGACGCGGGCCGACCTGCTGCGGCGGGCCCGCGCGCTTGCCGTGCGCCTGCCGGACGGCCCCGCCGCCCTCAACCTCTGCGAGCAGCGCGAGCACTACCTCGCGGCGCTGCTCGCGCTCGAGCTGCGGGGGCGGGTGTGCCTGATGCCGCCCTCGCGGGCGCCGGCGGTGCTCGACGAGGTGCAGTCGGCGCATCCCGGCAGCTTCCGCATCGACGATGCGATGGTCGCCGCCGCCGCGCGGTGCGCGGACGACGCGCCGGTCGCGCCGCTCGCGCTCGACCCGGCGCGCGTCGTCGCCATCGGCTACACGTCGGGCAGCACCGGCCGGCCGAAGGCGAATCCGAAGACCTGGCGCTCGTTCGCGGGACCTGCCTGGTTCAACGCGCAGGGCCTGAGGTCGCTGTGCGGCGCGGGCTCGGAAGGGCCCGCGTGGCTGGTCGCGACCGTGCCCTCGCAGCACATGTACGGCATGGAGTGCACGGCGATCCTGCCGCTGCTCGAGGGCATGGCGATCCACGCCTCGCACCCGCTGTTCCCGGCCGACGTCGCGGCGGCGCTCGCGGATGCGCCTTCGCCGCGGGTGCTGGTGAGCACGCCCGTGCACCTGCGCGCCCTGGTCGAGTCCGGCATCGCCCTGCCCGCAGTGGCCGCCGTCGTGAGCGCGACGGCTCCGCTCGGCGCCGTGCTGGCCGCGCAGGTCGAGTCGCGTTTCGCGACGCGCGTGCTGGAGTTCTTCGGCTCGACGGAGACCTGCGTGATCGCCTCGCGCCGTACGGCGCGCGAGGAGGCCTGGCGCGCCTACCCCGGCATCCGCTTCGAGCCGATCGCCGACGGCACGGCGGTGAGCGCGCCCTGGCTCGACGCGCCGGTGCCGATGCAGGACGTGTTCGACGTCGCGGCCGACGGCGGCTTCCGCGTCGTCGGGCGCAGCGCCGACATGATCGACGTGGCCGGCAAGCGCACGTCCCTCGCCGACCTGACCCGGCGGCTGCTGGCCGTCCCGGGCGTGCGCGACGCGGTGGTGGTGCAGCCGACCGACCGGGCCGGCGCACCGGTGCGGCGCCTGGTGGCGTTCGTCGTGAGCGCGGGTCCGTCGGCGCAGGCGATCGCCGAGGCGCTCGCCGGGCAGGTCGATCCGGTGTTCGTCCCCCGGCCCGTCGTCTGCGTCGAGCGCCTGCCGCGCAACGAAGTCGGCAAGCTGCCTCGCGAGGAACTGCTCAGGCTGGTGCGCGAGCACGCGCTCGACGGCTGAGCTCAGCGGATCGCCTCGATCTCCAGCAGCAGTTCGGTGCGGCAGATCTCGGCGTCGAGGACGACGATCCCCGCATCGCTACCGTAGCGCTCGCGCAGGCGGCGGGCGATCCATTGCGCGTCGACCGGCCGGCGCAGGAACACGGTCAGCAGCGGGGCGCCGACTCCGCGCGCGAGCCCGCGCTCGGTCGAGGCGCCGGCGACGGCATCGAGGTTGCGCAAGGTCTCCTCGAACTGGGCGTCGGCGTCGCCGGGGTGGAGCGAGCCGTGGCCGACGATGCTCGCGGTGCCCGACACGAGCAGCGTGCCGGCGGGCGTCAGCATGGCGCGCGAGAAGCTCGGCGACGCGGGACCGTACTCGCGAGGGTAGCGGTAGGCGCTGACCTGGCGCGGGTTCTCGAGGGGTCGGCCCGTCTCGGCCCCGGCCAGCCAGCACAGCTGCAGCCGGCGACGGCCGTCGAGCGTGCCGACCGCCGTGGCGGCCGGGAAGCCCGGACCCTGCGGTCGACCGCCGGCACGCGTGAACGCCTCGGCGCGGCCGACGCAGAACTGGCGGTAGCGCTCGTCGTCGCCGACGCCCTCGTTGATGTCGCCGATGAAATTCCAGATGCGCCACAGGTGCGCATAGCGCGAGGCCGCCGTGAAATCGAGCAGCGCCTCGTAGGCGACCCGGGCCGCGCCGGCGATGCCGCCGCAGGCGTCTTCGTCCACTTCCAGCCAGCCCATCAGGTGATGCCCGTCCGCGGCGTGGCGCACGAGACCCGACTGGCCGAGCTTCACCGCGCCCGACCCGGTCCACACCAGGCTCAGGCCCGCGCCGACGTGCGGCTCGAGCGGAGCGCGGATGCAGCGCGGGTCCTGCGGCAGTTCGCAGCCGGCGCCGAAAGCGATCGCGGCGAGGACGTCCGGCCCGAGGCCCGCCTGCGGATCGAGGCGGCGATACTCGACGACCAGGCGAGGCGCGACGCGCGGCTGCTCGATCTCAAGCATGCGGCGGCGACTCGAGCGATGACGGATGCGACGGCATGGACCGGTGACTGTGCGCGACGGGACTAATGATACACTGGCCGGCGAATCGAGAATCCAAGGGCAGGACCTATGCCGGCGCCGCAGACTCCCGCGCAGTTCGAACTCGCACAGCTGATCGTTCGTGCGGTCAACCTCGAGGACGTGGATCCTGCGACGGTCGATCCGGATGCGCCGCTGTTCGGCGCTGGGCTCGGGCTGGATTCGATCGACGCGCTGGAGATCGCGCTCGAGGTCTCAAAGCGCTACGGCGTGCAGCTCAAGTCCGACGACGAGGACAACAAGCGTATCTTCGCCTCGCTGCGCGCCCTTTCCGACCACATCGCGCGGGTCACCGCCGCGGCCTGAGCCGGCGCGCAACGCACGGGTCGATTCGATGCGGCCACTGCGGGTCACTTCCCACTCGATCGTCTGCGCCGCGGGCCACGGACGGGCCGCGCTCGCCTCCGCCATCGACAGCGGCACCAGCGGACTGCGCCCGAACGACTTCGGCGCGTCGCCGCTGCCGACCTGGATCGGCCGCGTCGCGGGTATCGAGGACGTCGTCCTCCCTGCGCACCTCGCGGCCTGGGACTGCCGCAACGACCGGCTCGCCTGGCTCGCGCTGCAGAGCGACGGTTTCTTCGCGCGTGCGCTCGAGGCGCGCGACCGGTACGGTGCGGACCGCGTCGCGCTCGTCCTCGGCACGTCGACCTCCAGCATCGGCGCCACCGAGGAAGCCTACGCGCGGCTCACGCCCGAAGGTGCTTTCCCGCCGGAGCTGCGCCGGCCGGTGCTGCACTCGCCGCACTCGCTGTCCGATTTCGTGCGCGAGGCGCTCGGTCTCGAAGGCATCGTCACCACCGTCGCGACCGCGTGTTCGTCGAGCGCCAAGGTATTCGCGCAGGCCGAGCGCTACCTGCGCCTCGGGCTCGCCGACGCCGCGATCGTCGGCGGCGTCGACTCGCTGTGCGGCAGCGTCCTGTACGGCTTCAATTCCCTGGAACTCGTCGCGCGCGAGCCCTGCCGGCCGTTCGACGTCGAGCGCGCCGGGATCAGCCTCGGCGAGGCCGGCGGCTTCGCGCTGCTCGAGCGCGACGGTGCGACCGGGCCGTGGCTGCTCGGTCACGGCGAGTCGAGCGATGCCCACCACATGTCCACGCCGCACCCGGAAGGCCGCGGCGCCGAGCTCGCCATGCGCGGGGCACTGCGCATGGCCGGTCTCGACCCGGCGGCCGTCGACTACGTGAACCTGCACGGCACCGCGAGCCAGAAGAACGACGAGGTGGAGGCACGCGCGGTTGCGCGGATCTTCCCGGCCACCACGCACGCGAGCTCGACCAAGGGCTGGACCGGGCACGCGCTCGGGGCGGCCGGTATCGTCGAGTCCGCGATCTGCTGGCTCGCGCTCGAGCGCGGCGTGGCCCCCGGCACGCTGAACCTCGCGCATCCCGATCCTGCCTGCGGCCCGCAGGTGCGTCGCGAGACCGTAAGGCGCGAGGTGCGCCACGCGCTCAACAACTCGTTCGGCTTCGGCGGCAGCAACTGCTCGCTGCTGTTCGGGCGCGACCGCCATGACTGAGCGCGGCACGCTGCAGCAGGCCTGCGTTCGCGGCGCCGCGTTCTGGTCGCCGCTGGCTCCGGGCTGGGAGCACGCCGCGCGCGCCTTCCGCGGCGAGGCCGCGCTGCTGCAGGCACCGGCGCCGCGACCCGCACCGACCCTGCTCGCGCCGACGGAGCGCCGGCGCGCGCCCGACACCGTGGCGCTCGCGCTCGAAGTCGCCGCGCGCGCTTGCGAGCAGTCCGGCCTCGACCCGTCCGCGTTGCCGAGCGTGTTCGCGTGCACGCAGGGCGATCTCGCGATCAGCGACTACATGGGTGCGACGCTCGCCGACAATCCGGCGCTGGTCTCGCCCATCCGCTTCCACAACTCGGTCCACAATGCCGCCGCCGGCTACTGGACCATCGGCACGGGCTGCTTCGAGGCGTACACCGCGCTGTCCGCGCCGGCGGCGACGTTCGGCGCGGGACTGCTCGAGGCGCTCGTGCAGGTCGCCTGCGACGATCGCCCCGTGCTGCTCGTGGCCTACGACACCGAGGCGCGCGGCCCGCTCGCGACCGTGATCGAGAGCCGCGGCCTGCTGGCGGCGGCGCTGGTACTCGCGCCTCCCGCCGCCGAGGGCGGCGTGGCGATGCTGGAGTGGCGCCTGTCCGGGCGCGGCGAGGTCACGGCGCCCTCCACCCCGGCGGGATGCGCGCTCGGCGGCAACGCGATGTCGCCGTGCGTGCCCTTCTTCGAGGCGCTGGCGTCGGCGGTTCGGACGTCGGTCTCGCTGGCCCTGCAGCCGGCCGCCCGTCTCGAGGTGACGATCCGCCCTGCCGTCTGAGTCCGCGCCTTCTTCAGGCGCGGCGCAGCGCAACGGTCGCGCGACCCGCGGCGATCTCCCGCCCTGCATGCCGCACGACGAAGCGGTACTGCCAGGCCTCCTCGCTCGCCTGCACGCGTTCCGCGGCCACCTCCAGTTCGCCCTCGAGCGACCGGAGTTCGTCGACGTGCAGCACCACCTCGCGCAGCGAGACCAGCATGCCGGGGGGCGGCGGCCCGCCCCTGCGTGCGCACAGGCCGCCGTGCACCGCCATCGCCTGCGCCCCGTACTCGCACAGGTGCACGGCGTGCAGGCCGGCCGGCGTGGCGAGCGGATTCGACGGGTCGCGGTGCGTGGCGGTCGCGCAGCGGACCGAGTCGGCCGTCCAGTCGACGATGCGCTCG
>JBPOHK010000029.1:0-7141 GCA_052035645.1 Pseudomonadota bacterium
GGCCGGGTTCGGCGAGGGGTCGCGGCGCGACTCGGTCATCGAGGCCGACGGGCACGTCACCCTGATCAAGGTCACGGCCACGCTGCTCGAGCAGGCGTCGCTGTCCTGCCAGCTGCGCTTCAACAAGGTGTTCCTGAAGGAGCTGATCGGCCGGCTGCAGCGGGGCAGCAAGAAGCCCGGCTGATCGCGCGGGGACGGGCGGACGGGAGCAGGGGCCGGCAATGCCGGCCTTTTTGCGTCCGGCGTCTCAGGCGCCGGACTGCTTGTCCTTCTCGATCTGCGCGTACGCGCTGTGGTTGTGGATCGACTCGAAGTTCTCGGCCTCGACCACGTAGGCGAGCACGCGGTCCTCCGCGTTCAGGCGCACCGCCACGTCGCGTACGATGTCCTCGACGAACTTCGGATTGTCGTAGGCGCGCTCGGTCACCCACTTCTCGTCCGGGCGCTTGAGGATGCCGAACACCTCGCACGAGGCTTCCTGCTCGGCGACGTCGATCAGTTCCTCGATCCACAGGTGCTCGCGCACCTTCGCGCGGATGGTGATGTGCGAGCGCTGGTTGTGGGCGCCGTAGTCCGAGATGCGCTTCGAGCAGGGGCACAGGCTGGTGGCGGCGACCACCACCCGCAGCCACATCTCCTCGCGGCCGTCGTGGATCTCGCCGATCAGGCTCGCGTCGTACTTGACCACGCTCTCGACGCCGGTCACCGGCGCCTTCTTCATGACGAAGTACGGGAAGGACATCTCGATGTGCCCGGACGTGGCGTCGAGCTTCTCGGTCATCTCCGTCAGCATGGCGCGGAAGGACTCGACCGAGATCTCGCGCTCGTGCTGGTGCAGCACCTCCACGAAGCGCGACATGTGCGTGCCCTTGAAGTTGTGCGGCAGGGCCACGTACATGTTGAAGTTCGCGACCGTGTGCTGGTCGCCGCCCGAGCGGTCGCGGACGCGCACGGGATGGAAGATGTCCTTGACCCCGACCTTGTTGATCGGGATCTGGCGCGAATCGGCGCGGCCCTGGACGTCTTCGATCGGCGTGACGGTGGCGGCGCCGCGCACGGCCGGTACTGGGGTGCTCATGGAAGGGGGGTTCTTTGGGGTGCTCTTGGCCATTCGCTGGGGGCGCTGACGCGGATTCCGCCCGACGGGTGGCCCCGCAGTATACGGGACGGGCCCCGGATCACCGAACCCCGACCACCCCGGCCGGGCGGGCCGGGCGCTGTGCCGCCCAGAACTCGCCGACGGCGCGCTCGATGCCCGCCGTGTCCAGGCCCGCCATGCGCAGGCAGTCCTCGCGCGAGCCGTGCTCGATGAAGCGGTCCGGGATGCCGACGTGGCGGATCGGGCGCTCGAGGCCGTGGGCCGCCAGGCACTCGCCGACCGCGCTGCCCGCGCCGCCCGCGACCGCGTTCTCCTCGATCGTGACGATGCAGTCGTGGCTGGCCGCGAGGCGACGCACCAGTTCCTCGTCCAGCGGCTTGACGAAGCGCATGTTCACCAGCGTCGCATCCAGGCGCTCGGCGATCGGGATGCACGGCGCCAGGACGGTGCCGAACGCGAGCAGCAGCAGTCCCGAGCGGCCTTCGCGCCGGATCTCGGCCCGGCCGATCGGCAGGGCCGACATCTCCTGCTCGATGCGCACGCCGGGCCCCTGGCCGCGCGGGTAGCGAACGGCCGCCGGGCCGTCGTGCATCACCGCGGTGTAGAGCATCTGGCGGCACTCGTTCTCGTCGGCCGGTGCCATCACGACCAGGCCGGGCACGCAGCGCAGGTACGAGAGGTCGAAAGCCCCCTGGTGCGTCGCGCCGTCGCCGCCCACGAGGCCGCCGCGGTCGACGGCGAACGTGACCGGCAGGTTCTGCAGCGCGACGTCGTGGATCAGCTGGTCGTAGGCCCGTTGCAGGAAGGTCGAGTAGATCGCCACCACCGGCCGTGCGCCTTCGCAGGCGAAGCCGGCACCGAGCGTCACCGCGTGCTGCTCGGCGATGGCCACGTCGTAATAGCGGTCCGGGAAGCGTCGCGAGAACTCGACGAGACCCGAGCCTTCGCGCATGGCGGGCGTGATGCCGATGACGCGCGGGTCGCGCTCGGCCATGTCGCACAGCCACTGGCCGAAGACCTGCGTATACGTCGGGCCGGTGGCCTTGTCCTTGAAGATGGTGCCGGCCTCGGGGTCGAACGGGCCCGGCCCGTGCCACTTGATCGGGTCGGCCTCCGCCGGCGCATAGCCCTTGCCCTTGCGCGTCACGACGTGCAGCAGCTGCGGGCCCTCGACGTCGCGGAGGTTGCCGAGCGTGCGCACCAGCGCGTCGAGGTCGTGGCCGTCGATGGGGCCGAAGTAGTTGAAGCCCATCTCCTCGAAGAGCGTGCCCGGCAGGACCATGCCCTTCATGTGCTCCTCGGAGCGGCGGGCGAGTTCCCACACCGTCGGCATGCGCCGCAGGATCTTCTTGCCGCCCTCGCGCAGCGCGGCGTAGGTCTTGCCGGACAGGATGCGCGCGAAATAGTTCGACAGCGCGCCGACGTTCTCCGAGATCGACATGTCGTTGTCGTTGAGGATCACCAGCACGTTCGCGTCGAGCGCGCCGGCGTGGTTGAGCGCCTCGAAGGCCTGGCCGGCGCTCATGGCGCCGTCGCCGATCACGGCGACCACGCGGCGCCTGACGCCGGCCCGCTTCGAGGCCAGCGCCATGCCGATCGCGGCGCTGATCGATGTGCTCGAGTGGCCGACGCCGAAGGTGTCGTACTCGCTCTCGTGACGGCTCGGGAACGGCGCGAGGCCGCCCTTCAGCTTGATCGTCTGCAGGCGGTCGCGGCGGCCGGTCAGCACCTTGTGCGGATAGGCCTGGTGGCCGACGTCCCAGACCAGCCGGTCGTGCGGCGTGTCGAACACGTAGTGCAGCGCGACGGTGAGTTCGACGGTGCCGAGGCCGGCCGCGAAATGCCCGCCCATCTGGCTGACGGTCTGGACCAGGAACTCGCGCAACTCGGCCGCCAGCGGGGCGAGCTGCGCCGGGGCGAGGGCGCGCAGGTCGGCCGGCGAATCGATCTTCGACAGCAGCGGATAGGCGTCGGGCGAGGACATCGGCGGGATTCTACACAGTCGCGGGGCCGCTCCGGCCGGTCAGCGGGTCCGGGTCAGCAGCCAATTGGAGAGGGCGGCGAGCGGTCCGTGGCTCCAGCCGTGCGTCTCGAGCAGCACCCGGGCACGCTCGTGCAGTTCGCGGACGCGCCCGCGGGCCGCCTCGACGCCGGCCATCGCGACGTAGGTGGGCATGCCGCGGGCGGCGTCGCTGCCCGGCGGCTTGCCGATCACGGCCACGTCGCCCTCGACGTCCAGGATGTCGTCCTGGACCTGGAAGGCGAAACCGACCAGGGCGCCGAACTCCGCGAGGGCCGCAGCCTGGGCAGGAGGCAGGTCCGGCCGGCAGTGCGAGGCCATCACGACACTGGCCTGGATCAGCGCGCCGGTCTTCAGGCGGTGCACCTGCTCGACCTCCTCGAGCGTCAGCACCCGGCCTTCGGCGGCCAGGTCGAGCGCCTGCCCGCCGGCCATGCCGGCCGTGCCGCTGGCATCGGCCAGGGTCTCGATGATGCGGACCCGGACCCGCGGGTCGTCGGGCAGGCCCGGGTGGGTCGCGAGCACCTTGAACGCGAGCACCTGCAGCGAGTCGCCGGCGAGGATGGCCGTCGCCTCGTCGTAGGCCCGGTGGCAGGTCGGGAGCCCGCGACGCAGGTCGTCGTCGTCCATCGCCGGCAGGTCGTCGTGGATCAGCGAGTAACAGTGGATGAGTTCGACGGCGCAGGCCGGGGCGTCGACCCGCGACGACGGCAGGCCGAGGGTCTCGGCCGTCGCGTAGACGAGGGCGGGGCGGATGCGCTTGCCCGGGGCCAGCACGCTGTAGCGCTGCGCGGCATGCAGGCGTTCGGGGACGACCGTCTGCGCGGGCAGCCAGCGGTCCAGTTCGGCCTCGACGCGTCGCCGCCAGGCCTCGAGCTGCGACGCCAGGGGGGCGTCGGCCGGGGATGCTTGCTGGGCCGGGCTCATTCTTCGACGGGCTCGAAACTCTCCGGGGCCGCCTCAGGCGTCTTTTTCAGGAGAATCTCAACCTTCTGCTCGGCCTGCCGGAGCGCCTCCTCGCAGCTGCGGGCGAGGCCGATGCCGCGCTCGAACTGCTTCAGCGCCTCCTCGAGCGGCAGGTCGCCCTGCTCGAGTCGCTCCACGGTGGCTTCGAGCTCGGCGAGCGACTGCTCGAATTCTGGGGTCTTGCCTTTACGGGTCGTCACGTCTCGCTCCGCGTTGCGGCAAGCCTTACACAGGGGGTCAGGTCGGTCAACGCGGTGCCGCCGCAGGCCCTCCGGGACGCAGCGCCGGGCGGACCCGACGGCGTTGACTTGCGCGGGGACCCGGGCATAGATTCGAGGCCATTAGACATAGTCCAGAACCAGGGTTCGCCGCGACCCGGGCGGGCCGCAAACCGTGCGGAGGAAGTCATGAAGAGCTTGAAGGGCACCCGGACCGAGAAGAACCTCAAGGACGCGTTCGCCGGCGAGTCGCAGGCCAACCGTCGCTACCTGTACTTCGCGCAGAAAGCCGACATCGAGGGCTTCAACGACGTCGCGGCCGTGTTCCGCTCGACGGCCGAGGGTGAAACCGGCCACGCGCACGGCCACCTCGAGTACCTCGAGCAGGTGGGCGATCCGGCGACCGGCCTGCCGATCGGGAGCACATCGAACAACCTGAAGGCGTCGATCGCGGGCGAGACGCACGAGTACACCGACATGTACCCGGGCATGGCGAAGGCGGCGCGGGACGAGGGCTTCGACGAGATCGCGGACTGGTTCGAGACGCTCGCGAGGGCCGAGCGCTCGCACGCGAACCGCTTCCAGAAGGCTCTCGACGCCCTCTGATGCGCCGCCGCTGACTCCGGTCGGTGGAGCGGCCCGGCGGGCGCGTTGCGCGTCCCGCCGGGTCACCCGGGCCGACGCAAGCCCCGAGGACGAAGCGCCATGGCCGATGACCGTTTCCCCGGCGCGACGGGCCGCGAAGGCAGCCTCGCCGCGCCCACGCGACACCCCGTGGCCTGGCGCGAGGACGCCTTCTACGACGAGACGGCGCTGCACGCGGAACTCGAGCGCGTGTTCGACCTCTGCCACGGCTGCCGCCGCTGCTTCAGTCTCTGCAACGCCTTTCCCCTGCTCTTCGACGCGATCGACGCCACGGCGGACGGCGAGCTGCACGGCGTCGACCGCAAGGTCTACGGCGAGGTGGCCGATCACTGCTACCTCTGCGACATGTGCTACATGAGCAAGTGCCCGTACGTGCCGCCGCACCCCTGGAACATCGACTTCCCGCACCTGATGCTGCGGGCCAAGGCAGTGAAGTTCCGCCGGGACGGCGCCCCGCTGCGCGACCGCGTGCTGTCGTCGACGGACGTGGTGGGCGCCATCGCAGGCGTTCCCGTGGTGTCCGAGGTCGTGAATGCCGTGAACCGCAGCGCGGCCGGGCGCTCGCTGCTCGCGAAGACCCTGGGGATCGACCCGTCCGCGCCGGTGCCCGCTTACCACTCGGACACCGGGCGGCGACGCGTCGCGCGCGGCGGGAACGGTGCGGGCGAGGTTCGGGGCACGGCGGATACGCGCGGACGCGTCGCGCTGTTCGCGACCTGCTACTGCAACCGCAACGAGCCGGAGATCCTCGCCGACCTGGCGGCCGTGTTCCGCCACAACGGCATCGCGGTCACGCTCGTCCCGCAGGAGCGCTGCTGCGGCATGCCGAAACTGGAACTCGGCGACCTCGCCGCGATCGAGGCCGCGAAGAACCTCAACGTGCCGGCGCTGGCGGCGATGGTGGAGCAGGGCTGCGACCTCGTCGCGCCGGTGCCGTCCTGCGTGCTGATGTTCAAGCAGGAGCTGCCGCTGCTGTTCCCGGAGGACCCTCAGGTGCAGGCGGTCCGCGCGGCGATGTTCGACCCGTTCGAGTACCTCGCGCTGCGCCACTCGGCGGGGTTGCTGCGCACGGACTTCAAGGTGCCGCTCGGCAAGGTGGCCTACCACGCGCCGTGCCACCAGCGGGTGCAGAACCTCGGCCTCAAGACCCGGGACGTCCTCGCGCTGGTGCCCGGGACCGAGATCGAGGTGGTCGAGCGCTGCTCGGGACACAACGGCACCTACGGCGTGAAGCGCGAATTTCGCGCCGCCTCGATCAAGATCGGCCGTCCGGTCTTCAACCGGGTGAAGGCGGCGGGCTGCGACCACTACGGGAGCGACTGCCCGATGGCGGGGCACCAGATCCAGTCGGGCCTCGAGGCGGGCGCGAAGGGCCCGACGCACCCGATCTCGCTGTTGCGCATCGCGTACGGGCTGTGACGGCGGGGACCATGCCATGAGCGGCGACACGGGCGACACCGCGCCGGGCCGCGGCCCCCTGCGGCCGCAGGACCTCTTCAGCCTGGAGCAGTACGCGCGCGAGCGGGCGCGATTCCGTCCGCAGGTGCTCGTCCACAAGCGGGCCCGCAACGTCGCGGTCGGTCCGAACGCGACGGTCTGCTTCGAGGACCGCCTGACGGTGCAGTACCAGGTCCAGGAGATGCTGCGCATCGAGCGCATCTTCGAGGCGGATGGCATCGCGGACGAACTGGCGGCCTACAACCCGCTGATCCCGGACGGCAGCAACTGGAAGGCGACGCTGCTGATCGAGTTTTCCGACCCGGACGAGCGGCGCGTCGCGCTGCAGCGGCTCAAGGGTGTCGAGGATCGGGCGTGGGTGCAGGTCGCGGGGTTCGACCGGGTATTCGCGATTGCGGACGAGGACCTCGAGCGCGAGAACGACGACAAGACGTCGGCAGTGCATTTCCTCCGCTTCGAGTTGGGCCCGGCGATGGTCGAGGCGGCGAAGCGGGGCGCCGCAGTCTCGGTCGGCATCGATCATCCAGCCTACGCGCACGCGGTGGAGCCGCTGCCCGCCGCATCGCGCGATTCGCTTGCCGCCGATCTCGCTTAGCGCTGCGAGCGCTCTGGAGAGCGTCTCCGTCCGGCCGGTCACGCCGGGGGTGTTAGGGGGGGGGCGGGGAAAGCGGGCAGTGAGGGGGCGGGGGGGGGGGGGGGGGGGGGGGCGGGGCCCCCCCAGCCCCCGGGCCCGCC
>JBPOHK010000100.1:0-12612 GCA_052035645.1 Pseudomonadota bacterium
TCCGCCGCCACCGCCGCCGCGTCCGCCGCCGAAGCCGCCGCGCGGGCCGCCGTGGCCGGGGCCGCCGCGGAACCGGCGGTGCTCACGCGCGGGCACGGTGATCTCCGCGAGCAGGTCCGGCGTGACCGCGGCCACGGGGATCTTGCGGCCGATGTAGTCCTCGATGTCCGGCAGCGTGATCACGTAGTCCTCGCAGCCGAGGCTGATCGCGTCGCCTTCCTCGCCCGCGCGCGCGGAGCGCCCGAGGCGGTGGACGTAGTCCTCGGGGTCCTGCGGCAGGTCGTAGTTGAAGACGTGGGTCACGTTGGGGATGTGCAGCCCGCGCGAGGCGACGTCCGTGCCGATCAGGATCGCCAGCTCGCCGCTGTGGAAGTCCGTGATCATGCGCAGGCGCTTCTTCTGCGGCACGTCGCCCGAGATCGCCTCGGCGTTGAAGCCGTTGGCCTTGAGCAGCGTCTCCAGCTCGTCGGCGCCGCGCCGGGTGTTCACGAACACCATGGTGCGGGTGCAGTCCATGGAGCGCAGCAGGCCGACCAGCAGCCGCGGCTTCTCGTCCATCGACGGGTAGTAGATGACCTGCCGCACGCGGTCCACGGTCATCTTGTCCGGCTCGATGCGCACGAGGTCGGGGTCGTTCATGTGCTCGAACGCCAGCTCGAGCACGCGCTGCGCCAGCGTCGCCGAGAACAGCAGGTTGAGCCGGCGGTCCGGCGCCGGCAGGCGCCGCATGATGTAGCGGATGTCGGCGATGAAGCCGAGGTCGAACATGCGGTCGGCCTCGTCGAGGATCAGCACCTGCACGTGCGCGAGGTCGAAGACCCGCTGCTTGTAGAAGTCGATCAGGCGCCCCGGCGTGCCGATCAGCACGTCGACGCCGCGCTCGAGCTCACGGCGCTGCTTGTCGTAGTCGACGCCGCCGAAGGCGAGGCCGAGCGACAGGCCCGTGTACTGGCCGAGGATCTCGGCGTCGTGGTGGATCTGCACGGCCAGCTCGCGGGTCGGCGCGATGATCAGCGCCCGCGGGGCGTTGACCGGCCGGGTGGGCGCCGGCTCGTGCCGCAGCAGGTGCGCGTACATCGCGACGAGGAACGCCGCGGTCTTGCCCGTGCCGGTCTGCGCCTGTCCCGCGACGTCCATGCCCGCGAGCGCCTTGGGCAGCGTCTGGGCCTGGATCGGGGTGCAGCGTTCGAAGCCCGCATCCGCGATGCCGCGGGCGAGGGTTTCGGGGAGGTGGAGGTGGGTGAAGGAAACGTCGGTGAGGTGTGTATCGGACATTGCTGACTGAAAGTGGATGGTGCGGCCTTGCAAAAAGCCGAAAAGCGGGTTCAAATACGCCGCAATCGCGGTTCAATCCGCTCCCGCCTCGAGTTTGCCGGCCAACCGGGCCTGAGACCCGGTTCAACAGACCGGCTCACAGCAACCCCACTTGATGTATTTCAACGGCCAGCAATTCCGATAGTTTGCCCTACGCGGAACCCGCCGTCACCCGGTTCGAGGGTCGCGGGCCGCTCCAGCCCATCCCAAACCCATCAAAACGCTCAAACCTGCCAGCGGAGGTAGTCTCTGGTGAGCCAGCAGATCATCCACGTCACTGACGCCAGCTTCGAACAGGACGTGCTCCAGTCCCCCACACCCGTGCTCCTCGATTTCTGGGCCGAGTGGTGCGGCCCGTGCAAGGCCATCGGCCCGATGCTCGAGGAACTCGCCGGCGAATACGCGGGCAAGGTCACGGTCGCCAAGATGAACGTCGACGACAACCCGAAGACGCCGATGCGCTTCAACGTGCGCAGCATCCCGACCCTGATCCTGTTCAAGAACGGCAAGGCCGAGGGCCAGAAGATCGGCGCCGGCCGCAAGGCCGAATTCGCCGCCTTCCTGGACAGCAAGCTGTGAGGGGCTATCTCGGCAACCAGGGTCGCGGCGGCGGCGGCGGCCAGCGCAACAAGCGCGGTCGCGGCGGCGGCGGCGGTCCCGACGGCAATCGCGGCCCTCGGCAGGACGAGCTGCCGCCGGACGATTTCCTCGACGGCGAGGACCTCGACGTCATCAGCCCGGCCGAGCTCGAAGCCAGCCGGCGCTCGATGAACCTGAGCGAGCTGAAGCACAAGCCGATCCCGGAGCTGCTGAAGGTCGCCCAGTCGATGGGCCTCGAGAACCTGGCCCGCTCGCGCAAGCAGGACATCATCTTCGCCATCCTCAAGGCGCACGCGCGCAACGGCGAGGACATCTACGGCGACGGCGTGCTCGAGATCCTGCAGGACGGCTTCGGCTTCCTGCGCTCGCCCGAGGGTTCGTACCTCGCGGGCCCGGACGACATCTACATCAGCCCGTCGCAGATCCGGCGCTTCAACCTGCGCACCGGCGACACCATCTCCGGCCTGATCCGCCCGCCGAAGGACGGCGAGCGGTATTTCGCGCTGCTGAAGGTCGGCCAGATCAACTTCGACTCGCCGGAGAACGCGCGCAGCAAGGTCCTGTTCGAGAACCTCACGCCGCTGCACCCGACCAAGCGACTGAAGCTCGAGCGCGGCACCGGCAGCACGGAAGACCTGACGGCGCGCATGATCGACCTGGTCGCCCCGCTCGGCAAGGGCCAGCGCGGCCTGATCGTCTCGCCGCCGAAGGCCGGCAAGACGATGCTGCTGCAGAACATCGCCAACTCGATCACCGGCAACCACCCCGAGGTGTACCTGATCGTGCTGCTCATCGACGAGCGGCCCGAGGAGGTCACCGAGATGACGCGCACCGTGCGCGGCGAAGTGGTGTCCTCGACCTTCGACGAGCCGGCCAGCCGGCACGTGCAGGTGGCCGAGATGGTCATCGAGAAGGCCAAGCGGCTGGTCGAGCACAAGAAGGACGTGGTGATCCTGCTCGACTCGATCACGCGTCTCGCGCGCGCCTACAACACCGTGGTGCCGAGTTCCGGCAAGGTGCTGACGGGCGGCGTCGACGCCAACGCGCTGCAGCGTCCGAAGCGCTTCTTCGGCGCCGCGCGCAACATCGAGGAGGGCGGCTCGCTCACGATCCTCGCCACGGCGCTGATCGACACCGGTTCGCGCATGGACGACGTGATCTACGAGGAGTTCAAGGGCACCGGCAACAGCGAGATCCACCTCGACCGGCGCATCGCCGAGAAGCGCGTCTACCCGGCGTTCAACATCAACCGCTCGGGCACGCGCCGCGAGGAGCTGATCACCTCGTCGGACGAGCTGGCGAAGATCTGGATCCTGCGCAAGCTGCTGCACCCGATGGACGAGCTGGCGGCCGCGGAGTTCCTCATCGACAAGATGCGGGACACCAAGACCAACGGCGAGTTCTTCGAGGCGATGAAGCGCTGACGCGCTCGTCGGAAAACGTCCGCGGGATCACCGCCATGGTCACGGCCGTGGCGTTGTTCTCGCTGATGGACGCGCAGCTCAAGCTGCTGTCCGAGCACTACCCGCCGCTGCAGGTGGCCTTCCTGCGCGGCCTGCTCTCCGTGCCGTTCGTGGTGCTGCCCGTGCTGGTGCGCGGGCACGCCGCGCGCCTGCGCCCGGTGAACGTCGGGCTGCACCTGCTGCGCGGGGTGCTGGCGGTCGCGATGCTCACCTCGTTCGTGTACGCCGTGCGCGAGACCTCGATCACGGCGACCTATTCCATCTTCATGTGCGCGCCGCTGGTCGTGGCGGCCCTGTCGGTGCCGATGCTGGGCGAGAAAGTGGCCCGCGCGCAGTGGGTTGCGATCGCGGTCGGCCTCGCGGGCGTGCTGCTGATGCTGCGCCCCGGCGGCAGCCGCTGGGGCATGGCCGGCTCGCTGGCGGCGGTGATCGCCGTCGCGACCTACGCGGTCTCGGTGATCACGCTGCGCCGCCTCGCGCAGACCGACACGACCGAGAGCATGGTGTTCTCGTTCGCCGTGCTGCTGAGCATCGGCGCCGGCGTGCTGGCGGTGCCCGGCTGGACGGCGCTCGACTGGAGCGACTGGCCGCTGTTCGTCGGCGTGGGATTCACCGGCGCGATCGCCCAGGGGTTCATCACCAACGCGTTCCGGCACGCGCCGGCGGCCGTGGTCGCGCCGTTCGAGTACACGGCGCTGGTGTGGGGCGTGATCCTGGACTGGGCGGTCTGGCACGTGCTGCCGGGCGGCGTCACGCTGGCCGGCGGGTCGATCGTGATCGCCGCCGGCCTGTACATCATCCACCGCGAGCGGACGCAGCGACGGAAACAGGGGACAGAAAAATAGGGGACATTCCTCTTTTTTCAGAGAGGGGACAGTCCCCGTTGGGGACAGTCCCCGCTGAAAAAAGAGGAATGTCCCCTATTTCCCTTCGCGCTGGATGGCACGGTAGCCGATGTCCCGGCGGTACTGCAGGCCGTCCCAGCGGATGGCGTTGACCAGTTCGTACGCCTGTTCCTGCGCGAGGCGGACGGTGCCGCCGAGGCCGACGGCGCACAGCACGCGCCCGCCGTTCGTGACCACGTCGCGCCCGAGGCGCGTCGTGCCCGCGTGGAACACCTTGCCCGGCATGTCGGCGGCGGCGTCGAGGCCGAAGATGATGTCGCCCTTGCGCACGGTGTCGGGGTAGCCGCCGGCGGCGAGCACCACGCCCACGGCCGCGCGCGGATCCCACTCGATCTCCTGCCCGTCGAGCCGGCCGTCGAGGGCCGCGTCGCACAGCACGGTCAGGTCCGAGCGCAGGCGGCTCAGGATCGGCTGCGTCTCCGGGTCGCCGAAGCGGCAGTTGAACTCGAGCACCTTCGGCGTGCCCGCGTCGTCGATCATCAGGCCCGCGTACAGGAACCCGGTGTACGGCGTGCCCTCGGCGGCGAGCGCCTTCACCGTGGGCCACATCACCTCGTCCATGATCCGCTGGTGGATGCGCGGCGTGACCACCGGCGCGGGCGAATACGCGCCCATGCCGCCGGTGTTGGGCCCGAGGTCGCCGTCGTCGCGGCGCTTGTGGTCCTGCGACGTGGCGAGCGGCAGCACGTGCGTGCCGTCCACCATGGCGATGAAGCTCGCTTCCTCGCCCTCGAGGAACTCCTCCACCACGACGACGTCGCCGGCCTTGCCGAACCGGCCCGCGAACATGTCCTCGGCGGTGGCCACGGCCTCCTCGACGCCGGCGCAGATCACGACGCCCTTGCCCGCCGCGAGGCCGTCCGCCTTGACGACCAGCGGGGCGCGCTGCGCGCGGACCCACGCGGGATCGAACGTCTCGCGCGTGAACGTGCCGTACGCGGCCGTGGGGATCCCGTGGCGCCTGAGGAAATCCTTGGTGAAGGCCTTGGAGCCCTCCAGGCGCGCGCAGGCCTTCGACGGGCCGAAGCAGCGCAGTCCGGCGGCCTGGAAGGCATCGACGATGCCGAGCACGAGCGGCGCCTCGGGACCGACGATCGTGAGGCCGACCTTGTGCCGTTCCGCGAAGCGCAGCAGGGCCGGGACGTCGTCGGCGGCGATCTCGACGTTCTCGACGCGCGGCTCGAGGGCCGTGCCCGCGTTGCCCGGGGCGACGTACACCTGCGTGACCCGCGGCGACTGCGCGACCTTCCAGGCCAGCGCGTGCTCGCGTCCGCCGCCTCCGACGATGAGGACCTTCATGGAGCGCTCAGTGCCGGAAATGGCGCATGCCGGTGAACACCATGGCGATGCCGTGCTCGTCCGCGGCCGCGATCACCTCGGCGTCGCGCTTGGAGCCGCCGGGCTGGATGACCGCGGTGATGCCGTGCTCGGCCGCCGCGTCGAGCCCGTCGCGGAACGGGAAGAACGCGTCGGAAGCCACCACCGAGCCCTTCGTGTCGAGGCCCTCGTCGCGCGCCTTCATGGCGCCGATGCGCGTGCTGTACACGCGACTCATCTGGCCGGCGCCGACGCCGACGGTCATGCGGTCCTTCACGAAGATGATGGCGTTCGACTTCACGTACTTGCAGACCTGCCAGGCGAACGCCAGGTCGGCGAGTTCCGCGGCGGTCGGCGCGCGCTTCGTCACCACCTTGAGATCGGCCGCGCCGACCATGCCGAGGTCGCGCGTCTGCAGCAGCAGGCCGCCGTTCACGCTGCGAACCTCGAAGCGCGAATTGCTGGCCGCCATGCTGCCGGTGACCAGCAGGCGCACGCCCTCCTTGCGGGCGCAGGCCTCGCGCGCCGCGGCGTCGACCGCCGGG
Source organism: Pseudomonadota bacterium (assembly GCA_052035645.1). Classification (GTDB taxonomy): domain Bacteria; phylum Pseudomonadota; class Gammaproteobacteria; order Steroidobacterales; family Steroidobacteraceae; genus RPQJ01. The sequence goes on from JBPOHK010000100.1 coordinate 6,145, forward strand.
GCGATGATCACCTCGACGAACTGCCGTTCGACGATGGCCGCGGCCGTGGCGCCGTCGAGCTCGCGGTTGAACGCGATGATGCCGCCGAAGGCCGAGGTCGGGTCGGTGCGGTAGGCGCGGTCGTACGCCTCGCGCAGTCCCGCCGCGACCGCGACGCCGCAGGGGTTGGCGTGCTTGACGATCACGCAGGCGGGCTCGTCGAACTGGCGCACGCACTCGAACGCCGTGTCGGCGTCCGCGATGTTGTTGAAGGACAGCTCCTTGCCCTGCAGCTGGGAGGCCGCGCCGACGCTCGCGCCCTGCGCGTCGCTCGCCACGTAGAACGCCGCCTGCTGGTGCGGGTTCTCGCCGTAGCGCAGGTCGAGGCGCTTGCGGTACTGCATCGACAGCAGTTCGGGGAACTCGCCGACCGACGGCCGGGCCGTCCGGTCGAGGTAGGACGCCACCATCGCGTCGTACTGCGCCGTGTGCGCGAATGCCTTGGTCGCGAGCCGCAGGCGAGTCTCCGGGGAGACGCCGCCGTCGTGCTCGTCCATCTCGGCCAGCACGCTGCCGTAGTCGAGCGGATCGACCACGATCGCCACGCGGTCGTGGTTCTTGGCCGAGGCGCGCACCATGGCCGGCCCGCCGATGTCGATGTTCTCGACCGCGTCCGCGAAGGTGCAGCCGGGCCGCGCGATGGTGGCCGCGAACGGGTAGAGGTTCACCGCCACGAGGTCGATCGGCTCGATGCCGTGCTCGCGCATCACCGCGTCGTCGACGGTGCGCCGGCCGAGCAGCCCGCCGTGGATCTTCGGGTGCAGCGTCTTCACGCGGCCGTCCATGATCTCCGGGAAGCCGGTGACGGCCGAGACGTCGGTGACCTCGATGCCGTTCGAGCGCAGCAGGGCGGCGGTCCCGCCGGTGGAGAGCAGGGCGATGCCGCGGTTGCGCAGCTCGCGGGCGAAGTCCAGCAGTCCTTCCTTGTTCGACACGCTGAGCAGGGCGCGACGGATGGGGGTGGTCACGACGAACGAACCTCGTGTCGGTCGGGGGAATCAGCCGCTCGCGATGCCGTACACCTTGAGCTTCTTGCGCAACGTGCCGCGATTGATGCCGAGGATGTCGGCGGCGCGGCTCTGGTTGCCCTCGGAATAGTCCATGACCGCGCGGAACAGCGGCTCCTCCACCTCGCGCAGCACGAGGTCGTAGAGGTGCCCCGGCGCGTGGCCGTTGAGGCTGGTGAAGTAGGTGTCGAGCGCCTGCTCGGTCAGCGAGCGCAGCGGCACGCTGCGTCCGTTGGTCGGTGCGGCCGGCTTCGGCTCGCGTCGCGTGCGGGTCTTCTTGCGGGGCGCCATGCGCGCGATCGTCCTCGCTGTCGTTGCTTCCACCCGTCAGGCCGCGGCCGCCGGCGGGTCGATGAGCGCGTCGAAATACTCGCGCACCATCGCCAGTTGCTGCTCGGCGCTGGTCACCTGCATGACGGACCCCCGGAACGCCTCGGCATGCGGGCGTTCCGCGCAGTACCACCCAATGTGCTTGCGCGCGATTCTCACTCCCGGCTCCGGGCCGTAGAAGTCGTACAAATCGCGCAAATGGGCGAGCATGATATCACGCACTTCCGCGGCCGTCGGGGGTTGCGGCGCAGCATCGCCTGCCAGCAGGGCGGCGATCTCGCGGAAAATCCACGGCCGGCCCTGCGCCGCGCGGCCGATCATCACGCCGTCCGCCCCGGTCGCGCGCAGCACCGCGAGCGCCCGCGCCGGCGAGTCGATGTCGCCGTTCGCGAACACCGGGATGCCCACGGCGCGCTTGACCTGCGCGATGGTGTCGTACTCCACCTCGCCGTGAACGCGGCAGGCGCGCGTGCGCCCGTGCACCGCAAGCGCCTGCACGCCGGTGTCTTCGGCGATGCGCGCGACGCGCACCGCATTGCGCGACGACGGATCCCAGCCCGTGCGGATCTTGAGCGTCACCGGTACGTCGACCGCGCGCACCGTCGCCGACAGGATCGCCGCGACCAGCGCCTCGTCCCTGAGCAGCGCCGAGCCGGCATCCCGGTGGCACACCTTCTTCGCCGGGCAGCCCATGTTGACGTCGATGACCTGCGCACCGGCGTCGGCGTTGCGTCGCGCCGCCTCCGCCATCGAGAGCGGGTCGCCGCCGGCGATCTGCACCACGCGCGGCTCGGGCTCGCCGCGGTGGTCGCGACGCCGTCGCGACTCGCGCGTGTCCCACAGCCGCGGATCGGCGGACAGCATCTCGCCGGCGGCCAGCGCGGCGCCGAGCCGACGGCAGAGACGGCGGAACGGCAGGTCGGTCACGCCCGCCATCGGGGCGAGCACGGCGCGGCCGGTAAGCCGGTACGGACCGATCGCGATCATGCGGCGATCTCAGCCGGGGCCCTGCGCGCAGCGCAGGATGGCCGGCGACTCGCGCAGGCAGACGTTGAGCCGGTAGCCGACGGCGTCCGCGCCCGGGTCGGCGATCTGGAGGTCCGCGTCGGCGCTGCCCCCGGCGCTCAGCATCCGCTGCGCCTGCGCGGGCACCTTCAGGTACTCCGCCGGTTCGAAGTCGCGCGTGGCCACGGTGCCGCCGAAGCGGTCTTCGAGTTCGACGCGCAGCAACGGATACGGCTGCGCGAACGCCGCCTTGTTGCGGATGCTGGCGCGCACGTTCAGGCGGCCGGCCTCGGCGGTGCCCGCCGATTCGCCCCACTGCCGCACCTCGAACGCTGTCGGGTCCCAGTTCGGCGCGAGCGGCAGGCCGAGCGCGTCGTAGACCGCACCGAGTGCCGGGCCGAGCTGCGGGTTGCGCACGACTTCCTGGCGGAAGTGGTGCGCGAGCTGTGCCACGAGCGCGACCGCCATCAGCAGGCAGCCGACCGTCCAGAGCAGGCCGTGGCCCCGCGGTTCGTCGTCGGCGTCGCCGCGCTCGTCCGCGCCGAGGCGGGTCGGCAGCAGTTCGTCGTCGTCGGCCGGCGGACGCCAGCGCCGGGTGGAGATCGCGCCGACGTCGCGCCCGGCCGTCTCCGGGGCCGGCTCCGGATCCCGCAACGGCGGGCGGGCCGGCGCGACGGGCTCCGGCGCGCGGGCGGGCGACGTCCCGAACGCCTCGGGCAGCGGGGCGACCGCGCTCGCCGTGCGGGCCGCCATGGCGCGCAGGTCGTCGGTCACCTTGAACGAGACCGTCTCGCCGGTGTCCGCCACGGGCGCGGCGCGCGCCTCGGAGCGTTGCTGCTCGGCCTCGATCTGCTCCGCCAGCGAGGCGATGGCGGTCTCGTCGAGCACACGGAAACGGTCGGTGGCGTCCAGGTCGATCTCGACGTGGACGTCGTCCTGGCTCCCGTCGTGGATCTCGCGGTCCGGCGGGAAGTGCGCGAGCGCATCGTCGTCGAGCCGCGGCGCCTCGCTCTCGATGGCGTCGTCGAGGAACCCGGGCGGCATCTCGATCTGGATGCGCTCGCCCTCCATCGTGATGTCCTCGAGCGGCTCGCCCTCGTCCACCAGCAGGATCGACGGCTCGGTGCCGATCGGCAGCGGGTCGACGGGCGCGCCGTCGGTGCCTTCCGGCCCGAACTGGTCCTGCCAGTCGCGGGCGTCGACGAAGACCTTCTCGAGATCGGCGGCGGAGAAGTGGAACTCGGCCGCGTCCTGCGCCGACGGCGCGGCGAGCGCCGGCTCGACCGCCGCGAGCCGCGGCGCACCGGCCGGGGCGGGCGGGGGCAGCGTGTCGCTCAGGCTGACCAGCGCGTCGAAGGCACTGCCGCAGCGGCCGCAGCGCACGGTCCCGTGCGCCACGCGCAGCACCTCGGCGGTGACGCGGAATCGCGCCTGGCAGTCGGGACACTGGGAGTACATCGTTCCTCTTGTTCGCTCAACGCTCGCACCGGCGGCCGGCCAGCAGGGCCCAGCCGTCGCGGCTGCCGGACGGGGCGATATCAAACCACGGTCGATACGCCGCCGCCACTGTGGCGGCCTGCGCGTCGAGCAACCCGCTCAGCGCCAGCGCGCCGCCCGGTTTCACCCGTCCGGCCAGCAGCGGGGCGAGCTCGACCAGCGGGCCGGCCAGGATGTTCGCGAGCAGCACGTCCGCGACACGGCCGCCCACCCGCGGATCGTCGGTGACCTGGACCCGGTCCGAGACGCCGTTGCGCTCGGCGTTCTGGCGCGTGGCGACCAGCGCCTGCGGGTCGATGTCCATGGCGTCGGCGCGCGCCGCCCCGAGCTTCAGCGCCGCCACGGCGAGGATGCCCGAGCCGCAGCCGTAGTCGATCACGTCCGCGCCGGCGAGCACCGGCTCCGGCAGGCCGTCCAGCCACTCGAGGCACAGGCGCGTGGTGGCGTGCGTGCCGGTGCCGAAGGCGAGCCCGGGATCGAGTTCGATGCGCACGCCGTCCGGATCGCCCGCGGGCAGTCCGCCGGGGCAGACCCACAGCCTGCGGCCAAACTGCATGGGGCGGAAGTCCTTGAGCCACTCGCGCTCCCAGGCGCGATCCTCGAGTCGCTCGAACCTCGGCTCGGGCGACGGGTCGCCGAAGGTCTCGCGCACCAGGTCGATGAGACCGCGTACGTCCGCGTCCACGTCGAACAGCGCGCGCACGACGATCGTCGGCCACAGCGGCGTCTGGCCCGGGGCGGGCTCGAGCACCGGGTCGTCCGCGGCGTCGAGCAGCGTGACCGAGACCGCGCCGGCGTCGAACAGCGCGTCCTCGAGCGCCGCCGGGTCGCGCGGGCCGATGTCGACCGTCATCTGCAGGAAGGGCATGCCGGGTGTCCCGTGCGCAGGCCGCCAGGGCGGCCGCGGCGCGCCGCCTTGCGCTACTTCAGGCCGAGCCGCCGCTCGAGGTAGTGGATGTCGGTGCCGCCCGCGCGGAACGCGCTGTGCTGGAAGATCTCCTGGTGCAGGGGCACGTTGGTCTTGATGCCCTCCACCACGATCTCCGTCAGCGCGTTGCGCATGCGGGCGATGGCCGCGTCGCGGTCCTCGCCGTGCGCGATCACCTTGGCGACCAGCGAATCGTAGTGCGGGGGCACGCTGTAGCCGGTGTAGAGGTGGCTGTCGACGCGGATGCCGGGGCCGCCCGGGGCGTGCCACAGGTTCACGGGGCCCGGCGACGGCGTGAACTTCTTCGGGTCCTCGGCGTTGATGCGGCACTCGATCGCGTGGCCGTGGATCTGCACGTCGTCCTGCGTCCAGGGCAGGCGCTCGCCGGCCGCGACGCGCAGCTGCGCCTTCACCAGGTCGATGCCCGTGACCAGCTCGGTGACCGGGTGCTCGACCTGGATGCGGGTGTTCATCTCGATGAAGTAGAACTCGCCGTCCTGGTAGAGGAACTCGAGCGTGCCCGCGCTGCGGTAACCGATCTCCGAGCAGGCCGAGGCCACCCGCTCGCTCATCGCCCGACGCTGCTTGGCCGTGAGGCCGGGCGCCGGCGCTTCCTCGATGATCTTCTGGTGTCGGCGCTGCATGGAGCAGTCCCGCTCGCCGAGGCAGATGACGTTGCCGTAGTGGTCGGCGAGCACCTGGAACTCGATGTGGCGCGGCTTCTCGAGGAATTTCTCCATGTAGACCTGGTCGTTGCCGAAGGCCGCCTGCGCCTCCGCCCGGGTCACGCCCACCGAGTGCAGCAGCGTCGCGTCGCTGTGCACCACGCGCATGCCGCGGCCGCCGCCGCCGCCCGACGCCTTGATGATCACCGGGTAGCCGATGGCGTTGGCGATGCGGAAGATCTCGTCCGGGTCGTTGCCGAGCGGGCCGTCGGAACCGGGCACGCAGGGGACGCCCGCCGCCTTCATGGTCTTGATCGCCGAGACCTTGTCGCCCATCAGGCGGATCGTCTCCGGGCGCGGGCCGATGAAGGTGAAGCCGCTCTTCTCGACGCGCTCGGCGAAGTCCGAGTTCTCCGAGAGGAATCCGTAGCCCGGATGGATGGCGACCGAGTCGGTCAGCTCCGCCGCGCTGATGATCGCCGGCATGTTGAGGTAGCTCTCGCGCGACGGCGGCGGCCCGATGCACACCGTTTCGTCCGCGAGCAGCACGTGCTTCAGGTTGCGGTCGGCGGTGGAGTGCACCGCGACCGTCTTGATGCCGAGTTCGCGGCAGGCGCGCAGGATCCTGAGCGCGATCTCACCGCGATTGGCGATGACGACCTTCTCGAGCATGGATCACTCGATCACGAACAGGGGCTGCCCGAACTCGACCGGGTCGCCGTTCTTGACGAGGATCGAGACGACCTTGCCGGCCTTGTCCGACTCGATCTGGTTCATCATCTTCATGGCCTCGATGATGCAGAGCACGTCGCCGGCCTTCACGTCCGAGCCGATGTCGACGAAGGGCTTGGCGCCCGGCGCCGGAGCCGAATAGACCGTGCCGACCATCGGCGCCGTGACCGTCTGGTCCGCAGTCGCGGCGGCGGCAGCGGCTGCTGCTGCAGCTGCAGCTGCGGCCGCGGGCGTAACGGCAGCCGCAGCCGGTGCGGCCGCTGGC
>JBPOHK010000023.1:0-2210 GCA_052035645.1 Pseudomonadota bacterium
TGGCTGGCACGGGACCCCGAGGCCGAGGAGAAGATGCTCCGCGACCCCGACATCGCGCACGCGGTCGGGTTCCGCCGGCACCTGATCGCCGGCCGGCAGTGGGAGCTGGTCCCGTCGGTGCCCGGCTCGCCGCGGGCGGACCTGGCGGTCGCGGTCGGCACCGAGCTGCTGCGCAAGATCCGGGGGTTCACCGGGGCGCGCTACAACCTGTCGCGGGCGTTCTTCAGCGGCGCCCGCTTCGCCCGGATCCACGGCGACCTGCGCACGCTGCGCATCGGCGACGGCAAGCCCCGCACGTGGTGGCTGCCGGTGCGGCTCGAGGACATCGACAAGCGCCGCATGCGCATCGTGCCAACCCACGACCGCAAGGACGGCACGCAGATGCTCGGCGCGAAGTGGCAGGTGTGGGACGTGGCCAACGCGGAGTGGCGCGACCTGCTCGGCGCCGACGCGATGCACATGGTGCGGCACGTCTACCAGGACGACGAGGGAAGCCTCGGCTACGGCCGCGCGCTGCGCGAGGCCCTGGGCTGGACGTGGTACACCAAGACCCACGTGATGCAGGAGAGCGTGCAGGCCGTCGAGCGCTTCGCGCAGGGCATCGTGCACGCCAAGGTCGAGGGCAGCCGCGACGCCGATTCGGGCAAGCCGAACACGGAGGTCGTGCGCGATTGGACGCGGCTTCTGGAGAACCTGAGGAGCCGGCACGTGCTCGTCAGCGACAAGGCCGACGAGATCGAGGTCATCTCGCCGAGCGGCGAGGGCCACCAGATCCTCACGACGATGCGCGCCGAGCTGCGGTCGGCGGTGTTCACGCTCGTTCTCGGCGCCAACCTGACCACGGCGGCATCCGAGGGCGGCAGCTACGCGCTCGGCGAGATCCAGGAGAACAGCACCGAGGCTCTGGTCCAGTTCGACCGCGAGACCCTCGAGGAGAGCCTGACCGACGACCTGATCGGCTGCTGCTGGTGGCGGAATCACGCGAACCTCGTCGACCTCGGCATCGTCGAGGAGGCGCCGCGGTTCAACATCAAGCAGGAGAAGAAGCTCGACCCGGAAGTGCGGGCGCGCGTGGCGTCGACGCTGAACGGAATTGGCGTCGACATCGCATCGGACGACCTCTACGAGCAGACCGGGTTCCGGAAGCCGCAGCAGGGCGAGGAGGTTATCGCCGGGCGGATCGCACCGGATCCGACGGCGCTTCCAGGCGGCGGTGCGCTGCCGTTCGCGCGATGAACCCGCACCTGCAGCACGTCGCGAGCGACTGCGTGCTCGTGGTCCGATTGCGCAACTTCAACCCGCACGCCCCGGCTCCCGACTTCACGGGGCGTGCCAAGATCGTCGGCTGGCACTGCACCGACAACCCAATGTGGTGCGAGGCGGAACTGCGATTCGATCTGCCGGTGCGCCACGACGCGCGGGGAGACGACCAGCGCACGCACCGCGTCTACGGCTCCGCTCTGGCGACCGCGCTCGTCGAGGTGCTCGCGTGAATCTGAACGTCTCCCGCTACCTCGAAGCCGTGCACGCCCGGTTCGCGCGGCACTACACCGAAGCGGTGGCGGCCCTGCTGTCGTCGCACGCCACCGACAACCGCGTGGCCGCCTTCGACGCGCGCCTGAACCTCGAGCGCGTCGTCGCCGAGACCATGGGCATCGGCGAGATCATCGGCGCCGCCTGGATGCTGCGCACCGCGGCCGGCGTCCTCGTCGACGAGCGCGGCACGGCTCTGCGCGCGAACCTCGGCGACCTGATCCGGTTCCGCGAGTCCGCCGACCTGCTGGCCAACGTGACGTTCCAGGAGGCGATCGACGACCTCGTGACCCGGACGCCGGTCTACCTGCGCTCCGCGGCCGAGCGGACGGCGCAGCGCGTCGCGCAGCTCTACGGAGAGGGGCGCGTCATCGCGTTCGCCCGGGCCACCGAGCAGTCGGTCGCAGAGAAGGCGCAGCAGATCATCGCGCAGGCGATGCGCGAGGGCATCGGCGAGGCGGGCGCCGGCCGGCTGCTCGCTGTCAGCGCGCAGGACGTGCAGCAGCTCGGCGAGTCCTGGACCGAGAGCTACGCCCGCATGGCGTTCCGAACGAACGTGAACACGGCGATCACCGCCGGCCGCTTCCGGCAGGCACAGGACCCCGAGGTCCGCGCCGTCACGCCGTGCTTCCGATTCGACGCGGTCGGCGACGTCGACACGCGCGACAACCACGGCG
>JBPOHK010000132.1:0-8380 GCA_052035645.1 Pseudomonadota bacterium
CTCGACTACGCGTGGCACGCCGCCGTGGCGCCGCTGCTGCCCGACGCCGCGTACGCGCGCACCAAGCTCGCGCTGCCCGTGACGGCGGGGGCAGGTTTCATCGGGCCGGAACTCGCCGGCCGATTTCCGGCGGCGGTCTCGGAGCGACACCCGCTCTGGCGCGAGACCGGCAATCCGCGCGACCGGCAGGTCGCGCTGCTGGCCCACGGTCACCTCGCGCGCCGGATGGAGACCTGGGCGCACTGGTCGGCGCAGTTCGGGCTCGTCTACGCGTACCCGCTGACCGACCGGCGCCTGCTGGATTTCGTGCTGGGCCTGCCGGCCGAGGTGCTGTACGGCCAGGGCCACTGGCGCCATCTCTTTCGGTCGGCGCTCGCAGACGCGTTGCCCGACGACATCGCCTGGCGCCGGGACAAGTGGGACCCGGTCAACGAGGCCAAGCGGCAGGACCTGCGGGCGGGGTGCTGGGCCATCCTGGCCCGCGAGGTGGCCGAGGGGACGACGGCATCGGGGCATTGCCCCTGGCTGGACCTGGACCGCCTGCGCAGGACCCTGCAGTCGCCCCCGGGTCGGGTCGGCACGGCGGAGATTCCCGAGTTTGCCGCCGCGCGGGTCGCGGTCAGGGTCTGGCACCTGGCCCGGACCCGGGCATTTGCGTGACGGGGCGCACGTTTTCGGGGCAGGGAGCGGATCAACTGCCGCTTGCAAAAACACTCGCGAAATGAGAGTGTTGTCGCCCGAAGGATCCTCGCGCTGCCAGCGTATGCCGACAACGATCGGTGCGGCGTGCCGGGGAGGATGGTTTTGGATCTGGAGGTAGTTGCGATGCAGGACGTGGCCGACAAGAAGTTGCCTTGGGTGACCCCGACGCTGACCGATCTCGACGTGCGCGAGACCCTGACGGGTGCGATCGCCTTCCCGTTCGAGATTTTCGACGGCAAGGGCAGCCCGGTCGGCGGCCCTCCGGGCGGCAGCTGATCGCAGCTCGACGGACGTGATGCGCGGCTGCTTTGCAGTCGCGCGTCGTGCACCAGGCGGGATCGTGTCGCACGCGGCATCGATCCCGCGTTCATTTTTGAATTCCCTGGATCCTCATGCCTGCCGTCCTCGCGCCTGAGCAGAAAATCCGCCGGGCACCCAGTCTCGTCTCCGCCAACGTCAACGACGACCTCGTGATCCTCAGCGTCGACCGCGGCAAGTACTACGGTACGCAGGTCGTCGGCAAGCGTGTCTGGGCCATGCTCGAGCAGCCGATGAGCGTCGACGATCTCAGCGCAGAACTGCTGCAGCAGTTCGACGTCGACCGCCAGACCTGCGAGCGCGAAGTGCGCGCCTTCGTCGATCAGCTGCTGGCCGAGGGACTGGTCGAGCTCGCCTGAATCAGCGGGTCGTGCGGCGGATCTCGTCCACGAGCACCCGCATCGACTGCTCGAAGTTCGCGAGGCTGGGTCCGCGCCGGAATCGGTAGACGGCCACGCGGTCGGCGCACTGCGCGCAGCGCTCGAACAGCGCATCCAGCGGATGGAAGTGCAGCGCGAGTTCCGGCCGGTACACGGAACTGAAGAACGCGCGAAACGCCTGCTGTCCCTGCAGGCGCTCGAACTCGGTCGCGGAGCCTTCCGGCGCCGCATCCAGCACCACCAGCCCCTTGAGCGGCACGGCAACGTCCTGCAGGCCCTCGTGCGCCTCGAGGTGGAACTTGTCCGCCCGAGTCAGGTCGCGCACCAGGCCGGCCTCGGAGATCCCGAGCGCGGCGAGCGCATCCTTCCACAGCTTGAGTCGCGCGGGGCCGGGCTCCAGCACCGGTCCCGACGCGGTCGGGCGCACCACGGAGACGTCGTCGCTGACGAGCGGCCACCGCTCGGTGGCGCGCAGCCAGGCCGCCAGGGTCGACTTGCCGGCGCCCGACGGTCCGGTGAAGGCCCACGCGCCGCCGGGTGTCGCGACCGCGCTGACGTGCAGGGGCAGCGCGGATCGCTGGTGGAGCAGCGCACCGAGAGCCGTGCCGAGCAGGTAGAGTCGCACGTCGCCGGGCCGCGCTTCGCCGGGTCCGCGCAGGTCGAGCCGGTCGACGACGATGCGGCGGGCCCGCTCGATGCGGTAGCGCGCGATGCCTTCGGCGACGAACTGGTAGGCATCCGGACCTGCCTGCCACCAGGGGCCGCTGTCGGTGGCTCCGGCGAGCGACTCCGGCAGTTCGCCGGTCTCGATGACGGCGTCCGGTTCGAGTGCGTCGTCGACTGCGCGGAATTCCGGCAGCGGCAGTTCGGACGCGATCACGAGGCCGTGGGCGCGGTAGCGGCGAAGGTGACGGGACGGGGTCATGCGGCGATGATCCGGTGACGGGCACCGGGCGGGGCCTGGCGGGACAGTCGAGGGACGTGAAGGATCGCATGAGCGACGGCAGGCGGCCAATGGATCGGGTGGACGCGGACACTGCGGCTGTGAAGTCCGTCCTGTGCGCCATGACCGAACTGCTGCTGCGGGAGGGCACGCGCCTGCACGCCGGCCTCGTGCTCGTCGAGCGCGACCGTCACCTCACGGTGCACTGCGATGCATCGGCCGGCGCGCCGGGCGAGCTGCTGTTCCACCTGCCGCGCGGCCTGCTCGTTCCGACGGACGACGCGCTGTGGAGCGAGCGCAGCGACCGTCTCGAGCTGCTGCGCCCGCCGCCCGGCCTCACGGCCGTGCAGCGGGAATTGCTCGACATGCACGTCGAACTGTTCAATGCGGCGGACAAGCTGCGCGCCTACTGGCAGGACTATCCGCGGCGCGCCGTCTGGGACCACGCATCGGTGCGCACGGCCCTCGAGGCGATCCGCCCCGGCGCGGGCGGGCATCCGCCCAATCCGGCCGAGGGATTCCTGGCCACGCGCACCTACGGACTGCCCGGTCCCGGCGGCCGCCGCCTCGAGCACCTGATGCCGCTCATCGACCTGCTGAACCACCACCATCGCGGCTATCCGTACGCGGTGGACGAGGTCGCGATGACCGTGGAGGTCGCGCAGGGCAATGGCGACGCGGAGTGCTTCGCGCACTACGGCGGCCTGCGCGACGTGCTGGAGCTCGCATTGCGCTACGGCTACGTCGATGGCAGCACGCCATTCGCCTACTCGGCGCCGCTCGATCTCGAGGTGCCGGGCTTCGGACGCCTCGTGGTGCTCGGCGAGCGACCACGCCCGTTGCACCCGCTCGACCCGCCACGCCTGCAGTTCCTCGACGACCGCCTGGTCGTGAGCCACCTGTGCTGCAACGTCGAGCACCCGGAGCGCGTGCAGGTCGTGCTGCGGCTGGCGCTGCAGGCAGCCGCGCAGCAGCGAGGCCACGCCGGCGCGGCGGCCGGACGCGCGGCTCGCGACGCATTCGCCGCCGTGCTCGACCGCAACGAGGAGAAGCTGGCCGCGCTGGTGTCGGCCTGCGAGGCGGTCGCCGCGAGGACGCCGGCTGCAGCGCTGCTGGCGCAGGCCGCCCGGCGCCAGGCCGGGATCATCCGCCGGGTGTTCGGGCGTACGCCGGACTGAGGCGGGCGACGGCCTCAGTCGCGATAGAAGTGCGCCTGCCGCGAGAACAGGTCGCGGTACGGGCCTTCCGTCGCCATCAGCTGCTCGTGCGTGCCGTGCTCGCGCACGCGCCCCTGTTCCAGCACGTAGATGTGATCGGACTGGCGGATCGTCGACAGACGGTGGCTGATGACCAGGGCCGCCCGGCGGCCGATGGTCTGCGGGAAGTCGCGGAACAGCTCGTACTCGGCGGACGGATCGAGCGAGCTGGTCGGCTCGTCCAGGATCACCAGGCGCGAGTCGGGCACGAAGGCCCGGGCGAGGGCGATCTTCTGCCACTGCCCGAGGCTGATCTCCACGCCGTCGTCGAACATGCGCGTCAGCCGGGTGTCGTAGCCCGCCTTCAGCTCGCGTACGAAGGCATCGGCGCCGGACTGCACGCCGGCCTCCACCACGCGCGGCGTGTCCGGCGGCAGGCGCACGTCGCCGAACCGGATGTTCTCGCGCACGCTCGAGGCGTAGTGCGAGTGGTCCTGGAAGATCACGCTGAATACGCGCCGGTAGTCCTCCAGCCGGAACGAGCGGATGTCGATGCCGTCGAGGGTGATGCGCCCGGCGGTGGGGTCGTACAGGCGGCACAGCAGCTTGATCAGCGTGGTCTTGCCTGAGCCGTTGGCCCCGACCAGGGCCGTGATGCGGCCCGGCGGCAGGTGGAGGTTCACGCCGGTGAGCACGTCGCGGTCGGTCCCCGGGTAGCGGAACGACACGCCCTCCAGCCGCAGACCGTCGCTCAGTGCGGCGGGCACCTCGACCGGTTGGGCCGGCTCGGCGAGCGCGGGGCGGATGTCGAGGAACTCGAACAGCAGGCCGAGGTACAGCTGGTCCTCGTACAGGGTCGAGATCTGCTGCACCACTTCCTGGCCCGTGCCCTGGGCCCGCTGGAAGACCAGCAGGAAGAGCACCAGGTCGCCGACGCTCAGCAGGCCGGCGGCCGTCTGCGTGGCGAGGAATGCCAGGGCGCCGAAGAAGGCGACCGTCGCGAACGCGGCGGCCGCGAGTTCGAGCAGCGCGCGGCGCCGGCTCAGGCCGAGGTGCTCGGTGCGGATCGCGCGCCGCAGCTCCGCGTAGAGCCGCATCAGGTGGTCGCCGAGCCGGTTCAGGCGGACCTCCTTGGCGTGGTAGTCCGAGGTGAGCAGCCAGTCGAGGTAACCCGCCTGCCGCTCCATCTGCGTGCGGCGCCGGCGCCAGTCGTAGAGCCGCCGCGTGTGGCGGATGCGGACCACCAGCGCCGGGATCACCGCCAGCAGCAACGTGGGCAGCAGCAGCCAGTGGATGGACAGCATCAGCAGCAGCACGGCGGCCAGCATCGCGAGGTTGCGGGCCAGCATGAGCAGGTTGCCGACGACCTGCGCCGGTCGCTGGTTGCCGGCCTCGCGGGCCCGCTGCAGGGTGTCGAAGTAGCGGGGACTCTCGTAGAACGCGAGGTCCGCCGCCACGGCGCGCTCGTGGATCAGCCGGTCGACGTGTTCCGCGACCAGCATGCCCTGGGTCTCGCGGGCGAGGCCCGCGAGCGAGCGGGAGACGAGGAACACGAGTGTGCATGCACCGGTCAGCGCGACGGCCAGCAACACGGGCTGCAGGCCGGCCGCCGCCCCGTGCGCGCCGAGCAGCGCCTGCACCGAGTCGATCAGGCGCTTGATCAGGTAGAGCACGCCGAGTCCGGAGACGATCTCGACGGCCATGAGGGCCGCGCTGAGCACCGTCCAGCGGGGGGCGCTGGTCCACAGGAGGGGCAGGATGCGGCGCAGTGCCTGCAGGGGGCCGCCGAGCTTTGCGAGCAGATTCATGCTCTCATTATCCCGAACTGCGGCCGCACTGACAGGGCATGGCGCCAATGCATAGAATGCCCGGATGAAAAAAGCCCTCATCACCGGCATCACGGGCCAGGACGGCGCCTACCTCGCGGAGCTCCTGCTGGCCAAAGGCTACGAAGTACACGGCATCAAGCGCCGCGCCTCGTCCCTGAACACCGACCGCATCGACCACCTGTACCAGGATCCGCACGAGCGCGGGGTGCGCCTGCGGCTGCACTACGGCGACCTGACCGACGCCACGAACCTGATCCGGGTGGTGCAGGAGGTGCAGCCGGACGAGATCTACAACCTCGCGGCCCAGAGCCACGTGGCCGTCTCCTTCGAGACCCCGGAGTACACCGCCAACGCCGACGCGCTCGGCACGCTGCGCCTGCTCGAGGCCATCCGCATCCTCGGCCTCGAGAAGAAGACGCGGTTCTACCAGGCCTCGACCTCGGAGATGTACGGCAAGGTGCAGGAAGTGCCGCAGAAGGAGAGCACGCCGTTCTACCCGCGCTCCCCCTACGGCGCGGCCAAGGTCTATGCCTACTGGATCACGGTCAACTACCGCGAGGCCTACGGCATCCACGCCTGCAACGGCATCCTGTTCAACCACGAGTCGCCGATCCGCGGCGAGACCTTCGTGACGCGCAAGATCACCCGCGGCCTCGCGCGCATCCGCGAGGGACTGGAACCCTGCCTCTACCTCGGCAACCTCGATGCCCGGCGCGACTGGGGGCACGCACGCGACTTCGTGCAGGCCCAGTGGCTGATCCTGCAGCAGAGCGCGGCCGACGACTACGTGATCGCGACCGGCGAGCAGCACTCCGTGCGCGAGTTCGTCGAGCGGGCGGCGGCGCGGCTCGGATTCGCGCTGCAGTGGCGCGGCGAGGGCGTGCAGGAGGAGGGCGTCGACAAGGACAGCGGCAAGGTGATCGTGCGGATCGATCCGCGGTACTTCCGCCCGACCGAGGTCGAGACGCTGCTCGGCGACGCGACCCGGGCCCGCACGCGGCTCGGCTGGCGTCCCACCGTCTCGTTCGACACCCTCGTCGAGGAGATGGTCGCGGCCGATCTCGCCCACGCACGGCGCGACGCGCTGCTGCGCCGGCAGGGTTACGCAATCCACCGGCCGCACGACTGACCGCATGCAGCCGGGCGATCGCATCTTCGTCGCTGGACACCGTGGGCTGGTCGGCTCGGCCGTCGTGCGCGAGCTGCGCCGCCGCGGCCACGAGAACCTGCTGCTGCGCACCTCGGCCGAGGCCGACCTGCGCAACCAGGCGGCCGTGGAGTCGCTGTTCGCGTCCGAGCGCCCCGCGATCGTGATCCTCGCCGCGGCCCGCGTCGGCGGCATCCTCGCCAACGACAGCTATCCGGCGGACTTCCTGCGCGACAACCTGCAGATCCAGACCAACGTCATCGACGCGGCCTGGCGGCACGGCACGCAAAAATTCTGCTTCCTCGGCTCGAGCTGCATCTATCCGCGCCTGGCGCCGCAGCCGATCCACGAGGACTCGCTGCTCACCGGGCCGCTCGAGTCGACCAACGAGTGGTATGCGATCGCCAAGATCGCCGGCCTGAAGATGTGCCAGGCGTACCGCCGCCAGCACGGGTTCGACGCGATCTCGCTGATGCCGACGAACCTGTACGGCCCGGGGGACAACTTCGATCCTGCACACTCGCACGTGCTGCCGGCGCTGATCCGCCGCTTCCACGAGGCGAAGCTGCGCGGCGACCCGGAAGTGGTGGTCTGGGGGACGGGCACGCCGCGCCGAGAGTTCCTCTACGTGGACGACCTCGCGCGTGCCGTCGTCCAGTTGACGTCCGACTACTCCGGCGCGGAGCCGGTCAACGTCGGCTGGGGGCGCGACATCACGATCCGCGAACTCGCGGAGATGATCGCCGGCGTGGTCGGGTTCGAGGGCCGCATCGTCTTCGATGCCTCGCGGCCCGACGGGACGCCGCGCAAGCTGCTCGACACGAGCCGCATCACCGCGCTCGGCTGGCGGCCCGAGACCGGGCTGCGCGAGGGCATCGAGACGACCTACGCCTGGTACTCGCAGCAGGCGTGAGCGCGTGAGCGCCGCCACCCTCGCCACGCTCGCCATTTCGCCGCTCGGCACCAGCCTGCTGCTCGGCCTGCTCGCGCTGCTGCTCGCGCGCCTGCGCCGCGCGCGCGCGGCGTTCGCGACCGGCGCGTCCGCCTTGCTGTGGCTGTGGCTGTGGTCGACGCCGGGCGCCGCTTTCCTGCTGCGGGCGTCGCTCGAGTCGCGCCACCCCGCGCTGCCGGCCGCGCGCCTGCCGGCCGCCGACGCGATCGTCGTGCTCGGCGGCTCCATCGCACCGCCGACCCGGCCGGGTGGCAAGATCGACCTCGGCAACGGCGCGGATCGCGTCCTGTTCGCGGCGCAGCTGTACCACGCCGGCCGGGCCCCGCTGCTGGTGCTGAGCGGCGGCAGCGACCCGGCGCGCAGCGCCTATCCCGAGGCCGAGGCCATGCGGGTGTTCCTGCGCTACCTCGACGTGCCGGACGGCGCGATGCTGCTCGAGGCGCGCAGTCGCAACACTCGCCAGAACGCGAGGTTCACGGCCGAACTGCTGCGCGCCCGGCGCATCGAGCGAGTCCTGCTGGTGACCTCGGCCCTGCACATGGAGCGTGCCTTGCAGGAGTTCCGGCGGGCCGGCCTGCAGGCCATCCCGGCACCGACCGATTTCGAGGCGACGCGGCTGCCGCCGTGGCCCGAGCGGGTGCTGCCCGACGCCGGGGCTCTCGAGGG
The DNA here is from genome assembly GCA_052035645.1 of Pseudomonadota bacterium. Lineage (GTDB taxonomy): Bacteria > Pseudomonadota > Gammaproteobacteria > Steroidobacterales > Steroidobacteraceae > RPQJ01. The sequence continues at coordinate 8,134 of JBPOHK010000132.1, forward strand.
CAGCGCCCGTGCATTCAAGGAACTGGTCGGGCAGTGGCTGGTGTGCCGGGGCCCGTGCCGCTGACCCGGCTCAGTGGCCGAACAGGCCCTTCAGCGCATTGACGGTGTCGGCCGCTTCCGAAGCCGTTGCCGCGGCGTCCTTCTTCTTCTTTTTCTTCTTGCCCGGCGGCTCTGCGGCAGGCGCGTCCGCCGTGCTGCCCGCAGGCGCAGCGCCCGCCGTCGCGGGCGCCGCTTCCGCAGCCGGCGC
>JBPOHK010000096.1:0-15940 GCA_052035645.1 Pseudomonadota bacterium
AGGCGAACGCCGGCGCGCCGATCGAGCCCTGGGACTTCACCTACGTCGTGGCCGAGGGCAGCCGCCGCCTCTCCGCGCGCATCGCGCTCGCCGACCTGCGGCCGCTCAACGACCGCTACTACGCCGATCTCGGCGCCGACCTCGCCGCGCTCGGGGTGATCTACGACCTCGCCCCGCGTCCCGACAAGTCGTCGGTCGCCTACAGCGACTTCGTGCGCCGCGGCCGCGAGGGCCCGACCGGCTGGCAGCGCCCGCTCGCGCGCGTGGTGGCGACCTACGCGCACGGCGGCCTCGGCGAGCTGAACGAGCTGGTGCACGAGAGCGGCCACGCCGTGCACGTGAGCGCGATCCGCACGCGCCCGGCCTACATGGACTGGCCGGAGTCGCTGTTCGACGAGGCCTTCGCCGACGTCCCGTCGTGGAGCGTCTACGAGCCGGCCTGGCAGCAGCGCTACCTCGGTGCCGCGATCCCCGAGTCGACCTCGCTGCGCGCGCTGTACGGCAACGTCATGCTCGACGTCGCCTGGGCGCTGTTCGAGCTGCGCATGCTGCGCGAGCCCGCGGCCGATCCGAACGCCCTGTGGACCGACATCACGCACCGCTACCTGAACGTCGTCCCGCATCCCGAGTGGCCGTGGTGGGCGCTGCGCGTGCAGCTCTTCGAGTCGCCCGGGTACATGGTGAACTACGGTCTCGGGGCGGTGCTGACCGCCGCGATGCGCGAGCGCGTGGCGCAGGCGGTCGGCCCCTTCGACGCCGGCAATCCGCGCTGGTACCCGTGGCTGTCGGAGCACCTGCTGCGTTACGGCAGCGAGTTCGACACGGCGCAGCTCATGAGCCGGCTGCTCGGCCGCCCCGTCACGCCGGACGCGCTGCTCGCGCAACTGCGACGCCTGCGCCCGGCCGGAGCCGCGCCATGAGCGCTCGCCTCCCGAACGTGCTGGTCGTGATGGTCGACCAGCTCGCGCCGGCCCTGCTCGGGTGCTACGGCAATGCGGTCGCGCGTGCGCCGCACATCGACCGGCTCGCGCGCGAGGGCGTGGTGTTCGACGCCGCGTACGCCAACAGCCCGCTGTGCACGCCGGCCCGCTATTGCCTGATGACGGGGCAGCTGCCGTCGGCCACGCGCGGCTACGACAACGCGGCGTACCTGCCGAGCACGGTGCCGACGCTCGCGCACTACCTGCGCGCGCGGGACTATCGCACGGTGCTCGCCGGCAAGATGCACTTCGTCGGCCCCGACCAGCTGCATGGTTTCGAGGAACGCCGCACGACGGACATCTATCCGGCCGATTTCGGCTGGACGCCCGACTGGCGACGTCCGGGCGAGCGCATCGACTGGTGGTACCACAACATGGAAAGCGTCACCGGCGCCGGCGTGGCGGAGGTGACCAACCAGTTGCTGTTCGACGACGAGGTCGGGCAGCAGTCGGTGCGCGCCCTGCACGACGTCGCGCGCGCGGATGACGGGCGGCCGTGGCTGCTGGTGGCGAGCTTCACCCACCCGCACGACCCGTACGTCACGCGCGCGAAGTACTGGGAGCGGTACGCGGGCGTCGAGATCCCGATGCCGGCGGTGAGGGCGGAGGAGGTCGAGGCCGACCCGCACACCCTGCGGCTGCGGGCGGCCTGTGCGATGGACCGCGCCGCGGTCACCGACGACGACGTGCGCCGCGCGCGCCGCGCCTACCTCGGCAACGTCTCCTACGTCGACGACTGGACGGGCGCACTGCTCGAATCGCTGCGCGCGCTGCGGATGGCCGACGACACGGTCGTGGTGCTGCTGGGCGACCACGGCGACATGCTCGGGGAGCGCGGCCTCTGGTACAAGATGAGCTTCTTCGAGGGCTCCGCGCGCATCCCGCTCGTGCTCCACGCGCCGGGCCGGTTTGCGCCGCGCCGGGTGGCCGAGCCCGTGTCGCTCGTGGACGTGCTGCCGACGCTGCTCGAGCTCGCGGGTGGCACCGCGCAGGACGCGGTCGAGCCGCTGGCCGGGCGCTCGCTGCTGCCCCTGTGCGATGGCGGCGGCACGGAGGAGCGCTGCGTCCTCGGCGAGTACACGGCCGAAGGCGCCTGCGCGCCCATCGTGATGATCCGGCGCGGGACGCTGAAGTTCGTGCACTGCCCGGCGGACCCGGACCAGCTCTACGACCTCGCGGCCGACCCGCAGGAGCGCGTCAACCTCGCGCGCGATCCGGGCCGCTCGGCGCAGGTCGCCGCGTTCCGGGCCGAGGTGGCCCGGCGCTGGGACCTCGCGGGCCTGCACGCCGACGTGCTGGCCGACCAGGCGCGCCGCCGCTTCGTCTTCGAGACGCTGCGTCGCGGGGCCTTCACGCCCTGGGAGTACACGCCGCCGCGCGACGGATCGGCCGAGTACATGCGCAACCACCTCGACCTCAACGACGTCGAGCGCAAGGCCCGCTGGCCCCGCTGATGCCCGAGCTGCCGGAAGTAGAGACCACGCGCCGCGGCATCGAGGGCGCGCTTCGCGGCCGCCGGGTCGCCTCGCTCGCATTGCGCGAGCGGCGGCTGCGCTGGCCGGTCGATCCCGGGCTCGTCGCTCTGCTGCCGGGGCAGCGCATCCGCCAGGTGCGGCGCCGCGCCAAGTACCTGCTGATCGAGCTCGAACGCGGCACGCTCATCGCGCACCTCGGCATGTCCGGCAGCCTGCGCGTGCTGCCCGGGGAGGCGCCGCTGCTCGCCCACGACCACTACGACCTGAAGCTCGACGACGGCCGCTGCCTGCGCTTCAACGATCCGCGCCGGTTCGGCAGCCTGCTCTGGGTGACCGGGGACCCGGCGGAGCATCCGCTGCTGCGCTCGCTCGGGCCGGAGCCCCTCGAGGAAGGCTTCGACGCCGACTACCTCGCCGCGGCCGCGCGGGGCCGGCGGGTCGCGATCAAGCCGTTCCTGATGGACCAGAAGGTCGTGGTCGGCGTGGGCAACATCTACGCGAGCGAGGCGCTGTTCCGCGCCGGCATCCGGCCGGGGAGGGCGGCCGGCCGCGTGCCGCGGGCGCAGCTCGCCGCCCTCGTGGATTCGGTGAAGGCCGTGCTCGGCGAGGCCATCCGCCAGGGCGGCACCACGCTGCGCGACTACGTGAACGCAGACGGCACCCCGGGCTACTTCCGCCAGAAACTCTATGTCTACGAGCGGGCCGGGCAGCCGTGCCGGCGCTGTCGGACTCCGATCCGCCAGCGGGTGCTGGGCCAGCGCTCGACCTACTGGTGCCCCGCCTGCCAGGGCTAACGCCTGGTTATGGGCCCAGACCCGTGTGAAATCCTGCGGACTGTCCCCTTTGCGGGCCCCCGCGGGCCCGTCCCATAATCCGGCGCATGGCCAACTCCCCGGCACCCGCCCGCATCCTGCTCGGCGTCTCGGGCGGCATCGCCGCCTACAAGAGCGCCGACCTCGTCCGCCGCCTCAAGGAGCGCGGTGCCGACGTCCAGGTCGTGATGACCGCGGGCGCGCGCCGGTTCGTCACGCCGCTGACGTTCCAGGCGCTGTCGGGGCGCGCCGTGCGCACGGACCTCTGGGACGAGTCCGCCGAGGCGGCGATGGGCCACATCGAGCTCGCCCGCTGGCCCGGGCGCATCCTCGTCGCGCCCGCATCCGCGGATTTCCTCGCCCGGCTCGCGCACGGGCTCGCGGACGACCTGCTCACGACCCTGTGCCTCGCGACCGACGCACCGCTCGCCGTGGCGCCGGCGATGAACCGGCTGATGTGGGCCAACCCCGCGACGCAGGCGAATGTCGCGCTGCTGCGCGCGCGCGGCGTCGAGGTGCTCGGTCCGGCCGTGGGCGACCAGGCCTGCGGCGAGACCGGGCCGGGCCGCATGCTCGAGCCCGCCGAACTGGCCGACGCGATCCTGGCCCCGGCGCCGGTGGCGGACCGGGTGTTCAGCGGCCTCAAGGTGCTGGTGACCGCCGGTCCGACGCGCGAGTGCATCGACCCGGTCCGCTTCATCACCAACCGCAGCTCCGGGAAGATGGGTTACGCGGTCGCCGAAGCGGCGCGCGACGCCGGCGCGGAGGTCGTGATCGTGAGCGGCCCGGTCAACGTGCCGACCCCGCGCGGCGTCACCCGCGTGAACGTCGAGAGCGCCGAGCAGATGATGAACGCCGTGAACCAGCACCTCGCCGGTACGGACATCTTCATCGCCGCCGCGGCCGTTTCGGACTACCGCGCCGCCCAGGTGGCGCCGGAGAAGATCAAGAAGACGAGCGACTCGATGTCGCTGTCGCTCACCCGCACGCCCGACATCCTGGCGACCGTGGCGGCCGGCGCGTCGCGCCCGTTCGTGGTCGGCTTCGCTGCAGAGACGCAGAACGTGGAGCGCAACGCGCTCGCCAAGCTCGAGGGCAAGAAGCTCGACATGATCGCCGCCAACCAGGTCGGCGAGGGCCTCGCCTTCGACTGCGACGACAACGCGCTCACGGTCTACTGGCCCGGCGGGCGTCGCGAGCTGCCCCGCGCGCCGAAGGCACGGCTGGCCGCGGACCTCGTCGCCGTGATCGCCGAGCGCCGCGCCCTGCACGCGCCGCGGCCGCCCGCCGTCGACCGCACCGCCGCCCGTTGATCCCCGCCAGGAACCCGCCATGACCACGACCGCGAAGCGCCCGCTGCAGGTGCGCATCCTCGATCCGCGCGTCGGCCGCGAATTCCCGCTGCCGCAGTACGCGACCGCCGGCTCGGCCGGGCTCGACCTGCGCGCCTGCCTCGACGCGCCGCTCCTGCTCGAGCCCGGGCAGACGCACCTGGTGCCGACCGGTCTCGCCATCCACCTCGCCGACCCGGGCCTCGCCGCCGTGCTGCTGCCGCGCTCGGGCCTCGGCCACAAGCACGGCATCGTGCTCGGCAACCTGGTCGGGCTGATCGACTCGGACTACCAGGGGCAGGTGATGGTCTCGGTCTGGAACCGCGGCGGCGCGGCGTTCACGATCGAGCCCGGCGAGCGCATCGCCCAGCTGGTCGTGGTGCCGGTGGTGCAGGTGGAGTTCGAGATCGTCGGGGAGTTCGACGCCAGCCACCGGGGTGCCGGCGGTTTCGGCAGCTCCGGCCGGGCCTAGCCGTCAGCGCGGCTGGGTGCGGGCCTTCAGTTCCTGGAAGCGGGCGATGTCCGCGTCGAACTCGGCGCGCAGGTGCTGCTGCTCGGTCGTGTTCTTCGCCAGCTCCTGCTCGTAGACCTGCAGGCCGTTCACGGTGTTCACGAGTTCCGCGGCGAGCTGCTGCGGCAGCGGTGGTGCGTTCGGCTTGGTGCTGTACGGCCGGTAGCGCTGCACGTCCTGCATCAGCCGCGTCTCGCGGGCGCGCAGGTTGGTGATGTACTGGCGGGTGACCAGCGACTGCGCCTCGAGCTGCTCCACGCGCTGGTCGCGCAGGCGCTCGATATCCTCGACCGACACGTAGGTGGCGAGCAGGACCCGGTCGCGCTGCTGCGCGGCCTTGATCGCGTCGGCATCGGCCTGCTGCTGCTTGATCTGCTCCATCGAGCGCTTGCCGGGGATCGTGCGGATGATCCGGCCCGTCTTGTCGAGCACGTCCACGTCCGCGTCCATGCACTCGGGCGGGATCGCCTGGCCCATGATCGAGCGCCCGTGCTCGTCCTTGCAGCGGTAGGCCGCCTCGTCGGACGGGCGCGTCTGCTTCTTCTTCTTCGCGGCCGCTTCGGCCGACGGACCGGCCGCCGCGAGGGCAGCGAGGGCGAAGGCCAGCAGAACGCGGGCGAAGATCCTGTGACTGGGCATGGCGCGATTTTGCCCCCGGGTTCGACCGGGCCGGCAATCTGCGGGCCGGGTTCGAGCCAGCTTTGTGAACTATGTCAAAACGCGGGCCAGTCTACACCCCGTACCGGTCGCGGTAAGCCCGGACTGCCGCCAGGGTGGCCGCGTCCCCGGCCGCCTCGAGGTGCGCCATCAGGTCGCGCAGCCGGATCACGCTCACCACCGGCAGGCCGAAGCTCTCCTCGACCTCCTGGACCGCCGACTTCTCGCCCTGCCCGCGTTCCTCGCGGTCGAGCGCGATCAGCACGCCGGCACAGGTGGCGCCGTGCGCGCGGATGATCTCGACGGACTCCCGGATCGCGGTCCCGGCGGTGATCACGTCGTCCACGATCAGCACGCGGCCCTGCAGGGGCGCGCCGACGATGGTGCCGCCCTCGCCGTGGTCCTTGGCCTCCTTGCGGTTGAACGCGAACGGCAGGTTGCGGCCCTCGTGTTCGGCGAGCGCCGCGGCCGTGGTCGTCACCAGCGGGATGCCCTTGTAGGCCGGGCCAAACAGCATGTCGAACTGCAGGCCCGAGAGGGCGGCGGCGCGCGCGTACGAGCGGCCGAGCGCGCCGATGGCGTGGCCGGTGCTGAACAGGCCGGCGTTGAAGAAGTACGGGCTCAGGCGGCCGGACTTCAGCTTGAATTCGCCGAAGCGCAGCACGCCGAGCTCGAGGCAGAGCTGGATGAAGTCGGGCTGGTGCATCCGCGTACTTTATACTGCGCCGCCATGCGCATCATCACCCTGAACGCCAACGGCATCCGCTCCGCGGCCCGCAAGGGCTTCTTCGACTGGATGGCGACGCAGGACGCCGACGTGGTCTGCATCCAGGAAACCAAGGCGCAGCGCGACCAGCTGGACGACCCGGTCTTCCACCCGAAGGGCTACCACTGTCATTACTTCGACGCCGAGAAGAAGGGCTACAGCGGCGTCGCGGTCTATTCGCGCGTCAAGCCGCAGGACGTGATCGTCGGCTACGGCTCGCGCGAGTTCGACGCCGAGGGCCGCTACCTCGAGGTGCAGCTCAAGGGGCTCAGCGTCGTCTCGGTCTACCTGCCCTCGGGCTCCTCGAGCGAGGAACGCCAGCAGGCCAAGTACCGTTTCCTCGGCGAGTTCATGCCGCACCTGCGCGCGCTGAAGCGCCGCAGGCGCGACTTCGTGCTGTGCGGCGACTGGAACATCGCGCACCGGGCGATCGACCTCAGGAACTGGCGCTCGAACCAGAAGAACTCCGGCTACCTGCCGGAGGAGCGCGCCTGGCTCGACGAGCTGTTCGACGACGTGGGCTACGTCGACGGGTTCCGCGAGGTCAACGACCAGCCCGAGCAGTACACGTGGTGGTCGAACCGCGGCCAGGCGTGGGCGAAGAACGTCGGCTGGCGCATCGATTACCAGGTGCTGTCGCCGAAGCTGCGCGGCAGCGTGCAGGGCGCGGCCATCTACAAGGCGCAGCGCGTCTCGGATCACGCGCCGCTCACGATCGACTACGACCTGTGAGCGAGGACGCCGGCCGGCAGACGACGTGGATCGAGGCCGTGAAGGCCTACGGGCACCCGCGGGTGCTCGGCATGCTGTTCCTCGGCTTCTCCTCCGGCCTGCCCTTCCTGCTGGTGTTCTCGACGCTCTCGGCGTGGCTGCGCGAGGCCGGCATCGAGCGGGCGAGCATCGGCATGCTGTCCTGGGTCGGGCTCATCTACACGTTCAAGTTCTTCTGGTCGCCGGTCGTGGACCGGCTGCGCCTGCCCCTGCTGCACCGCTGGCTGGGTCGCCGCCGCAGCTGGATGCTCGTCGCGCAGGTCGGCATCGCGATCGGCCTGCTGAACATGGCGCACCTGCAGCCGCAGCAGGGCCACCTCGCGATCGTCGCGTGGCTGGCGCTGTTCGTGGCGTTCTCGTCGGCGACGCAGGACATCTCGGTGGACGCGTGGCGCATCGAGGCGGTGCCGCGCTCCATGCAGGGCCTGATGGCCTCGGCCTACCAGCTCGGCTACCGGATCGGCCTGCTGGTGGCGGGCGCCGGCGCGCTGTGGGTCGCGGCGGACTTCGGCTGGGCGAGCGCCTATCGCGCGATGGCGGGATTCGCCTGTCTCGGCATCCTCACCACGCTGCTGGTGCCCGAGCCGGAGGTGCGCGAGCGCACCGAGGCGCTGCAGCAGGAGCGGCGCGTCGTCGAGTGGCTGCAGCGCCACGCGCACCTGCCGGTGGCGTTGCGGGGCGCGGCCTCCTGGTTCATCGGCGCGGTGGTCTGCCCGTTCCTCGATTTCTTCCAGCGCTACGGCTGGCGGGTGGCGCTGCTGATCCTCGCGTTCGTCGGCAGCTACCGGCTCGCGGATTTCAGCATGGGCGTGATGGCCAATCCGTTCTACATCGACATGGGCTTCACGCTGAAGGAGATCGCCGCGATCGCGAAGGGCGTGGCCGTGGTGATGTCGCTGGTGGGCGCGCTGGTCGGCGGCCTCGCGGTGGCGCGGCTCGGTTCGGTGCGCTCGCTGCTGCTCGGCAGCGTCATGGTGATCGCGGCCAACCTGCTGTTCGCGGCGTTCGCGCACTACGGGCAGCCGAATCTCTGGGGGCTCGGCCTCGTGGTCGGCGCCGACAACCTCGCGATGGGCGTGGCCGGCACCGCCCTGGTCGCCTACCTCTCGAGCCTCACCAGCGCCAACTACACGGCGACGCAGTACGCGCTGTTCTCCTCGGCGTACGCGCTGCCGGGCAAGCTGCTGATGGGCACGTCGGGTTTCGTCGTCGACGCCATCGATTACCCGGCGTTCTTCTGCTACACGGCGTCGCTCGGCCTGCCGGCCCTCGTGCTGCTGTACTTCCTCGCGCCGCACGTGCGCGACCGCAAGGGCGACACCTGAGGCCGCGCGCGGTGCACGAGATCGACCTCGCGCGCGTCGTCTGTCCGCTGCACGAGCTGGGCGACCCGGGCGCGAAAGGCTTCACGATGGGCGAGGGCGACTGGCCGCTGCGAGGCTTCGTCGTGCGGCGCGGCGAGACCCTGCGGGCCTACGTGAACCACTGCCCGCACGCCGGGTTCCCGCTGAACTTCGCGCCCGACCGCTTCCTGGCGCCGCACGCGCCGCTCATCCAGTGCGCCGCGCACGGCGCGCTGTTCGAGATCGGGACCGGGGAGTGCGTGGCGGGGCCGTGCGCGGGAATGGCGCTGCGGCCGTTGCCGGTGCGGGTGACGGGTGGCTACGTGGTGCTGGCCGACGACGTGCCGCTCGCGGAGCCGCCGGACCTGTGACCGGGCGCGGCAGGCACCGCGCCCGCCGTGCTCAGAACTCGTCGGCCTCGGGCAGCTCGACTTCGGCGAACCCGCCGACCTCGCCGCGATCGACGAACGACATCGCCTCGCTGCGGCTCGCGCCGGCGTAGGGCTCGCGTTCGTATTCGTTCTCGGTGTCCTCGGCGTCGACGTCGACCGAGCCCGTCCAGTCTTCCGGTGCTTCGGTCGCGCGGATTTCCTCCTCGCGCCACTCGTCGAGGTCGAGTTCTTCCACCGTGCCGTCGAAATACTGGATCTCGATGGTGCGGTCCTCGCGGTCGAACGCGACCACTTCGAAGGCATCGCCGCCGGGTCGCTCGTACCACATGCCGATGACAGGTTGCGGGTTCACCATTGCACTGTCCTCGTCTCGTCCTCTGCGCTGGTATCCTTGCCGTCCCTGGAATCTCTTGTAGACCCCTCGCCCGGCGAGTTCAAGTAGCGGAATCCCCGAACGCGCCATGCTGGATGAACTGGTCAAATTCTTCGTCGTCCTGATGGTGGTGATCGAGCCGCTGTCGCTGCTGCCGATCCTGGCCGGCCTCACCGAGGGGGCCGACGACGCCTATCGTCGCCGCATGTCGGTGAAATCCGTCGGTATTTCGACGATCGTCTGCCTGGTGTTCGCCGTGTGCGGCGGCGTGCTGCTGCAGCTGCTCGGCATCACGGTCGACGCCTTCAAGGTCGGCGGCGGCATCCTGCTGTTCATCCTGGCGATCGAGATGGTGTACGCGCGGCCGTCGGGTGCGAGGTCCATCACACCGGGCGAGGACGTTGCGGCGCATCATCGCGGGGATATCTCCGTGTTCCCGCTGGCCTTCCCGCTGATCGCCGGCCCCGGTGCGCTCGCGACCATCCTGCTCGCGTTCGGCGGCGTGCCGCTCGGCTCCACCCAGTTCTTCGCGCAGATCGCCGTGATCCTGGTGGTGCTCGGCATCAACCTCGGGCTGATGCTGATGACCGGACCGGTGATGCGCGTGATCGGCGAGACCGGCGGTGCGGTGATGGGCCGCCTGCTCGGCGTGCTGCTCGCCGCGCTCGCCTCGCAGTTCGTGATGGACGGCGTGCGCGCCTCGCTCAACCTCGGAAAATAGGGGACACTCACTAATTTTCGCGACCGCGAAAATTAGTGAGTGTCCCCTATTTTCTGAAGGCGAGGTCCCAGGTGCCGTGGCCGAGGCGGTGGCCGCGGCGCTCGAACTTCGTCACGGGCCGGCTCGCCGGGCGGGGCACGTAGTCGCCGGTGGCCGATTCGTTCGACAGCGCCGCGCACTGCGACGCCACGGCCAGCATGTGCTCCGCATAGTTCTGCCAGTCCGTGGCCATCCGGAACACGCCGCCCGGCGCGAGCTTGCGAGCGACGAGATCGACGAACGCAGGCTGCACGATCCGCCGCTTGTGGTGGCGCTTTTTGTGCCAGGGGTCGGGAAAGTAGAGCAGCAGCTCGTCGAGCGACGCATCAGGGATGCGTCGCTGCAGCACTTCGACGGCGTCGCGGCAGAGGGCGCGCACATTCGTGAGCCGTTCGGCCTCGCAGCGCAGCATCAGGTGACCGATGCCGGGGCGATGCACCTCGATACCGAGGTAGTCGCGCTCGGGATGCGCCGCAGCCAGCGCCACCAGCGACTCGCCGTTGCCGAAGCCGATCTCGAGCGTGCGCAGTGCGCTGCGGCCGAACAGCGCGTCGAGATCCAGCGGCTCGTCGCCGTCCGGCACGCCCATCGTCGGCCACAGCTCGGCCCACGCGCGCTCCTGCGCCACGGTCATGCGGCCGGCACGCACGACGAAGCTGCGGATGCCGCGGCGCGGTCGGTCGGCGGCCTGCCGGTCGTCGGTCTCGTCGGTGTCGGAGGTCATGCGGCTGCGCTGCGGGGCGGGGTGGGCAATTCTACGGTGCGCGTCGCGCGCGTGCAGTCCGGAACGTGGCAGGTGAGCGTCACGCAGCGGGTGTCCGGGATTCCGGGTCGTTCCGGAAGGCCGTGCGCCGCATGGACGCGTCGCCCGGAGCCCCCAAGGATGGGTTTACGGCGTCCTTCCGGAACGACCCGGAATCCCGGACACACGCACGCCGCATCAACCGCGAGCGAACCCTGCCTGCGTCCCGCGCGACTGGGCGATGCGTCTGGGCGACGCGCCCGGCGACGCGCCTAGGCGACTCGTCCGGCGATGCGCCCGCCGAGCAGGCAGCCGCCGAGGAACGTGCCCTCGAGACCGCGCTTGCCGTTCATGCCGCCGCCGCCGAAGCCCGCGGCTTCGCCCGCGGCGTAGAGCCCCGCGATCGGCTGCCCGGTTCGATCGAGCACGCGGCACTCGAGGTCGGTCTGCAGGCCGCCCATGCTCTTGCGGCTGATGATGAACTCGCGGATCGCGACCAGCGGCCCCGCCATCGGATCGAGGAACTTCTGGAACTAGCAGGTGCGCAGCCGGTCACCCGTCCAGCGCCGGGCGAACTCGATGCGCCGCAGTTGCTCGTCGTCGTGGAAGCGCGGACCGCGATCGATGCACGCGTCGTAACGCACGGTTGCCTCGCGCATCGCCTCGAGGCTGACCGAGCCGTCGCCGACCAGCGCATTCATCTTCGCGGCCAGTTCGTCGAGCGTCGGCGCCACCACCACGTCCGGGCACATCTGCGTCATCTGGTCGTACAGCCAGTGGTTGCCGAGCAGGATGTCGCGCGCGACGGCCAGCCGCTTCTTGCGCCGGAAGGCCGGGTTGAACTCGCCGCCCGAGATCGCCAGCTCCTTGAGCATGATGCGGCGATTGAGCAGCTGCCACGAGTAGGCGCGTTCCTGCCGGCAGATCTGCGCCACGAGGTCGTGCGTGTCGAACCCGGTCACCAGCGGCATGGGGCCGATGCGCTCGCCGCGCCAGTTCAGCCACAGCGCGGACTTCGGCGGCACCAGCGAGAGACCGTGCCCGGGCTTGCGCGGCTGCCAGTGGTGCACGCCCGCCGCGTAGTTCCACTGCCAGTCGAGGTGCGTGACGTTCGCGCCGAGCGCGGCGGCGGCGTCGTGCAGTCGCCCGTCCGCATACTTGTGCGAGCCGTTCAGGAGGGTCTCGGGCGGCCGGCCCCAGTCCGCGTGCCAGTTCGCCTTCACGCGCGTTATGTCGCCGTTGATGCCGCCGCTCGCGACCACGACCGACTCCGCGCTCGCCTCGAACTCCTCGCCCGAGCCTTCGCGCACGCCGCGGCAGCCGATGACGCGCCCGTGGGTGGTCAGCAGCGACTCGACGCGGTGCTCGAACACGCACTGGAGCCGCTCGACGTTCGGCCGCGTCAGCAGGTGGCGATTCAGCACGATGGCCAATTCGTGGCCCGTGCCCCAGACGATGTGCCAGCGCGGCACGGAGTTGCCGGGCGTGTGCAGGCCCCGCTCGACCCACAGCGGCATGGGCATGAACTGCACGCCCAGGCTGCGCAGCCAGTCGTGGATCTCCGGGATGCAGCGCTGCACGTAGGCTTCGGCCCAGGCGCGCGGCCAGTGGTCGTCGGCCGCGAACCCGGCGAACGACAGCCAGTCCTCGAGACCCTGCTGCACGCCGTCGCGGATGCCGTGGCGACGCTGCAGGGGGGTGCCCGCGAACCACAGGCCGCCGAAACTCTCCTTGGCGAGGCCGCCAAGGTTGGCTTCCACGTCGCGGTCGATCAGCAGCACGCGCCGTCCGCGCGCCAGCAGCTCGATCGCCGCGGTGACGCCGGCGATGCCGGCCCCGATCACGATGACGTCGGTGGAATAGCGGATCATGCGCGGGCTCTCCGGTCGGCATTGTCCCCGGTTGCGGGCGCGAACGCGACTGTATGATGGCGCGCTGCATGGCCCGACGCCGCGAATCGATCTCATTGTCCGAGGCCCGCCGCATCGCGCTTGCGGCGCAGGGCCTGGCGCAGCCGCGCCCGGCCCAGGCCGGGCCGGCCGACGTCCGGCGCGTCGTGCGCGCGCTCGGCCTCGTGCAGATCGACTCCGTCAACGTGCTGGTGCGTTCGCACTATCTGCCGCTCTACTCGCGGCTCGGCGATTACCCGGTGCAGGCGCTGGACGACGCGGCGTACTCGGGCCGGTCGCGTGCGCTGTTCGAGTACTGGGGCCACGAGGCCTCGCTGCTGCCGGTACGTACGCAGCCGCTGCTGCGCTGGCGCATGGAGCGCGCCCGGCGCGGCGTGGGGCTCTGGGGCAGTGTCGCGCGCTTCGGTCGCGAGCACCCGGGGACCTGCAGCCGCGTGCTCGAGGAGATCCGCGAGCGCGGCCCGCTCGGCGTTTCCGACCTGCGCGAGACCACGGGGCGCCGGCGCTCGAACTGGTGGGGCTGGGCGGACCACAAGATCGCGCTCGAGTGGCTGTTCTGGACCGGCCAGGTGAGCACGCACAGCCGGCGCCGCTTCGAGCGCATCTACGACCTGACCGAGCGCGTGCTGCCGGCCCGCATCCTGTCCGCCGCGACGCCTCCGGAGCACGACGCGCAGCGCGAGCTGCTGCGCATCGCGGCACGGGCGCTCGGCGTCGCCACCGAGCGCGACCTGCGCGACTACTTCCGCCTGTCCGTGGCGGACGCCCGCGCGCGCATCGCCGAGCTGGTGGAGGCGGGCGAGCTGCGGCCGGTCGAGGTGGAGCGGTGGAAGCAGGTGGCCTACCTGCGGCTGGGGGCGCGCGCGCCGCGCAACGTGTCGGCTACGGCGCTGCTCTCGCCGTTCGACTCGCTGGTCTGGGAGCGCGACCGCACCGAGCGCCTGTTCGGATTCCGCTACCGGCTCGAGATCTACACGCCGGCCCGCCGCCGCCAGCACGGCTATTACGTGCTGCCCTTCCTGCTCGGCGACCGGCTGGTCGCGCGGGTGGATCTCAAGTCCGATCGCCCGCGCGGGGCGCTGAAGGTGCTCGCGGCGCACTGCGAACCGGACGCCGACCCGGCCGCGGTGGCGCCCCCGTTGCGCGAGGAACTGGCGCGGATGGCCGGCTGGCTGGGGCTTGGCCAGGTCGCCGTCTCGCGCAGACGGGGCTTCACGCAGGCCTTGCGCTGAAGCCGGCGTGTAGAATCTCGCGACCTGGGTCCCGGTCGGCGGCAATGCACCATCTCGTGGCGACGTTCGCCCTGCTCGCGTGGCTGATGCCGCCCGGCGCAGCGGCGCAGCCGGTCCTCGTCGACGACGAGGCCGCGATCTCGCGCCTCCTCGATCTCGTGGCGCAACGGTTGGGCCTGATGCCGCAGGTGGCGGCCGTGAAGTGGCTGTCCGGTGCGCCCATCGCCGACCCCGTCCGCGAGCAGGCGGTGCTCGATCGCGAGGCTGCGGCCGCGCAGCGGCTGGGTCTCGCGCCCTTGCCGGTGCGCGAGTTCTTCGCACTGCAGATCCGCCTCGCGCGCGAGCTGCAACTGCAGCTGCACGGCGACTGGCGCCGCGCCGGGTGCGCACCGTGCGCATCGCCCACCGACCTCGCGGCGTTGCGCGCCGAGATCGACCGCATCGACCTGGCGCTGTTGCATGCCCTGTACGTCGCGCGCCCGGCGACGGCGCGCGAGGACTTCGTCGAGCGTCACCGTGCGCTCGCGACGGCGCGGCTCGGATCCGCGGTGGCCTTGCCGGCCGACCGTGACCGGTTGCTCTCGACGCTGCACGGGCTCGGCACCTCGCAGGGGCCCGGGCTCGCGCGCGTGCAGTCGAGCGGTATCCTGCGGATCGGCACGACCGGCGACTACGAGCCCTTCAGCCTCGAGCGCGAGGGCCGCCTCGCCGGCGCCGACGTCGAGCTGGCGCTCGCGCTGGCCGCGCGGCTCGGCGTCGAACCGGTGTTCGTGCGCACGAGCTGGGCGACGCTGGTGCCGGACCTCGCGGCCGACCGCTACGACCTCGCCCTCGGCGGCGTGTCGATCACCCCGGAGCGCGAGCGCGTCGGCGTCTTCTCGCGCCCCTACCTGACGGGCGGCAAGACGATCGTCGCGCGCTGCGCCGAGCGCGAGCGCTACGACACGCTGCGCGAGGTGGACCGCCGCCCGGTGCGCGTCGTGGTCAATCCGGGCGGCACCAACGAACGCTACGTGCGTGAGCACCTGCGGCGGGCCGAGATCGTGGTGCATCCGGACAACCGCACGGTGTTCGAGGAGATCCTCGACGGACACGCCGATGCGATGATCACCGACGACGTCGAGGCCGAATTGCAGGCACACCGCCATCCCGAGCTGTGCCGGACCTACCCGGGCACGCTGACACGCGCCGGCAAGGCCATCTTCATGCCGCGCGATGCGGCGCTGCAAGCCGCGGTCGACGCCTGGTTGCGCGACGCGATCGATGCCGGACTGCCCGCCCGATTCCTCGAACAGGCGATGAACCGTCGAGCGCCCTGAGCGCCGGAGACACACACATGCTCAAGCCACTGGTCCTTTCCCTCTCGATGCTCGCCGTGGCGTCGTCGGCTCAGGCTGCGACCGCGGAGTCGAAGGCCGAAGCGCGCCGGATCTTCGAGGACATCATCGCGTTCAGGACCTCGGTCGGCCTCGGCCAGGTGCCGACGATGGTCGACTACCTGTCGGCGAAGTTCCGCGCCGCCGGCTTCCCGGCCGAGGACATCCACGCGCTGCCGCTCGGCGAGACCTCGGCGCTGGTCGTGCGCTACCGTGGCTCGGGCAAGGGCGGCAAGCCGATCCTGTTCATGGCCCACATGGACGTCGTGACGGCGAAGCCCGAGGACTGGGAGCGCGACCCCTTCCGGCTCATCGAGGAGAACGGCTACTTCTTCGGGCGCGGCACGCTCGACATCAAGTCCGAGGTGGCGCTGCTCACCGAGACCTTCCTGCGGCTGCGACGCGAGAAGTTCGTGCCGTCGCGCGACCTCATCCTCGCATTCACGGGCGACGAGGAATCGACGATGGAGACGGCGAAGATGCTCGCGACGCAGCACCGCGACCTCATC
>JBPOHK010000056.1:0-1542 GCA_052035645.1 Pseudomonadota bacterium
GGCTGGCCGATCGCGCGCAGGATCCGGCCTGCGACCAGCGATGCGGCCTGTGCGCCGGCAAGGTCGGTGAGCAGGACGACGAATTCGTCGCCGCCGATGCGCGCCACGGTGTCGCAGGCATCCACGCAGTCCCGAATGCGGCCGGCGATCTCCTTCAGGGCCTGATCGCCGGCGTCGTGGCCGAGGCTGTCGTTGATGCGCTTGAAATTGTCCAGATCGAGCAACAGCAGGACGAGCGCTCGACCGTCCTGGCGCGCGAAGGCGATGGCCTGGCCGACGCGGTCGCGCAGCAGGTTGCGATTCGCCAGGCCGGTGACCGGGTCCTCGTTGTTCTGGCGCTCGAGGGCTTCCTCGTAAGCGATGCGCTCGCTGATGTCGTTGATGACGCCGACGAAGTGCGTCACCGTTCCCGCCGAGTCGCGCACCGGTGCGAGGCTCAGCTCGTTCCAGAACGGGCTGCCGTCCTTGCGGTGGCTACGCAACACGACCTCCGCCTCGCGCTGCGCCTTCACTGCAGCGCGGATCTCCGCGAGGCCGCGCTGCAGGGGGTCGGCGCCGACCAGGAAGCCGGGATTTCGTCCGAGTGCCTCGGCAGCGCTGTATCCGGTGATCCGCTCGAAAGCCTTGTTGACGTGGATGAGCGGGTTTCCCGCCTGGCGCGCATCGGTGATCATGATGCCGTTGGCCGACGCCTCGACGGCCCGACCAAGCAGGTGGGCGGCTTCCTCTGCGCGCTGACGGCGTGCCTCACGCTCGAAATTGGCCAGCGCGAATGCGACGTCTTCGGCCATCTCGGTAATGAGTCCGGTCATTTCCTCGTCGAAGAATCCCCTTTCGCCTGCGTACAGCACGAAGCAGCCGCTCATCCGCCCGTCCTGCACCAGTGGTATCGCGATCGCCGCACGCAGGCCGGCCGCTTCCAGTTCGTCATGGATGGGGGCGAGCGCCGGGTCGTCCTGCAGCGAGTTTTGCAGGTAGGTCGTGCCGCGGGCGACCGCGATCTCGACCGGCGTGCGGGCCGTGGCGTGCGGGCTCAGCAGGGCGAGGCGTTCGACCCAGGGCAGGTGGCTGCCGTGATGGGCGGCCGCGCGGATCCCGTCGCCCGCGGTATTGAGCAGGCCGATCCATGCCGCCGACAGGCCCCCGCGCTCGATGGCGATGCGGCACGCGGTCGCCAGCAGCGCGGGTGCCGCGGTGGCATGGACGATGGCGTGGTTGGTTTCGCTGAGCGCGGCGTAGAGTCGGTTCAGGCGGCCGAGGCGGCTCTCGGCGCGCTGGAGCTCGGCGACGTGGACCTCGAGTTCGGCGCTGCGCTGTTCGAGCTTGGCGACGAGCACCTCGTTGTACTCCCGCAGCACGACCGTCTCGTCGGCGCGTGGACTGGCGGCGACCCGGCCGCCTTCGTCCGCGCGCGCGAGGGCGTTCGCGACGACCTCCATGAAGGCCTCCGGCTCGGCGGGCTTGACGATGAAGGCGTCGGCGCCGAGGTCGAGGGCGAGCTTCTCGTCGCGCGGCTCGGTGTAGGTGGCCGTATAGACGATG
>JBPOHK010000014.1:0-11534 GCA_052035645.1 Pseudomonadota bacterium
CAGCAGCCGAGGCAGGGGCGTGCCCTCCGGCAGCAGGGCCTTGTGGCACGACGCCTGGGTCATGGAGAACGGGTCGTGGGTCTTCTGGATGAAGTCGCTGTCCTCACCGCGGGTGACCAGCCAGTGGCCCTTGTGGTGCGGCGTCCAGACGATTTCCGGGCCCTGCTGCAGCCTGCGCCAGGCCAGGTGCACGTCCTCGCGTCCGCCCGGCGGATTGAGGATGTCGAAGTCGACGACGAGATGCGCCGGCACGTTGTCCGGGCGCGGGGCGAGGGCTTCGTTGTGCATGGTGGTCAGTTCCACTTGACGTGCACGGCATCGGCGCCGCGCAGGGTGTAGCCGAGGATCCTCGGGGCCGGGAAGTCGCCGTCGAGCCGCAGGTCCGGGAAGCGGTCGAGCAGCGTGTTGAGCGCCATCTGCAGTTCCATGCGCGCGAGGTGCTGGCCGATGCAGACGTGGGGTCCGTACCCGAACGCCACGTGGCGCTGCGTCGGGCGGAAAATGTCGAACTTGTGCGGGTCCTGCCAGCGCGTGTAGTCGCGGTTGGCGGCCGAGATGCCGACCGTCACCAGCACGCCACCCGGGATCTTCACGCCCCCCACTTCCGTGTCCGCGGCGCAGCCGCGATAAATCGAGCCGATCGGTCCGGACCAGCGCAGCCCTTCCTCGATCGCCTGCGGAATCAACCGGCGGTCCTTGCGGATCGCCTCGAGCTGTTCCGGATGGTTGAACAGCGCCGCGAGGATGTTCGAGAAGCCGTGGTAGCTCGTGTCGCCGCCCGCGTTCATGAGCTGGCGGAAGAACGAGACGATCACGTTCTCGGGCAACCGCTGGCCGTCGATCTCGGCATTGGCCACGGCGCTGACGAGGTTCGATTCGGAGTCGAGGCCGCGGCGCTCCTCGATCAGCTTCGACAGGTAGTTCCAGAGGAACTGCGAGGCGCGCACGCCGTGGTCGTGATCGAAGGTGACGCACATCTGCGCCATGGCGATCTTGTGGAACAGCGGACGCTGTTCCTCATCCATGTCCATCAGGTCCATGATGAACTGGAACGGGAAGTGCAGCGCGAGGTCGTGGACCAGCTCGGCCCTGCCCTTCGATTCGAACCTCGCCACCAACCGGTCGATCACGGCCTGGAAGCGCGGCTTCAATGCCTGCAGCATCTTCGGCGTGAACACGGACTGGAACAGGCGGCGGTACTTCGCGTGCTCCGGACCGTCCATGGTGGTGACGGAGTCGCCGAAGGTGATGCCGAGATTGCGGTGGTAGATCGCGTTCGGGAACCGGGCCGCGTCCATCAGCACTTCAGAGACCGCATCGAACCCCAGCACGGCGTACTGCTCGAGGCCGTCCATGGTCTGGTCGGGCAGCACGCCCAGTTGCTCGCGCAGGTTCACCTTCTGCACCGGGCCACCGGAGCGCAGCAGGCGGTCGAAGACCGAGTACGGGTCGGCCATGTGGCCTTCGTTGCCCGCCTGCATCAGGGCGGTGAACGGGTCGAAGTCGTCGTCGAAGTCCTCGATGCGCAACTTGCTGGCAGCCATGATTCCTCCAGGCGTCCTTGTCAGGTCGATGGGCGGCGGGCAGGTCGCCGCGCAGGGGAAGCCGGCCGGTATTTCCAGCCGCGCAGGAGTATGTCGAGGCGCAAGCGCACGAACTCGTCGAGCGCCTTGCCGCGCAGCGGCGGCTCGTACATGAAACGCATGCCGCCCATCGCCGCGGTGCTGAACATCTCGGCGGCATCTTCGGGATCGGCGATGTCGAGCGAACCGTCGGCGCAGCGCTTGCGCAGGTAATCGGCGAGCGGGCGCAGGTACTCGCGCGTGTCCTCGCGCACGGTCGTCGCCAAGTCCGGGAACAGCGCGGCCTGCGTGATCGTCATCGACATGACGGCGAGCGCGCGCGGCGTCGTCAGCGTGCGATGCAGGCGGCGCATCACTGCGGCGAGAGTTGCCTCCACGTCGCCGTCGATCTCGCTCATCGGCATCTCGGCCCGCGGCACGGACTCGAACGAATGCAGCACGCTCTCGCGGTACAGCCGCTCCTTGCCGCCGAACTGCCGGTAGAGCGTGTCCTTGTTGACGCCGGCCGCACGCGCGATGCCTTCGATGCTGGCGGCGCCGAAACCCTTCGCGAGGAACTCCTCGAGGGCAACCATGAGTATGCGTTCGCGCAGCTCGACGGCGTCGCTCTGCGTCGGGCGACCCGGCGCGCGCCTGGCCATCACCTTGCTTGTCATGGACGGCGTCATCGTGAGTCCGGCCGTGCCGCTCCTCCGGGCATTAATCCGACGGTGGCGTCGGATTATTCGCAAGCGGACCCGCCCGACCAGTACGGGAAAATGCCTACGAATCGCGGCCAAACCCCTGAAAAATCAGCAAGTCCCTGAATGCCTGACAATTTCTGAACATTGTTCTACTATGTAAATCGTTCTCATCGGACTGCCGCAACGCAACAGGAGCCGCCTTGAGCACCTCCAACGACCGTCCCCTGCGCATCGGGATCATCGGCGCGAACTGGAGCCTGAAGGTGCACGGGACGGCCTGGCGCCTGTTGCCGGGCGTCGAAGTTGCGGCGGTCTGTACCGCGCACCAGGAGACGGCGGAAGCCGCCGCGAAAATGTTCGGCGTGCCGAAGGCGTACTGGAACGTCGCCGATCTCGCCGCGGACCCGACACTGGACATCATCGATGTCGGCAGCCGGCCGTCGTTCCGCTACGACATGGTCATGGCGGCCCTGAAGGGCGGCAAGCACGTCTACGACGCCCTGCCCTTCGCGCTCAGTGCCACGAAGGCGCGCGAGATGCTGGACGCGCAGCAGCGCGCCAGGCGCGTCGGCATCGTCGATGCCCAGTTCCGCTGGGTGCCGGCCGGCATGCACATGAAGAAGCTGGTGGACGAGGGATTCATCGGCCAGCCGCTCGGCTTCAACGTGCAGCTGCTCATGCCGCTCATGCGACGCAACGACCAGCCGTACCCTTACTGCGCGTATCCGGAAGGCGGCGTGAGCCCGTACCACTGGCTCGCCGACGCGACCAGCGGTGGCGGCGGCTGGCGCAACTTCGGTTCGCACACCGTGCTGTTCCTCACGCACCTGCTCGGCCCGGTCGAACAGGCTGTCGGCGCCACGGCCACGGGCGTGAAGCAGTGGATCCTGCCCGACGGCACGCAGCTCACGCCGGGCACCGAGGATCTCGGCAGCGCGACGCTGCGCCTCGCGAACGGCGCCATCGGCAACGTGCAGACCGGTTGGTGCGTACCCGATGCCGCCTGCCTGCGCGTGGAGGTCTGGGGCGACCGCGGCCGCCTGCTGCTCGAGGACCCGACCTTCGGCGACGGCATTTCCGCGCGCCTTTACGCCGCCAGGACCGGCACGAACGAGTACGGATTCCCGATCGGACAGGTGCTCGACATCCCGGCTGCCTACTACGAAGTGCCGGGTACGCCGTTCAGGAAGGAAGGCGCGCCGCCGTACATGGTGTCGATGGGCTGGATGTTCCACGACATGGTGCGCACGATCCGCGAGGGTGGCCCGGGTTCGCCGAATTTCACCGAGGCCCACCACGCACAGCAGGTCGTGGAAGCCGTCATCGAATCGCAGCGCTCCGGGCGCTGGATGCGCGTCGCGGACATGGGCTAGAGGAACCGGCGCCATGAATGGACCGACCGGCAACGGGCTCTACGCCGCCCGCCATTTCCAGAACGCGTACACGACCCGCGACGTCGATGCGGCCGCGCGGATGTTCGCCGAGCGCCACGGCGTGAAGACCTTCCACTACATGCGCGACGTGCCGTTCGGCCCGGATGCCACGATCCACATCGGCCTCGCGTGGGCCGGCGACGTGATGATCGAACTGATCCAGCCCAACGGTGGCGACAACCTGTACACGAACTGGCTGCCGCCCGCGGGCCAGCATCTTCGCTTTCACCACATGGGACACCTGATCGCCGACAAGGCCGAGTTCGACCGCGTCAGCCAACTCGGCACGCGCAGCCTGCCGGTGGCGATCCAGGGCGTGAACTACGGGGTGCACTTCCTGTACCTCGACGCGCGCGCCGAACTCGGTCACTTCCTCGAGTACGTCCACCTCGAGGGCGACGCGACCCACCTGTTCGATCCGGTGCCGCGCTACTGATCCTCAGCGCAGGGACCGGAAGCAGTCCCTGACCTCGCGCACGAAGGCTTCCGGCTGCTCCAGCGCGGCGAAGTGCCCGCCGCGCTCGAGATCGTTCCAGTGCACGATGTTCGTGAAGGTCTCCGCGGCCCAGTGCCGCGGCGCGAGGAAGATCTCCTTCGGGAAGCGGCTGAAGCCCGTCGGCAGGTCGGTCACGAAGCGCGGCAGCTTGCCGAAGCTTTCCCAGTAGAGCCGCGCCGACGACGCGGCCGAATTCGTCAGCCAGTAGAGCGTGATGTCGTCGAGCATCTCGTCGCGGGTCAGCACGGATTCCGGATCATCGTCGCAGTCCGTCCACGCCCAGAACTTCTCGTAGATCCACATGGCCTGGCCGACCGGCGAATCGGCCAGGCCGTACCCCAATGTCTGCGGCCGCGTGGACTGCTCGATGGCATAGCCGTTCTCGAGCTTCTGGTAGCGGTCGAGCGCCGCGAGCGCACGGCGCTCTTCTTCGTTCGGCTCCTTCGGAAACACCTTCGGGAACGCGGCGACGATGTTCATGTGCACGGCCGCGAGGCCGGCGGGCTTCAGCCGGGCGAGTTCGCCCGTCACCGCCGCGCCCCAGTCCCCGCCCTGCGCGAAATAGCGCGTGTAGCCGAGGCGCTGCATCAGCGCGTGCCACGCCGTGGCGATGCGCGGGATGTTCCAGCCGGGCGCGATCGGCTTGCCCGACAGGCCGTACCCGGGCAGCGACGGCGCCACGACGTGGAACGCATCCGCCGCGCGCCCGCCGTGGCGCTGCGGCTCGGTGAGCGGCCCGATGACCTTGTGGAATTCCAGCACCGATCCGGGCCAGCCGTGCGTGATGAGCAGCGGCGCTGCTTCCGGGTTCGACGAACGCACGTGCAGGAAGTGCAGGTCCAGCCCGTCGATCATCGTGCGGGACTGGCCGAAGCCGTTCAGCATCGCCTCGCAGCGGCGCCAGTCGTAGCCCGTCCGCCAGTACTCGACCAGCGCCTGTGCCCGAGCGAGCGGCACGCCTTGCGCCCAGCCCTCGCCCGTCTCGCGCCCGGGCCAGCGCACTCGGTTCAACCGGGCATGCAGGTCGTCGAGATCCGCCTGCGGCACGTGCAGAGTCCAGGGTGTCACCGCGTCCGTCATACCCGCTCCTCCATGACCGTAACCATCGCGCGTCAGACGATCGCGCGGATCTGCCCGCCGTCGACCCGGTAATTGCTGCCGGTCATGTAGCCCGACAGCGGGCTCGCCAGCAACGCCACCATGCGCCCGATGTCCTCCGGCCGCCCGAGCTTGCTCGTGCACAACGGAATCAGTTCGGAGGTGAAGCGTCGCTCGATCTCGTCCCAGTCGCTGCCCCAGCCGTGCTGGCTCGCGACGTGCGAAAGCCACGCCTCGACCGCAGGCGTGAGGATCGTGCCGGGCATGACCGAGTTCACCGTGATGCCCGTGCGTGCCAGCGCACGCGCGAGGCTTGCGGTCAGGTTCACCATCGCCGCCTTCGGCGCCGAGTACTCGCCGACCGTGGCCTCGGGCTGCGTCGCCGACGCACTGGTGATGTTGACGATGCGACCGAAGCCGCGCGCCTGCATGCCGGGTGCAAAGGCGTGCACGAGGCGTACCGCCGCCCCGACGTTCTGCTCGTACGTGCCGAGCCAGTCGGCCCACGGCACGTCGAACCACGCCGGATTGCCCGCGGCGGTCTTGCCGCCCGCGTTGTTGACGAGGATGTCGACGCCGCCGGTCAGGCGCTGCACTTCGTCGGCCACGGCCGCGCTGCCCTCCGGCGTCGCGAGGTCGCCGACCACGCACCACGGATCGCCCCCCGGCGTCCCGATGCGTTCCGCCACGGCCCGCGTGCGCGCGGCATCCCGGCCATGCACCACGACCCGGCAACCCTCCCGCGCCAGCACCGCCGCGATGCCTGCGCCGATGCCCGAACTGCTGCCGGTAACAAGCGCCTTGAGCCCTTTCAGCTGCAGATCCATGCGCCCCGACCTCGTGTGGCGTCCGCGACTCCGGACACGCTATCGATATTCAACTATTCGAACGTTGATTTCTTTTCTGAACGCGCTAAGAATCGCGCCATGACCGCGCGCTGTCCAGTGCCGCGCGGACGAACGGCCACCGGGCCGGCACCGGAACCAGGGGACGCACGTGTCGAACATCGATCTTCAGCAGTACTGCGCCGAGCGCAGCCTCGCCCGCCACGAGCGCCTGATGGCGCAGGACCCGCAGTACCGGGGTGCCGCCACCCCCGATGCCGTCGCAGCCGCCAAGAAGGACCGTTCGCTGCGCACGCCGCAGATCATCGAGAAGGTGTTCGAGGCCTGCGCCGACCGACCGGCGCTCGGACGTCGCGCGACCCAGATCGTGACGGACCCGAAGACCGGCCGGCGCACGCAGCAGCTGCTGGATCATTTCGAGACCGTCACCTATCGCGACGTGTGGGCCGACATCCGCGGCCTCGCCGCCGCCTGGCAGCAGGACCCGTCGGTCCGCCTCAGGAGCGGGGACCTCGTCTGCATCCTCGGCTTCGCCGGCTCGGGCTACGTCATCGCGGACCTGGCCGCCACCCATTGCGGCGCGGTGAGCGTGCCGCTGCAGACCAATGCCCCGACCCCGACGCTGACCCGGATCCTGAAGGAGACGGAGGCGCGCTGCCTCGCCGTCAGCATCGAGTGCCTCGACATCGCCGTGGACATGGTCGTGGGCGGCCACGCGCCTGCGAGCCTGCTGGTGTTCGAGTACGACGACGGCGACGACGACCAGCGCGAGACCTACGAGCGCGCCGCGCAGCGCCTGGCGGCCGCGGGCGTGGCGACGAAGCTGGAGGCGCTGGTGTCGGCCTGTCGGCGCGGCCGCACGATGCCCGCGCCGACGCTGGTGGTGCCCGCCGCGGGCGAAGACCCGCTGATGACGATCTACTACACCTCGGGCAGCACCGGCTCGCCCAAGGGCGCGATGCTCGGCGAAGGCATGGCGAGCGTCGCCTGGCGCGCGCCCGACCCGCGCCCGATGATCACGCTCAACTACATGCCGATGAACCACTCGTTCGGACGCATCCTCGTGTTCCGCACGCTGGCCGCCGGCGGCACGTGCTACTTCGCCGCGAAGAGCGACCTTTCGACGCTGTTCGAGGACATCCAGCGGGTGCGGCCGTCGTTCATCAACGTCGTGACCCGCATCTGCGAAATGATCCATGCGCGCTACCTCAACGAGCTGGCGGCCCGGGGCCCTGGCGCCAATACGGACGAGGTGATGGCGGACGTGCGCGAGCGACTGATCGGCGGCCGCCTCACGTCCGCCGCGTTCGGCGCCGCACCGATGACGGCCGAGCTGCGTGCCTTCATGGAGACGTGCCTCGAAGTCGCGCTGCCGAACGGCTACGGCGCGACCGAGGTCATGGGCGTGACGACGGACAACAAGGTCATGCGCCCGCCGATCATCGACTGGAAGCTGGTGGACGTGCCGGAACTGGGTTACTTCCTGACGGACAAGCCCTACCCGCGCGGCGAGCTGCTGATCAAGAGCCACACGCTGATGAAGGGCTATTACAGGAATCCGGAAGCGACCGCGTCGGTCTTCACCGACGACGGCTATTACCGGATGGGCGACGTGATGGCGCAGGTGGGGCCCGACGAGTTGGTCTACGTGGATCGGCGCAACAACGTGCAGAAGCTCGCACAGGGCGAGTTCGTCGCGATCGCTCAGCTCGAGACCACGTTCACCGCGAAGCACCCGCTGATCCAGCAGATGTACCTCTACGGCACCAGCGAGCGCGCGTTCCTGCTCGGCGTGGTCGTGCCGAGCACCGAGGCCCTGGCCCGCACGGGCATCGACACGGGCGACCCGGACGCAGTGAAGGCGAAGCTGCGGGAGGCCATCCAGGAAGTGGCGCAGGCGGAGCAGTTGCAGTCGTACGAGGTGCCGCGCGACTTCATCGTGGAGTCTGCGCCCTTCTCGCCCGAGAACGGGCTGCTGACCAATGTCGGCAAGCCGAAGCGGCCTTCGCTCAAGGCGCACTACGCGCCCCGACTCGAGGCCATGTACGACGAGATCGCCGCGCGGCAGGCCGGCGTGCTCGACGAGTTGCGCCGCGACGGCCGCGACGCCCCGGTGCTCACCACGATCACGCGTGCGGTCGAGGCCACGCTCGGCATCGAGGCCGTCGATCCCGGCCAGCCGCTCAGCTTCGCAGACCTCGGCGGCGACTCCCTGTCGGCCCTGTCGCTGTCGATGCTGCTCGAGGAGATCTACGACGTCGAAGTCCCGGTCGGCGTGATCACGCATCCGGCCGGCAGCCTGCGCAAGCTGGCCGACTACATCGAAGAGGCCCGCCGGTCCGGCGGCGAGCGACCGACGTTCGGCGCGGTGCACGGTCGCGGCGCCAAGGAAGCGAAGGCGTCCGACCTGAGCCTCGAGAAGTTCCTGGACGCCGGCACCCTCGAGCGGGCCGCGCGCCTGCCGGCACCCTCCACCGCGCCGCCGAAGACCGTGCTGGTCACGGGCGCCAATGGCTACCTCGGACGGTTCCTGTGCCTCGAATGGCTCGAACGCCTGGCGCCGGCCGGCGGCAAGGTCGTATGCATCGTTCGCGGCGCCGATGCCGCCGAAGCGAGGCGGCGCATCGACGAAGCCATCGGCACCGTCGACGCCGATCTTGCGCGCCACTTCGCGTCCCTCGCCGCCTCCCACCTCGAAGTGCTGGCCGGCGACCTGTCCGAGCGCCACCTCGGCCTCGATCACGACCCGTGGCTGCGGCTGGCGGAGACCGTGGACGTGATCGTCCACCCGGCCGCGCTCGTGAACCACGTGCTGCCCTACGCCCAGCTGTTCGGGCCCAACGTGGTCGGTACCGCCGAACTCATCCGCCTGGCACTCACGGCGAAGAAGAAGCGCTTCGTCAACGTATCGACGGTCGCCGTGGCTTTCACCAGCGACGGTCGTCGGCTCGGCGAGGAGGACGACGTCCGGTCGGCTTGCCCCAGCCGGTCACTGGACGACTCGGGTTACGCGAACGGCTACGCGACCAGCAAGTGGGCCGGCGAAGTGCTGCTGCGCGAGGCGCACGAGCGCTTCGACCTGCCCGTGAGCACGTTCCGCTCCGACATGATCCTCGCCCACCGCAAGTATCGCGGCCAGCTGAACGTGCCGGACATGTTCACGCGCCTGATGTTCAGCCTGGTGCAGAGCGGCGTCGCCCCGCGCTCGTTCTATCAGGCACCGCAGGGCGGTGGTAAGCCGCACTACGACGGCCTGCCGGTGGACTTCACCGCGAGCGCCATCGTCAGCCTCGGCGAGCAGGTGCAGCGCGGCTACGAGACCTACCACGTCGTCAATCCGCACGACGACGGCGTGTCGCTGGACGACTTCGTCGAGTGGATCGCGGCCACGGGACGCCGCATGCAGCGCGTCGACGATTACGCCGACTGGCTCGGACGGTTCGAGACGGCACTGCGCCTGCTGCCGGAGAAGCAGCGGCAGCAGTCCTTCCTGCCACTCCTGCACCAGCTCGGGCGGCCGATGTCCGCTCACGCGGGTGCGATGGTATCCGCCGAGCGCTTCCACGCGGCCGTGCGCAGGCACGGTGCGGGCAACGACCGCGACATCCCGCACCTCTCGGCCGACACCGTGCACAAGTACCTGGCGGATCTCGTTGCCGTGGGACTGCTCGACGCGAAGGCCTGAGCGACGACGGACGCCGGGCCGTCGTCTCCGGTACAGTAGCGGCCCCGCCGTCGCGCCGATGCCCCATGACCTCGACCGGATACGTTGCCGTGCTGCCCGAGCGCGACCTGCGCGCCGGTGAGATGCGTTGCGTGGACGTGGGCGACACGCCCGTGCTGCTGGTGCGCACGAAGGAAGGCAGCCTGCACGCGCTGCACAACATCTGCACGCATGCCCACACCCGCATGGACGAAGGCCGGCTGCGCGGGCACCGGCTCGTATGCCCGCTGCACGGCGCCGGTTTCGATGCGCACACGGGGGCCGTGCTGGGCGGGCCGGCGACGCAGCCCCTGCCCTGTTACCCGGTGCGCGTGTCGGGCGGCATGATCGAGGTCGAGGTCCCGTCGGCCTGAACCCGCCTGCCGCTCAGCGCGACGACGCCGCGATCAATCGCGGGCGCCGGCCCGGTTGCAGCTCGACCACGCGGCGGACGTAGCGCGGCACGTCCTCGCGATGATGCGTCGCGATGACGAGCTGCGTGCCGCCGCGGGCGGCGGCATCGACGAGATCATGGGCCCGCGCACTCACCTCAGGATCGAGTCCGTCGAAGGGTTCGTCGAGCAGCAGCAGACGACGCGGCTCGACGAGCGCCCGCGCGAGCAGCGCGAGGCGCAGCTGGCCGTAGGAAACCTGCCGGGCCCGCCGCTGCGCCAGCGGCAGCAGGCCTGCCGCCCGCAGCGCGTTCCTCGCGCGAGCACGCTCGCCGCGACCGGGCGCTTCATTCAGCCCGATGCTGGCGTGCAGGCCGGAGATCACGATCTCCTCGAGCGTGCAGGCGGTGGCCGCGTAGGTCGTCTGCAGTTCCGGCGACACGAGCCCGACCGCGCGCTTCCACTCGCTCACCGGCAGTCCCGGGGCCAGCGCGGGCCGCTCGATCGATCCGCCGAGCGCGGGCCACAGGTCGCCGTAGAGCAGCGCGATCAGCGTCGACTTTCCCGAGCCGTTCGGACCGGTGATGCACCAGTGCTCGCCGGCGCGGATCGTCCAGTCGAATCTCGGCACGGCCCTGCGGTAATCGCGATACAGCGCGACCTGCGTCATGCGCACGAGGTCGTCGCCGCCGATGCGCGGTGGCCGGCGCATTCGGCTGTCTTCGCCCCCTGCGGACCGCGCGTCGGCACGAGCCAGGTCCCGGCGGATCTCGCTCATCCGGCCCGACCACGCCACGCGCCCGGCCTCCATCCGCGCCGCATGCGTGATTCCCGGCGGCCGGTCCGTGCGCCGGTGGCTGCTCAGGATCCAGGCGGAGTCGGGCCGCGCCGCGCGGCGCAGCGCGCGCAGGAACGCGCGGCGGGACGCGGCGTCCAGCCCGTTCAGCGCCTCGTCGAGCAACAGCACGTCGGGCCGCCGGACCAGCGCACGCGCGAGCAGCACGCGCCGGCGCTGGCCATACGACAGGGTCAGGAATCCCCGGGCCGCGAGGCCCGCGAGGCCCACGCCGCGCAACGCCTCCAGCACGGCGCGCTTCTGTCGCGCACTGGGCTGCTGCAGCAGCGTGTCGGTCTCGTTGAGGCCGGTCGCAACCACGTCGAATACGGGCAGGTTCCACTCGTAGCGGTGATAGCGGTCCTGCTTCTCCGGGCCGAGGTAGGCGATGCGGTCGCGCGCCAGCGCCGGCTGTGCGACCCGCTCGCGCCCCAGCGTGTAGCTGCGCGCCTCCCGGCCGGTCGGT
>JBPOHK010000108.1:0-3582 GCA_052035645.1 Pseudomonadota bacterium
CGTGCGAGTCAGGATCTCGACGGGCGCGGCGCACCGCTCCAGCGCATAGCGGATGGCGATCCGGTCGCGCGGCGCCCGGCTCAGCGCCACCGTCTGCACCACCTCGTCGCCGTGCGCCGCCACGTACCGCAGCGTCTCGAGCATGAACGCGTACGCGGTGCACACGCGCTCGCTGAACGGGATGTAGCTGTAGCATTCCAGCAGCAGGTCCATGCGGCCGGTCAATCCGCGGTAGTTGCTGCCGAACCGCGGATGGTGCGGGTACGTCAGCCACCCCTCCCGCACGGTCGACGCCGGATCGGCCTCGCCGCCGGTGTCGAGCACGCGCTCGTCCTCGACGAAGTTCCCGTACCAGCCCGCGTCCAGGCCGTGGTTGGCGCGCAGCGCCGCCGTCACCGGCGGCAGCAGGCGTTCGCGCATGTAGGTGATGGGCTCCGCGCGGCCGCTCTCGACCGTGTGCGGGATGTCGTACGTCATCGAGAAGCGGTGCACCGAGCCGTTGGTGGCGTGGTTGTCGATGGTCAGGTCGGCCGCCCACGGCTGGCAGACGCGCGTCTGCAGCAGGCGCATCTCGGCCGAGGCATAGCGCAGGTAGTCGCGGTTCAGGTTGATCTTCGCGGCGTTCTCGCGCGTGCCCACGCCGGCTTCTGGGCCCAGCTGGCCCCTGAGCTTCGGCAGGTACAGTGCGCGGTTGCCCGGGTCGATGGCGTCGTTGCCGTCGGGGTTGAACAGCGGCACGATCACCAGCGTCACGTTTTCCAGGATCTGCGCCGCATCCAGGCCCTGCTTGCCGGCGAGCAGGTCGCGCGCCAGCATCAGGCAGCCTTCCTTGCCCTCGACCTCGCCGGGATGGATGCCGCTGATGATCAACACCACCGGCCGGCCCAGTCGGCGCGCTTCCGCGGGCGTCTTCACGCCGGCCGCCGAGAGCACCAGCAGCGGTAGCTCGCGTCCCCCGGGGCTGGCGCCGAAGTCCCTGACGTGCAGGCGCGGATCACCTGTCGCCTTGAGCCCTGCGATGAACGCCATCACGTCGGCGTGCAGGCTCGTGAACGTGTAGCCGCTCGACTCGGCGCGGGTCAGCAGGGGCATGGGAACCTCGTCGGTAAGGGGCCTTTGCGGCGCCCGCGCCAGGGCGTCAGAGCTCAATCGTCCCGCGGCCGAGCTCGACGACGTCGCCGGCGACGAAGATGCGCCGCTCGGCGTCGACCTCAAGGAACAACGTCGAGGGGCGCGCGACCTGCTCACCCTGCGAGATCTGCCAGGCGAGCGGCGTCCTGGCCTGCATCGCCAGGAACCAGCCGCCGAGGTTGACCGTCGCCGAGCCGGTCGCCGGGTCCTCGAGGATCGCGGCGCCGTCGGGGAAGAAGAACCGGGACAGCAGCCTGCCCGGCGCGACCTCGGCGAAGACGTAGGCCATGCCCGCGCCGTCGGCGGCCTGCAGGCGCACGAACGCGCCATTGACCGGCCGCGCGCGCCGCACCGCCGCTTCGCTCGCGAGCTTCACGACCAGCTGCTCCTTGCCGGAGTTGAGCCAGAGCGGCCGCTCGACGATGTCGTCGACCGCGAGGCCCAGCAGCCCGGCAAGCTCCTCGCGCGGCAGGTCGAGCTCGCGCGCGCTCGGCTGCTTGCCCTGCAGCGTCCAGCGCCGGCCCTCGGCCGTGACCGGGATGACGCCGACCTGCATCTCGAGCTCGAGCCGATCGCCGCCGAGACCGAGCGCGCGGCAGACATCGGCCGTGCCGAGCGTGGGATGGCCGGCGAAGGGCATCTCGTAGCTCGGCGTGAAGATGCGCACGCGCGCGCTTGCCCGGCTCGAGGGCAGGATGAAGGTCGTCTCGGAGAGGTTGAACTGCCGCGCCAGAGCCTGCATCGCCGCCGTGTCGAGCCCGTCGCCGCGCTCGAAGACGCAGAGCGGGTTGCCGGTCAGGCGCCCATTGCCCTGCGTGAAGACGTTGAGGATGCGGTAGGGGTGGCTCGTCATGCTTCCTCGCCCAGGCCGCGAACCGCACCTGGGCGGTCGGCGGCAGGTTGCCCGGGTCCGGCGTCCAGGACGCGCCGGCGCAGGTGTGGATAGCCGAAACTTGCGCCGGCGCAACCCTGGCGTCACCGCGAGGATTGCGCCGGCACAGGACAGGATCGCCTACGTCTTCGACTGCCCCGCCCTGATGCGCGCCAGCGCATCCTTCCCGTTCCGGTTGTCGGGGTTCAGCTCGATCGACTTCTCGTAGTTGCGGATCGCGCCGTCGGTGTCGCCGGCCTGCAGCAGCGCCTCGGCCAGGCTGTCGTAGGTGTTCCAGGCCTCGGGGAAGATCGCGACCGCCGCCTCGAACATGGCCACCGCCTGCGGCACCTTCTGCTCCTGCAGGAACCGGTAGCCCATGGCGACCAGCGAGGCCTCCTGGTAGAAGTACTGGGCCGGCCTGGCATCGCGCGCGCCGACGACCTCGCCGATCGCGCCGTCGCCCGCGCCCTCGTCGATCAGCGCGTAGAGACGACCCGCGGCGTCCTGCTGGCCGGTCACCACGGTCCACATCTCCTGGATGGTCCCGACGTTGAACCTCTGGCTGCAGCCGCGGGCCTGGGTCAGCTCCGGGAACCGCGCGGCGAGCGTGTTCTCCCTCTGCACCGCGGCGAGGTCGCGGCCTTCGGCGGCCGCGCTGCCCACCGCCTCCCACAGCGCCTTCACGTAGCCGACGCGGGCCTCGAAGCCGGCCTGCGAGAGCTCGCCGTTCCAGTGGCCGGTCACGTACTGCCTGATGTCGCCCTTCCGGGCCAGGAGGGCGTCCCAGTTCGCGAGCAGGAGCGGGAAGTCGTGCCTGACCCCCGCGCGCGCCGTGAACGAGGCCAGGCAGCCGGGCGTCTCGGTGAGCCAGGTGTCGGCCATCGTGTCGCCGGTCAGCAGCAGGCCGTGCTGCGGCACGAACACGGCGATGTCGCTCGCCGAGTGCATGCCGCCGATGTAGGACAACTCGAAGGCCGTTCCGCCGACGTCCAGCGTCAGGCGATCGGTGAACGTCCGGGTCGGGGGGCAGGCCGGAGCCTCGGCGGCCCGCGCGTCGCGCGCGAGCCGCGCGATCAACAGCTCCTCCTGAAGCCTCGCCTTTGTGGCGGCGGAATCGGCCGGCAGGGCGGCGACCTGCTTCTCCAGCTCGGCGATGCGCTGCGCGCCCCACTCCAGCATCCGCTGGCGGCCTGCCGCCTGCTGGGCCATGCCCGCGGCCACCAGCTCATGCCCCACGATCGTGCAGTCGCCGTACACGCAGTTGCCGCCGGTGTGGTCGCCGTGCTCGTGGGTGTTGATGAGGTACCTGAAATCGTCACGGCCGAGCTCGCGGGCGATGACGTGCCGCAGCTCCGCGTCCACCGCGGGATCGCCCGTCGTGTCGATCACCACCAGCCCGCCGTCGGTGGCGACGGCCACCGTGCCGGTCGAGGAAACGTAGTCGCCGAGCCAGACCCGGATCACCCCGGGCGCGAGCGTCTTGACGTGCAGCGGCAGTCCCGCCACGGTCTCACCGGCCGGCGTTGCGGTGCCGGCGGTCGCGACGAGGCACGTGCCGAGCACGAGCAACGCCGCTG
>JBPOHK010000031.1:0-15520 GCA_052035645.1 Pseudomonadota bacterium
GGTGCCCTCGGGATCGCTCCCGTCGGGCACGCTCCGGCCGGCGAGCTCGTCGCCCCAGCGCTGAATGTCGTCTTCGCTCGCCACGATCGCCCGATTGTAGCGCTACATCTTGCGATAACTGTCGGGCTCGCCGTCCCCGTCGCGATCGGTGCCGACCATGTCGGCGTTGCCGTCCCCGTTCTCGTCGAGATAGAACACGTCGAGCTTGCCGTCGCCGTCCTTGTCGACGGCCTTGAAGTCCGCCTCGCCGTCGCCGTTGCGGTCGCCGATGACGGTGTCGATCTCGCCGTCGCCGTTCGTGTCCTGCAGCAGCAGGTCGGCCGAGCCGTCGCAGTCCTCGTCCACCGCGAACGCGTCGGGCTTGCCGTCGTCGTTGGTGTCCACCGGCTTGCGCTGTTGCGCGCACGGGCCGCCGCCACCCTGCTTGCCGGGCGGCGCCTTCTTGCCCGGGGCCGGCTGCGGCTCCTGCGGCGGCGCCTTGCCCGGCCCCTGGCCGCCCTTGCCCGGCGGCGTCGCTCGGCCCTCGACACGGCTGCCGTCGGCCGCGAGCAGTGCGCGCACGTCGTCCACCGAGACGGCGAAGTTCAGGCCTTCTGCGTCCGAGCGCACGAAGCTGTTGATGCCGACGATGGAGCCGGCGTCGTCGAGCAGCGGGCCGCCGGAATTGCCGGGATTGATCGGCGTCTGCGTCTGGATGACCGTGGCGCGGTGCCGGATTCCCTCGCCCGCGTCCCACTCGTAGTTGCGGCGGATCTGGCTGACGATGCCGCCGGTGTACGACCACGCCTCGCCGGTCGGGTGACCGATCGCGTGCACGTCGGAACCGACCTCGATCGCCGAGAGCGAGCCGAGCTTCATCTCCGGCACGTAGGCCGGGATCTCGCTGATGCGGATCACGGCGAGGTCGGCGACTTCGTCGACCTTCACCACTTCCGCGCGATAGGCCTGCTGGTCCTGCGGGTCGGCCTCGCCCGCCGGCTTGAAGATGACCGCCACCTGGCGGTGGCCCGCGACGACGTGGTGGTTGGTGATCGCGAGCCGGTGCTCCTTGTCGATCACCGCGCCCGAACCGAGGCCGTCCTCGACGGCGACCAGCACCACGCCCGGCGACCACTGCCGGAACAGTGCCGCCTCGCGCGCACCGCGCGGCTTCTCCTCGCCGCGCGGCAACAGCGCCCGCAGCGAGGGCGCGCCGTCGAGCGCGTGCACGCTGGCCGGGAACCCCTGGACGGCGGCCGGGACGGCGCCCGGCACGACCGTGGCGGAACGCAGCGACCCGCGGACGACCGGCGCGGGGTCGGCGACGGCGGAGGCCGCGACCAGTGCGACGGTACCGAGACCGGCGAGCGCGCGTACGAGAGTGAGCTGTTTCATGCGTGACCTTCCTGGGTAGATCCTGGGGTGTTCAGCGCGGCGCAACCGTCCACGAGTATGTCGTGATGTCGGCCGAACCTGTGAGCGCGGAGGCGCGCCTAGGCGCACCGCGCGTGGCGCCGGTGGGCGCCGAGCCGAAGGCGGCCTCCTCGAACATGTCGAGCAGTCCGCCGGCGGAGCCGCCGCGTTTCGCGGTCTGCGCGATGCCCGGCTGCGCGAGTCCGGTGAAGCTCGTCTGCGGCGACTGGGGCGTGACCGGGATGGCGATCACCAGCATGCGCTCGAAGCCGGACGGGTCGGCATTGGCGGTGATCTCGAACTCGATGCGGGACCGCGGTTCGATGCGCGGCAGGTCGCCCTGGTCCGCATCCGGGTACATGGCCGTGATGCCGTAGTAGGCGTCGACGTACAGGATCGTCAGGTCCACGGGTTGCGCGGACGGGTTGGCCACGCTCACCTTGATGCGGTCGCCGTCGCGGAGGGTGGGCCGCGAGGTGGCGTCGAGCACCTGCGGCAGTGCGCTGCAGTCCGCGTCCTTCACGTCGCACTTCGGCAGCCAGGTGAGCGTGAGGTCCAGCTTCGACGCGCCGCCACCGCCGATGCCGGCCGCCAGGCGCGAGAGGTTGGCGACGCGGCCGATCTTCTCCAGGTTCGTGCCGAGTTCGATCGCGAGCGGGGAGAGTTGCCCGCCCGCCCGCGCGCCGCCCGCGGAGGCCAGGTCGATCGCCGGCCCCTGGCTGGCCGGGTCGGCCGCGACACTCGCGTCGCCGTCGAGCAGGCGCAGGCGCGATCCGGACTGGCACAGGCGCACGTCGGCCGGCTGGTCGGGCGCGACCCAGCGCACGCGCGACGCGATGCCCCGGGCACCCTGCAGTTCCCCGATCGCGGCCGTGACCGCCGCGGACGGCGCGTCGCAGCCCGAGGACTTCGCCGGCGTCGCGACGCGCAGCGAGAAATCCACCTTCAGGTCGACCGGGCGCGCGAAGGCCGGCAGCCGCAGCTTCGAGAGATCGGGCGCGGGCTTGCCGGCGTACTCGACCGCCACCACTTCCGCCACGTTGCTCGCCGCGCTGGTCACCTTCACGTAGCCGACGGCCTCGGCGTCCTTCGACGTCGGCAGCGGAACCACGGCCAGGATCGACTCGTTCGTCACCTGGTGGATCAGCCCCGCGCGCAGGCGAAACGCGCCGTTGTCGCCCTCGAGCCGCCACTGGGTGACGGCCTGCCCCGGGGTCGCGCCGAACACGAGGTTGTCGAGGCCGGTGCCCTCGTAGGTCGGCGTCGGCTGCTGGCGGCCCATGCCCTGGTAGGACTGCAGTACCTGCTCGATCGCCTGGCGATAGGTCGCGTCGGGGTGCGTCGACAGCACCTGGTAGAGCGTGTACGAGAACAGTCCGCGCGGCACGGCGTCGGGCGCGTACATCGGCAGTGATGCCTCGGGCGTCGTCTCCTGGCTCTGCGCCGCGTAGAACGCCACGAACCCGCCGCGCTTCGGCGATGCGCCGCCGCGATCCAGTTCCGGCGTGACCTGGCGCACCGGCGCCGCGCCGCCGCGCGTGCGCTCGCCCGCCGCCTGCGCGCGTGCCGCCGCGGCCGCGAGCACCTTCGGGTCGATGCCGAGCGCTTCGGGCTTCACCTGGCGGTCCTTCTCGCCCGGCAGCGGCATCGCGCGGGTGATGGTGCCGGAGTGGCAGTTGTCGAAGATCGCCCAGACGAACACGCCGCGGTCGCGGATGCGCCCGATGGCCGCCCCGAGTTCGTTGTCGCTGATCGCGTTGGGCAGCGCGGCGATCTCGCCGTCCCAGCGGCCGACGTCGCGGGGCAGGAAGATCTCGTCGAGCCCGTCGGGCTCGTTGCGCAGGTCGTCGTCGCGCGCGGGCTGCTGCGAGCCGTGACCGGCGAACATCAGGAAGGCGACGTCGCCGGGCTGAGCGCGCACGGCGATGGCATCGAGCTCGGCGAGGATCGCGCGCTTGGTCGGCTCGCCCGCCCCGGGCAGGCCGTCCGCGAGCACCTTGAGGTCCGCCGGACGGACGCCGCGCTCGCCCAGGAACTCCGCGAACAGCTGCACGTCGTTGTGCGGACCGTCGAGCCACATCGAGGAATCGAGGTTCGGGTACTGGGAGACGCCGACCAGCAGCGCATGGGTGCGCCCGGCGGCCAGCGTGGTGCCGGAGGCCGCGCAGAGCAGGCCCAGCATAAAAATACGAATCATTCGCAGCACTTCAGGCTCCTCGCAACAGCGGGTTCGCCGGGGGCCCCGGCGCCTGCTTGGACGTGGCGGAGTCGGGGGCGTCAGGCATTCAGGCCCCGGCGAGGCAGTGCTCGATGAACGGACGCAGCTTCTTGCGGCACTGTGACAGGTACTCGCGGGTCGCCGCCGCCGTGCGGCCCAGCGTGCGCGCGACCTCGGCGATCTCCATCTGGTCGGTCGCGAGCCACGACAGGCACTGCGCCCGCTGCGGATGCAGCCGGGCGAACTCCCGGAAGCCGCGCTGCACGCAATCGGCGACGGACTCCGACTCGACGCGCTGCGCCGGATCGGCATTTTCCTCGACCGGGACGTCCCCGCCCTCGAGGTCGTCCACGTCGAGCATCGGCTGGGACGACGGGCTGCGCCCGGCATCGCGCGCGACGTTGCGGGCGATCGTCCAGATCCAGGCGGCCAGTTGCGTGCCCTCGCCCCGGAACTCGGCCACGGAGCGCACGATGCGCACGAACGTCTCCTGGGTGAAGTCCTCGGCCTGCGCCGGGGTCGCCCGGTGGTTCTGGAAGAAGCGGCGCAGGCGACCGGCGAATGCACCATAGAGGCGCTCCACCGCCCTGCGCCGGGATGGTGCATCGCCGCGCAGCGCGGACAGCAGCGCATCGTCGAAAACCAGATCGACTTCTCGCTCGGGGAGGGCGGGTTCTGCCAAGCTCGGACCTGCGTGGCGGGCTCGGGCCCGCGTGTTGTGGGAACAAGAATGCCAAGCCGCCGCGCCGCCGTCGAGATCAGTCCTTGCCGCCCGAGGCGGGCATTGGCTACGCTGCCCGCGCCTGACGTTGGGGGATGACCGACGTCCATCGTGACGCAGCCGGCTCGAGCCGGTGCGGGATGACACCAGACAAACACTACAGGAGCTTGCTTATGTCGAACCTTCTCTCGTCGCGCCGCGTCGGCGTGGCGATCGCACTCGCCCTGACTGCCGTTGCCGGCATCGCCGTGGCGGCCGAAGCGGGCAAGGGCCCGAACGCCGGCGCCAAGGCGACCGCTTCCGACACGTCGGCGGCCGTGCAGGCGCTGGCCACCGCCGACTCGCTGGCGATCTACGGCATCCAGCAGAGCGACCCCGTCGCGCTGATCCAGGCGGCCAAGATGAAGAAGGCCGCGCCGGCGAAGGCGCTGGAAGCCGCGAAGAAGACCGAGGGCGCAGGCGCCAAGGGTGCCGACAAGGGCACCGGCTACGACCTGAGCGCGGATGCGCTGCTCGCCCGTGCGGAAGGCATGGCTGCCGGCAACGCCACGCTGCAGGCGCTGATCGCGGACGCGAAGTCGACGAAGTCGCGCGGCGCGACGCGGGGCCCGACGGTGCACTCGGACACCGTGCTCGCCGGCAACACCGATTCCTACACGATCAGCTTCCGCGGCGGCGAGGAAGCCGCGGTGCTCGTGAGCGGCGACGGCGACACCGACCTCGACCTGTACGTGACGGACGAGAACGGCAACACGATCTGCACCGACACCGACGCGAGCGACACGATGCTGTGCCGCTGGACGCCGGCGTGGACGGGGCCGTTCGGCATCCACATCCGCAACCTCGGCCGCGTCTACAACAACTACAAGCTCGCGGTGAACTGATCCCGCCCGCGCCGCGGCGCAGGCAAGCGAGGGGCGCGGGCGACCGCGCCCCTTTTCATTTGCGGGCTCACTCGAACTTCCAGAGCACCCCGAACGACGGGACGAGCGGCAGCCAGCGCCGGAAGTGTCGCTCGACCTCGACGCCCGTGCCGTCGGGATCGTCGTCGTCGTCGTCCTCCTCCTCGAACTCGTAGTCCACGCAGCACGGGTTGCGCCGGTCGAGCGCGTTGGTCACGCCCGCGTACACCTCGAGCGTGCTGCGGCGGAAGCGGAACTCCCGGCTGGCGCGCAGGTCGACGGTGGCGAAATCGGCATAGCGGATCGTGTTGCGCGGCCCGAGCACGACGGTCTCGCCGGTCGTGCCCTGCACGACCTCGACCGGGGTCAGCGGCCAGCCGGTGTGGTAGCTGCCCGCGAGCGTCAGCGACCAGCGGTCGTCGGTCCACGAGAGACCGCCCTGCACCGTGTGCGTCTGGTCCCAGCTGCGCAGGACGTCCCGGTTTCCCACGTGGTCCTGCGCCCGCGACCAGGCGTAGCTGAACCAGCCGCTCCAGGGGCCGTCGCCGCGCCGGTTCAGGATGCCCTCGATGCCCTCCACGTGACTCGCACGCGGGCTGATCGCGACCCGGTCCCAGCGCAGCTCCGGCGCCAGCGACAGCGGGTCGAACAGGCTCTCGTAGCGCGTGCGCAGGTCGCCGTAATCCTTGCGGTAGGCCTCGACGCGCAGCCCGAAGCCGTGCGCGAAGTCCTGCTCGACGCCGAGCACCGTGTGGTACGCGTGCTGGGTCGGGTGGAACTCGTCGATGCCGTCTTCCACCTGCAGCTCCTCGATCCCCTGGAACTGCTGGTAGCGGCCCCAGCTCGCGCGCAGTCGCGTGGCGGGACCGGCGCGATAGAGCAGGTTCACGCGCGGTCCGAAGTCCTGGTCGGCATCCGGCGTGTAGGTTTCCTCGTCCCAGCGCAGGCCGACCTCGGCCGTCAGCCGGTCGGTGAGCCTCGTCCGGGTCGTCACGTACGCGGCATAGTGCGTGCCGGCGGGGTTCGGCGCGAGGTCGCGCTGCACCGACACCGGTGCGCTGTCGGGGAACGGATAGCCGGCGAAGAAATCGACGTGCCCCACGTAGTCGTACGTCGCGTGCAGCGAGCGCAGCTCGATGCCGAAGCGGTGCAGCCAGCGCTCGCCGGACCAGGTGCCGTCGAGTTTCAGGCCGAGCACGTCGTGGTCGCGCTGGTCGTCGAACGCGCCCTCGCGATTGCCCGGGTCGTGCACCACGCCCTCGCGTTCCGACGCCACGTCGGTGAAGGACAGCAGCGCCCGTCCCGACAGGCGCGACGTGAATCGGTGCTCGAGCGTGGCCCAGGCGTACGCGTTGCGGTAGCTCGCCGTGGCCGTCTCCGCGCCGTCGCGGCTGGTGATGTCGATGCTGTCGCGGGCGCCCAGCAGGTGCAGGCTGCCGCGCGTGGAGTCGCTGAACTCGTAATCGAGCCGCCCGTAGCCGTCGAAGTAGTGCGGGTCGCCGAGGTCGAAGTCGATCAGGTCGGCGGTGAGGTCGAGACTGCTCACCCGCAGGGCCGCGAGCCACTGGCCGCGCCCCTCGCCGAAGCGCCGGGCCGCGAGCCCGTTGACGTGGAACGTGCCGAGCCCGAGTTCGTAGTGCTCGTCGGCCTCCGGGTGCACCGAGCGGACGTCGATCACCGAGCCCATGCGGTCGCCGTACTCGGCGCCGAAGCCGCCCGTGTAGACGTCCAGCCCCTGGATGACGCGCTCGTCGAGCACGCTCGTCGGGCTCTGGATCAGGCGCAGGTGGAACGGCTGCATCAGCGGCAGCCCGTCGAAGACCACCAGCGTCTCGTCCTCCTCGCCCCCGCGGATGTGCGCGAGGCCGGACAGGCCGTTGCTCGCCGCGCCCGGCAGGCGGTGGACGGCCTTCAGCGCATCGTCCGCGAACCGCGGCATGGAAGCGACTTCGGCCTGGGTGAGGAAGGTGTGCGGGTCGGGGGTGTCGTCGGCCAGCGAATACCGGCTGGCGGTGACGACGATGGCGTCCAGCGACGGCGCGGGCGGCGTGGAAGCGGGCTTCGCGGGCGCGCTTTCGCGCCGCACGATCGCGAAGATCCCGTCGTCGACCACGCGCGCCTCGAGCCCGTGCTCCGCGAGCACCTGCGCGAGCACGTCCACGTCCGGTCCCGGCGCGGGCTCCTTCGCCACCCGCAACTGCGGAGGAACGAGTTCGCGGTTGTAGATCAGCTGCAGGCCGCGGGACGAGAGCTCGCGCAGCACGTCGTCGAGGCTGCGGCCGGCATAGGGCGCCGAGGCCTGGGCCGCCGCCGGTGCGAGGGCGAACAGCAGCACCGCGACGAGCGCGGGCATACGACGGCGATGGGTTGGAGATCCGGGTGCAGGCATGGCGGGCGCTGGCCCGCCCAGGCGCGCCGGCCCCGCGATGTTAGCGGCGTCCGGGCCCCGTGCCTATGTCGGCGATGTCCCGCTCAGGACTCCGTCTCGACGCGGATGCGCCCGGCGTCGAGCCGCCACTGCAGCGTGGTCGTCGACATGACCGCCGAAACCGCGTCATCCGGCGTCAGTCCCTCGGTCGAGCCCTTGAGCACGATGCCGCGTGCGCGCTCCGCAGCCTGCGGCGACGCGTAGACGACCTGCCGGCCCGTCTCGCGGGCCGCCCAGCCGAGGAACTCGTCCACGCTGCGGCCCTCGATCGCGAACGGCGGGGTGACCGAGCCGATCCAGGCCCAGGACGCATCGTTGGCCGCGAGACTGGTGCTCGTCGCCTGCCCGCCCCGCACGGTGACCTGCTGCCCGGCCCGGCCGACGATGCCGACGCCGTCGCCGCCGATCGCGACCAGACCCTCGCGCACGGCAACGCGCAGCGTACCGTCGGAGACGCGGGCCTCGTACTGCGTGCCGAGGTGCCGCACGGTGCCGGCCGGCGTGTCCAGTGCGAGCGCGCGCGAGTCGTCCTGGCCCTGCACGCCCGAATCCACGTAGAGCCCGCCCCGGCGCAGCCGTGCATGGTGAGCGTCGTTCAGCGCGACGCGGGTCGACTGGTCGAGGCGCAGCTGCACGCCGCTCGCGAGTTGCAGCGCGACCCGGCCCGACAGGCCCGTGCGCAGCTCGTCACCCTCGCGCAGCGCGGTGGCCGCCGGCAGCGGGGCCCACTCGTCGTGCCGGTCGCTGCGGTACTCGACCACTCCCTCGAGGCGCGCAACCGACGCCACCGGCCCGGCCTCTGGCAGGTACAACGGGCGGGCGAGCCACATGCCGATCGCGGCCGCGGCCACGCCGGCCGCCGCGGCCCAGCCCGTGTACCGGCGCCTGCGCTGCAGGCCGGCGGTGACCTCGTGCCATTCCGCCTCCACGGCGGCGCGGACCTCCGCTTCCAGGGCGGCCGGCGGTCGCGGGCGCGGCCCCACGGCGCGCAGCAGCGCGCCGAGGTCTGCCTCGTCCCTCGTCGTGGTCGACTCGTCGTGTTCGTTCACTCTCTTTCCCCCCTCAGGCTTCGAGGCCGGCCAGCACGTCGGCCGCCGCGGCGCCGAACACTGCCTCCAGCCCGTCGCGAAAGGCCACGCGCGCGCGCGCCAGCAGCGACTGCGCAGCCGCGTGGCCAATGCCCAGCCGCTGGCCGATTTCCTCGACCGAGTGGCCCTCGACGTACTTCATCTCGAGCGCGACGCCGTAGCGGTCCGGCAGGCGGTCGAGCACCGCGTGCACGAGCCGCTTCAGCTCGGCACTGTCCGCGCGCCGCAGCGGGTCGTCGCTCGCCGGCGCCTCGATGTTCTCCAGGGCGGCGCGCACTTCCTCGCTGTCGTCGATCAGCACCACCTTCGACGAGCGGCGCTGCTGCGAGCGCACGTGATCGGCGATCTCGTGGCGGCAGATCTGGCACAGCCACGTGAACAGCGACGCCTCGCCGCGCCAGGCCGACAGCTTGCGCAGCGCCTTGATCAGCGTGGCCTGCACGACGTCCTTCGCCGTGTCCTCGTTGCCGCGCAGGCGCGGCAGGGCAAAGCGATAGACCCGCGGGAAATAGGCTTCGAAGAACGCACGGAAGGCGCGCTCGTCGCTCGCCAGCATCGCCTGCACCAGTTGTCGGTCGTCGCTCGTCACGCGGGCGGTTTCCTCGCTTCCCGACGCATTAGACGCGACTGCGGTCACAAATCAATCGTCCGTCCGCCCGCCCCGGCAAGTGGCTGATTTCCCGGCGGGGCCGACCCGGGCCGGCGACCGGCGATTGATCGGCCCGGGGGCCGGCGTCTAACGCTGCACCCGCCGCGACCGTGGCGGCCGGCGACGAGGAGCCCTGCTTGACCCCGACCCCCGCCCGCGAAACGCGCCCCTTCGGGCGCGGCCTGCGTCTCGCCGTCGCCTCGCCCGGCGACCCGCATCGCTGGGAGCTGGAGTCCTACGTGCGCGCCGCCTTCGCGCGCAAGCATGCCGCGGACGTGCAGACGTTCATGCCTTCGCTGGTGGCCTTCCGCGACACCCGGGACGAGCTCTGCGGGGTCGTCGGGCTGCGCCCGGCCGGCCACTCGCCGCTGTTCCTCGAGCAGTACCTCGACGAACCGGTCGAGCGGGCGCTGTCCCGCGCGAGCGGCATCGAGGTCCGGCGCACGCAGGTCGTGGAAGTCGGCAACCTCGCGGGCCGCAATTGCCGCGCCGCGATGCGCATGGTCGCGCAGCTGCCGGCCCACCTCCTCGCCCAGGACTACCGCTGGATCGTGTTCACCGCGACGGCCACCGTGCGGGAGATGCTGCTCGGCTTCGGGGCGCCGCTGCTCGAACTCGCCGGCGCGGACCGCGCGCGCGTCGCCGGGGGCAGCGACGACTGGGGCTCGTACTACGACACCGACCCGCGCGTGTTCGCAGGCTACCTCCCGGACAGCCGCCGCATCGCCGGCTTCGCGGCCGACGATCGTGACCACTGACTCGCTGGTGCACGTGCTCTGGCGCGCCCCCGCCGAGCGCATCGCGCTCGACGACGGGGAGCGTCACCTCACCTATGGCGGCCTGCAGGTCGCCCTGACCGCCGAGAGCGCTTGGCTGCGCGCGGCCACCGGCCCGCGCGTCGCGCTGCTCGCGGACAATGGCGTGCCCTGGGCCGTCGCCGACCTGGCGCTGCACCTGCTCGGCCGGCTGTGCGTGCCCGTCCCGGGCTACTTCACCGACGCACAGATGCAGCACGCGCTCGACGATGCCGGCGTGGACAGCCTGCTCACCGACGATCCCGCGCGGGCGCTGGCCCTCGGCGCCTGGCGCGAAGCCGGCCGCTCGCCGCACGGCCTCGTGCTGCTGCGCCGCCACCGGTCCGGTGCCGACGTGCCCTCCGTGCCGGCCGGCACGGTCAAGATCACGTACACCTCCGGCAGCACGGCCGAGCCGAAGGGCGTCTGCCTCTCGGCCGCGCAGCTCGAGTCCGTCGCCCGGTCGCTGGCGTGGGCGACGGAGCCGCTGCAGGTCGGACGGCACCTCTGCCTGCTGCCGCTCGCGACGCTGCTCGAGAACGTCGCCGGCATCCACGCCCCGCTGCTGGCCGGCGCGACCTGCCTGCTGCCGTCGACGCGGACGACGGGCCTGAGCTATGCGGGCACGGATCCGCAACGCCTGCTGGCCTGCGTGAGCTCGCTGCAGCCCGAAAGCCTGATCCTCGTGCCGGAACTGCTGCTGTTGCTGGTGGTCGCGGCCGAGCGTGGCTGGCGACCGCCGTCCTCGCTGCGCTTCATCGCGGTCGGCGGCGCCTCGGTGTCGCCCGCGCTGCTCGCGCGCGCCGAGGCCTGCGGCCTGCCGGTCTTCGAGGGCTACGGGCTCAGCGAATGCGCCTCCGTCGTCTGCCTCAACCGGCCGGGCGCCCAGCGGCCCGGCAGCGTCGGGCGCCCGCTGCCGCACGTCACGTTGCGCCTGACCGGCGAGGGCGAGATCGTCGTCGCCGGCCAGGCGATGCTCGGCTATCTCGGCGCACCGACGCCCGTGCATTCCGGCGAGTGGCACACCGGCGACCTCGGCGAGATCGACGCCGACGGCTACGTGTACGTGCGCGGCCGCGCCCGCAACGTCTTCATCACGAGCTACGGCCGCAACGTCGCGCCGGAGTGGGTCGAACGCGAGATCGCGCAGCGCCTGCCGCAGCGACCGGTGCTGGTGCACGGCGAGGCCCTGCCCTATCCCGTCGCGCTGGTCAGCGGCGTGCGCGAGGAGGCCGAGGCCGGGCTCGTCGAGCGCGCCATCGCGGAGGCCAATGCGACGCTGCCCGACTACGCGCGGGTGCGGCGCTGGGCCGTGCTGCCCGAACCGTTCACCCATGCCAACGGCATGCTGACGTCGAACGGACGGCTGCGGCGCGCCGCGATCGCCGAA
Organism: Pseudomonadota bacterium; assembly: GCA_052035645.1. Classification (GTDB taxonomy): domain Bacteria; phylum Pseudomonadota; class Gammaproteobacteria; order Steroidobacterales; family Steroidobacteraceae; genus RPQJ01. Next base: position 11,583 of record JBPOHK010000031.1, read on the forward strand.
CGCCACCGCGACCTGATCGATGCCCTTTCCGCCGGCCACGCGCCGGCCTGACCCCCGGGAACCCCGATGTCCTTCTACGAACGACTTGCCGAACTCACCGCCGCCGACCGCGAGTACCTCGTGGGCGCCCCGGTCATCCAGCGCTGCCTCACGGGCGACGTGACCCGCGAACTCTACGTGGCGTTCCTCACGCAGGCGTATCACCACGTGCGCCACACCGTCCCGCTGCTGATGGCGACCGGCGCCTGCCTGCCGGAGCGGCACGGGGCGCTGCGCCACGAGATCCTGCACTACCTCGAGGAAGAGACAGGCCACGAGCAGTGGATCCTGAACGACATCGAGCGCGCGGGCGGCGACCGCGACGCCGCGGCCGCCTCGCAGCCCGCCATCGCGACCGACGCGATGGTCGCCTACGCCTACGACACGGTGTTCCGCCGCAATCCCATCGGGTTCTTCGGCATGGTGTACGTGCTCGAGGGCACGAGCGTCGCGCTCGCGCTGCGCGCCGCGGACCGCATCCAGGACACCCTGAAGCTGCCGGCCAACGCCTTCTCCTACCTGCGCAGCCACGGCGAGCTCGACCAGGAGCACGTCCATCACCTCGCCGGAATCCTCGCGCGGCTCGACGCCGAGGAGGACCGCGCCGCCGTCGTGCAGTGCGCACGCGCGATGTTCTGGCTCTACGGCAACGTGTTCCGCAGTCTCGACGACGGCGCCTTCGCCACCCTGCCCCTGAGGAAGAGCGCATGACCCCCGCCTCGGCCCGGGTCCTGATCACGGGTGGCGCGGGCGGCATCGGCGGCGCGATCGCGGCCGAGTTGCTCTCGCGCGGCGCGGCCGTGCTGCTGACCGGTCGCGACGCCTCCGCGCTGGCGCGCACCGCCCAGTCGCTGGCGCGTCACGGCGATCGCGTCGGCACCTGCGTGGCCGATCTCACGAACGCGGCCGACCGGCAGCGCCTCTGCGACGAGGCCATGCACTGGCGCGGCGGCGTGAACGTGCTGGTCAACAACGCGGGCGTGAGTCACTTCCGCATGCTCGAGGACCTGCTCCCGGAGCAGATCGACCTCGCCGTCGCGACCAACCTGCTGGCGCCGATGCACCTGTGCCGCGGCCTGCTGCCGCACCTGAAGGCGCAGCCGGAAGCCTGCATCCTCAACACCGGCTCGGTCTTCGGCTCAATCGGCTATCCCGGCTTCGCCGTGTACTCGGCGACCAAGTTCGCGCTGCGCGGCTTCACCGAGGCGTTGCGCCGCGAACTCGCCGACAGCCACGTCAAGGTGCATCACGTCGCGCCGCGGGCGACGCGGACCGGCATCAACCCGCCGGCGATCGAGCGCATGAACGAGGAACTCGGCGTGGCGATGGATCCGCCGGAGCTCGTGGCCCGCGCGGTCTGCGACATGCTCGAGCGCGGAGAGCTCGAGGCCGTGCTCGGCTGGCCCGAGAAGCTCTTCGCCAAAGTGAACGGCATCCTGCCGCGGATCGTCGACGGCGCGCTGCGCAAGCAGCTGCCGGTCATCCGCCGTCACGCCGCCGAGGCCGCCGCGTCGCGGCCCTGACCCTGAACACACTGGAGACCCCCATGCGAACCCTGTGCACGTTCCTCGCCGCCGTCCTGCTGTTCGGCGCCACCCTCGTGCAGGCGGCCCCGCCCGCCGATCCGGTCTTCGACGCCGAGCTGCTGGCGATCCAGCAGGCCTGGGCCCGGGCCAATTACGAGGCCCCCGCCGGCGATGCGCGAGAGGCGGCTTTCGACGCGCTGCAGAAGCGCGCGGGGGCCTTCGCCCGCCAGCATCCGGGCCGCGCCGAGCCGAAGATCTGGGCGGGCATCGTCGCGAGCAGCTACGCCGGCGCCAAGGGCGGGCTCGGTGCGCTCAGCCTCGCCAAGGAAGCGCGCGCCGACTTCGAGGCAGCGCTCAAGATCGACCCGAACGCACTGGACGGCTCGGCGTACACCAGCCTCGGCACGCTCTACTACAAGGTGCCCGGCTTCCCGCTCGGATTCGGCGACGACGACAAGGCCCGCGAGCTGCTGACCCAGGCGCTCAAGCTGAACCCCGACGGCATCGACCCCAACTATTTCTACGCCGAGTACCTGTTCGAGCAGGGCAAGTACGCGCAGTCGCAGCAGTACCTCGAGCGGGCTGCGCGGGCGGCGCCGCGTCCGGGCCGGGAGGTCGCGGACAAGGGCCGGCAGGGCGAGATCGCCGCATTGCGGGCGAAGGTCCGCGCCAAGTCCGGCTGACGCTCAGGGCCCGCTGCGCGACAGCAGCGCGTTCAGCAGGTTGTCCTGGAAGTTGATGTTGTTCGTCAGCTGGTCGTGGTCCTCGCAGAGGAAGAACGAGAACGCGATCGGGAAGCTTCCGGTGCCGTTACCCTGCACCGTCGGGTCGATGGACTGGCGGCCGAGCAGCGACGGCTTGACCACGCGGCCGTCGCCCGGCTCGAGCATCAGCAGGTCGTACTGGCGGCCGGGCAGCGGCGAGCGGATCTCGTCGGGCGAGAAGCGCGGCACGCGTCGCTCGCCCTCCTGCTCGACGAGCACGCGCGCGGGCGTCAGCGCGCAGTCGGCGCCGAACACGATCAGCTTCACCGCGCTCTCGGGCTGCGGCAGCGCGAGGGCCCGCTGGAAGCGTCCGGCCCGCACCAGTGAACGGTCGAAGAACGCCTGCAGCGTCGCGAGGCGCGCAGCGCCCTCGGCCGGGCTCGCCGCCGACGCGACGACGCGCTGCTCGACCGCCGGGTCGTAGACCGACCACCCGAGACTCCGCCACGCCGCGGGGTCGAACACGTCGACCTCCGGGCTCGAGGGGTCGTCGCTGCGCACGCGCAGCGGCCGTCCGTCGATGCCGATCAGCGGCTTGCGCATGGTGTGCGGCAGCAGCTGGAACGCGCTCGCCATGGTGGCAAGCGTCTCCGGCGCCACGGTGCGCACGATCTTCTCGCCCTCGATGAAGCCGCGGATGGTGTTCGCCGAGCCGAGGCTCGGCGTGCCGAGCAGGATGAGGCGGTTGATCTTCGAGGCGCCCTTCATCGTGACCTGGATGTCGTCCCGGTCGAGCACGTCGTCGGTCCCGTAGCGCAGGAAGTAGCGGGAGACGAGCCCGCCCATGCTGTGCGCGACGATGTCGACCTTGAGGTCGGGCCGGCCGTAGTCGCGGCGGATCTGCTCGATCAGCGCATCGAGCTGGCGCGCCGTCTGCACGTTGTCCCGCCGCCAGTCGTAGGGCAGCACGTAGAAGTGACGCTCGTACGGATCGGCCACCGGGGTGCCGGCCGTCGTGCGCCGGAAGTCGCCGTGGTCCACCAGCGTCTCGATCAGCCGGTTGTAGAAGTCCTGGCCGGCCGCGGTGTCGGTGATGTCGAACGCCTCGAGCGGGTTCGGCCGCGGCGTGAGGGTCTGCGGATCGATGTCGAACGCGAGCACGTCGAACGTGTTCGAGACGAGGTTCCACAGCGAGCCCGGCCACACCACCTCGCCCGTGCCGGTGTCGCGCAGCTTCGAACCCATGATGCCGGGGATGACGATGAGCGGCGGCTGTTCCGCGGCGAGGTTGGCGCCGCGGTAGAGACGGCGCAGGTCGGGCTGCGTGGGCTCGCTGCTGCAGCCGGCGACCAGCACGGCCGCCGCGAAGGCGATCAGCAGCGCGCGGACCCCGCGCGCCGGCTCAGGGCTGGCCGCCGTCGACGTGGTTGGCCGTGAGGACATACTCGATCTCCTGGTCCTGCTTGTTGCGCACGTCGACCAGGAACGATCCGGTCCAGCGCGGCCGCCAGCGGCACTGCGCCTCGCTGCCGACGCCTTCGTCCACGCACACGAGGTTGTTGAACTCGTCGTACACGTAGAGGTCGAGGTCGGACGACGACGGGCCCTGCACGTAGACGACGGCGGGCGTCTCGCCCTTGAACACGAGGTCGGCACGGTCCGCCGCGTT